>NZ_JAIQXX010000020.1 GCF_021887715.1 Winogradskyella immobilis
TTATTAACCGATTTATATATATAAATCATAAATTTTAAAATCATGAAAAAATTATCATTTATTTTTTTAATGTTATTTAGTATAACATTGTTTGCCAATAATTCAAATCCATTAGTCAAAAAAGATTTAAATCCAGAAACGAATATAGATTCTATTGAGATTGTTGATCCTACTGAAATTTGTGATTGTAAATTTGAAATAACTGAGAAAGATGATATTTATGTAGCATCATGTTGGGGAACAGCAACTAATATGGATGATGGGCGAATTATTAGAACTAACTCTACAGGTTTTGGTACAACTAGACAAGAAGCTATTGATAACTGCTATAAGAATGTACAAGCGCAATTAGAAATTTTAATTATAATATCAGATTTACGAGACTAGATAGTGTTATTTAGTGGAGATTTCTAAAATATTTTTTTAAATAAAAAACATTAACAATAAAGACAAGGTTGTGTTAACATTTTTAAATTAAATAACACAGCCTTACTTATTTCAAATTAAGTTATGACACGACAATATTTTTTTTTAGTTATTGGTTTTTTAAGCCTTTTAAGTTATTCTCAACAAAATGATCAAATAAATTTTTATAAAATTAATTATTTAAAGACTTTTACTTTTGAACATTTAGCAAATCAAAAACATAATTCAAATTATACTCTAAACATATATGATGACTTTAACAAATCGATTTTTCAAAAAGAAAATAACGAGTCTAATCTAGTTGAAAAAAATAAAACTAAAGGGGGTAATCCAAATGTTACTTTTACACCATCGGGTAAAAATATAGGTGTTGTATACAAAGATTATGAACTACAAGATATGATTTACAAATACTCTAACAAGCATATAATGAAAGATTCTATGACTATTTTTGGTTGGAAAATTATAAAGGAAACTAAAAAGTTACTTGGGTATAATTGCCAAAAAGCAACAATGAATTTCAGAGGGCGCGATTATATAGCATGGTTTACAAGTGACCTTCCAGTTGGTGGACCTTGGAAATTTGACGGCTTACCAGGTATGATATTAGAAATTAAATCTACAGATGATTTTATAAAATTTAAAGCGTCTAGTATAAATAGTGCTTACCTAAATGATAATTTAGAAAACCCGTTTAATGCAGTTAATAAATTTATAACATGGCAAGAGTATAAAGACAGATATAGAAAGAAAGCAATACGAGCATTAAGCTATAGACCAACAGCATCTTCTCGAGGATTTGAATACTCAAGAGGAGGTATAGAAATTTTTATAGATTATGACGATGAAGAGTATAATAAAATTATAAAAAACTACCGTAAAAACAATCACTAAACATAGCGGTGCTAATATCTTCTATTAAGTTACAGTATCATTTATTTATAAAATATGCAGAATTATTATAGCTATGTTAATTTTAGCATTGCATTTTTATGTTTTTTTACTAACGTTTCTGCTCAGGTTATAAAAGGATCTGTTACAGATATAAACAAAAACTCTTTATCTGCTAAAATACTTATTAAACCATTAAACAATCCTAATTTAATTAGTGAATTTGTGATTACTTCTAATGGGTCTTTTTCATACAATTTAAAAAAGGAATACCCTATGGGCTTTATTATAGAGGTTAAATCGACGGGATTTAAAGAAGCTAAAGAAGAAATAAAAGACAATGATAGCTCTAAGCCACTTTTATTTGAATTTATTTTAATTAAAGAAAAAATTGAAAAACTAGAAGAGGTTATTATTAAAGGAAAGAAAAAACCGTTTATAAGAAAAAAAGATACTATAGTATTTCGTGTAGATTCTTATAAAGATGGAACAGAGCGTAAGGTGGAAGATTTGCTGAAAAGGTTACCAGGCGTTGAAGTTGACGATAAAAATGGCACGGTTAAGTATAAAGGAAAATCCATTGAAACAGTAACTTTAGAAGGAGATAATCTTTTTGACTCTAATTACACAATTGGCACAAAAAATATTAATATAGATCTTGTAAAAGAAATAGAAGCTATAGAAAACTATTCCGAAAATAAACTTCTTAAAGGAATAGAAAATAGTGACAAAATTATTTTAAACCTTAAGCTTAAAGATAATAAAACGGACTTTAGTGGTAGTGCAAATGTAGGAGTGGGGGATTTTTCAGGTAGTAAAGAGGTAGCGTCAAATAATGTTGTTAACCTTTTAGGGATTAACAAAAAAATTAAATCCTTCTCCTTAGCTACACATAATAACATAGGTGTTAATCCTTCTCCATTTAATTATTTTGGTAATTCTTTTAGTGCAGAGCAACTTAGGGAACAAGATATTTTTGCTAAAAAAATAATACCAGAAACTATATTACCACAGTTTGCAAATAATAATTTAAGCAACATAAATAATCAATTCTTTGGTAATTTTAATAGCACATTTAATTTATCAAGCAAAATTAAAACAAGAGTTAACCTCTTTTATATTACTGATAAAATTAAAAATAATGAATTTTCTGAAAGTACCATTACTATAAATGACGAGCAGTTTTCAATATTTGATGATATTTTTATTCAAAAAAAACCAAGACAGTATAGAGGAGATGTAGAGTTGAAAGTAAACACTTCTAAAAATGCATTACTGGAATATAATGTGAGTTACAGAAACGAGACTATTGATACAGAAAATTCTATTTTCTCTAATCAAGGAAATAATTTTTCATCTAATTTAGGGACAAAGAATCAGCTTATTAAGCAAGATGTAGAATTCACAAAACGAATTAGTAAAGATAAAGCTTTACAATTCAGGTTAAGAAACACTATTAATAATTTAGACCAAAATTTTAATATTAGTCCTTCAATATTTAATAATTCTGAATTCATTAATGATGTCCAGAAAAATGCCTCAAATAAGGTGCTAACAAGTTTTAATGTTATTTTATTAGGAAAAAAAAATAAAAGTAAATATAATTTTGTTTTTGGTGGAAATTTGGATAGGGAATCATTACAGACTAATTTGTTTAGTCAAAATGATGCAGTGGAGTCTTCAATATCAAATGGATTTAATGACATTAAGTATAGAAAGAATGATTTTTTTTCCTCTGGATCTTATAATTGGAGACTAGGAAGGTTTTTTATATCTCCAAAATATACACTTAGATTTTTAAACCAAAACCTAGAGTTTATAGATAATAATACCTTTGATGAGTTGAGCAGAATTATTTTTGAACCCTCTATTTCTGTTTTATATTATATTAATGATACTTCATTTTTAACTTTAGGTTCTTTTATAAGTCAAAGCCCTAATACAGTAGAGAATTTATTTACTAACCAAGTTATTACTAATAATCGTTTGTCAAAAAATAATATTCCAAGCTTGAGATTAAGGAAAAACCAAACATATAATTTATCCTATAATAATAATGATTTATCTAATCAATTAAATTTATCTATTGGAGCTAATTATACGATAACAGATGGTAACTTTTTTAACAATACTCAAATTGATGAATTTAATACTATAACTACAAACTTCTTTCTGTCTGAAAACACTAGTAATGTTAATTTATACTTCAATTTCTCGAAACTTATCTATCCAATTAAAACTAATATTAAAATTAATTCAAGCTATTCAGTACTGAATTTTAAAAATATAATTAACAATTCTGATTTAAGAGATAATAGAAGCACTTTTTTAAATAATTCAATTTTTTTAAAAACAGCATTTAATCTCCCTGTCAATATAGAAAATACAATAACACATTTGTATAATATTAATGAAAGTCAAGGTATATTTGAGAACCAAAGCATTGAAAACAAATTAAAGTTACTTATTAAACCATCAAAACAGTTTTTTGTAAACATTATCTATAATTTATTTGTTCCTGACATTAATAGTTCAAATAGCTTTTCATTCTTAGAATCGCAATTAAACTACCAGCCAAAGAATAAAAATTGGCAATTAAGCCTTTCAGGAATTAACTTATTAAATGAACGTTTTTTTGAACAGATTTCTACCACAGACTTTTCTATAAGTCGTAATCGCTTTAATTTATTAAATAGATACATTTTATTTAATTTTAATTATAGTTTTTAAATTATAAGTTGAAGTATAATTGTGAAAAGGTAATTGTTAATAACTGCTTGTACCTGCTATTTCATTTTTTAGAGTAGTATCTTATATTAGCCTTTCATCTAAATTAAGTCCTTATTTCTATGGCTGAACAGTCTAACTATACCGAAGATAATATACGCTCGCTCGATTGGAAAGAACATATCCGTATGCGACCAGGTATGTACATCGGTAAACTCGGTGATGGATCGTCGGCAGATGATGGTATTTACATTCTTCTTAAAGAAGTTTTAGACAATTGTATTGACGAATTTGTCATGGGAGCGGGTAAGACTATAGAAATCTCTATTCAAGGCGATAAGGTTATAGTTCGTGATTATGGACGTGGTATTCCCTTAGGTAAAGTGGTGGATGTGGTCTCTAAGATGAATACAGGTGGTAAGTACGATTCTAAAGCCTTTAAAAAATCAGTAGGATTAAACGGTGTTGGTACAAAAGCGGTTAATGCATTATCCTCGTATTTTAGAGTAGAATCTACACGTGATAATAAATCAGCTTCTGCTGAGTTTGAAAAAGGAAACTTAATTAATAAGGAGCTGTTAGAAGATACATCTCGTAGGCGAGGTACCAAAGTGTCTTTTATTCCAGATAACACCATTTTTAATAAATATAAGTATCGTAATGAGTATATCGTAAAGATGCTTAAAAATTATGTGTATCTCAACCCTGGGTTAACCATAGTTTTTAATGGCGAAAAATACTTTAGTGAAAACGGACTTAAAGATTTATTATCTGAAAATATTAAGGATAGTGATATGCTGTATCCGATTATCCATTTACGTGGTGATGATATAGAGCTAGCTATAACACATAGCAAAACACAATATAGCGAAGAATACCATTCGTTTGTTAATGGACAAAACACAACGCAAGGTGGTACACATTTAGCAGCATTTAGAGAGGCGATTGTAAAAACACTAAGAGAGTTCTATGGTAAAAATTATGAAGCTTCAGATGTTAGAAAGTCTATAGTTTCAGCCATTGCTATAAAAGTAATGGAGCCTGTATTTGAGAGTCAGACGAAAACCAAGTTGGGTTCTACAGATATGGGAGGAGATTTGCCAACAGTACGGACTTATATCAATGATTTTGTAAAAACACAATTCGATAATTTTTTACATAAAAACTCGGATGTAGCCGAGAGTATTCAACGAAAAATCCTTCAGGCTGAACGCGAACGTAAAGAATTGTCAGGCATACGTAAACTGGCAAAAGACAGAGCGAAAAAGGCAAGTCTTCATAATAAAAAGTTACGAGATTGTCGCGTGCACTTCGGAGATACTAAAAATGAGCGAAATTTAGAAACCACATTATTTATTACTGAAGGAGATTCAGCATCTGGTAGTATTACAAAATCTAGAGACGTTAATACACAAGCCGTATTTAGTTTAAAAGGAAAGCCGTTGAACTGTTACGGATTAACCAAAAAAATTGTGTACGAGAATGAAGAATTCAATTTGTTACAAGCAGCATTAAATATTGAAGAATCTTTAGAGGATTTAAGATATAACAATGTGGTAATCGCTACAGATGCAGATGTAGATGGTATGCATATTCGTCTGTTATTAATAACATTCTTTCTTCAGTTTTTCCCTGAGATTATAAAAGAAGGCCATTTGTATATTTTGCAAACCCCTTTGTTTAGAGTACGTAATAAAAAAGAAACGATTTATTGTTATTCTGAAGAAGAACGTGTGAATGCTATAGAAAAGTTAAAACCAAAGCCAGAAATTACACGATTTAAAGGATTAGGTGAAATATCGCCAGATGAGTTTAAACATTTTATAGGAGCAGATATTCGCTTAGATCCAGTGATGTTAGATAAAGAAATGTCTATAGAAGAATTGTTATCATTTTATATGGGAAAAAACACGCCTACTCGACAAGAGTTTATTATTAATAATCTTAAAGTAGAACTAGATATAGTTAAGGAAGATGTATGAGAACTGATAATGGAAAAGTAAGAGGCTTTATTATCTCTGTCTATTTTGTTATTATCATATTTGCCATTATATGGGTCACTGTATTTAATGCATTTAAAGAGGTTGCCAATAATCCATTAGCAGTTTTTGGTATTGTAACAGCTTTGCTTTTGGCTTTATTTATTGGAGTGCACGCCATAGCACGTTATTTTGAGTATGACAGCGATGGAGTTAAGGTTGTAATTGTAAATAGGGGTTTGTTATTGGCAGATCGATTTAATTATAGAGAACGTAAAATAGAATTCTATAAAAAGAATCTTGTTGGTTATAAATTTAATAATTATGTATTTTCTAAAATACTAAGAATAGTTATTAGACGAAGTGATGGAAATGTATCTAAGCATCGTTTTAATGTGACTTTGGTAACAAAACGAAAGCGAAAATATGTAAGGCAATCTTTAAGTAAAATACTTAAGGAAAATAAAAAGAATACCTAGGAATAAATGAGTGAAGTAGATGATGATTTATTAGACGGAGAATTGCATAGTGAAGACTCTGGTAATCAGGAAACGATTACTAAAGTTACAGGCATGTATAAAGATTGGTTTTTAGATTATGCCTCTTATGTAATTCTAGAACGTGCCGTACCAGCTATTGAAGATGGCTTTAAGCCTGTACAGCGACGTATTATGCATTCTATGAAAGATCTAGACGATGGACGCTACAACAAAGTAGCTAATATTGTTGGTCATACCATGCAGTATCATCCGCATGGAGATGCAAGTATTGCAGATGCTATGGTGCAAATAGGTCAAAAAGATTTATTGATAGATACGCAAGGAAACTGGGGAAATATATTAACAGGTGACAGAGCAGCAGCATCTCGTTATATAGAAGCAAGGATTTCTAAGTTTGGTTTAGATGTTGTTTTTAACCCAAAGATTACAGAATGGCAAGCCAGTTATGACGGACGCCGTAAAGAGCCTGTAAACCTTCCGGTAATGTTCCCGTTATTGTTAGCGCAAGGTGGAGAAGGTATTGCTGTAGGTTTGTCTACTAAAATATTACCGCATAATTTTATTGAGCTTATAGAAGCTTCTGTGAAACACTTAAAAGGAAAACGTTTTACAATTTTTCCTGATTTTCCAACGGCAGGTATTGCCGATTTTACAGGTTATAACGATGGAAATCGCGGTGGTAAAGTACGTGTGCGTGCTAAGATATCTCAACGCGATAAAAATGTATTGGTCATTTCAGAAATTCCGTTTAGTACCACAACATCTTCTCTTATAGATTCAATATTAAAGGCGAATGACAAGGGTAAAATCAAAATAAAGAAGATTGAAGATAATACCGCTGCTGAGGTAGAGATTTTAGTGCATTTACCTTCGGGGATTTCACCAGACAAAACCATAGATGCTTTATATGCATTTACCAATTGCGAAAGTTCTATTTCGCCATTAGGTTGTGTTATTGAAGACAATAAGCCATTGTTTATTGGTGTGTCTGAAATGCTGC
This sequence comes from Winogradskyella immobilis, assembly GCF_021887715.1. Taxonomy (GTDB): domain Bacteria; phylum Bacteroidota; class Bacteroidia; order Flavobacteriales; family Flavobacteriaceae; genus Winogradskyella; species Winogradskyella immobilis. Next base: position 7,524 of record NZ_JAIQXX010000020.1, read on the forward strand.
GTCGCTCTACGGATAATACAGTTCAACTTTTAAAACAAGAATTAGAAATAAAACTTGGAGAATTAGAAGAACAATGGCATTTTGCTTCTCTAGAACGTATTTTTATTGAAAACAGAATTTATAGAGATATTGAAGAAGAAGAAACTTGGGATGGCGTTATAAATGCTATAGATAAAGGTTTGCAACCGCATATAAAACATCTAAAACGTAAAATTACAGTAGATGACATTACGCGTTTAACAGAAATACGAATCAAACGTATTTCTAAATTCGATATAGATAAAGCACAACAAAAAATTGATGCTTTAGAAGAGCAAATTGCTGAGGTAAAACATCATTTAGCAAACTTAATTGATTATGCAATTGCTTATTTTGAACGCCTTAAAAAAGAATATGGCGAAGGAAAAGAGCGTAAAACAGAAATAAGAATTTTTGATGATGTCGATGCAACAAAAGTGGTGATTAGAAACACAAAGCTTTATGTAAATAGAGAAGAAGGCTTTATAGGAACATCATTACGTAGAGATGAATATGTTTGCGATTGTAGTGATATCGATGATATTATTGTTTTTACCAATGACGGTAAAATGATGGTAACTAAAGTGGGTACCAAAACGTTTATAGGTAAAAACATCATCCATGTCGCGGTCTTTAAAAAGAAAGATACAAGGACTATTTACAATTTAATCTATAGAGATGGTAAAGGCGGATCTTCATATGTAAAACGTTTTGCAGTAACTTCTATTACTAGAGATAAAGCCTATGATCTTACCAATGGAAACAAAATGTCTCCAGTTCTATATTTCTCTGCGAACCCTAATGGAGAAGCTGAGGTAGTTACTATTAACTTAAGGCAAGTAGGAAGTATTAAAAAATTAAAATGGGATTTAGACTTTGCCGATGTCTTAATTAAAGGGCGTACTTCTAAAGGAAATGTGGTTTCTAAATATACTATAAAACGTATTGAGCTTAAAGAAAAAGGTGTATCAACGTTAAAGCCACGTAAAATATGGTTTGATGATACGGTGCAACGCTTAAATGTAGATGGTAGAGGCGAGCTTATAGGAGAGTTTAGGGGAGAAGATCGTTTGTTAGTTATTAAACAGTCTGGTATTTTAAAAACCATTATCCCTGAATTAACTACGCATTTTGATAGCGATATGATTGTGCTGGAGAAATGGATACCTAAAAAACCTATTTCGGTAATATATTTTGATGGAGACAAAGAACGCTATTACATAAAACGTTTTATTGTTGAAAATGAAGGTAGAGAAGAAATGTTTATCTCTAATCATCCTAATTCTCAATTAGAAATTGTTTCTACGGACTGGCGCCCAATGGCAGAGATAGAATTTAAAAAAGAACGTGGTAAAGATCGAAAAGATAACCTTAAAATAGATCTTGAAGATTTTATTGCCATAAAAGGAATCTCGGCATTAGGTAATCAATTAACTAAAGAGAAGATTAACCAGGTTAGTCTTATGGATCCATTGCCTTATGAAGCTCCTGAAATTGTTCCTGCAGAAGAGATTGAAGTTGTAGATGAAGAAAATGTAAGCGAAAATGAAGCAATTCCTCAAAAAGATGAAAAACCTATAGAAGTCGATCTCGACCCAAAACCAAAGTCTAAAGACGATGACGATTTAGATATTGATGATAAAGGCCAAGTGACCTTGTTTTAAGCTTGAGTATACGACCTGTCATTTATATAAGCGCATTGATTGTCATTGAGTTTGTATTTTAAAACAGGAATAAAATTCAGAATATTATTTTACTTTGTAGGCGATACCTTTTTCGACTCTTAATGGTCGATTAGGCTTTTTTATAGTTAATTTATATTCAAAGGTATATGATGAATCTGTAGTTGATAAGATTTTCATGTGTATAGGAGCTTCTTCAGATTGGTTTTTTGGGTGAAGCTTCTTTAATATAAATTCACAGTCATTAATCCAGCGTATAGACGCAGAATCGGCAATGTTTTCGTAATAGTCAATATTATAAGATTCTGTTCGTACAAAAGTCCCTGTTTTTTCTATACCATCAACAGAATAATTAAAAGAGAACTTTCCGGTTTTATAGTCTGCGCAATTTCTTTCTACTTGGTAACAACTCACCAATAGAAATGTAAATATTAGCAAAACAGAATAATGCTTCATGTAGAATTTATGTTTTACGCAAAAATACATATAAAACGGTAAGAGCTAATTCTCATAACTTTTAAAACTTCCATTTTTATAAAAAATAATAATTTTTTCAATTTCGGAAGATTTTGAAGCAGTTTGTGCTATTTCATTTAAACTTAATTGAGGTTGAATTGGTTTTTGTTCTTTTTCTTGCGGTTTTGGAAATTCACCTTTTCCATTCATTAACCAATACAATTCTACTTCGGGATAGGAGTGGAGGACTTTCATTACAAAATCTAAACTCGGTTTATTTCTTCCAGATAAGATATGTGAAATACTAGAGCGTTGTACGCCAATTTTCTCAGCAAAACTAGAAGCAGTTTCGTCATAAAATTCTATAACTTTTTGTAGTCGTTTAGAGAAATCTAATGTGTTTATCATTGTAAACTAAAATCTATAGCGTATAACGTTACAAATGTAACTATTGTTATGAAATTAATGATATATTTAACTTTAAATAAATAAAAACACATAAACAAAAAGTTTAATTAAAGTTTTTAAATACCTGATAATATGTGCAATATAATATATTAAATAAACTTGTTAAAAATATTTCATAAACACTGAGAGTTCATGCCTTATATGTTAGTAAATGTGTTTACTCTTGTTATCAAAAAGCAGAATCAGATCGTTTACAAATGTAAATTTACAATTGTATACCTTTGTATTCAGATTTTTTAAAAATGACAGAAAACCAATTATTAAATCAGCATATTTCTCATAAAGAAAATTCACTTTTTGGACGCTATATTACTAATGGAATGATAGCTCCAATACTTGATCGATTAGGTGATGATTTTGTAGTTTCTACTATAGGTAAGTCTGTTGAAGAACGACCTATCTATTCAGTAAAAATAGGAACAGGGAAACTAAAAGTGTTGCTTTGGTCTCAAATGCACGGTAATGAATCCACAACAACTAAAGCTATTTTTGATGTTTTTAATACGGTAAAAGCTGAAAAGTCAATTTATAAAGGCATTTTAGAGCAATGCACTTTATTGTTTGTTCCTATCTTAAGTCCAGATGGAGCTGAACGTTATACGCGTTTAAATGCTAATCTAGAAGATTTAAATAGAGATGCTCAAGCTTTAACGCAACCTGAAAGTAGAGTTTTAAAATCATGTTTTGAGTCTTTTAAACCAGACTTTTGTTTTAATTTACATGGTCAGCGTACTATTTTTGGAGCTGGCCAATTGGGGAATTCTGCTACATTATCGTTTTTATCGCCAGCAGAAGATGAAATCAGATCCATAACCGATACACGTAAAAAAGCAATGTCTATTATTGCTTACATCAATAAACATTTGCAAAATGATTTAGAGAATGGAATAGGACGTTATGACGATGGGTTTAATATCAATTGTGTAGGAGATACGTTTCAGTCTTTAGGTGTTCCAACAGTTTTGTTTGAAGCAGGTCATTACCTTAATGATTACAATAGAGAACAAACAAGATTATACATATATAAATCTTTATATCATGCTTTGTCCTATATATCAAATGGTGTTGAAGTTAATGATCATGTACCTTATTTTGATATTCCTGAAAATGAAAAGAACTTTTATGATGTCATTATTAGAAATGCTATAACAGGTTTAGAGAATGGACCTGTTGATATTGCTATTCAATTCAGTGAGGTTTTAATTAGTAATACTATTGAATTTATTCCTAAAGTTGAAAAAATTGAAAATTTAGATTCTTACTTTGGGCATAAAGAAATAAATGCAGATGGAAATTCTGTTTTAGACCAAAACGGCAATCCTTTATCAATAGGAAGCGAAATCGTTTTCGTTATGTTAAATAATAGTAAAATCTCTATAAAACCTTTAAAAACATAATATTTAATGTGTTTTTCTTAACAAATTTGTCTTATTATTGCATATAATTTAATAAAATCGCTATGCCAAAATTCAAATTAGACGAAATTGATCATCAAATTTTAGAAATGTTGATTGATAATACACGTATTCCATTTACAGATATCGCTAAAAAATTACTGATATCAGCAGGTACGGTTCACGTTCGTGTTAAGAAAATGGAAGAAGCAGGTATTATTAAGGGGTCGTCATTAACTTTAGATTATAAAAAATTAGGATATTCTTTTATTGCTTATGTAGGAGTTTTTCTTCAAAATACATCTCAAACTAAATTTGTTTTACAACGCATTAATGAAATCCCTTATGTTACTGTAGCGCATATTACTACAGGGAAATTCAATATTTTCTGTAAAATTAGAGCTAAAAGTACAATGCATGCAAAAGATATTATTTTTATGCTAGACGATATAGAAGGTGTTTATAGAACAGAAACTATGATATCTTTAGAAGAAAGTTTAAATGACAAAAAACGCTTAATGCATACTATTTTTAATGAGATATAAGCATTAGCTATAATTTATATAAACCCTTAGTAGAAATGCTAAGGGTTTTTTATTATGTTTACTCAACCTAATAAAATAAACTATGAAATTAAATTCTGACGAATATAATCCTTACTATCAACCTTTTATTTCTAAAGCTACTGAAGGCTCTATTTCAGAAGCACTAACAAACAATTGTAAGACTGTTATAGAGTTTTATAACAATATACCTCAAGAAAAGCTAGATTACGCTTATGCAGAAGGAAAATGGACGATTAAAGACATGTTAATACATTTAATTGATACAGAGCGTGTGTTTTCTTATAGGGCTATGCGAATAGCTCGACAAGACAAAACAGAAATGGCGGGTTTTGAGCAAGATGATTATGTTATGGCAGCACAAACCAATACAAGATCTATAGAGGATTTGCTTAATGAATATAAGGCTGTAAGACAAGCAACAATAGCTTTGTATAAGTCATTTTCTGAAGAAGAGCTTAAGTCTATTGGTACAGCGAGTGGTTCGCCAATATCAGTAAGAGCAATTGGTTGTATTATTACAGGACATGAGAATCATCACAACAATATGATTAAGGATAGATATCTTTAATAAATAAGATATCGGTTACAATTTTTCTGCAAGATATTTCCCAGTAATAGAATTCGGATTTTCAACGATTGCTTCAGGCGTGCCTTGTGCTACCAATTGACCTCCATGTTTACCACCTTCAGGTCCTAAATCGATAATATAATCTGCACATTTTATCAGTTCAATATTATGTTCTATTACAATAATAGAATGCCCTTTACCAATTAAAGCTTGAAAAGACGTTAATAATTTTTGAATGTCATGAAAGTGAAGTCCTGTTGTAGGCTCATCAAAAATAAATAAGGTATTATCTCCTCGAGTTCCTTTTCCTAAAAACGAAGCAAGTTTAATACGTTGCGCTTCACCACCAGAAAGGGTAGAAGAGCTTTGTCCCAAAGTGACATAACCCAAACCAACATCTTGCAATGGTTGTAGTTTGCCGTGAATTTTTTTCTGACCATTGGTTTTAAAGAAATCAATAGCATCATCAATCGTCATATTAAGAATACTGTCAATCGATTCTCCTTCAAAAGCAACTTCTAAAACCTCTTTTTTAAAACGTTTGCCATGGCATACATCACAGGTTAAATGCACATCAGCCATAAACTGCATTTCAATAGTAACTTCTCCTTCGCCTTTACAGGTTTCACAGCGTCCACCATCGACATTAAAGCTAAAGTGTTTAGCTTGGTAATTGCGTATAGTGCTCAATTTTTGATTGGCATAAAGTGCACGTATATCATCGTAAGCTTTAATATAAGTTACTGGGTTTGAACGCGAAGATCGCCCAATAGGGTTCTGATCTATAAATTCTATTTGTTTAATATTAGTGTAGTTCCCTTTTAGCTCAGTAAACTGTCCAGGTTTGTCGCCAAAACCTGTGAGTTGTTTTTGCAACGCAGGAAACAATAGTTTTTTAACTAAAGTACTTTTGCCACTACCAGAAACACCGGTAATAACTGTTAGCATATTTAGCGGAAAAGTAACATCTATATTTTGAAGATTGTTTTCTCTAGCTCCAATAATATCAACTTGGTATTTTGAAGTTCGACGTTTTTCAGGCACTGCAATTTCTAAGTTGCCGTTAAGGTATTTTGCGGTTAACGTATCAGATTTTAAAATACCTTTAAAATCACCAACAGCCATGACTTCACCACCAAAAGTACCTGCTTGCGGACCAATATCAATAATGGCATCAGCAGCTTTCATAATGTCTTCATCGTGTTCAACTACAATAACGGTATTGCCTAAATCGCGTAAAGATTTTAAAACATCTATTAAACGTTCGGTATCTTTTGGATGTAATCCAATACTAGGTTCATCTAAAATATACATAGAGCCTACAAGGCTACTTCCTAATGATGTTGCTAAGTTGATACGTTGACTTTCTCCACCTGACAATGTGTTAGAGCGTCTGTTGAGTGTTAGATAATTCAATCCCACATTTGCTAAAAACTCTAGGCGAGTATGTATTTCCTTTAATAAGCGCTTTCCAATTTTAGCATCGTATTCATTTAAAGATAGTTCTTTAAAAAAAACAGCCAATTCATCTAAAGGTAAATCTACTAGATCTGTAATGGTTTTGTTTTCTACCTTAACGTAAGCAGCTTCTTCTCGTAGACGCTTTCCTTTGCATACTGAGCATTTTGTTTTTCCGCGGTAACGGGATAACATAACACGATTCTGAATTTTATAAGCCTTAGATTCAAGTTCAGCAAAGAAACTATTTAAGCCTTCAAAATGTTCATTGCCTGTCCAGATTAATCCTTTGTGTTCTTCGCTTAATTGAAAATAGGGTTTATGTATAGGAAAATCGAATTTATGAGAGTTATTAACCAATTGGTCTCTATACCAGCTCATACTTTCTCCACGCCAAGGAAATACGGCATTTTCGTATATAGATAGAGCTGTATTTGGGATGACCAATTCTTCATCTATGCCAATAATATCACCATAACCTTCACATTTTGGACAAGCTCCATACGGATTATTAAAACTAAACAGGTGTGCATTAGGTTCTAGAAATGTTAGACCATCAGCTTCAAACTTATTATTAAATAAGGTTTGATTTTTATCTGACAAAGATTCTATAATACAAGTACCATTGCCTTCAAAAAAAGAAGTTTCAATAGCATCTGCTAGGCGATTTAAAAAATCCTCTTCATTTTTATAAATAATTCGATCGACGACTAAATATAAATCTTTATCCGTTTTTATAGCTTTAGTTAAGGCATCTTCAATTCGTAAAACTCCCTCTTTGTATTTTATACGAGCGTAACCTTGTTGTGCTAGTGTTTGCAATTTATTTTCTACAGTGCGTCCTTCTTCAAGAGTAATAGGCGAGAGTAGTAGTAATTTAGAACCTTCTTCAAATTTGGAGATAAAGTTAATGACGTCTGATGTGGTATGCTTTTTTACAAGATCTCCAGAAATAGGAGAATAGGTTTTACCGACACGAGCAAACAATAATTTTAGATAATCGTAAATTTCTGTAGTGGTACCAACTGTAGATCTAGGATTGGTGGAGTTCACCTTTTGTTCAATAGCTATTGCTGGTGCAATCCCTTTAATATAATCAACTTTAGGTTTATTTAAACGCCCTAAAAATTGACGGGCATAACTGCTTAAACTTTCTACATAACGACGTTGGCCTTCTGCATACAGTGTATCAAAAGCCAAACTAGACTTCCCAGAACCCGATAAACCCGTAATAACTACCAACTTATTTCTAGGAATAACAACATCTATATTTTTTAAGTTGTGCAGTCTAGCACCTTTTATAATAATATTTTCTTTAGGACTAACGTCTAAAACGGTGTTGTTCATAGGTTTTTTGCTGTATAATTTCGCAAAGATACCATAAGTATTTTACAGGACGAAATGGATAAATAACAGATTAAATGTTAAATATTGGTGCGAAATTTTGTTTTTTCGGAATGATTGTTGTTATATTGTTGTTATAATTTTCATAAAAACAACTGCGTATACATAATATTACTTTAAGAAACAGCTAAAACCCCAAGTAGAAAAGCCTGCTTTTCTGCACTTAAAGTACTTATTATGAAACAAAATCTTATCGAAGACGCAGTTCTTGTCAAGAATTACATTAAAGGAGACGAAAACGCATTATCAATTTTGGTTAAGCGTCACAAACAAAAAATTTACAGTTTTATTTACTCTAAAGTTTACGATAGAGATATTACTGAAGATGTTTTTCAGGACACTTTTATTAAAGTGATTAAAACACTAAAACGAGGAAAGTATAACGAAGAAGGCAAATTTTTGCCATGGGTTATGCGTATTGCGCATAACTTGGTTATTGACCATTTTAGACGTAATAGCAGAATGCCTAAGTTTGATAATACTGGTGAATTCAGTATTTTCTCAGTACTTAGTGATTCGTCTTTAAATGCAGAAAAGAGCATTATTAAAACTCAAGTAGAATCTGATGTAAGGCGTATTATTGAAGAATTGCCAGAAGACCAAAAACAAGTGTTATTGATGCGTATGTATCAAGATATGAGCTTTAAAGAAATCTCAGAACGCACAGGCGTTAGTATTAATACAGCATTAGGACGTATGCGTTATGCATTGATCAATCTAAGAAAGGTTATCGATCAAAATAACATAGTTTTAACGAATTAATACAATAAAGTTAATTTTGTTACGTTATTGTTTTTGAATGAACCCATAAACATAACAAATGGCAAAAATTTACTCTGACTGTACCCCAAAAAATGTTAACCTAAACCCAAAAGACGAAACAGTAGATTTCATCTTAAATTATTCTAAGGCTTTAAGTGTTATAAGTTATAATAAATTGAAGTTTGAAGCACTTCTGAATTAAATTAAAAACGCCGTAACTCTTTGAGTTAGGGCGTTTTTTTGAATAACACTTCGGCGTATTCGTGTGTGGTTAAATATTCTTGTTTTAAACTTTTTAAGTAATTAATAACGCTTTGTCTAAATGGATAAACTGGGTTTAAACAATTATATCCATCATTATCCATAACGGTTAATGCTAAATACCAAGTTCCTGTTCTAGAGGTATAAATACTTGAAAGGTCTGTAGCGAAATCTCCATTAGATGTGGCAGCATCAATGGCAATAGGTACTAAATTTATAGTTTCGGTAGATTTTTCAGCTTCATAAAAAGATAAAAAGTATTGAACCCCATCAATCTTAAATGGCACATCGTAATCTACATCAATATGATTTAACTGAAACTTAGTATCGATATAGGTGTAAAATTCATTAGCATCTTTAGGATCTTTAAAGATAAAAGCATACTGTTCTGGAAGTTGTCTTTTAAATTTTTTAGCGACCATAATTTTTTGATCTTCAATTTTTGGAGCTATTCTAATAGGAATACATGATGTTATTAGTAGAAGCGCAACTAAAAAATAAAAATGTTTCATGGATTAGGTTTTGCTTTAATCCACAATTACTATACCAGACTATTATTTATGTTTCTTATAATAATCATCTAAAACGGTTTGTCTACCAATCGTTTTTGTAATAATATCTTTGTCTAAATCCCAACCACGAGCAGGAGAATATTGACGACCATACCATATAATTTGAAGGTGTAAATCGTTCCAAAGTTCTTCAGGAAATAAACGTTTAGCATCTTTTTCAGTTTGCACCACATTTTTACCATTGGTTAAATTCCAACGGTACATTAAACGATGAATGTGTGTGTCTACAGGAAATGCAGGAATACCAAAAGCTTGTGATAATACTACTGCAGCCGTTTTATGGCCAACGGCAGGCAAGGCTTCTAAGGCTTCGTATGTTTGTGGAACTTCACCATTGTACTTATCTATTAAAATTTGAGACAATCCGTGTATGCCTTTACTTTTCATAGGAGATAAACCAACAGGCTTTATAATCTCTCTAATCTCTTCTACGGTCAGTTTTACCATATCGTATGGATTATCAGCACGCTCAAAAAGTAAGGGTGTAATTTTATTAACACGTACATCGGTACTCTGTGCCGACATTAATACGGCTATTAATAAAGTATATGGATCTTTGTGATCTAAAGGAATTGGGATTTCTGGATATAGCTTATAAAGAGTATTGATAACAAACCTTACCTTTTCTTGCTTCGTCATTTCGTTGTATTTTTGCAGAAACAAATTTACATAATATGACACACTTAAAGGTTGGTGATGCTGCACCAAATTTTTCAGCTTTAGATCAAGATGGAAATACAATAACACTTAACGATTATAAGGGCAAAAAATTAGTTTTATTCTTTTATCCTAAGGCAAGTACACCAGGTTGTACAGTAGAAGCATGCGATTTAAGTGATAACCATGCTCGTTTTGAATCTCAAGGTTATGCAATATTAGGTGCTAGTGCTGATAGCCAAAAACGCCAATCTAACTTTAGAAACAAATACGGATTTCCTTATCCTTTATTAGCAGACGAAGATAAATCGGTAATAAATGCTTTTGGAGTTTGGGGGCCAAAGAAATTTATGGGTAGAGAATACGATGGTATTCATAGGACGACTTTTGTAATTGATGAAAATGGTATTTTAGAAGATGTGATTACTAAAGTAAAGACGAAGAATCATACGGATCAGATTCTAATCCAATAAAAAAGCTGCCTAAAAAGTAATTTATTTTACCATTCATAACTGTTACATTGAGTGCAGTCGAAATGGAAGCGAGGTCATTGAATTTAATAAAATTCTTTATCCCAATAGCTTTCGAGACATTCTGAATGGCATTTTTATAAGGTTTCTCTATTTATGTAGAATCTCTTCAGATTCGTAACCAAATAATGCTTTTTCTTTAATGAGCTTAGCAACACCTTCAGGTAGCATAGTTTCCCAACCAGGTTCTCCATCGGCTATCATTGCTAATACTTTACGAGAGAAAATACTTAAAATAGAGTTGTCGTAATCATTAATATCTACAACTTTACCATTGTATTTAAAGAACTTATAGAGTTCTTTCATTCTAGGATGAACTTTTAATGTTTCACTATTTGTAATAGATCCATCTTCATTTTGCATTGGATATAAATACACTCTTAAGTCTTTATAGAAGAGTTTTCCAAAAGCTTCTAAGATACCACCACTTAAATGACGGTAATATTTTTCGTCAAAAATATCAATGAGGTTGTTAACTCCCATAGCTAGACCCATTCTACTTTTAGAATATTGTGAAAAATATTCCACAAGTTTATAGTATTCCTTAAAATTAGAAATCAACACCGTTTGTCCTAGAGAGCAGAGTAGACGTGCTCTATCCATAAAATCTTGCTCGTCTATTTCGCCTTCGGCACGGAGATTAGATAAGGTAATTTCAAAAATAACTTGTGTTTTTTCAATATCAACTTTATTTTCTTTTATGAACATTTCATAAGATTTCTGAAACATGTCCATATTTACCTTTGTTACAGGTCTAAAACTACCTCTTAATGTTAATATGTTCTTTTTATAAAGTACACGTGCAGGCAACACATTATTACCATCTGGGGCAAACATTACGGCATCTGTCATTTCATTTTTAACCAGTTGTAAGCTCATTAATCGATTATCAACTTCTTCAAAAACGGGTCCAGAGAAATTAATCGTATCGATTTCTATCTGATCTTTGTCTAAATGATCGTAGAGGTATCTTAATAATTTTTTTGGTTCGTTATACTTGTAAAACGCACCATATATAAGGTTTGTACCTAACTTTCCTAATGTTTCTTGTTGCAATCTAGCATCATTTTCTTTAAAACGAATATGCAAAACAATGTCATTATAATCTTGGTCTGGTTTTACTTGGTATTTAATACCAACCCAACCATGACCTTTGTATTTTTTTGCAAAATCAATAGTTGCAACAGTATTGGCGTAAGCGAAAAATATTTTGTCAGGATGCTTGTCTCTAGTAATACGTTGCTCCATTAGAGCCATTTCATGATCTAGCATTTTTCTTAAACGCGCTTCAGTCACATAACGCTTATCGTTTTCAATACCGTAAATGGCATCACTAAAATCTTTATCGTAAGCAGACATGGTTTTTGCTATAGTGCCAGACGCACCACCAGCTCTAAAGAACTGACGTACTGTTTCTTGTCCAGCCCCAATTTCAGCAAAGGTTCCGTAAATATCTGAGTTTAAATTAATACGTAGACATTTATCTTTTAAGGAAGGAATGTTTTCAAAACCTTTATCTGATCTATACTTAATTTCAGTCATAATGCTTTAATTAATAGCAGTTACAAAGGTATCAATTTAGTATAGCAAACAAAAAAATAAACTTATTTTTGTCTTAAACTTAACACACTTGAAAATAACATTTTTAGGCACTGGTACATCGCAAGGAATTCCTATTATAGGAAGCACACATCCTGTGTGTTTAAGTGACAATCCAAAGGATAAACGATTAAGAGTTTCTGTGCTTATTGAGTGGAGTGGTTACAGTTATGTCATTGATTGTGGACCAGATTTTAGGCAGCAGATGCTAAATGCTAAATGCACTAAACTTGATAGCATTCTCTTTACGCATGAGCATGCAGACCATATTATGGGATTGGATGATATTCGTCCATTTTTTTTTAAACAAGGAGCTATAGATATTTATGGGCATCCTAGAGTTTTTAAAGCTTTAGAACGTTGTTTTGATTATATTTTTGAAACAGAAAACAAATATCCAGGTGCGCCTAGTGTTAATACACATGCGATTACTAATGCAGTTTTTGAATTAAATGGTATAAATGTTATGCCAATTGACGGTTTGCATAATAAACTTCAAGTATACGGCTACCGTTTTAATGATTTTGCGTATTTAACGGATATGAAAACTGTTCCAGATGCTGAAATAGAAAAACTCTATAACCTAGACGTTTTGGTCGTTAATGCATTGCGAGAAGCACCGCATATTTCTCATTTTAATTTAGAAGAAGCTTTAGCTTTTATTGATAGGGTGAAGCCAAAACGTGCATATTTAACACATATTAGTCATCTTCTTGGGTTTCATGACGAAGTGCAACAAAATTTACCAGAAAACGTTTATTTAGCTTATGATAATCTTGAAATCACTATATAATTATGAAGCGTAGAATTTTTATGTACTTGTTTATCTTTTCAGTTTTACTGATTATTTTTCAATATGTGAATTCAAAAAACATCATTGATAAATATGAGAAGGATATAAAAACCTATAAGTCAAAGAAAGAGAAGTATGAAAAAGACATTAGCCAACTCGAAGAAGAAAAATTTGAATTGTCTTATTTTTCTATAGATAATAATGAAGAAGCCTTAACTTATTTTGAAGATTTAGGGTATGATACTGCGACGCTTATTCCAGCAATTATAGATGGACTTTTAAGCATGAATGTTTATGAAGGTGAAGATCATCCTATTGTACCTTTTGCATCTATGACTTCTTCTAAAATATTGATTAATAAAATAAAAATCTTAAATCATAAGTGGATTATAGCAAATTTCACTGATGGAAAACATTGGGGCGAAATTTTTGTGAATTATGAAATTGATGAAAAACAAGAATTAAAATATACGCTTACCGATTACTTTTTATATCCAGTAAACTAGATACGTTTTATAAGCCAATCTTTTAGTTCGTAAAAGTTTTGTGGTGCAACACCATGGCCTACTGGGAACTCAGCATATTTGTGCTTAATATTTAATTCGTTTAAAAACGGAGATGCTTTTCTTGCCCAGTCTACAGGAATAACCTGATCTACACTTCCATGCGAGCAATAAAAATCTAAATGAGAATAGTCTTCAGTATTTGAATGCGCTTCAATAATATCGGTATTAATATAACCACTAAGTGCTATCACCTGTTTTACTTTTTCAGGGTAAGTCAACGCTACAGCGTAACTTAAAATAGTACCTTGACTGAATCCTAAGAGTGTAACATTGTCGCTATTAACATGGTATTTAGTAGAAATATCATCTATAAAATTAGAAATTATATCTCTAGATGATTTGGCCTGTTCATCATCACTCCATTTATTTTGATTAGCGTCAAAGTTGATAGCATACCAGGCATTTCCATAAGGTTGAAGCGAATATGGAGCACGTACGGATACGATAAATAATTCTTCGGGTAATTCTGATGCAAACGAAAACAAATCGTTTTCATCACTACCGTAACCATGACACATAATTAGCAAAGGTGCATTTTCGGTTAAGGTTGATGGGCGTGTAATATAATGTAAAGAGTCACTCATTTATCTACCTACATTATAAAACCATTTCTGAAACAACTCACCAATCATCGGTACAGTCTGCACTTTTCCCATAAAAGCATTTATAAAACCATAGAGTAGTAGCGATCCAAATCCTACCCATAAACAAAGGCGAAGCATAGAAGAATCAAAATTGCTAATACTAATAGCACATATAAAATAAAACAACCAAATGCCTATAGATTGTCTGATATGGAAACTCGTAAATTCGTTTTTACGATCGTTATTTAAAAAATAAGCAATGACTATTCCAAAAATAGGTAAATAGCTTACCCAAGCTAAGGTTTTACCTTCTTGTATTGTTTGTTCGGTCATTAGTGAATTTCAATTTTATCATTTGCTATAATACCATAAGACTTACCTTTAAGCTTAGTATTTATGAAGCAACTATTTTTAGATTTTGAAAGTATATCGGATTCAGAAAATGTATAAGTAATATCTGGATTAAAAAGCGTTAAGTTAGCTTTATTACCTTCTTGTATTGATGTAGCATCAAAACCAAATCTCGATTTTCCTTGCGTTAACAGACTTACTGTTTTCTTAGTTGTAAATAAAGTTTGCAACGCTCCAAAAGCAGACTCTAAGCCAATTGAGCCATTAATTGCATAATCGAATTCAATTTTTTTATGTTCTATATCAATAGGGTTGTGGTCTGAGGTGACCATATCTATAGTTCCATCTCTTAAACCTTCTATAAGTGCGTCAATATCTGTTTGTGTTCTTAAAGGAGGAGTAACTTTAAAATTAGTATCAAAATCTTGAAGCTCATTATCTGTAAACATAATATTGTGTATGGCAACAGAACATGTAACATCTAGGTTTTTAGCTTTAGCTTCTCTAATTAGTGCTACTGATTTTGCGGTTGAAATGGTTGGAATATGTAGTTTACCTTCTGTATACTCTAATAAAAACAAATCACGTGCTATTTGTAATTCTTCCGCAAGAGCAGGATTTCCTTTTAAACCTAATTTGGTGCTATTAATATGCTCATTCATTACGCCAAGTCCGGTAATCTGAGATTCTTGAGGAAATGAGAATACCAGCCCATCAAAAGTACTAGCGTATTGCAACGCAATTTTCATTAGATTAGGATTAGTTATTGGCTTTTGATAATCGTAGAAACCAACGGCTCCCGCATTTTTCATGTCAAACAGCTCAGCGAGATTAATACCATTACTATTCTGCGTTAATGCACCAAGTGTTTTTAAAGCAACTGCATTTTCATTAGCTTTTGCATTTACAAAAGCAATATCAGCATAACTGTCAATAACAGGATTACTATTCGCATTTAAAACGACACTAGAGAATCCTGATTTTGCAGCGGTTTTTAAACCATTGTTAATCGTTTCTCTTTCTTCAAAACCTGGCTCACCAAAAGATACAGAACTATCAAACCATCCTTGAGATACATGGAGGTTTTCTAATTTAATTTCTTGATAATTTTTAGGGTTAGGAATGCGTTTTGAAATCTTGCTAATGTTTCCGTTTTCAATTAAAATATCAACCTTTTGATTGTGAAAATCACTTTTAGAATCAACGATGGTTGCAGATTTTATGAGTGCGTTCATTTAAGATATTTTAAGATTAGCATCTCTATAATTAAAAATACTAGGGCAAAAATAACAAACCATTTCCATAGCGCGTTAATATTTGTATTACTTTTTATATCATCCATAACCGTTGAGAATGATGAATCTACTGTATATGCTGCATTGAGGTCTAATTTGTGATATGTAAGATTGCTTTCAACTCGGTTATAATTAAAACTTAAGTTCTGTAATGGTTCTAACTTATTTTTAACTTCAACTATGCCTGCATTATTTGGGTAATCGTTTACGGTAATTGCTACATAATTACTATAAGTTTGCTGTAAAGGAATAGTAGAATTTTCATTAGAAACAAAAGTTAGAATATCATCTTGTGCTAGTTGGGTGCTGATATCTATAGTGTTTGGAGTACCAATGGTATAGTATAGTTTTGGCAAGGCTAAACTTTGCTTACCAAGATTATATAATATTGGGACTATTAAAGGTGAATTTTTAAAGTTGCTATTGCTTTCATTTATAGCTGTAGAAAACAAATAGCTTTTAGAGTTACCAACTAAAAAGGCGTTGCCATCCTCAAAATTAAAAATTGCATTTGCATTTGAACTTAAATTATAGGTAGTATTTACTTTAGGATATTGAAAATTTGATACACGATTATAAAATGCGTTTTCTATTATAGGGTGATCATAATTAATAGCAGTTAAGCGTTTTTCTATACTGTTTTGTTTTGTTAAACTTGGCAGAGAAACAGCATTAAGTAATTGATTATAAGATTCTAAATTAGATTCAGTTGAAGGAATAATTAATAGTGTACCTCCATCGATTTTAAAAGCTCTCAACGCATTAATTAAAGCATTAGGTATGTTTTTTAGTTCATTTAAAATTATTAAGTTTTGTTGACCTATAATAGTATAGTTAAGTGCACTAGATTCAAAAGATTGAAAATTAAACTCATCATTGGTATATAATTTTCTTAGAAAACCATCTGATGCTTCATTAATACTTAATACATTAATTTTTTCTGGAGCGTTAATATTAAAATACAAACGGTTATCATATTGTAAGCCTGCATCTTCAATAGAAATCTCTCCATTTATAATTTGGTTATTTGGTAATGTAAAAGTAGTGGTAGTCTTACCATCAACATTTACGGCTGTTTTGGCAATTAACTCGTTATCATTTATTAATGAAACAGAGACATTATCTACAGGGTTACCTTGGTGTGACAGTACAACATTTAATTCAATATTTTCACTAGTATTCTTTGCTATATATGCGCTATCAATACTAATATTATTAGTAATTATAGATGTGGGTTGTACTAACTTTAAAGTTACTGTGCTATCTACTTCAAAATCTAAGGGTTTACCTTTTTGTTGAAAATCAGAAAGCAAAACTAGATTTTTTACAGAAGTAGGATCGTTAGTAAAATATTGTTTCCCTTTTATATAAGCAGACTCATAAGTTAATTGACTTGTAGAATATTTTAACTGAATTAAATCGTTGCTAATACTTTTTACAGTTTCGTCTCTAAATACATCTTCGTTAGTATAAATAGTGACTGATTCATTTTCAGGAACATTACTAATTATTGATTGTACAGCTTCATTTAATAAACTACCATTATTGCCTTTAGCTTCCATGCTAAAGGAATTGTCTATATAAATAACAGTTTCACTTTTGGTAGAAAAGTTTTCTAAATTAGAAGTAAATGGCTGCGCAAATGCAATAACAGCAAATAGTATTATTAATAAACGCGTTATTAAAGTCAACCATTTTTTTAATTGAGAACTCTTGCGTGTTTGAAGTTTTACATTTTTTAAAAACTTAACATTAGTAAACTCAACATTTTGAAAACGTCTAAGCTGAAATAGATGAATAATAATAGGAATGAGCAGTAGAAGTAGAGCCCATAGAAGTTCTGGATGTTTAAACTGCATTCCTTAAGTTTCGCGTTTTAAATTTATTTATCAATTCAAATATAGACAAAGGTTGTAGATTATAACGATGCGATTTTGACAATTTTAACTTTTACCCTTAACAGAAGAAAAAATAATCAATCATTGATTTCATATTTAAGTTTTTAAAATAGTCTTTAATCTGCAGTTGTTCATTATCATTTGCCACAGTAACAATGGTTTGAGGTAAATGAAATTCCTTTAAAACTTCAAAAGGCAGAAGTTTTTGCCCGTAAATATCTTTTCCAATTTTTTTTGGATTATCACAAATCCAAAAAAATGGAATATGTTTTTTAACTAATGTTTTTGCAATAGATTTCCCCTTAAATCCGGCTCCCCAAACAGTTAATGGACGAGTGGAATCGTAATCTAATTCTAAAAAATAATGGAGTTTAATGTCTAAAAAATAATTTTGAGCATAATGTATATGTGTTCTAGAGGTTCTGGTACTATAATCGCGCCAATGATGCAGAGTTTTATCATTTGGTATACATATGTAACCATGTTTATAAAAGCGAAATGTTAGGTCGTAATCTTCAGGATAACGGTTGGGTATAAAAGCACCACATGCTATTAAATCCTCTCTGTAAATCATCCAACACGGTGAAGCAATTGAACATTCTTTATATATTTCAGAATAATTTAAACCTAATTTTGTCAATCGATTTAGCCATGCTTCGTATTTAGCATAACCATTGCTAATTCCTTCAGCACTAAAATATTTAACGAGACCTAAAGCTACATGACCTTTACCATAATCTAAGAGTTGATTAGACATAATTTCAAGCTTATCAACTGACATTACATCATCACTATCCATACGTGTTACAAATATTCCTTTACTATGCTTAAAAGCTGTTCTAAGCGCTTCAATAATACCGAAACCTTCGTTTTTTAAAAGTTTTATTCTTGAATCTTTTTTAGCAAATTTCTCAACAATTTGGTAGGACATGTCTGAAGAATGATCATCGACAATAAGCAATTCCCAATGGCTATAAGTTTGATTTTTTATAGACGTTAAGCAATCCTCTATATATAAAGATACATCTTTAAAAGGTGTTAAAATACTTATTAGAGGTTGCTGCATTTGGCTAATATAGTAAATGCCATTTTAACAAATACTTAGTTGTTAAAATGCAATAGAGTTGTAGATTTGTAACATTAGAAAAATTAATAGTAATTATGAAACAAGTAATAGCCATTATAGGCTTAAGTTTAGTTTTAGTAGGTTGTGGATCAGCTAAAACAGGTAAAGATGATTCAGCATCAAATAACCCAATAGCAACAGCATTAGATCTTACTAAGGTAGATAATGATAGAGTTCCAGTAAGTATTAATCCTGGTCGTTTTTCTCAAGAAAGCGTCACTTATAGATTGCCGAAAGTAGTCCAAGGTACATATTCCGTGAGTGATTTTGGTAAATATATAGAGGATTTTAAAGCTATAGATTACAGTGGTAATGAGTTATCCGTAAATAAAGTAGATGCTAATACTTGGACGATATCTAACGCTACTGAATTAGATAAAATCATCTATTATGTTAATGATACTTATGATATTGAATCTTCAGGTGGTATAGGAGGAGAGCAGCCATTTTCACCAGCAGGGACAAATATAGAACCTACAAATTACGTATTAAATCTTCATGGTTTTATAGGCTATTTTGATTCTTTAAAAAACAATCAATATGCATTAGACGTTACAGCACCTTCTGATTTTGTGCGTACATCAGCATTAGAAGTAAAATCAACAGCACCAACTACTGACGGTAATGCTTCTACTACAAGTTATTTTGCACAGCGTTATTTTGATATTACAGACAATCCTATGATGTATGGAAATCTTGATGTACAAGAGTTTTTAGTAGGTGATATAAAAATTGTATTAAGTGTGTATTCTCCTAATGGAACGCATACGGCAGCAAGTTTAAAACAGACGATGTCCGATATGATGAAAGCACAAAAAGCCTATTTAGGTGATGTTAATAGTACACCGCGATATGATATCTATTTATATTTATCTGATGGAGCAGATACATCACCAAAAGGATTTGGGGCATTAGAGCATCATACATCTACAGTAGTTGTTTTACCAGAAGCTTCGTCAAAAGAAGGTTTAGCTAAATCCATGATTGATGTCGTAGCACATGAGTTTTTCCATATTGTAACCCCATTATCTGTACATTCTGAAGATGTGCATTATTTTGATTATAACGCACCTACATTTTCTAAGCATTTGTGGATGTACGAAGGTGTTACGGAATACTTTGCGCAACACTTTCAGGTTAAAGAAGGTTTAGTCGATGCAGATGAATTTTATAATGTTGTTATGCAAAAAATTAGTACTTCAAGACGTATGAATGATGCTATGAGCTTTACAATAATGAGTGAGAATGTACTTGATGAAAAATATGCGCCAGAATATTTTAATGTCTATCAAAAAGGAGCTTTAATAGGTATGTGTATTGATATATTAATGCGAAAAGAAAGTAACGGCACACGTAGCATGTTATCGCTTATGAAAGAATTATCTGCACGTTATGGTAAAGAAAAACCATTTGTAGACGATAATATAATTACTGAGATTACAGAAATGACGTACCCAAGTGTTGGAGAATTTTTAAAGACGCATGTAGAAGGTGATGTGCCAATTAATTATAACGATTTCTTTACAATGGCAGGTCTTAAATTAGGCGAAACTGAAGTGGAGACCAATTATATATTTGCTGGAGGACAAAATGTTGTTTTTGATGCTGACCAAAGTAAAGGAATTATTTTCTTTTCTCCAGTAGCATTAAAAAATTCGTTTTGGGCTTCTCAAGGTGTAAAGGTAGGAGATGTTATCAAAAAGGTTAATGGATCAGATTTAACATTAGCAAACGCACAACAAGTTATAGGCGGAATGTTTAGTTGGCAAGAAGGACAAGAAATTACAATGGAGTTAGAGCGCGATGGAGAACCAGTAAAGATTGAAACTAAGTTAACTAAAGCGACAGCTAAAAGTGAAGGTTTAGTAGAAGATGAAAATGCTACTGACGCTCAAAAAGAGTTACGTAAAGCATGGCTAAAAGGGTAATAAAACTTTAAATAATATAAAAAAGGCTTCCGAATTGGAAGCCTTTTTTATTTAATACTTAGCAGCTTTACCATTAGCTGAAGATTGCTTTATAAATTCTCGCAAATCATCATTTGCATTTATAAGATCTTCATTGCGTAAATACATCATATGTCCACTACGATAGCCTTTAAAACTAAAACGATCTTTTAATTTTCCACTAGGATCTGTTTGCCATTGACTGTATTTAGCTGCAAAATAAGTCGTAGCTCCGTCATAATATCCAGATTGTGTTAATACTTTTAAATATGGATTTTGCGCCATAGCTTGTCTTAAATCATCGCGAACATTATCATTACTACGATCCCAATTACCAACATTACCAAACACATTGTATTTTACATCTGTAGAAAAACCTAATTCATTTTTTATATAATAATTAATTGCAGGAGCAAAAGAATGTAACCAAGAGGTTAGTTCTGCACTATAATCTGGGCTAATGCCAGTTTCTACTTTGTCTATTCCTATATATCTCGAGTCTAAGCGCCCAATGGTTTGTCCTGTTTTATCACGTAATAATTCCTTCCAAAAAAAACGATTAGGAACATCTAAATTTTGCTGCAAAATTACTTTTTCAGATAAACCTGAGTAGTAGCTCATTTTCTTGGCAATAGCTTTTCGTTCTACATCCGAAATAAATCCACCTTTAGAAATTGCAGGAATTAATTCATTTACCGCAAAATTTTCAGCTTCAGGTAAAATATCTAAAAGATCTTTACTTTGTAATTCAGAAGGTAACATTTTATGATACCAAGCTGCAGCTGTATAATAAGGTAAATTTAAACTTGATGATACAGGACCACCAGTTCGTAACACCTTATAATCTGCAGGAGAGACCATGATTACACCATTTAAATACATCCATTGGCTATTTTGCAACTCTAGAGCAAGCCCCATAACACGCGTACCTCCATAACTTTCACCAATGATATATTTAGGTGATTCCCAACGGTTGTTGCGTGTAACAAAGGTGTTAATCCAGCTTGCTAAATACTTTATATCTGCATTAATACCAAAGAACATGCTATCATCGGCATATTTGCCATCTTTCATCATTACTTTACGAGAGTAACCTGTATTTACTGGATTTACATAAACAATATCTGCGACGTCTAAAATAGAATTAGGATTGCTTTTTACTCCATAAGGTTGAATTGGGTAACCTTCGTCATCGATATTTAAAACTTTTGGACCTGTATAAGCCACATGCATCCATACAGAAGCAGAGCCAGGACCACCATTAAAGGAAATAATTAAAGGACGTTTATTAACGTCTTTTACATTGGTGCGTTTATAATAAGTATAATATAGAGAAGCTGTAACATAACCTTCAGAGTCCCAAACGGGTTGAAACCCAGTCATAGCCTTATAAGTAATAGACTGTCCTTTTATAGTTGTCGTATGATTGGTAACATAAGATGTGTCTACAGGGATTTTTAAATCTTGAGAAAAACTAAGAATTGAGCAACACAGTAAAGCAAATAAAAATTTAATTTTCATAGAAGAATATTTTAAGCACTAAATATACTTAAAAGCCTTCAAAAACTCCTAAACCAAATAGCGCGAAATCGTATTTAACAGGGTCGTCTTTGTCTAATCTTCTAAGATTAGTGTCTAACTCTAATAATGCTTTGCCATCATTTTGTTTTCGTTTTAATAAACTTAATTTTCGAGCTACATTACCCGAATGCACATCTAGTGGGCAACTCAATTGCGATGGAGAAAGGGTGCTCCAGATACCAAAATCTACACCGTTATTATCTTTACGAACCATCCAACGTAAAAACATGTTAATACGTTTGGCTGCAGAATTTTTGAGAGGATCACTGACATGCTTTTTTGTGCGTTCTAAATGTTCTATTTCAAAGAACACTTGTTTAAAATGATGTATACTGTTTTGTAATGATTTAGTGTCCGCATGTTTTGCAAACAGAGTTTCTAAGCCATAATGATTTGTGTAGATATGTTTTAAACTGGTAATAAATTGAATAAAATCAAAACCATTAAATGTGCGATGGACAAAAGGTAAAAGCTTTTTTAAATCAGTTTCTTGATGTTGCATTACAAATTCGTAGGGAGAATGATCGAGTAGGAGCATCATTCGTTTCGCATTATTGATAATACTTTTACGATTACCCCAAGCGATAGTAGCTGTTAAAAAACCAGAAATTTCAATATCTTCCTTTTTAGAGAATAAATGAGGAATTTGAATAGGGTCACTTTCAATAAACTTAGGGTTATTGTATTCTATGACTTTTTCATCTAAAAAATCTTTGAGTTCTGCTTTTTTGAGTTTCAAATAAGAATATTGATTATTACTTAACCGCAATCATGCTAATCTCAACATTTACAGATTTTGGTAATCTGGCTACTTGTACCGTTTCTCTTGCAGGTGCAGTAGCTTCATCAAAATAACTTCCATAAATAACATTGATTTGCCCAAAGTTATTCATATCACTAATAAATATAGAGGTTTTAATAACGTTTTCAAAAGTCATATCGGCAGCTTCTAAAACAGCTTTCATGTTCTCCATTACTTGTCTGGTTTCTGTTTCTATATCATCTAATACCAATTCCATAGTATTGGGATCTAGAGCAATTTGTCCAGAAGTATATAATGTATTTCCTGTTAAAACAGCTTGATTATAAGGGCCAATTGGGGCAGGAGCTTTTGAAGTGTTGATTATTGTTTTCATCTTTTATTAAAATTTATATTTAATTGCCTATACGTTGATCTGGTCTACGACGTTGCTCATACTTTAAATCTTGTAAGAAATTAGATTTTATACCAATAAAGAAATTCCATGAAGCTCGATCGCTAAGTGGTACCCATGTAAAATTCATACGCCAACTCAGCAAATCACGTTCAAAACGTAGTTGTGTAAACGTAACCCCTTTATTTAATAAATCGTAACCAGAAGATGCACCTACTGACCATTTTGGGGAAAGTTCAATATCACCAGAGAACATAAGTGAATGCGAAGAAATTCTATCTTCTCTACGCACATTAGTGTAATTAACAGCATAAGCTAAATTTAGCCTCCACGGTATTTTATAATTATAAAACTCTTGTTTTTCATCTTTTTCATCAGGATTATCTCTACCATTATTACGTATAATTTGATTAGAAAAATCTTGAGAAACACCAAATAAATCATCGGCACGTCCACCAGAACGTATCGACTCTTCTCTGGCACGTCGTTCTGCTTCAGATTCTTCTTCCTCTTCATCATCCTTGTTACCTTTACTAAATGTTTTGTTGCTTAACGAATAACTAATATTAGCATTGGCAGATGTTAGTCTAAACAGGCTCCCGCCATTATTAATATTAAATGTATTAATCTTATTGTTGTTATTGTCTAGCGCGTATGGATCTAGAGTTGCAGAAAAATTAATATTCATTTTATTGTTAAGAATTTGAGTGCCGCCACTCATTCTAACAGGAGCTAATTGCAAAGAATCTGCAGCAATATCGTAGCTAGTAGAAAAATTAAGATTGTTTAATAAAATAATTTTTTTTGGTTCTGCGTCAGTCGAATCTTTAGAACGGACTTTTGCTTCTATATTATTACCTATAGATAAGCCTATAGAACTAGACAATCGATTACTAGGAGCGCCGAATAATGACCGTTCAAAACGTGTAAACTCAACTTCATCAGTTGTGGTTCCGTCAGCATCAACAATTTCAAAAGTTTCATAAAATTGATCAAAAGCAGGACTCAACGTATAAGTTAAAGCGGGTCTAATAACATGCCTTATTTTTTGAACTAAAGGGTTTTTGCCTTCTCTTTCAAAATCATAGAGGCCATAAATAGTAGTCCCAATACTAGTACTAAAATTATAAGTTCTAAAGCTATCAAAACCATTAACATCTGTTGTAACTATTTCTTGAGTAGCTTGATCAAAAAAACGATTTATGGTATTTAATGTCCAATTCTCTTGATAATTACTACTAGCACTAACACTAAAATGTTTAAACAACTTAAAGTTAGTTGTTATAGGTATTGTATGTTGTATGCCTGCTAATGCATCATCAAACATGGCACTAGTACCAAATAAAGAATCTGTAGTGGAAATGCGATATTCACCTCTAGAGTTGTATTGAAAATTTATATTCTGAAGAATTCCTTTTTTAGTACCATTTTTAGGAGCAAATGGAAAAACACGACCGACAGAGGTTTGGAATGTAGGTAATGTTAAATCAATCTGTTCTGTCTGACTATTTTGGGTATGTGTTGCAGTTAAGCTAACGTTAACTTGCGGTTCTCCTTCAAATGTTTTTGAATAAGAAACTGAAGATGATAATGTGTTATTTAAAAACTGATTAGTATTTAGTTGATTTACAGATTGTTGAAAAAACTGACTACTTCCTAAGTTAACCGATGCCGAGAATCTAGAATTAGGACTTGCCTTAGGGTCTTGTGAATGCGTCCAACGAATATTATATATCGTATTTTGAGAAAAATCAGGAAAACCTCTTTCGCTATTTAATAAGTTTTCATACCTAAAACTAAAATTACCATTAAATCTATAACGATTAGCATAATTACTTTCTAGACGTAAACCGTAACTACCATTAGTATAATAATCTCCCAAAACCGCTAAATCTACATAATCGCTAATGGCAAAATAATAACCACCATTTTGGATATTATACCCACGATCGTTTCCGACATCATCTCCAAAAGTCGGAAATATAACTCCAGATTGCCCTTTAGAGTCGGTATTTAATGGTGCAAAAGCAAAGGGGAGCGCAATAGGTGTAGGCACACCAAATATTTCCATATGCGAAGGTCCCAAGACTAATTTTTTGCCAGGAACAAATTTTAACTTTGAGACTATAATTTCATACTCTGGATCATCTAAATTTTCTGAAGTAGTTAATCTAGCATTCCTCATAAAAATGAGCGAGTCATTTTCACGTTTTGTAATCGGTGCCTTTATATTAAAACCACTTTGCTCGGTTCTAGAATTAAAAATAACAGCTTTTCGTGTTTCTTTATTAAAAATTATAGAGTCAGGCTCTATAACATTTTGGCCTTGTGTAAAAACAGGCCTTTGGCTATAACCTGTAGAATCTTTAAGGCGTCCGGCGTAGATTAAATTTGTATTATTATCAATAACAATGGTACCTGCCGTAATTTCCATATCTAGGTATTTAACTATGGCATTATCATGTAGTGTTACCTTTTGAGTTTTGTTGTTTAGGGATACATAACCTTCTGCATCATAATAAGTTATATCCTCTAATAATTCCTTTGGTTTATTTATAGAATCATTTTTAATAGTATCTTGTTCCTTAAGATTAACTAACTTTTTAAGTGTAGAGTCAGCAGGGATCCTAACAGTATCTTTTTTTATAGTCTTAGGTTTTATTTCTTTTTTAGGTGGAGGAATATCTTGCGCGAAGCTAAAAGTGTTGATAAACACTGTAAAACTTAGGGCTAAAAGTATCTTAAGACTATTTGTACGCAATCCTTTTAAATGTATTTTTGTAAAAGTATGGCTCGGTTTTTGAAACGCCAAAATTACATATATTTTTTTGTGAATGTTTTATTAACGCAGTTAAAATTTAAAATAAAATACGGTATAATTTTTATAGTAATAAACACAGTTTTTTAGCCGTTTAATGAATTATGAAAACGCATATAAACTACATATTAGTATTTTTAGTTGTAATTTTTAGTATAGGTTTAACTCCTAAAGTAAAAGCACAATCTTCTGCAGATAAATTTATAGTAGTTTTAGATGCTGGTCATGGAGATGGAGATCCAGGGAATTTAGGTAACGGTTATAAAGAAAAAGACATTGCACTTAAGGTTGTTTTAGCATTAGGGAGAGAGTTAGAAAAGGACAATAAAATTAAAGTAATGTATACACGCAAAACAGATGTTTTTCTAGAATTACATGAGCGTGCAGATATTGCAAATAAGGCAGATGCTGACTTATTTGTGTCGATTCATTGTAATTCGGTGAGTAATTCTAAACCTTACGGAACAGAAACTTTTGTATTAGGAGCAAAAAATTCACAAAGAAATTTTGAAGTTGCAAAAAAAGAAAATGAAGTTATTTTTCTTGAAAAAGATTACGAACAAAATTATGCTGGGTTTGATCCAAGATCACCAGAATCTACAATAGCTATAGGAATAGAGCAAGAAATTTATGTAGAGCAAAGTATTGTTTTAGCACGTAAAATTGAAGACAATTTTGTTAATGTAGCTAAGCGTAAAAGTAGAGGATTAAAACAGGCAAGTTTACTTGTTATAAGAAACACATATATGCCAAGTGTGTTAGTAGAATTAGGGTTTTTAACAAATAAACGCGAAGGAGCGTATTTAAATTCTAAAGCCGGACAGACAAAAATGGCAAACTCAATTAAAGAAGCTATCCTGTCATATAAAAACGAAATTGATCAAAATGTAGGAGACCGTTTTGTTATTGATAACTCAAAAACAGTAGTTAGTACAGATTCGGAGACTGAAGAAACAACTTCTCAGATTATTAAAAATGTACATTTTAAAATACAAATCTCTGCTAGTTCAAAACGTGTAGCTACTAAATCGTATAATTTTAAAGGTTTAAATACTATAACTCGAGAAAAACAAGGGGATTTATATAAATACTTTTATGGAAATACTCAAGATTATAATATAGCTAAAACCTTAAAAGAAGAAGCTAAAAATAAAGGCTATAGCACCTGTTTTATTGTGGCTTATAAAAACGGAAAAAAAGTAAGTGTTGATGAAGCTTTAAAATCAGCTTCGAATTAAATGGGTTAATTTTAAATTAATTCCTAATTTTGTTATCAATCAAAGCAATTACCATTGAAAATCTCAAGAGAAATTAAAGCCGCAATATTAGTCATTACTGGTGTACTGCTTTTTGTATACATGTTCAACTACCTAAAAGGTAAAGACTTATTTTCTAGCACTGTCAATTTTTACACCGAATTTGATTTTAATGCATTAAGCACTTCATCTCAAGTTACTGTAAATGGAAATGCCATAGGTAAAGTAGAATCTATAAATTATATGTATGAAACAGGCAAAACTAGAGTGTCTTTTTCAGTAAATCCAAAATTTGAATTTTCTAAAAGCAGTTTAATCCGTATGTACGAGACTGGTATTATGGGAGGTAACGCCCTAGCTATTATCAACTCTCATGAAGGTGAACTGGCTAAAAGAGGTGATTTTATTGCATCTGAGGTACAACCTGGTTTAATTACAACTCTAAAAGATAATTTTTCAGGTTTAAGTACTAACCTAGATAAAACATTGCGTTCTGCTGACACGTTAATGACAAGTTTAAATTCAGTAATTCAAGACGATTCAAATACAGGTTTAAAAGCTACGGTTGCAGAATTTAAAGCAACATTAATATCATTTAGAAATTTATCAAACTCTATTCAAGAAGTTGTAAAAGAGAATGATGAAAAAATCGCATCTGTTCTAGAAAATTTTGATAAAACAAGTTCTAGTCTTGCAGAGTTATCAGAAGATCTTAAAAAAGTTGAATTGTCTAAAACGATTAACGATTTTGATACTACGCTTTTAAATATGAATACTCTCTTGAAAAACCTTAATGCAGGCGAAGGAACTATGGGTAAATTATTAAGTGATGAAGCACTCTATAATAATCTCAATGCTACTATGAATGAGATGGAAGAATTATTAAGAGATATTAAATTGCATCCTAAACGTTATTTCAGAATACTATCACGAAAAGAGATTCCTTACGAAGACGAAGAAGACAACCAGAAAAATTAGAAACCTAATTTAATGACTTACTTACCAAATATAATATTTGCCGTTATTCTTATCGCCGGGATTGGCTATTTTACTCGTAATATTAAAAAGATAATCCAAAACATTAAATTGGGGCGAGAAGTAGATACTAGTGATAATAAAGCACAGCGCTGGAAAAACATGGCGCGTATTGCGCTTGGACAAAGCAAAATGGTAAAACGTCCAATCTCTGGTTTTTTACACGTTATTGTTTACATCGGTTTTATTATTATAAATATTGAAGTTATAGAAATCATTATTGATGGTCTTTTAGGTACGCATCGTATAGGTTTAGATGTATTGCCAGCTCAGGTTTACGGCTTTTTAATTGGAAGTTTCGAAATCTTAGCTATACTTGTATTTGTAACTGTAGTTGTATTTTGGATACGAAGAAATGTGATTAAAATTAAACGTTTTATGAGTGCTGAAATGTCTGGTTGGCCAAAAAACGATGGTAATTTTATTTTATATTTTGAAATGGTTTTAATGGCATTATTTCTTATAATGAATGCTACAGACACTACATTTCAGAGTCTAGAAACAGGGAATATTATAAGTCAATACTTATCTCCATGGTTTGGTGATAATGCAGAAACACTTCATTTAATTGAACGCTCAGCATGGTGGTTACATATTGTTGGTATATTAATTTTCCTTAATTACTTATACTTTTCTAAACATTTACATATCCTTTTAGCATTTCCTAACACATATTTTGGAAGAACAAATTTAAAAGGGCAGTTTAATAATCTTGAAGCCGTTACAAAAGAGGTTAAATTAATGATGGATCCAAATGCAGATCCATTTGCTGCACCAGCAGAAGATGAAGGTGATCCTGAAAAGTTTGGTGCTAGTGATGTTATGGACTTAAATCGTATTCAATTATTAAATGCATATACCTGTACTGAATGTGGACGTTGTACTAGTGAATGTCCAGCAAATCAAACAGGTAAAAAGTTGTCTCCTCGTAAAATTATGATGGATACCAGAGATCGTTTAACTGAAGTTGCTAAAAATATCGAAACCAATAAAGGCGAATTTAAAGACGACGGAAAGCAACTATTAGGCGATTATATTACGCACGAAGAGATTTGGGCTTGTACAACATGTAATGCATGTGTAGAAGCTTGCCCGGTAAGTATAGACCCATTGTCAATTATTATGGAAATGCGTCGTTATTTAGTGATGGAAGAAAGTGCAGCACCTATGGAGTTGAATAACATGATGACCAATATAGAAAACAATGGAGCGCCTTGGCCTTATAACCAACAAGACCGTTTAAACTGGGTTAATGAATAATATAGAGTTCAGTGTTTAAATGATAAACTAATAATGATGAGCGAAGAACTAAAAGTGCCAACCATGGCAGACTACATGGCAGAAGGTAAACAACCTGAAATTTTATTTTGGGTAGGTTCGGCAGGGAGTTATGATGATAGAGCTAAGAAAATCACTAAGGCTTTTGTAAAACTTTTAAATAATGCTAATGTAGATTTTGCAGTTCTTGGGCCAGAAGAAAGCAATACAGGTGATGTAGCTAAGCGTGCTGGGAATGAGTTTTTGTTTCAGATGCAAGCAATGATGAACATAGAAGTTTTAAATGCCTACGAAGTAAAGCGCATAGTAACTTGCGATCCACATTCTTTTAATTGTATAAAAAATGAATATCCTAGTTTAGGTGGCACATATAATGTAGTACATCATACACAATATATTAAAGAGTTAATTGATTCAGGTCGATTATCAGTAAAAGGTGATGTGTATAAAGGTAAACGCATAACATTTCATGACCCTTGTTATTTAGGGCGTGCTAATAATGAATTTGAAGCTCCACGTCATGTTTTACAAAATACCAATGCGACATTGGTAGAAATGAAAAAAAATAAAAATTTTGCATTGTGTTGTGGTGCTGGAGGCGCACAAATGTTTAAAGAACCTGAAAAAGGAGATAAAGACATTAATGTTTTAAGAACCGAACAAGCTTTAGAAACAACACCAGATATTATTGCTACGGGTTGCCCATATTGCAATACTATGATGACTGATGGTATAAAAGCTAAAGAACAAGAAGGAAAAATAACAGTACTTGATGTTGCAGAACTAATAGCTAACACGCAATGTTAGTATTCTATTAGTTATTACAAATGTTTACAAATTCTCAAATAGACATAACAACACTTCCCAAGTTAGAAGATTTAAAATTAGAACCTATATCTCCTAAGTATTTTACAATTATTATAATTAATGTACTAGTTACATATCTAAGTTTTATAGGAGCACTTGTAGTATTAAAATATTTTATTGAAGATGATGATGGATTTCATAGCGTGTTTTGGTATATAATAGTAGTACTAATACTAGCTTCTATATCTCAAATGATTATTTATAAGCTTGGGTTTAAAAAACGCAAGTATGCATTAAGAGAAAAAGATATTATCTATTCGTCTGGTTATATAGTTAATAACACCACAACTTTACCTCTAAATAGAATTCAACACCTTGAAATAACACGCTCTTTTATGGCACGCCGTTTAGGTTTAGCGACTTTAAAAATATATTCAGCAGGCGAGTCTGGTGGTGATATTGCAATAAAGGGATTACCAAATGCCATTGCAGAAAAGCAATATGCACATTTAACTTCGGTATTAAATGACCGCGTTTAATTTTGAAACTCCATCACGGCAATCTGCAAAAGGAATTATTGTTAACCTTGGAGTTAGTACTTATAGATTTATTAGAGGTACAATAATAATTATTGGAGCATTTTTTATACAATATATTCGGAGTGACAAAGTCTATGATTTCACAACCCCTAAAGTTATCATACCCGCTATAGGTTTTATTGTTTTTATGATTGTCTTATCTATTCTAAGGTACAGAAATTTTAAGTTTCATGTCACTACAGAACATTTTGTTTTAAAACAAGGAGTATTTAATAAAGAAGAAATTTCTGTTGCTAAATCTAAAATTCAGAATGTTTTAATTAAACAAAATGTATTGCAGCAGATTATAAATGTTGTGTCTTTAGCTATTGAAACTGCTGGCGATGAAAAAACAGAGATAGAGATTACAGCATTACCAAGAGAAAAAGCAAATGCTTTAAAAGAAACATTATTATCTCATCAAAATATAGAAAGACAAGAAATAGAAATTGAAACAGAAGTGTTTTTTAAAGCTTCGACGAAGCTATTGGTGTTAGAAGGCATAACCGAAAACCACTTAAAAAGCTTTGTTGTAATCTTTGCATTTATCGTTGGTACTTATAGAGATTTAAAAGATTTTATAGAAAATTTAAATATCAGTAATCAAATAAAATCTAATTTTAATTTAGATGACGAATCATTGATGTCATTATTGTTATTTAATGTATCAATAGTTATAGTAATTCTAATACTTGCTTTTTTATATTCATTAACAAAAACTGTAATTCAAAATTTTAATTTAGTAGTTAAACAAAAAAAAGATGACTTAGAGATATCTAAAGGATTGTTTAATAAAATTAATATTGGGCTTATAGCATCAAGGCTTCAAACCACAACATTAACTACAAATCGTTTTAAGCGTGCATTAGGACTTTATCAATTAAAGTTTACGCAGGCTATGATGAATAAAAAACAGCAACTTAAGTTTAATATAATAGGGCTTAATAAAATTAAAGTTGATGAGCTTCTAGAGCGTTTTTACCCTAAAGCTCTGCCATTAGTAGAAAACCATAAACCAAATTCTTATATTATATACAGAGTTATAATAATAAGCTTAATTCCGTTATTAATTATTAATGGTTTTTTAATATTCGCACCACCTTATTTATACTTGATAAATGTTCCTATAGTAGCATTATTAGCCTATAACACTTATTTTACATATAAGAAACTCTACTATAGTATCGATGATAAATATGTAGTAGTAGGAGGCGGAGCGCTTATTAATACAACAACAAGTTTCTTGGAGATTTCTAAAATACAAGCTGTAACCTTAACACAAAGCATTTTTCAACGTCGTAGAGGTCTAGCAACAGTAGAAATGCATTCTGCATCTAAAGATTTAAATATTCCACATATTGACATGACGACTGCTTTAAATATTAAAAACTATTTATTGTATAAAATAGAATCAGAAGATAAAGATTGGATGTAAATCTTTATTTTTGATTTCTGAAATAATAACATTTATGCTAGTAAATTTTGATACATTACCTGATGAATCTAGAGTTTGGATATACCAAGCCAGTCGCTCTTTTACAGAAAATGAAATCTCTGAAATTGAAGGAAAATTAGCTGAATTCATAGAAGCTTGGACTGCGCATGGGCAAGACTTACAAGCAGGTTTTAAAATAGTCTATAAACGATTTGTCATACTCGCATTAAATCAAAATTTAAATTCGGCTACGGGTTGTTCAATTGACGCATCTGTTCATTTTATTCAAAATTTAGAAAAAGAATACAATGTAGATTTAATGGATAAGATGAATGTATCTTATAAGCAAGGAGAATATATTGCTTATAAACCGCTTTTAGATTTCAAAAAAATGGCAAAACAAAAAGCGGTATCTAAAAATACAATTGTATTTAACAACTTAGTAACCAATATTGCTGAGTTTAAAGAAAATTGGGAAGTTCCAGCTAGTGAAAGCTGGCATAGCCGCTTTATTAATTAATAATTTTACGGTATTATTAATTTATACCCGAATAATTATAAATTTCGCATTTCAAATAATTTTTATTTCTCAATTAGAATACCCATTTTTACTCTTATAGAATTCGTAAGCATATAATGGACGGTACTGATATCTTTTTAATGAATATTTCTGGGCAAGATAAACCAGGATTAACGTCTAATTTAACTAAAGTTTTATCTGAGTACGATGCCAAAGTTTTAGATATTGGTCAAGCTAATATTCACGATACTTTATCTCTAGGAATATTATTCCAGATAAGTTCTGGTGAAAAATCTGCTGCAGTTTTAAAAGATTTATTATTTAAATCTTACGAATTAGAAATCAGTGCTAAATTTACTCCAATTTCTCATGAAGATTACGAAAATTGGGTAGGGCTTCAAGGCAAAGACCGTTATATCATAACCATTTTAGGAGAGAAATTAACAGCTAAGCAAATCTCTGATGTTACCAAATTAATATCAGATAAAAATTTGAATATTGATTCTATAAAACGTTTAACAGGCAGAACATCTTTAATTAAATCAGAAGAGTATCCTAGAGCGTCTATTCAATTATCTATTAGAGGAAAATTGAAAAACAAACGTGAATTTACCAAACAGATATTAGAAATTTCAAGACTTTTAGATGTAGATATAGCATTTCAGGAAGATAATATTTTTAGGCGTAATCGACGCTTAGTTTGTTTTGATATGGATTCAACACTCATACAAACAGAAGTTATTGATGAATTGGCAGAATTAGCTGGCGTTGGTAAACAGGTAAAAGCTATTACTGAAGCTGCAATGCAAGGAGAAATAGATTTTAAAGAAAGCTTTAAACAACGTATGCAACTTCTTAAAGGTTTATCAGAAGAAAAACTACATAATATAGCTGTTAATCTACCGATTACAAAGGGAGCAAAACGCCTTATAGATACCTTACATCAATACGGTTTTAAAACAGCAATTCTCTCTGGCGGTTTCGCATATTTTGGGAATTATTTACAAAAAAAGCTAGATATCGATTATGTATATGCCAATCAATTAGAAATAAAAGATGGCATACTTACAGGTGGTTATCTTGGAGATATTGTGGATGGAGATAAAAAAGCAGAGTATCTTAAGGTCATCGCAGAAAAAGAAAAGATAGATATCAATCAAACTATAGCAGTAGGAGATGGAGCTAATGATCTCCCGATGCTAGATTTAGCAGGCTTAGGCATTGCTTTTCATGCGAAACCCAAAGTTAAAGATAATGCCCAAAACTCTATATCTAGTATAGGGTTAGATGGTATTTTATATTTATTAGGTTATCACGATCGTCATATAGATCTTATGGATTAAGATTTAATAGGCTTCAGATTTATTAGTTGTTAATTAAAGTCTTTATAAATCTATCTTAAAGTCTTTTTTACTTCTTGTTAATTGTGCTAATTTGGCATAGTATTCGTTATATTGATTATAAAGCCAAAAAAACACTAATGCGTTACATTGCCCTCATCTTTTTATTTATAGGTTTTCAGACCACTTACGCTCAAAATGAAACTCCTAATCCTTTGTTATCCGAAGACATTGAAGCACAACAAAAATGGGTTGATAGCTTGTATGATAGTATGTCTTTAAAACAACGTGTAGGTCAATTATTTATGGTGCAAGTATTCTCAGAGCAAGGAGTTAAACATGAAAATGAAATATCTAGCCTTATACGCAATCAAGAAATTGGAGGTGTTATATATTCTAAAGGAGGTCCAGGTCGGCAAGCCAAATTAAATAACAAATTACAAGCCATTTCTAAAATACCATTACTTGTTGGTATGGATGCTGAATGGGGTTTAAGTATGCGATTAGATTCTACCTATGCTTTTCCGTGGAATATGACACTTGGCGCAGTCTCTAATAATAAATTAATAGAACAAACAGGGTATCAAATAGGAGAACATTGTAAACGTGTAGGTGTACATTTTAATTTTGCTCCTGTTGTAGACATAAATACAAATCCTAATAACCCAATTATAGGTAATCGCTCTTTTGGTGAAGATAGAGATAATGTCACCGAAAAGGCATCAGCATTTATGAAAGGCATGCAAGATGCAGGTGTGTTGGCCAATGCTAAACATTTTCCAGGCCATGGAGATACAGATAGTGATTCTCATAAAACATTACCTACAATTTTATTTAATGAAAAACGTATAGATTCTATTGAATTATATCCTTATAGAAAATTAATAAAAGAGGGTTTGTCTAGTGTTATGGTAGCACATTTAAATGTACCAGGATTAGAACAACAGAACGGAAGACCTTCTTCATTATCAGAGTATATTATTACAGATATTTTAAAAGAACGCTTGGGGTTTAAAGGGTTGATTTTTACGGATGCGTTAACCATGAAAGGTGTATCTGAGTTTATTGAGCCTACTGTAGAAGGTTCTAAACGTGGTGAAATAGATTTAGCTGCTTTTAAAGCCGGAAATGATGTAATGTTAATGTCGCTTGATGTTTCCGGTGGTATCGATAGAATTAGTAAAGCCGTAGAAGATGAAGACATTACTGAAGAACGTTTAGCACATTCAGTAAAGAAAATTTTAATGGCTAAATATAAAGTTGGACTTCATAATTATAAGCCGCTTAGTCTTATCAATATTGATAAAGATATTAATCGTATTAAAGATGATGTATTGTATGGTCAGCTTATGGAAGAAGCCATAACTGTAGTAAAAAACAAGAATGAACTTTTGCCAATTCGAAATTTGGAAACTAAAAAAGTAGCTTATGTTGCTTTAGGAGATGATAAAGGATCAGATTTTTTAGATGAGTTAAAAAAATACACTAAGGTTCATGAAATAAAAGCAAATAAGCTAGATGAACTTATCTCTAAACTTCAAAATTATAATACCGTAGTTGTTGGTTTTCATAAATCTAATGAAAACCCTTGGAAAGGCTATAAATTCTCAACAAGAGAATTAACATGGTTGTACGAAATAGCAAGAACAAACACGGTCATTCTAGATGTTTTTGCTCGACCTTATGCGTTATTAGATTTTAAATCTGAGGAGAATATTGAAGCTATTGTCGTAAGCTATCAAAACAGTGAAATTGCACAACAGAAATCTGCACAATTAATATTTGGAGCAATTGGGGCTAGAGGTACATTACCAGTATCTGGAGGAACCTCCTTTAAAGCAGGTGATGGTTTAAATTATAATGCGCTAAATAACCTTAGTTATGGATTGCCTGAAGATGTAGGTATTGACACTAAGTTGTTAGAAAAAATAGATTCTGTAGCTAATTATGCAGTAAATAAAAAAATGACACCAGGGTTGCAGCTATTAGTAGCTAGAAAAGGGAAAGTGATTTATAATAAAAACTTTGGAGCTCATCGTTATGATAACAAAAATAAAATAGAGTTTAATGATGTTTATGACGTTGCATCTTTAACTAAAATTTTAGCAACATTACCTTTAATAATGGAGCTAGAGGAAGAAAAAGCAATAACTCTAAATTCTACTTTATCATCGCTTTTACCGAGTTATAAAGGCAGTAATAAAGAAAGTGTAACAATAAAAAAAATGCTTTCGCATTATGCAAAATTGAAACCTTGGATTCCTTTCTATATAAAAACGTTAGATTCAATCACAAAAAAACCATCAAAAACATTATACCGATCAAAAAAAGAAGGTGATTATAATGTAGAAGTTACCAATACACTTTTTATGAAAGAAGAGTATCAAGATTCTATTCAAGATATTATTGTAGAATCTGATTTGCTCTCCAGGTTGAGATACCGTTATAGTGATTTACCATACTATATATTAAAGAAATACATTGAGAAACATTATGGCAAAGGTTTAGATGAATTAGTCCAAGATCATTTCTATCAATCTTTAGGAGCTAATTATACAACTTATAAACCTAGAGATAAATTTAGTTTAAAAGATATTGTACCTACAGAAGTTGATGACTATTACCGTTTTCAAGAAGTACATGGTTATGTACACGATATGGGTGCAGCAATGCAAGGTGGAGTTGGCGGACATGCAGGTGTTTTTAGTAATGCTAATGATGTAGCTAAAATTATGCAAATGTATTTACAGAAAGGATTTTATGGTGGTAAACGCTATTTTAAATCTGAAACTATAGATAAATTTAATAAATGTTACTATTGCCATAAAAATAATAGACGTGGTGTAGGTTTTGATAAACCCCAATTAGGCGATGAAGGATCGACTTGCGGATGTTTATCTATGACTAGTTTTGGGCATTCTGGTTTTACCGGAACATATGCTTGGGCAGACCCAGAAGAAGAAATAGTATATGTGTTTTTAGCAAATAGAACACATCCTGTAGCTGGAAAAAATTTATTGCTGCGCGAAAATATTAGAACTGAAATTCAACGCCTAATTTATGAGGCTATTATAGACTAATATTATTAAACTTAACTAACTTTAACCATCATTAAAATTTAGAGCTTAAAATGAAAATAGGAATTGTATGTTACCCAACATTTGGAGGAAGTGGAGTTGTGGCTACAGAATTAGGATTAGAACTTTCTAAACGTGGGCACGAAATTCATTTTATCACTTATAAACAACCTGTTCGTTTAGAGTTATTGACTAATAATGTACATTTTCATGAGGTACATGTTCCAGAATATCCTTTATTTCATTACCAACCTTATGAGTTGGCCTTATCGAGCAAATTACTTGATATGGTAAAGCTTCATGGTATAGAATTATTACATGTACACTACGCTATTCCTCATGCTTATGCAGCTTATATGGCACAACAAATGTTAAAAGATGAAGGAATTTTGGTGCCTATTGTAACTACTTTACACGGAACAGATATTACATTAGTTGGTAGTCATCCATTTTATAAACCAGCGGTAACATTTAGCATTAATAAGTCTGATGCTGTGACTTCAGTTTCTGAAGATTTAAAGCAAGATACGTTACGTCTTTTTAATATTAAAAAGACGATTGATGTTATCCCTAATTTTATAGATTTAGATAAGCATCAAACTAATTTTACAGATTGCAAGCGTAGCGCTATGGCTGAGGAAAATGAACGTATAATAACCCATATCAGTAATTTTAGAGAAGTAAAAAATATACCAGATGTTATTAAGATTTTTAATAATATCCAAAAACTAATCCCTGCTAAATTAATGATGGTAGGTGAAGGTCCAGAAAAGGAGAATGCAGAAAAATTAGCAAAGAACTATGGTATTAGTGATCGCATTGTATTTTTTGGGAATAGTAATGAGATAGATCGTATTTTATGTTTTAGCGATTTATTTCTATTACCTTCAAAAACGGAAAGTTTTGGACTAGTAGCTTTAGAAGCTATGGCTTCTGGAGTGCCAGTTATATCTACAAATTCTGGAGGATTACCCGAAGTAAATATACATGGATATTCAGGGTATTTAAGTGATGTTGGTGATATCGATGATATGACGCAAAATGCTATAAAAATAATTAAGGATTTAGATGTTTTAAAAACGTTTAAAGCAAATGCAAAAACGCAATCACGTAATTTCGATATTCATAATATAGTGCCGAAATACGAAACAATTTATCAAAGCACACTCAAAAATTATTTAATAACTCATAAATAATTTCAATCTAACTTTAACAAAAAACCATCTCAATAAGAGATGGTTTTTTAGTTTTTATAATACCGTTATTAAAATTGATATCGTATACTTAATGCAATATCAAAGTCTAAATCGTCATTAAAATCTCCAAAACCAATTTCGGGCCTAAAATCTAAAGATAATAATAACGGAATATCAAAATTATATTCTATACCAACATCTCCGGCAATAAAGAAAAAAGTTTCGCTATCATTTATTGGTGCGTCAAAATCAAAAGTACCTAAACCTCCACCAGCACCAGCATACCAGTTAAAACCACCATCGATGTTCCATACCCATTGATATAGACCAGTAAGCTTAAATCCGTCAAAAGTGTCTCCACTTCTCCAGCCTAAATCAATCTCTAATCGATTTTCGCTATTTAAAGCACGTTGATATGAGATTTCTGCTCCAAAGCCATCACTATCGCCAAGTCGTAAACCTATGGCATTATCTTCAAACAATTGTGCATTAGAAAATGTTACAAAGCCAAAAATGGCGATTGCTCCTAAAAATAATTTTTTCATTGTATTTCGTTTTTTATTGATTCGATTAATATTTACAAAAATAACGCCAAAACTAAATTTATAATATATTTCTTCATAGTTTTATAAACAGATTTTTTATAAATGAGTTTAAGTATTGCATTCACCGAATTAGAGTCTCAGTTAACAGGAGAACTTTATTTCGATGATTTAATGCGCGGTCTTTATGCAACTGATGCCTCAGTGTATCGTATGTTACCACAAGCAGTTGCAATACCAAAAACCATAGATGATATTAAGAAGCTTATCGGTTTCGCAAAAGAGAATCATACCTCTTTAATACCAAGAACAGCAGGTACTTCTTTAGCTGGGCAATGTGTAGGCGAGGGCATCGTTGTAGATGTTTCTAAACATTTTACAAAAATTATAGAGGTTAATACTTTAAAAAAAACAGTTAAAGTTCAGCCAGGTGTTATTAGAGATGCGCTTAATAATTATTTAAAGCCTTACGGCTTATTTTTTGGCCCTGATACATCAACATCTAATAGGTGTATGATTGGAGGTATGGTTGGTAACAATTCATCAGGGACTACGTCAATTCAATACGGTGTAACAAGAGATAAAGTTATTGAATTAAAAACGCTATTAAGTGATGGAAGTGAAGTGATATTTAAGAGCTTAAATGCTAATGAATTTCATTTAAAATGTAAACAAGAGGATACTGAAGGTTATGTATACAAAACGATTTATGATGCCTTAATTTCTGAAGACATTCAAAATAATATTAAAAAACAGTTTCCAAAGCCAAACATACATAGAAGAAATACAGGCTATGCCATAGATGAATTAATTAAGAGTTCTACATTTTCTGATGAGCCTGTTGACTTTAATATGTGCAAGCTATTATCTGGAAGCGAAGGCACTCTAGCTTTTACAACAGAAATTATATTACAACTAGATGATTTGCCACCAAATGAAAATGCT
Organism: Winogradskyella immobilis; assembly: GCF_021887715.1. Classification (GTDB taxonomy): domain Bacteria; phylum Bacteroidota; class Bacteroidia; order Flavobacteriales; family Flavobacteriaceae; genus Winogradskyella; species Winogradskyella immobilis. The sequence continues at coordinate 48,040 of NZ_JAIQXX010000020.1, forward strand.
ATAATTATATTACATTTTAAAACTATTGAAGCGTGCTTAAAATCTGTAAGCACAGTAATGAAACATAATTTGCATACGTGCGAAATGTTAGATCGTACAATTCTAGATTTAACAAAACATAATAAAACACAGCAAGAAAATAGAGTTTTTATTGAAGGTGAGCCTGCAGCTATATTAATGTGCGAGTTAAAAGCGCATTCAGAATCTGAGCTTCAAACAGAAATAAGAGCATTTTTAAAAACAGTTGCTGAACTTAATTTAGCTTATGCTTTCCCTGTTTTAAGAGCAAATAATATATTTAAAGCAATGGAATTACGTAAAGCAGGTTTAGGCTTGTTAGGAAATATCATTGGAGATAAAAAAGCAGTAGCTTGTATAGAAGATACAGCTGTAGCACTAGAAGATTTATCAAGTTATATAAGCGAGTTTACTACTTTGATGAAACGTTACAAGCAAAAAGTAGTATACTATGCGCACGCTGGTGCGGGTGAATTACATTTAAGGCCAATACTCAATCTAAAACAGAATGAAGATGTAAAACTATTTAGAAAAATTACAACAGATATAGCGCATTTAGTTAAAAAATACAAAGGCTCAATGTCTGGAGAACATGGAGATGGTATTGTTAGAGCTGAGTTTATTCCATTAATGATTGGTGAAGAAAATTATAAAGTATTAAAACAGATAAAGTCCGCTTTTGATCCTAATAATATATTTAACTCAGGTAAGATTATAGATGCTTATCCGATGGATCAGAATTTACGTTACAAGATTGATAGAAAAGAACCAGAAATAAGCACGCTTTTTGATTTTTCAGCATCTGATGGTATTTTGCGCGAAGCAGAAAAATGTAATGGATCGGGAGATTGTAGAAAACTACCAGAGTTTGGCGGAACGATGTGCCCCAGTTATAGAGCTACAAAAAATGAAAAGGATACCACTAGGGCTAGAGCAAATGCACTTCGTGAAATTTTAACACATTCAGAAAAAACGAATAAATTCGATTCTAAAGTCTTAAAAGACGTTTTTGATTTGTGTTTAAGTTGTAAAGCTTGCGCTAGTGAATGCCCAAGTAGTGTTGATGTAGCCACTTTAAAAGCAGAATTTCAGTATCAATACCAAAAGGTAAACGGATTTAAGTTTAAAGATAATTTTTTTGCAAAATCAACAAAATATAATAAAATAGCTTCTAAAGCTCCAAAATTTTATAATGCGCTTTTTCAAAACAAATTAAGCTCTAGGGTTATCAAAAAAGTATTAGGTATCCATTCTAAACGTAGCTTACCAAAAATTTCAAAAGCATTTGCAAGTCATTATTCAGAATATATAAATGGGCAAATAGATCCGCTTAATAATCCGATTAAGACGGTATATTTATTTGTAGATGAATTTACAAACTATTTAGAATCTGAAATAGCTATTGATGCAGCAATTTTATTGACATCATTAAATTATAAGTTTGAATTTATTCATCATGAAGAAAGTGGTAGGAGCTATTTATCTAAAGGGTTTTTAGATGAAGCAAAACAATTCGCCAATAAAAATATTTCTATTTTTAAAGATATAATTACTAAAGAAACTCCTTTAATTGGGATTGAACCTTCTGCGATTTTAACATTTAAAGATGAGTATATACGATTAGCAGATGATAAAGATTCTGCAAAACAAATAGCAAAACATACGTTTTTGATAGAAGAGTTTATTCAGCAAGAAATTGAATTAGGGAATATTACTTCAGAGCAGTTTACAGAAGAAGCTAAAACTATTAAATTTCATGGGCATTGCCATCAAAAAGCATTGCGTAATCAAAAATCGAGTTTCGATATTTTAAACCTTCCTAAAAATTATAAAGTAACCATTATACCAAGTGGTTGTTGCGGTATGGCTGGTAGCTTTGGTTACGAAAAAGAACATTATAGTGTAAGCATGCAGATCGGAGAGCAAACGTTATTTCCAGCAGTACGCAAAGCTTCAATAGATACCATTATTTCTGCTAATGGCACAAGTTGCAGACATCAAATTAAAGATGGTACACGTAAAGTAGCATTGCACCCTATAACCGTTTTAAAGCAAGCACTTCAATAAGTAAATATAAAAAGGAATAGCTTTTACATTATACCATAAAAAAAGACCTTCTAATTAGAAGGCCTTTTTTATATATAGAGTATGTTTTTTATTGTTTTAAGATATAGAAGTACGATCTTCTATTCTTTTGATGTTCATCTTTGGTACATTTTACCCCATTAGAACATTTGTTAAGCAATTGCGATTCGCCATATCCAATGGCAGATTCAATTCTATTTTCAGCAATACCTCTAGACAAGATATAATCTCTAGTAGATTTAGCACGTCTATCAGATAATTTCATATTGTATTTATCACGACCACGGCTATCGGTATGCGATTCAATTTTAATAACCA
>NZ_JAIQXX010000021.1 GCF_021887715.1 Winogradskyella immobilis
GAGTTATCTGAGTCTTCTTTCTCACTACATCCAATTACAGATACTAAGGCTAAAAATATTATAATTCTCTTCATTTTTTTATGTTGGGTAACGTGTTTGTGTATGATTTCGTTGCGTGTTTCAGCAACTAAATTAGTAAACTAAAACGAACCAGAGGAAATTCCGAAGGAATTTCCAAGTAGGCTAGAACCTAGCAATGAATTATACACGTTGTTAGGCACAGTCTTTTATTCTTCGTGTTATATATTCCGAATTTAAATTCTTAATATAATCCATTTCTATTATTTTCCATTTAGATTTGTCGGTTACATTTTGAATCTCAGCGATCTGTTCACGTCTTCGAGTAAATTCAATTTTCCATTTTTCAATGACTTCATCACCATATTTATCCAGCCATTGTTTTTCTATTGGATTTTTAAAATGGTTGGTCATAAATTCTTTTGGTTCACGTTGTTTGAAATACCAAATATTTTCCAATTCAATATTTTCATCAGTTAACACTTTCTTTAATCCGTCAAATTGTTCAATGGTTCTTGGATATTCTAGAAACAATACATTTCTATCAACTTCTTTTAAGTTTTTAGAGATAAATCTTCCAATTATTTCAGTTGTCAGCATTTCTCCGCTCTCCAATATTCTAGTCATTTCTTTCCCTAAACTATCATTGTTCCTCAATTGCTCTTTTAATAAATTACCTAAATTAAAAATCGAAGAATTTAATTCAGACGATAATGTGCTTCCAATTTTATTTTGTGAAAGTCGCCAGTCGAGGAATAGAATGTTCAATTTTCGCATTTTTTTCAGATTGTGCCTAACGGTTTAGCTAAGCGTAGTGCGGAAGGTAAGGAAACGTTACGTTTCCGCCGTAGCACTAAGCTAAAGCTTTTTGTTTAGTTATTATTTTTCTTATCCAAAGCTAAATCGGAAAGATTTAGCGACATCATAAATATACACAGACCTTTTGATTTAGCACTAAACTCCGCATTACGTTTAGGTTTTGTTGGCAACTGGATTTTACCCTTTTTTAGCTTCATCAAATTGCTTTTGGAATAATGACGTCATTCTCTCTGCGCTTTCTTTGCTCAAGGCTTTATTTACAAATTCAACAGCTTTATCAAATTTTTCTTCATTTTTATGTTCAATTGCATCCTCAAATTTACCAAAACTAAAGAATACAAGTGCTACGTTTACATCGGTCTCCCCATAGAGTTCAGTATATTTTTCTTTTCTTTCAAGAAAATCATTTGCGATATTTATAGGGACATCTTTTGCAAAATATACTAACGTTGAAAAATATTCTTCAGATGTGAGGTCAGTATTCGTTTTCCAATAATTTTTAAAATCTTCGCTTCTGGTCACTTTTGTATTGTCCCTATTTACAAAATCTATATAAAACTTAGGGTAATTGGATATTTTTATCGTATTCGAATATCCTTTTAAAATTTTTTTTTGTTTATCAAGTTCGATAGATTGGTCTGTAAATTCGTATACTGCTTTGCTCAATTCGTCAATATTTTCGCTAGCAAAACCATATTTTCGATTTACTACAAATCCTTTTCTGTTAAGAATTATTCCAGTAGGATAGCTATTTACGTGGTGTTTTTTCGATAAGTGAAATTCTTTATCTTTCTCAGCATCGTATCTTAAAAGCACAAAGTCTTTAGCAAGTTTTTTACTTTTGTTCTTATCTTGAAAAATCCATTTATCCATTTTTTTACAAGGTTTACACCAAGTTGTATAGAAGTCAATAAATAATAGTTTGTTTTCCTTTTTAGCTAATTTTTTTGCTTCATTGTAATTTTGTTCTACAATAGTTAATTCTTGGGAAAACCCAATAATATTAGTGCTGAAAATCAGAAGTGTAATTAATTTTTTCATTGAATATGTTTTTATTAAAGACTTTATTTTTTTATCAATGTTGCAAATTTTTTACAATTGGGTTTATCAATCTTGTTGCCAACTCGTTATATCACTACTAATATACGTATTTTTAATTTTTATTTACTGGATAATAGGAATTTTTGTTCCGACTTTTCATTTGTAGAAAATTGCTTTATGGCCAAATCTAATGGACTACTAATATCTAGTAAATCTTTTCTAGCTACGTGTGTGTAAATCATTGTAGTTTCGGGCTTAGAATGTCCTAACAACTCTTGTATATGCCTTAAACCTACACCATGTTCTAATAAATGAGTAGCATAACTATGCCTTAGCGTATGCGGCGTAATGTTACGTTTTATACCAGATGCTTTACATGATTTGCTTAAAAATTTACGTACACTGCTTGCAGAATATGGTCTCCGTTTTGGGCCTTCTACAAAATAAACACTGGGCTTATAGGTTAAAATGTAATTGTGAAGCAATGGCAAAAAGCTATCAGCAATGCTTACAAATCTATCTTTTCGTCCTTTACCAGATCTAATATGTATTTGTTTTCTTTCTACATTAAAGTCACTTAACTTTAAGGTTAATAACTCTCCAATTCTAAGCCCAGAGGAATAGAGTAGTGTTAAAATAGCACGATGCTTTAGGTTTTTGGTATGCTGAATGATACCTATCATTTCTTGTGGCGATAAAACGATAGGTAATTTTTTAGAGCGTTTAGGTCTAGTCAATGCTAAATTACTAATTTGAGTATCTGGGTAAAACAAAATAAATTGCTTTATGGCACTAATAAATTGGCGTTGTGTACTAATAGAGTAATTGCGTTTTAAAAATACCGACTCAATAAATAATTCTACATCTCTGTTAGATAAATTTTTTAAATCAATTTTATTATGATATTCAATAAAATCTGCAATAAAAAACGAATATGTATCTACTGTACTTTTACTGTAACGCTTACCCTTTAAATAAGTGTAAAAATTGTTAAGAAATTGACGTTGTATATTATTTATATTTCGTTTGCGTTTTACAGGAAAATAGTCCTTTTTCTCAACGGCTTTTTCAAAAAGTAATCGATTATCAATCTCTGCAGAGTCTTTAAATGTAGAATAAATTAGCTTTAAGTTTTTAGAATTATTTTTTACATACCAACTCTTTAAGGTTTTACTCCATTTTGCTTCCGGAATATGTTTTACAACATTTATTAATGACCAATCATGCTTAAATCCTATTAAAATTTGATTTTCATTTCTATGATTTGCCACAGATAAACTTACAATTGGTAATTTGCTCATAACCTTAAAAATTTGACTATAAGATAAGAAAAATTAGTGTACTAACCCGTTGTTTATGTATAATTTATATAATATTAAACGTTAGATCAGTTTGAATGCTTTTGAGATACAAAAAAGTGTATCGATAATTATTTTAGAACTATAACTCGTATTCTCTATAGAATTTTCATTATTCCAATAGTTATCGAGGCATTTTGAAAAATCACTCGAATTGATAGAATTTCACTTCAAAAGCATTTGTACTAATAAAATATATTGTACTGTGATGTAGTAGATTAAAAATATTGATGTCTTGCTATTCTGCACTTTCTTCCATAGTATGATATACATTTTGTACATCATCATCTTCTTCAAGTTTTTCAATAAGTTTTTCTACATCTTTAACTTGATCTGCTGTTAGTGTCTTAGTCACTTGCGGAATACGTTCAAAACCAGAAGATATAATTTCAATATTATGACTCTCTAAATACGATTGAATGTTTCCAAAACTCTCAAATGGTGCATAGATCATTATACTAGTAAGCTCATTGCCATCGGCATCTTCGTCTGTATCTTCAAAAATTTCTTCAACTCCATAGTCTATCAATTCTAACTCTAGCTCTTCTAAGTCTAATGTATCTCCTTTAATTTTAAAATTACAAGTATGGTCAAACATAAAAACTACAGAACCAGATGTGCCTAAACTACCATCACATTTATTAAAATAACTACGTACATTAGCTACTGTACGTGTATTATTATCTGTAGCTGTTTCTATCAATACGGCAATGCCATGCTGCGCGTATCCTTCAAAAAGAACTTCTTTATAATCTCCTTGGCCTTTATCGCTTGCTTTTTTTATGGCGCGTTCTACATTGTCTTTAGGCATATTTACAGCCTTAGCATTTTGTATAACAGCTCTTAAACGCGAGTTACTAGCAGGGTCTGGACCTCCTTCTTTTACAGCCATAACAATGTCTTTACCTATACGTGTAAAGGCCTTACTCATTGCTGACCAGCGTTTCATTTTGCGTGCCTTTCTAAACTCAAAAGCTCTTCCCATTGAAAATTATATTTTCATTTCCGTGAAAACGGAAATCTCATTAAACAATTTATTAAAATGACCAAAATTTTAGTCGATTCCAAATATAATTCTTTTGCAAAATTCTACAAACTGAATTATTCCTCTGGCTCTACAATATACGCTATAGCTTCAGCCAATTTAAAATCGTTATCAGTAACTCCTCCGGCATCATGCGTAGATAATGAAATTTTTAAAATATTATAGACATTAGACCAATCTGGATGATGATTTAAGGCTTCGCACTCAAAAGCGATACGACTCATAGCACTAAAACAATCTTTAAAGTTTTCGAATTCAAATTCTGTATGTATAGCACCATCAAAATAATCCCAATCAGGGAATTGTAATAATTTAGCTTCTATTGTGGCATCGTTTAACTTTTTCATACTTAGATATTTCTTTAAAAATATTTTAATTTATTTACGAAGTTCTTCAAGAACTTTCTGACTTGTGATTTGAAGGTGTTTTGGTAAGCGATTATACTTTGGTAATACGGCTAAATAACGATCTTCATTTGTAGTGTAAACATGCTTTAAAGCTACTTTGTTTTTATTTAGGTCTGAAATAATTTCTTTGATAAAATCATCATGATGCACTAAATCAGTGCTGCCTAAATGAAAGATGCCAGATTTGTTTCTATTAATAATATAATGAATTTGCTGTGTTACTTTTTTATCTAAAGTAACATTCATAATTAAATTAGGGAAAATCTCAACAGGTGCTTTCTCAGAAATTAATTGCTTTATTTCTCGTATTCTTGGACAATTACTACCAAATACCATTGGTAAACGCAATACGGTAACTTGTTTTTTTGGCATGCGTAATAGCATGTTTTCGATCTTAATCTTAAAATGTCCGTAGACGCTATTGCTTAAGGTTTTGTCGGTTTCGTAGCTTGGGTATTTGCTATAAGCATCAAACGCATTGGCAGACGATAAAAATATGATTCTAGTTTGGTGCTCTAAGGCATATTCGGCCACATGTGCATGTGCTATAGTTTGTGCATAAAAGTCTCCTCGTAGCGCAGAGATAATAATATCTGGTTTTGTAGCTTCAAGAATTTCATAAATATCATCTTCTTCTACATTATACTGAAAGAAGTGTTTGTTTTTTTCGTAGTCTTTTTTAGGACTAAAATAGGTGCCAAAAGTTCTAAAGTAATCGCAGAGTTCTTTATAAATGGCACTTCCGAGATAACCACTAGCACCAAGTATAAGTATTCTATGTTTAGTTTGTTTGCGTACCATTAATATATTCTATACTCAGTGACGCATTAAAAAATAGATAATTGTGTTTCGGTGGTAAATAATTTTAAAGCTTGCATACCTAATAATGAGTTCCCTTTTGCATTTAAGCCAGGCGACCAAGTTGTTATAGTAAAGGTATTAGGTAAAAGTGCAACAATGCCACCGCCAACACCACTTTTACCAGGTAACCCTACTTCAAAAGCAAATTCTCCAGCTTCATCATAAAATCCGCAAGAGAGCATAATAGCATTAATACGTTTAACTTGGCTTAATGTAAGATAATCTTTATGCTGCGAGCAAGTACCTCTGTTAGCAAATACATAAAATGTATCTGCAAGTTGCTTACAATTCATTTCAATAGCACACTGATGAAAATAGAAATCTAATACCTCATCAACATCATTCTCTAAATTACCGAAGGATTTTAAAAGATTTGCAGCAGCAAAATTTTTATAGCCAGTCGCTTTTTCAGAAGCTGCAACATTTTTATTAAAATTAATAGTAGGATCGTTTGCCAAATCTCTAACAAAATTTAAAAAATCGGCTTTCGGATTTTTTAAATGCGATACTAATATATCGGCAATAACAATAGCACCCGAATTTATTAACGGATTTCTTGGTATACCGTTTTCTAGTTCTAATAATGATAAATGGTTAAAAGGATTACCTGATGGTTCTACATTAACACGCTGCCATAATTGCTCACCTATAATAGAAAATGCTTTAGCTAAGGCTAATACTTTAGAAATACTTTGAATAGAAAATGGGGTATTTGTATTTCCAACAGAAAATTGATCGCCGTTTAAAACATTTAAATGAATTCCGAAATTATGAATATCTACATGTGATAATTCAGGAATATAATTAGCCACTTCTCCTCTAAAATGCGATGCATTGAGTTCTGTATATATGTTGTTTAAAATGGCGCTATAATTTTGCATCTATTTTTTATAAAAAGGTAATTTTACTACAGTTGCCGGAATAGCTTTTTTACGCACTTGAATATTAATTTTACTATCTACAGCAGCAAAAACCTTAGGCACATAACCTAAGCCAATACCAATGCCTAAACTAGGGCTCATGGTACCAGATGTAACTCTACCAATGGTTTTACCTTGTGTATCTACAATATCATAACCATGACGCGGAATACCGCGTTCGTCGAGTTTAAAGGCTACTAATTTATTTTCAGGCTTACGTAATTTTTCAGCCTCTAAAGCTTCACTATTAGTAAAGGTTTTGTTGAATTTACAAACCCAACCTAATCCTGCTTCAATAGGCGATGTAGTATCATCTATATCATTGCCATATAAGCAGTAACCCATTTCTAAACGTAGCGTATCTCTTGCAGCAAGACCAATAGGTTTAATACCAAAATCTGCACCAGCTTCTAAAACTTTATCCCATATTTGTTTTACTTCAGAATTTTTGCAATAAATTTCAAATCCACCGCTTCCAGTATAACCTGTAGCTGAAATGATAACATGTTCTATTCCCGCAAAATCACCAACTACAAAATTGTAAAAGTTTATGGCAGACAGATCATGGCTAGATAAAGACTGCATGGCTTCTACAGCTTTTGGACCTTGTATAGCTAATAAGGAATAATCTTCGCTTAAATCGCGCATATCTGCGCCAACATCATTTTTTGAAGCTATCCAATTCCAATCTTTTTCTATATTACTGGCATTAACGACTAAAAGATACGTTTCATCTTTTATCTTGTAGATGATTAAATCGTCAACAACTCCGCCATCATCATTAGGTAAACAACTATATTGTGCTTTTCCTATATCTAATTTTGAAGCATCATTACTAGATACTTTTTGTATAAGATCTAATGCCTTTGGGCCTTCAATTAAAAATTCTCCCATATGAGACACATCAAAAACACCAACGGCTTTTCTAACGGTTTCGTGTTCTATATTAACGCCTTCATATTGCACAGGCATATTATAACCCGCAAATGGTACCATTTTAGCTCCAAGGGCTTCGTGTGTAGCTGTTAATGCTGTATTTTTCATTTGTATTAAATTCAAAAAATTGATGCGCTAAATTAATGAAATTTTGCGTTAAAGTAGAGTAGTAGCTATAGTTAAAATATAGTAAAAGTTATCGGCTAAATTTAAAGTGATTATTTGCTCTATAACTAAAGAGAAAACCATTTACGAACCGTAGCTTCTGCTTTTTTGTTATTAGGTGTAAACGACGTATTCTCTCGACCACGATATTCTAAATAACTTGGAAATTTCCACCACAGAATACCACGACACCATTCCTCGTCTTTAATACCGTTAAAAATCACCTTATAAGCTCTATCTTGATGTTCTTCATTAAAGATGTTGTTATCTCCATCTGAATAAGGTAATTTCCATGGTGCGTTTAAGCTCCTAAATCCTATTTCTGTAAATACTATTGGCTTTTTGTAGGTGTTGTATACCGATTTTATTTTCGTTTTTACATCTTCAAACGTAGCATTTAACTCTTCGTCAGTAGCATTATTTTTATCGCTTAATGGATAGTAAGAATTAATACCAATAAAATCGAGTTCATTCCAAAGGCTTACGGTTTCAAATTCTTTTCCCCAATTGGCGCAATACGTCATTTGACCAGAGTATAATCCACGAAGATTTTTAATCATTTTCTCCCATTCTTCTTGATGTGTAAGCATAGCTTTAGAAAACTCAACACCAACGGCAAACATTTCAATATCATGTATTTCAGCTAAAAAGGCATAATGTCTAATCCATTTGTAATAATACTTAAAGAATTTTTGCCATTGCGCTTCAGTTTTAAACTCCATATCACCAGACCAACCTCTACCAACAAAAACTTGAGGTTTAAGTAGTGTAGACATACCGAGTTGTTTGGCTTCATAAGCAGAATGAATAACTCCTTGATCATTCTCTGAACGAGCACTTTTATTTAAAGATAAATATGTAGGATCTGTATCTCCGCTATTTCTTATATAACTATATGGCACAATAGTAACGGCATTGGCGCCCATGTTTTTTTGTTTGGTTAAAGACTCTGTAGCTTTACGAGAGAGATAACCATTGTAAATGCCATAACCTTCATGCGCAAAATTAAACCCTTTTAAATAAGATATATAGGGTTTGCGCTTTATTGCAATAGGAATATTATCGGCTATGGTTTTGAGATGTGTTTTCCAACCGATTTCTAATTGTTTTATTTCTATTACTGTTGGTTGCCAGGTGTTATAACGCTCTAAGAATATAGATTTGCCCCATGTTTTAAGTAAAAAATCAACTAAAATTGCAGACATACAATCTACAACTAAACCCGATTCGTTTTCTATAAGCGTATTGTCAAATAATTCTTTTAAAGATAATGTATTATTAGATTTTACTAGTCTGCCAACCCAATATTTATAACCGTTGCGTTGCCATTGTGTGGTAAAGTATACAGGTAAACCTCGTTGTAACGTTAAAGATTTTGAAGTGCCTAATACTTTTTGAATAATTAAATCATTTTCTTTCTGAATGTAGTTGTCACGGTATTTATCGTTAATAATAGTATGTACAGAAAAATCACTGGTATTAAAATGCGCTTGTTCGGTAATCCCTAACATTAAGCCTTTGTCTTCTGCAGTTTTATAAATGTGATAATTAATCTTTGGTAACAATTCTGTTGTATTGGTAAATTCTAAAATAGCAGTTGTTGAGGTTTCTAATGTTGTTGCTAATTGCGATACTTTTGAAGGCGACATCTCCTTTTGATGCGATATAATATTAAAATGCTCTGTTTTATTAATCGTATCATTTCCTGACGAATAATCGAAATGAACTTTACGATCTACTTTCCAAGATGCATTAAAATCACCCATGGTAACCTTAGAATTGTTTCTGTAGATTTCATAATCCATATTCTGAAAATAAAAACCACGTCGCCTTCTACCGCTTTGCTCTAATTGTTTTTCTAAAAAATTATAAACCGCATTGGCGTCATTACCAGTGATAAGACTAAAAGGTAATGTGTTATTCTCTGGGTTTGGATAAGACATTAAAGAAAAGATGTCTTGTTTTTTATTGTAGGTATTTTGGTTAAAACGGAGACTGTTTTTGGTAAAATTAAGCGGTAAGTCTTTAGAGAATTCTTTAACTAAAGGATTATCTTCTGGTGTACCTACAATAAAAAGTACATTATTAGCTTTGTCTTGAGCTGTTAACTCAGAAACAGATTTGTATGTTGTAGCGATAGAAAAACGGCCTTGTTGCGGAGCTTTAGAAGCCGTTTCTAACAGAGTACGATATTTAGTTTCTAAAGCTGTGTTTTTGGTACCAAAAACAAATAATACAGAACGTTTTTCAAATCCGTTGCGTTGTAATTGACGTTTCGTTATGGTTGAGTCTATTTGTGTTTCAGGTGTTAGTATAGCTAAATCTTTCTTAGATGTAGAGGTATTACAACATAGTAATGTTATAGCTAAAATAAAAGTTAGGTATACCCCGTTTTTCATAGGTTAAAAATTGAAACGTTAGTTTGAAGGGCTTAAAATACTATTTATTGCATAATTAGTATTTAAATATAAGTTAAGATTGATAAAGTGTCTTAAAATAGAAGACTAACTAAAAGATTAACTACCACATTTCACTCACTTCATTTTTAATAAAAGAAAGCGCTGCATTACTTGGTGGTTGTTTGTCCATAAGATCAGTTAAAATAATCTCGCGTAACTTGTTTGCTGTTTTTGCTTTTTCTAGTAAGCTCGCCTTACGAATCATTTGAATAGTTGCATTCTTGGCGGCATTAATAATACTCCAACATTCGTCAGAAACATAGATTTGTTGCGATAAATTATGTTCAAACTCTTGTTCAATAGTAGCTATAAGTAAGGCTTCATAATCTTCTTTATTAGAAGAAGTTGGATGGACTCTAATTAATAATTTAGAAGGAGATATGCGTTCTAAAAAAAGTGCCATGCGTTCATAGGCTTGTAAGCGTATAGGAAAGGCATCTTTTTGCAAATCTTTTTGAAGTGTAAATTTCCTTAAATTAAATTCGTTTTCAATATGCTGCTTAAAAAAATAGTAAGCAATACCACCAGTAATTAGTGCTGGTATTGCATATAAAAAAAGGTCAAATAGTTTATCAGTATCCATTGTTTAGTATGTTTTTATGTATTATCATTTCCGCCTAAATGTATACAATCTTTTAGCGATTGCATACTTTTAAATGGTACAGGTGTTTTTTCGTAACAATACGTTTTGTTTAGCGCTTTCGCTAAATTTTGATCATCTACATTAACTTGAACATCACCCATATTAAATTGCGCAGGATGTTCATGGCCAGCTGCATGTGTAATTTCAATAAGCTCTTTTCTAAAAGTTTTAAAATATTGGGCCAAACGTTCAGATTTTAAGGTGACATTAATACCTTTTTGTAACCACTTGTTTTGGGTTGCAACTCCACTAGGACAATGATTTGTATGGCATACTTGCGCTTGTATACAGCCAATGCTCATCATAGCTTCTCTAGCGACATTAATGCAATCTACACCCATAGCAAATGCCATAGCTGCTTTTGCAGGAAAGCCTAATTTTCCGCTACCAATAAAAACAATACGATCGGTTAGGTTTTTCTCTTGAAATAATTTGTACACTTTACTAAAGCCATAAACCCAAGGTAAGGACACATGATCTGCAAAACTTGGAGGTGCAGCTCCTGTACCGCCTTCGCCACCATCAATAGTAATAAAATCTGGACCTTTATTTGTTGAACTCATAATATTAACGAGCTCTTCCCATTGTTCAGTTTTACCAATAGCAGCTTTTACACCAACAGGTAAGCCTGTAGCTTCAGCTATAGATTCAATAAACTCTATTAACTCCGGAACATTAGTAAATGCCGTGTGATGCGGTGGAGATAATACATCTTCTCCAAGTTTAACACCTCGTATTTCAGCAATTTCCTCAGTAATCTTTGCGCCAGGTAAAACACCACCTTTTCCAGGTTTAGCACCTTGCGATAATTTAATTTCTATGGCTCTTATAAAAGGATTTTTGTTAACGAGCTCTACCATTTTATCCATTGAAAAATTACCTTCAGTATCTCTAACTCCAAAATAACCTGTCCCAAAATGAAATACAACATCACCACCATTACTGTGGTATGAAGATAGTCCTCCTTCTCCAGTATTATGATAAGCTCCTGCCATTTTGGCTCCTTTGTTTAACGAATCTACAGCTCTAGCCGATAAAGAGCCAAAACTCATTGCAGAAATGTTAATGATCGATGCTGGGCGAAAGGGTTTTCTACGATTGCTATGTTTCCCCATGACTTTAGCACAAGGTAAAAAGCAATGATCAGTAGCATTTGGATGATCATCTCCTATTTTATAGGGCATCATGGCATTGGTGATAAACATATGCTGGTATGCAAAAATATCACGATCAGTACCAAAACCTTCATAGTTGTTTTCTTTCTTCGCAGAAGCGTATATCCAACCGCGTTCAATACGATTAAAAGGTAATTCTTCGCGATTATTGGCGACCAAATACTGCCTTAATTCTGGACCTATTTTTTCAAGAATATACCTAAAATGTCCAATAATAGGAAAGTTGTGACTTACGGTATGTTTTTTTTGAAAAACATCTCTAATGGCAATTATTATTAAAATTAAAATAACCCATTGCCACCATGTAACTGCTTGTAAAAAGTTTAAAAAAGTATCCATTTGTCTAATAATTTAAATAATCAAACGACATTTGAATAAATGTCTTTACACCTAATAAAATTCCGCTTTCATCAATAAAAAAATCAGGCGTGTGATGAGGTGCCGCTTCAGATCGAGGTGTATTTACAGGTTTACCTCCTAAAAAGAAATATACGCCAGGAATTTCTTTTTGAAAAAAAGAAAAATCTTCTGCACCTGTAATAGCTTTCATTAAAATAACATTGTCTTTACCAGCAACTTTTTCAAAAGAAGGCAACATTTGTGCGGTTAAATCTGGGTCGTTATAAGTAATTGGATAGCCTTCATCAATATCAACCACAGCTTCTGCACGATATGCTTTTGCAAGAGTAGGAATCATCTCTTTCATGCGTTTATGAATCTGTGCTTGCATATCATAATCTAATGTTCTTAACGTCCCAATAATTTGAGCAGATTCTGGGATGATGTTACTACGAACACCACTTGTAAATTTCCCAATAGATAATACTGCAGCTTCTTTAGTAAGCGGTGACTCTCGACTAATAATGGTTTGTAACCCATCAATAATCTTAACGCTAGCCATAATAGGGTCTACACTTGTCCATGGTGTAGAACCATGACTTTGTTTTCCTGTAACATTAATTTCAAAACTATTTACAGCAGCCATAATGCCAGCAGGTTTATAGGATATGGTTCCAACATCATTTCCTGCACTAATATGTAAACCAAAAATAGCATCTACATCAGGGTTTTTTAAAACACCTTCTTTTACCATTAGCTTAGCTCCACCTTCTTCTCCAGGAGGCGCACCTTCTTCGGCAGGTTGAAAAATGAATTTAATTGTACCTTTTATTTTATCGGTATTATTTGCCATAATTTCAGCGACTCCCATTAAAATAGCAATATGTGTATCGTGACCACAAGCGTGCATAACACCAACCTCAGTATCTCTAAATGTAGAAGTCACTGTAGATTTAAAAGGGACATCAGTACGTTCAGTAACTGGTAAGGCATCAATGTCAGCTCTAAGTGCTAAAACTTTCCCTGGGTTATCTCCTTTTAAAATTCCAACGACTCCAGTATGCGCAATAACGGTTTGTACTTCCATTCCTAGAGATTTTAAATGCGCAGCAATTTTTTCAGCAGTTTTAAATTCACGGTTAGACAATTCTGGATTTTGATGAAAATGGCGACGCCATTCAATAACCTTATCTTCAATGTCTATAATGTCTTTTTCAATTTTGTTTTGTGCAAAAGACAAAGACACTCCTAGAAAAAGAAAAATATAAAATGGTTTCATAGACTTAATTAGTTTCATAGGGTTAGTGATTTAATATAATTCTGAATTATAAAAGCTAAAGATATTTAAAATTTAATAAACTTATATCCGTTGTTTTAATATTGAAGTAATGCAGTCATAGCAGACAAAGCAAATTTTACATTTGAGTTAACAGCAGTTGCTATTTTGCTGTTAATTGACATAGCGTTTTTAGCACTTTCTGAAACATCAAAAATCACTTTAAAAATAAAACACCGAATGTTATAAGTATATATAATGGATAATGTGTTTTTATATAATTATTTTTAATAAACATATCGATATAAAATAGGATTACAAATTATCTGTAGATTGTTTATAATTATTAATAAAACCGCCCATTAATAATGTATACTTTGGTTATTTTCACAATTCGAAAATTTAAGATTTGGAAAACTATTTAAGTCAACTTAATGAAGCACAATTAGCGCCAACTTTACAAAAAGATGGACCGATGATTGTAATTGCAGGCGCAGGATCTGGTAAAACACGTGTACTTACCTATAGGATTGCCTATTTAATGAGTCAAGGTGTGGATGCTTTTAATATATTGGCATTGACATTTACCAATAAAGCGGCTCGAGAAATGAAAGGTAGAATTGCGGATATCGTTGGTGATAGTGAAGCAAAAAACCTTTGGATGGGAACATTTCACTCTGTTTTTGCAAAGATTTTGCGTTTTGAAGGTCATCATCTTGGTTTTCCTAGTAATTTCACGATCTACGACACGCAAGATTCTCAAAAACTTTTAGGTTCTATAATTAAAGAAATGAACCTCGATAAAGACATCTATAAAACAAAACAGATTTATAGTAGAATATCTTCATACAAGAACAGCTTAATTACAGTAAAAGCCTATTTTAAAAATCCTGAATTGATTGAAGCTGATGCTATGGCACGTCGACCACGTATGGGAGACATATATGCAGCATATGTAGATCGCTGTTTCAAAGCTGGCGCTATGGATTTTGATGACTTGCTCTTACGCACTAATGAGTTGTTAACGCGTTTTCCAAACGTTTTAGCGCAGTACCAAAATAAGTTCCGTTACATATTGGTAGACGAGTATCAAGATACCAATCACTCGCAATATTTAATTGTAAGAGCTTTAGCAGATCGCTTTCAAAACATATGTGTAGTTGGTGATGACGCGCAAAGTATCTATGCATTTCGTGGGGCAAACATTAATAATATTCTAAATTTTCAAAAAGATTATGATGATGTAAAACTTTATCGATTAGAACAAAACTACCGATCTACAAAGAATATTGTTGGTGCAGCTAATTCTGTTATAGAACACAACAAAACAAAGCTTGATAAAGTGGTATGGACTGCTAATGAAGAAGGCGAGAAAGTAAAAGTTAATCGTTCTTTAACCGATGGTGATGAAGGACGTTACGTTGCAAGTACTATTTGGGAAACAAAAATGAATCAACATCTACATAATAGTGATTTTGCAGTATTATACAGAACAAATGCGCAATCTAGAGCTATTGAAGATGCTTTGCGTAAACGTGATATCCCTTATAGAATCTATGGAGGTTTATCTTTCTATCAACGAAAAGAAATTAAAGACGTTACTGCTTATTTAAGGTTAATATTAAATCCATCGGATGAAGAAGCTTTAAAACGAATTATTAATTATCCAGCAAGAGGAATAGGTCAGACAACTGTTGATAAATTGGTAGTAGCAGCAAATAATTATGGTAAAACTATTTTTGAAGTTTTACAACAGTTAGAAAATATTGACATTAGTCTTAACAATGGTACAAAAAACAAACTTAAAGATTTTGTAACGCTTATTGAAAGTTATCAGGTAATGAATCAGAATGCTAATGCTTTTGATTTGGCTGAACACGTTACTAAATCTAGTGGTTTAATACGTGAGTTTAATAAAGATGGAACACCTGAAGGAATTACGCGATTAGAGAATGTTGAAGAGCTTTTAAACGGTATTAAAGATTTTGTAGAAGGGCAAATAGAAATTGCAGATGCTAATGGTTCGCTTGCAGAATTTTTAGAAGATGTGGCTTTGGCAACCGATTTAGATGCAGATAAAGGAGATCCAAACCATGTAGCACTAATGACTATTCATTTAGCAAAAGGCTTAGAGTTTTCTCATGTATTCATCGTTGGTTTAGAAGAAGATTTATTTCCTAGTGGTATGAGTATGAATACGCGTAGTGAGCTAGAAGAAGAGCGACGTTTATTTTATGTAGCTCTGACAAGAGCAGAAAAACAAGCTTATTTAACATACACACTATCGCGTTACCGTTGGGGAAAATTAATAGATGCAGAACCAAGTCGGTTTATAGAAGAAATTGATGATCAATTTGTAGATATTATTACACCATTGAAAGAACAAAACTTCAACCCTATGCTAGATGCTTCTATATTTGGCGACATAGAACCTAATAAAATAAGATTTGCTAAGCCTAAAACGGCTACCATAAAACGAAAAGATAAAAACTCTAAACTTGAAAATTTTGTAATTAGCACTCCTAAAAAAATGAAACCGTTAGCAAAATCAGAAGATAATACAAATCTTTTTGATCATAAACTGACTGTTGGTAATATTGTAAGACATCAGCGTTTTGGAAAAGGCGAAGTGCTTAAGATTGAAGGTAAAGGAGGTGATGCAAAAGCAGAAATAAAATTTGAAGTTGGTGGTTCTAAGAAGTTGTTATTACGCTTTGCTAAACTTCAGATATTGAGATAATATAAGAGATAAGAAGTAAGAAGTAAGAAGCAAGAGGAAAGAGATAAGAGATAAGAGGAAAGAGATAAGTTATAAGTGCATTGTCTCAAGAAAATAAAATGGCCGAATTCATTAAAATATATCCAGAAAACCCTAACTCAAGAGCGATTCAACAAGTTGTAGATTGCTTAAAACGAGGTGGATTAATTATTTACCCAACAGATACGGTATATGGATTAGGCTGCGATTTTACAAATATTAAAGCCTTAGAGCGCGTGGCAAAGTTAAAAGGAGTAAAGCTAGAAAAATCAAACTTTTCTTTTGTCTGCGAAGATTTAAGTAATCTTAGCGATTATGCAAAGCAAATCGATAATTCTGCATTTAAAATTCTTAAGCGCGCTTTGCCAGGACCTTATACATTTATTTTGCCAGGAGCGAAAACACTTCCTAATCCATTTAAAAAGCGTAAAACGGTTGGGATTAGAGTTCCTGACAATAGCATAGCCATAGCGATAGTTAATGCCTTAGGAAACCCAATTGTATCAACCTCAATTAGAGATGATGATGATATTATTGAATATACTACAGACCCCGAATTAATTCTAGAAAAATGGGATGATAAAGTAGATCTTGTTATTGACGGAGGTTATGGAGATAATGAAGCTTCAACCATAATAGATTTATCTGAAAATCCACCTTTAATTGTTAGAGAAGGTAAAGGGAGTTTAGAGATTTTTTAATGCTAAAAAGATCTTAATGTCGTTGGCTTTTTTATCAAATAAAATAAAATTAAGCAAATCACACCTGTAATAAAGAACCCTATAAATAAAGGTAACACAGAGGTATTGACAAAACTTCCAATATAATTTGCTATAGGAACAGCCATAATAGTAGATATAAAACCATTTAATGCGGCTCCAATACCAGCAATATGTCCCAGAGGTTCCATAGCTAAAGCTCTATAGTTTCCAAATAAAAACGCAATGCAAGTAAACTGAAAGGCTAAGAATATAAGAAAGGTTAGTATGCTAGGATTTCTACCAGAAGAAAACAATATAATGTAAATTAGTGCAACAACAATAAAGCAGATCAGAGCAATATGTACAATACGTCTCATCCCATATTTTACGACTAAAGTGCTATTGATATAAGTAGCAAAACCTATTGCTACAGCCATACTGGCAAATATGTAGGGAAACAAATCTCCTAAACCATATTGTTCTTCAAAGATTTGCTGAGAAGTGCTTAGATAAACCATAAATGATCCTGTAATAAAACCAGAAAGTAAAGTATAAATTACGGCAGGTCTAATTTTAAAAAAGGCAATTGTTCCTGTTTTAAATATGGCAAGACGAAAAGGGATTTTGTGTTTTGAATGTAGTGTTTCTGGTTGTCGTCTCCAAAACCAAAGCATAACTAATATGCCAAAAATTAATGTAAATACGAAGATGGATTTCCAATTGTAATGATGCAATAAAAACTGACCAAGCGTTGGAGCTATAACAGGAACTAATATAAAAGCCATCACTACTATAGATAAAATCTTAGCCATATAATCACCACTATAAGAGTCTCTTACCATAGCAATACTCATGGTGCGTGGAGCAGATAGCCCAATGCCTTGTAGTACACGGCCAAAAATCATCATTTCAAAACTCTTTGTAGTTAAGCATATTAATGACGCTATAATAAATACAAAAAAACCAGCATAGACTATGGGTTTTCTGCCAAAGCTATCAGACAAAGGACCAAATAGCATTTGGCCAATACCTAACCCAAGAAAAATCATGGTAATCAATTTCTGATTGTCATTAGGATTCTCTGTACTTAAATGAAACCCAATCTCTGGTAACGCAGGCAAAACAGCATCAATCGATAATGCTACGATAGACATTAAAGCAGCCATCATAACAATAAATTCTAATTGAGTGTGTTTTTGGTTTTCCATTGTGCAAAACTAAACTAATTATTAGCTACTTTTAGCCTGCATAAATGTCAATTTTATATTAATTATAATGAGTATGTTAACAGATACGCTAATACGAGTTTTTAATCGGGATCTTAACCGTCTAAAAGATGAAATCAATGCTTATAAAGACGAGCATAATTTATGGTTACTGCCAAAAGGTATAAGTAATACAGCAGGTAATTTAGCCATACATATTGTGGGTAATCTTAATACGTATATAGGCGCTAAACTAGGTGCTACAGGTTATATTAGACAACGCGATTTAGAATTTTCAATAAAAAACGTTTCAAGAGAAGACATCATTAATCAAATAGATGACGTCATGGTAATTATTGAAAACACATTAAAAACACTAACGACTGAGGATTTAGAAAAGGAGTATCGACGTAGAGACTCCGAAGCTTATATGACTACTGAGTTTTTCTTAGTCCATCTTACGACGCATTTAAATTATCATTTAGGACAAATTAATTATCACAGACGTTTATTAGAATAGTACTTTTACAAAAACAAATCAATTAATGCAACACTTAAAAGACGCATCAACTAAAGATAAAAAGAAACCTAAAGTTAGTATTAAAAAAGCTTTTAGAGACATTATTTGGCCTAGGAGAAACTTAGTGTTTATAGGTTTAGTTTTAATTGTTATTAGAAGTTTAGCCGGTTTAGTATTACCAATACAAAGTAAGGTATTGCTTGATGAGGTAGTGCCAAGTGGTAACGAATCAGATTTGTATATGCTTATTGCTATTGTTATAGGAGCTATAACAATACAAGCGATTACATCTTTTTTACTAACACGAATTTTAAGTGTTCAGGCGCAGTATCTCATATCAGAATTAAGAGCTCAAGTTCAAAAAAAAGTATTGTCTTTGCCTATTAGCTTTTTCGATAACACTAAATCTGGTGCATTAGTGTCTCGTATTATGAGCGATGTAGAAGGTGTTCGAAATTTAATAGGTACTGGTTTAGTGCAATTAGTTGGTGGTACGTTTACCGCAATAATATCTTTGATAATTCTTATTAAGATAAATGCTTGGATGACACTCTTTGTTTTTGTGCCGTTGTCTATTTTTGGTATAGTTGCGCTTAAGGCTTTTAAATACATTCGTCCCATATTTAGAACACGAGGAAAAATTAATGCTGAGGTTAAAGGACGTTTAACCGAAACGTTAGCAGGAGTCAGAGTAATTAAAGCGTTTAATGCAGAAGCTCAAGAAAACAAAGTGTTTGAAAAAGGAGTGAATGAAATTTATCAGAATGTCAAGAAGAGTTTAACAGCAACGGCTATAATGACAAGTTCTTCAACATTTTTAATAGGAATTGCCACTACAGGCATTATGGGTATTGGTGGCTATTATATGATACAAGAGACAATGACTACTGGAGAGTTTTTAGAATTCACATTTCTTTTAGCATTTATGGTAGCGCCCATTGTACAAATGAGCAATATAGGAAGTCAATTGACTGAAGCTTTAGCAGGTTTAGATCGTACAGAAGAATTAATGAATACTATGGCTGAAGATGAAGATGAAAATAGAACGGTAATTCTTGATAAAATTAATGGTGATATTGAGTTTAATGATGTGTCATTTTCTTATGAAGAAGGAAAAGAAGTCCTTCATAACATTAACTTTAAAGCACCTTCAGGATCAGTCATTGCATTGGTAGGAAGTTCTGGCTCAGGGAAATCAACTATTGCAGGATTATCAGCAACGTTTTTAAACCCTAAGTCAGGAAAAGTTACTATCGACGGGCAAGATATGTCTAAGATAAAATTGAGTAGTTACCGCGAACATTTAGGAGTTGTACTTCAAGACGAATTTTTATTTGAAGGTTCTATTCGTGAAAACATTTTGTTTCCAAGACCTAATGCTACAGAAGATCAATTGCAAAATGCCGTAAAAGCAGCTTATGTTAATGAATTTACAGACCGATTTGAAGATGGTTTAGACACTTTAATTGGTGAACGTGGTGTAAAACTATCAGGTGGCCAACGACAACGATTAGCAATTGCCAGAGCGATTTTAGCCGACCCTAAAGTAATTATCCTAGATGAAGCGACCTCTAATTTAGATACCGAGAGCGAAGCGCTAATTCAAAAAAGTTTAGCTGAATTAGTAAAAGAGCGAACCACAATTGTTATTGCACATCGATTGAGTACTATTAAAAAAGCAGACCAAATTTTAGTAATAGAAGCGGGTCATATTGCCGAGCGCGGTACACATGATGAGTTAATTGCGTTACAAGGTCGTTATTACGATTTATATACCTATCAAGCTAAAATATAAAACAACTAACGTTATAACACCTCTTGTTAAACCCATACTAAAATTAAAACTCAATAGTATAAGAATAGTATCTTTAGCTTTTTCAAATAAAAAATCACTAACAAAATGAATTTAAAACATTACGTATTAGCTGTATTTGCAATCTCATTATCTTTGGTAATTACGGCGCAAGACTTAACTTTTGAAGAATATAATCCTAAATCAACACTGGTTGTACCTGGTAAAATTATTAAACGCGCTAAATTTCCGTTTATAGATGTGCATGGTCATCAATACCGTATGCCAACTCAAGATTTGGCACCTGTAATCGCAGCTATGGATACACTTAACATGGGGTTAATGGTAAATTTAAGTGGACGCTCTGGTGAAGATTTAATGAAATCTGTAGCTAATATTAAAAATAATTATCCTAATCGTTTCGTTGTTTTTGCTAATATAGGATTTAATGGAAATGTAGGTAAAGATGGATGGATAGAAGCTACTGTAGCTCAGCTAGAACAAGATGTGAAAAATGGAGCACGTGGTTTGAAAATATATAAAGGACTTGGGCTTAGAGATAAAGATGTAAAAGGGGAACGTGTAGCAGTAGACGATCCACGTTTGGCACCAATTTGGGATAAGTGTGGAGAATTAGGTATCCCGGTATTAATTCATTCTGCAGATCCAAAATCGTTTTGGGATGATTTTGATGGTGATAACGAGCGTTGGTTGGAGTTAAAGACACGACCAGGCAGAAAACGAGGTGCTGATAATCCAGCTCCTTGGGAACAAATTATAGGAGAACAACATAACATGTTTAAGCGTCATAAAAACACCACGTTTATCAATGCACATATGGGTTGGTATGCTAATAATCTTGGTAAACTATCACAGTTACTAGATGAAATGCCAAATATGAATGTGGGTATTGGAGCCATCATTGCAGAACTAGGACGTCAACCGCGGTTTGCAAAAGCGTTTTTTATTAAATATCAAGACCGTATTTTGTTTGGAAAAGACAGTTGGAAGCCTGAAGAATTCCCAACCTATTTTAGAGTGTTAGAAAGTGATGACGAGTACTTTCCGTATCATAAAAAGTATCATGCATTTTGGCCTATGTATGGTTTAGACTTGCCAGACGAAGTACTTAAAAAAGTATATTATAAAAATGCATTACGTATTGTTCCTGGCTTGGACAAGAGTTTGTTTCCTAATTAGAATGAACTAGATATAATGAAAAAGTAGTATAAACGAAATGTTTATACTACTTTTTTGAATTTGGACACGTCTCGTTTATGATTTGAAAAGACTTATTTTCAAATTAATAGTTATAAAGTAAGCGCCTTGTATGTTTTTTATAAAGGAATATTCCCATGTTTACGCTTAGGTTTATTAACTTCTTTATTTTCAAGCATGCTAAACGCCTTGATTAATTTTCGACGTGTGTCTTTTGGTAAAATGACTTCATCAACAAAACCACGTTCAGCAGCGCTATAAGGATTTGCAAAGAGTTCTGCATATTCTGCTTCTTTCTCTTTCCATTTAGCTTCTTTGTCTTCGGCAGCTTGTATATCGCGTTTAAAAATAATTTCAGCAGCTCCTTTAGCACCCATAACGGCAATTTCGGCACTTGGCCAAGCAAAATTCATATCTGCTCCAATGTGTTTAGAATTCATAACATCATAAGCACCGCCATAAGCTTTACGCGTAATTACAGTCACTCTAGGTACAGTAGCTTCACTAAACGCATAGAGTAGTTTTGCACCATGAACAATGATACCGTTCCATTCTTGATCTGTGCCTGGCAAAAATCCTGGAACATCTTCTAATACCAATAAAGGGATATTAAAACAATCACAGAAGCGTACAAAACGTGCTGCTTTTTTAGAGCTATTGACATCAAGTACTCCTGCTAAAAATAATGGTTGGTTAGCAATAATACCAATACTTTTTCCACCTAAACGCGCAAAACCAACAATAATATTTTCGGCATAATCTTTATGAACTTCATAGAAAGAATCTTCATCAATAATACCTTCAATAACCGAATGCATATCGTAAGGCTTATTTGCGTTATCAGGTACAATGTCTGATAACACGTCTCTTACTTCATCTGTAATATTATAATTGAGGTCAACAGGCTTCTCTGTGTTGTTTTGAGGTAAGTAACTTAATAAACGTTTTATGCTTTCTAAGCATTCTATATCATTAGAGGCAGTAATATGTGCAACACCAGATTTAGTAGAATGTGTGCTTGCTCCACCAAGTGCTTCACTTGTTACCTCTTCGTTAGTTACCGTTTTAACTACATTAGGTCCAGTAACAAACATATAACTACTGTCTTCAACCATAATCGTAAAATCTGTCATGGCAGGTGAGTATACTGCTCCACCAGCGCAAGGTCCCATAATTGCAGAAATTTGTGGGATAACTCCAGAAGATTGTACATTTCTATAGAAGATATCTGCATAACCACCTAAAGAACGTACGCCTTCTTGTATACGAGCGCCACCAGAATCGTTAAGTCCAATTAAAGGCGCTCCGACTTGTACTGCTAAATCCATAATTTTACAGATTTTCTCGGCATGCGTTTCAGATAATGAACCACCAAACACTGTGAAATCTTGAGCAAACACGTAGATTAAACGTCCATTTACAGTACCGTAACCTGTAACAACTCCATCTCCATAGAATTGTTGTTTTTCCATGCCAAAATCTTTGGTGCGATGTGTTACTAGAGCACCAATTTCTTCAAAAGAACCTTCGTCCAAGAAATAATTAACACGTTCTCTTGCGGTTAGTTTTTTCTTTTCATGTTGTTTATCTATTCTAGCTTGTCCGCCTCCCAAATGCGCTAAAGCTAACTTATCGTTTAATGTTTTTATTTTAGAATCCATACTATATCTTAATTAGGTAAGCGTAATTGTTTCTGATCTTCAAAATAACGTTTCAAAGCAATCTGTGCTGCAATCTCAGCTTCATTTTTATGTTGTTCCTCTAATAATTTTGGTGAATAGTAATTTTTTACAAAATGCGTATCAAAATTACCAGAACGGAATGCTTCGTGTTCGCATACAAATCTCCCAAATGCTAATGTGGTTTGTACTCCTTGTATCTTGTAGTTGTTAATGGCTTTAATCATTAATTCAATAGCTTCATCACGTGTTTTGCCATAGGTAATTAATTTTGAAAGCATCGGGTCGTAGTAGATAGGAATATCCATACCTTCTTCAAAACCATTATCTACACGAATGTTTTTTCCGACAGGCAGTTGATAGACTTCTAGATTACCAACGCTAGGTAAAAAATCATTTAAAGGATCTTCAGCGTATACACGTAGTTCTAAGGCATGACCATTAATTTTTAAATCGTCTTGCGCTATATCTAAAACTTCGCCACGTGCCACTTTAATTTGTAGTTCTACTAAATCTACACCTGCAATAATTTCTGAGACAGGATGCTCAACTTGTAAGCGTGTATTCATTTCTAAGAAATAGAAATTATGATCTGCATCTAATAAAAACTCTACAGTACCAGCTCCAATATAATCGCAAGAACGTGCTACATTAATAGCGGCTTGTCCCATTTCCTCTCTCAATTCAGACGATAACACAGAAGATGGTGCTTCTTCAACAACTTTTTGATGACGGCGTTGTACGCTACATTCGCGTTCAAATAAATGGATGACATTACCATGCATGTCGGCCATAATTTGTATTTCGATATGTCGTGGTGATTTTACATACTTTTCAATAAAAACAGATCCATCACCAAATGCCGACGTTGCTTCAGAAATAGCACGTTCCATTTGCGATTCTAAATCCGCTTCTTTCTCAACCACACGCATACCTTTTCCGCCTCCGCCTGCAGAAGCTTTAATTAGTATAGGAAAACCAATTTCTAAGGCTATAGCTTTCGCTTTTTCTACATCTGTAACAGCTTCATCAATGCCGGGAACCATAGGAATATCATAAGCCTTTACGGTTTCTTTGGCAGCTAACTTACTACCCATGACTTTAATGGCTTTAGATCTAGGTCCTATAAATGTAATGGAATTCGCCTCGCAAAGCTCTGCAAAATCTGCATTTTCACTTAAAAACCCATAACCCGGATGGATTGCGTCTACATTTAAAGTTTTAGAGACTTCAATAATTTTGTCTCCTCTTAGATAAGATTGATTGGATGGAGCAGGACCAATACAAACAGCTTCGTCAGCATATCTTACATGTGGTGCATTACGGTCTACTTCAGAAAACACTGCCACTGTTTTAATGCCCATCTTCTTAGCGGTTTGCATAACACGAATGGCAATTTCACCTCTATTTGCTACTAGTATTTTTTTCATATTATTCAAAAGCGATTAAAAGTGAATTTTTACCTACAGTTTCTCCCTGATTAACAGCTATAGATTTAATAACACCAGCTCGTGGTGAACTAATAACATTTTCCATTTTCATGGCCTCAAGGATTAGAAGTTGATCGTTTTCTTCAACTTCATCACCAACAGCTACAGAAATCTCTAATATTAAACCTGGCATAGGTGCTTTAATATCGTTTACTTTTTTAGAAGCTCCGATTTCAAATCCCATAGCGCTAATTTGTTGGTCTAATGCGTCTTGAATCTGTACCTCATAAGAATTATTATTTACTACAACTGTATAGGTTTTTGTTAGAAAAGAAGCATCAGTAATTTGTGCTTCAACAGAAGTATCATCTTTAAGTATATGATACTTGTTTCTGGAAGTTTTTATTGTATCTGAAGAGTGAATGTCTTCTTCAGTAAACTCAAAACTAAAATTTGAATTAACATTAGTTTTATACATGGTTTAAGTATTTGATATTATTTATTTTAAATAGCATTATATAATGTTATTATTCATTTAAAATTTGAAATTTCTTGATGCCGTTTTATAGCTTTTCGAGACAAAATTACACCAATTATTAATGATATAAATGCTCCGATGGAAATTCCTGGTATAAAATTTATAAACAAAAAGAAATCGTATGAGCCATGGAATAAAACAGCTAGAAATAATCCGGCCATATTCCATTTTAATCTATTGTTAGAAAATTTTGCTTTTCCCATAAAATACCCCATTAATACTCCAAATGTTGCATGAGCAGGCACAGCTGTAAAGGCTCTTAATATAGCTGTTGAATATCCGCCATTTAACACATACATTATATTTTCTGTACAAGCAAAACCCATAGACACAATAACAGCATAAACAATACCATCATAAGGTTCATTAAAGGCTTTTCGGGGTTGTGCAAAATATTTTACAATAACGTATTTACTAAATTCTTCAGCCAATGCAACCACAATAAAAGCTTGAATGAATTGCTGCCATATACTACGCTCATCTGTAATAGGAATATATTTTCCGGTAAATAGATATATACCAATAACGATAAGAATACTTAATACAGCTCCTAATAAGAAACTAGCTATAAGTAAACTCGCAGGTTCTTTTTCGTATTTATCTTGTAAATAAATGTATAAAATAATAGCCAATACAGGTGCAACTGCTAATAAAACTAGAGTCATAATCTACATTGGGTTTTAATTGTATCTATAACGAACGTATAGTAGGTGCGATTTGAAGCTATAAAATGAGAATTTGTTTCACTGTTTTGTAATAAATCTTCAAATTCTGTAAAACTTACCAATTTTAAAGCTTCAACTTCATCGGCTTGTGGAGTTAACGCATTTAGATCTACATTTAATTCTGAAATATAAACTTGATGAAACTCATAATCTAAAATAGTTCCATCTGCATAAGAAGATTCATGCAATCGTGTATCTATCTTTTTTAAAGCTTTAGGCGGTAATTTTAACCCTATTTCTTCTTCGGTTTCACGTATAGCGGCAGTTTCAAAAGTTTCGCCAGCATCTATATGTCCGGCAACAGAGACATCCCAAAGTAATGGGTAAATCTTTTTTTTGTGCGAGCGTTGTTGTAACAATATGCGATGGTCTGAAGTATATAACCATAAATGAATAGTGTTGTGATACCATCCGTTTTTGTGAGCTTCAGACTTTAAAGCTATACCTTTGGGTTGGCCATTTTTATCAACAATATCTATATATTCATCCATTACACTAATGTCATAACCGATTTAATACAGCGTAATAATTTATCAAAATCAGCTTTAGTATTTAACACATGGCATGACAAGCGGATATAATTACCACGAAACGATACGTAAATATTTTGCTCAGCTAAAGCCATTCTTAATTGTTCTCCATCTATAGATTTTGGTATTTCAATTCCGAATAAATGTTTTGCACGTTGCTCGTCTTTATTAACATAAAAACCTATATCCTTTAGTTCTTTAACAGCATCTTTTGTAATAGAATGACAATAGGTTTGAATATCTTTAGGACTAAATTGAGAGACTTGTTTTATGCCTTCAATCTGCATGCTTACATTAATAAAATTGCCACTCTCACCAACATTATATCTATTGGCAAGAGGTTTGTATTCTGGTTGATAGTGAGTTAAACCTGTAATGTTCTCACTCCCTAACCGATTGGACCAATTTTCTTCAAATGGAATACCGTTATCAAAATAAGACCCATAATAGGCATAAGCGCAACCGTATGGTCCAAATAACCATTTATAACCTGCGCAAACTAAAGCATCTGGTTGTATGTCATTAACATCAAAAGGTAAAGCTCCAATAGATTGACTACCATCTACAATGAGCAATGCATTGTGTTGTCTGCTTTTTTGTCTAATGGCTTTTAGGTCGAAAACAAGTCCGTTAGCCCAATGAATATTTCCTAGTGTTACTAATGCAGTTTTCTCAGTAATGGCTTCAAGTATCGCTTCATTCCATAAATCACCACAATGTTCTCTGTCTTCGGGTTGCTTAATCGTTACAATAGATGCTCCGTACCGATCTGCAATTTTTTTCCAAACATAATAATTACTTGGAAATTGCTCTTCTACAATAATGATTTCATCACCTTTTTGTAAAGTAATATTTTCTGCAGCATTTGCTAATCCGTAAGATACAGACGGAATTGTAGCAATACGGTTATAATCTTTAGCATTGATAACTTTAGCAAATTCTTTTTTAAGCTCAGTAACGGCATCAAAAAAATGATAACCAGTAATTTTATATGGTCTGCTTTTTTCTAATACAGAAGTTATCCCAGCAGTTTCTACAGACTTAAAAGATGGAGATAAATTGGCTGTATTTAAATAACAGATATCTTCAGGAATATCAAATAAATGTTTTTGTTGTTGTAAGGGCATTTGTTTATTTAAAATAACTAAAAGTTTCTCCGTCTTCTATTTTTAAAATTGTTTCGTAGATTAAACGAATTACGTTTTCTACGTCATCTTGATGTACCATTTCTACCGTAGTATGCATATAACGTAGCGGTAAAGAAATTAGAGCAGAAGCAACACCACCATTGCTATAAGCAAAAGCATCTGTATCTGTGCCAGTAGCTCTAGAGAGTGCAGCGCGTTGAAATGGTATTTTCTTTTCTTCAGCAGTATCGGTGATTAAATCGCGTAACTTTTGCTGAACTGCTGGAGCATAAGCCACAACAGGACCATCTCCAATTTTAGCTAAACCTTGTTTTTTAGGATCTATCATTGGCGTTGTAGTATCGTGAGTAACATCAGTTACTATCGCCACATTAGGCTTAATCGTTTGTGTTATCATCTCAGCTCCACGTAAACCAATTTCTTCTTGTACAGAATTGGTGACATATAAGCCAAATGGCAATTTTTTTTTATTCTCTTTTAATAGACGTGCAACTTCAGCAATCATAAAACCTCCCATGCGGTTGTCTAAAGCTCTACATACAAATTTATCTTTGTTAAGAATATGAAATTCGTCTGGATAGGTAATAACACAACCTATATGAACTCCCATTTTTTCAACTTCTTTTTTGTCTTTAGCTCCAACATCTATGCAAATATTGTCTGGTTTAGGTGGTTCTTCTTTAGCTCTACTTCTGGTATGTATAGCAGGCCATCCAAAAACCCCTTTTACAATACCTTTTTTAGTATGAATATTAACCACCTTACTTGGCGCTATTTGATGATCACTACCACCATTTCTAATGACATATATTAAACCTTTGTCAGAAATGTAATTAACATACCAAGAAATTTCATCGGCATGTCCTTCAATAACCACTTTATATTTTGCATCTGGATTTATAACACCAACGGCAGTGCCATAAGTGTCTGTTATAAATTCATCTACATAAGGTTTTAAGTAGTTCATCCATATTTTTTGCCCATCCCATTCATAACCTGTAGGTGCTGCGTTATTTAGATATTTTTCTAAAAAGTCCATTGACTTTTTATTTAATAATTTTTGTTTTGCCATTGTCTAAAAAATTTTTCTAAAAATAATAATATTAATACGATTTTAAGGTTAAAGGGTTTATAAATTGTTAATTTTGAATAGTGATGAAATGTTGTTTTGGAATGATTTTAGCGACATAAAGTATAATATGAAATATTTAATAGGCATTTTATTCTTTTTTCCATTGGGGTTAATGGCTCAGATAGATCCTGTTGAGCAAGATTCTACCCAGGTAAAATACCTTATCATAGAAGGAGATTCAATTCCTCGTTTGGCTATTGACTTAGATGAAGTTATGGTAATGCCAAAGTTAAAGTATGCGAATAGAGAAGAGCGTATTCGTTATTTAATCTTAAAACGAAAAACGCTTAAAGTATATCCTTATGCAAAAATGGCTGCGGACCGTTTGGTACTTTTAAATGAAGAGTTAAAACAATATGAAAAACGCAGGAAAAAGAAAAAACATGCTAAGCAAGTTCAGAAATTTATTGAAAAGGAATTTTCGGCAGAGTTGAAAAAAATGACAAAAACCGAAGGGCAAATACTTATAAAATTAATTCATCGTCAAACAGGAAAAACAGCTTTTAGTTTGGTGAAAGAACTAAGAAATGGTTGGCGTGCCTTCTGGTATAATAATACAGCAAATTTGTTTGACATTTCTTTAAAACGTGAGTTTAACCCGTTAGAGGTAGAAGAAGATTTTTTAATAGAAGACATTTTATTACGTGCGTTTCAAGATCAACGGTTAGAACGTCAAAAATCCGCTTTTGAGATTGATTATTATGCGCTTACGGATAAATGGTTACCTAAAAAAGAAACAAAACCAATACCTAATCGTAAAAAACAGTAGGTGAGTACCCAAACTAAATTAGAAGAACAACTTAATGCTTGGTCTCATGGATTTGGAGTTGTTTTAGGTTGTATTGGTTTAATCTTCCTTGTTAATAATGTAGACGCTACGCAAAATTGGCATTTATTTAGTGTTGTAGTTTATGGACTTTCAATTATTGTTCTGTTTTTGGCGTCCACTTTATATCATTCAGTATCTAGTAAAAAGTTAAAACAACGTTTTCGTATAATTGATCATATTAGCATCTACCTACTAATTGCTGGAACATATACGCCTGTATTACTTATTTTATTATCCAAAAGTTTAGGTTGGCCATTGTTTTATTCTGTTTGGGGAATCGCTGCTTTTGGTGTGGTATTGAAACTCTTTTTTACAGGTAAATTTGAAATTTTTTCAACACTCTTATATTTGATTATGGGCTGGTTGATTGTGTTTGATTATTCAACATTATCAAGTATAATAGGTGCTGATGGAACATGGTGGTTATTTGCTGGTGGATTTTTTTACACGGTTGGTATTGTGTTTTATGCAATACATAAAATTCCGTACAATCATGTTATTTGGCATGTTTTTGTTTTGGCAGGAGCTATTTGTCATTTTTTGATGATATTTTGGTATGTGATATAGAATAGATATTAGTAAAAGTACTATAAAATGTTTTTTAGCACCATTGTATAATTTTCGTCTCAAAATTAATTGGTGTCGGCCCATCTGAACAACCTCCAATTTCCTCAGCGTTTTTATCAGTCTTTGCTTTTCCAATAATCCATTTGCCAGACTTGTGTTTTAATAAAATTCCTTTTACTATTACGTTTCCACCTATCAAAGGATTCTCTTCTTTATTATAAACAATGATTTTATTTCCAGTTATAATTATTTCAACAGACAAATTTTCCATTCGCCCGCCAAATTCCGTAAAGTATAATTCATATGTAAATTCTCCTTGAGGAATAGAATCTTTTATTATTAATTTAGTTTCTAGATTCTGTTTTTCAGAAAAATTATAATTATCTGCTTTCTTTCCCATAGCAGCTCCAATAAACATTATAAATCCTATTAATATTAAACTCCCAATTCCGAAGATGATTAGCGATATGTTTAGTGTTTTCTTCAAATGTTTTTATAATTAATTAAATCTCTTCTAAAATAGATATTCCTTTAGATAAATCACCAGATGTCCATTGCCAAGTTTCATGCAACCTTATTTTTCCGTTAGGGCGTATTTCTGGTTTAGAAAAACAAACACCTGTCATTAATTCTCCTTTTGTATTAATTTGATGGTAGCGCATGTCTATACATCCGTTATCATTTACAATACCAATTAAATGCCCTTTTGCAATTGAACCTCCTTTATATTCTGAAGTTAAAACGTTTCCAACTTGCTTATAGATAAATCGTGTATCGTCAGAAACTTCAGCATTATCTGAAATAGAAATAGGCTTAAAAACTTTGTTATTGTAATTTATCATTACACATGCTGGTCAAATAGAATGGTGTTA
The DNA here is from genome assembly GCF_021887715.1 of Winogradskyella immobilis. Classification (GTDB taxonomy): domain Bacteria; phylum Bacteroidota; class Bacteroidia; order Flavobacteriales; family Flavobacteriaceae; genus Winogradskyella; species Winogradskyella immobilis. The sequence continues at coordinate 31,107 of NZ_JAIQXX010000021.1, forward strand.
CCATCAGGATCAGTCAGCATAAAGTTTGCTGGACCCGATGTAGTTTCATCTGCTTCGCTTGTTAAGGAAACAGCTTTGGATTTTAAATGTTTTTGAATGCTACGGATATCTTCAAAATTATCTAGAGCATTTGCGCTTTGATCCCAACCTGGATTAAATGTGAGAATGTTTTGTTCAAACATGCCTTGAAACAATCCAATGACGGTTTCACCATTTTTAAGAATGAGATAATTACGCTCTATATCTCCTGCAAAGACAGTAAATCCTAAAGTTTCGTAGAATGTTTTAGAAGCATGAATGTCCTTTACACACAAGCTCACAGAGAAAGCTCCTAATTTCATGATTTTATGTGATATTGATTAGTTAGCCTAATTTACCATAATAAATTAAATCTACCAATTCGCCAGAAGTAGTAACATAATCACGACGGATTGTACCTTCAATTTCAAAACCTGCTTGTTCGGCAACTTTACGTGCGGCATAATTTTTGGAATGCGTTCTGAGAAATAGTTTTTTAAAACGATATGTCTTAAAACAATGTTCTTGAAATAGTACAAATGCTTTTGTGGAAATGCCTTTGCCAGCATAATCTTCATCAATATATAGACCCATTTCAGATTTAGGGATACTCCAATCAATGTTTTTTAGGTCTAGAAAACCAATAATGGCATTAGTAGAATCTTCAATAATGATATAAGGGAAATATTGCCTTTTGTTAGCTTTATCTGCAATTTCAGAAAGGAAGGCTTTAGTATCTTCAAAAGTAGCGGTTCTAGAAACGGTGCCTGTAAAAAAATCTTCAAGGCGTGCCCTGTTTTTTTGAACCATATTATAATACGATTCTAAATCACTTTCTTTTAAAAGACGAATACTGTAATCTTCAAAACGCACAATTGACTTATTTAAGTTTATAGAAAAGTAAACGACTTTGACGATTCATTGGTAATAGTAGTAAGTTTTTCTCTTTAATATAAGCAATATCGCCAACACTTTCCCCAACAGTTAGTATCTTTTCGGTCTTACCGTTTGCATCAATCAAATGAATATTTCCACTTCTCCAATCTGAGATAATCATACGTTCATTGTCGTAAGGTCTAATGCCATCTAAGTTACCAATAGATGAAGATATATTTTCTATAGTTTTTGTTTTCATATCTATTTTAGATACGGCACCTCCGTCTTTACCAGCTCCCCAAGATGCCACATACATAGTATTGCCTTGTATTAAAAGACCATTAGGTCTATCTAAAGTTTCATTAGCCATCCAAAGCGAAAAATGACCAGATGTATCTAATCTATATATTTCGGACGTTCGTGTATCAGAAGCATATACATTGCCATCCGCATCGATAGCAACATCGTTTAAAAACTGAACGCTTTCTGCGGTATGCTTTTTAAGTACTTTACCTGTTTTTAAATCTGCTTCAATAAGCATTTTATTATCAGACACAAATAAACGGTCTTTAGTAATAGCGATACCTTTTGGATCATTAAGGCCTTCGACAAACGTTTTATTAATGAGTTTTCCGTCAGTACTTACTGTAGCTATAGATCCATCACCAGCTTCTCGGTCTCCAATTAAAGATGCATATATACGGTTATTTGCTTTATCATATACGGCAGACTCACAATGCGTCAACTCTAAAGTCTCACTAATAAATGTAGGTGTAGAGGTTTGTGCTTGTGTAACACAAATAAAAACGAAAAGAATATATGATAAGGATTTCATAATGTTAGTAGTTTAAAAATTAAAGATTTAAAATTAATTAATTTCTAAAATTAATCCCTTAATACAAATGTTATTTTGTTCTTAAAAGAAATATTTACCCTTTGATAATATCTTTGTATTCTTCAAAAAAAGCTTCAAACTTTGGCATGGTAGTATTAAAGAATTCCATAACGGCTTGCCAAGAGTCTTTGTTATGGATAGATACTTTTTGTTCTAGAGGTACATAAATACGTGAGATTTCTTTACCATTATCGAGATAAAATTCTTCTTCGTAAATCGCTTTGGGTAAAAACTCAGAATGTAAAATGTGTTTTAAGGCTTCTAATTTCTCCCAGCAATTGATTCGATTTTCTATCCCGATAGTTATCGGGACATCTTCTAAATCTAGAGCTACAAATGCTTTTTTAGTATCAAAATAGAATTTAAAAGAAAGGCCTTTTATTTTGGTATTGTATAGTAACCATTTTCTAGGAAATGATTTTCCGAAGCTAATCCAAAACGTTTCTCTTAGCAAACGCGATTCTTCTTTACTAAACAAAATAAGCAATAATTACACCAAGAATAATAGTAAATAGCTTGGTAAGATTGAACTTATGGCCTTCGCTGCTTTCAAATAAAATAATAGTGGCAATATGTAAAAAGATACCAATAACTATAGCATTTACATAATTTGTATAATCGATGAGAATAGGAATATTGTTGGATAAAATAGTACCTAGTGGTGTCATTATAGCAAATACAATTAAAGCTATAGTAATTTGAAGCTTAGTGTATTTTGAATCTAACAAAAATGAGGTTATAAGTATAGCAATCGGTATTTTATGAATAAGTATGCCATATACCATATCGTTATTTTCGTGTATAGGAAAACCTTCTAAAAAACTATGAATGCTTAAACTAATAAAAAGCAACCAAGGAAATGTTGTTGTGTGTTTATGTATGTGTAAATGTCCGTGTTCGGCACCTTTGGAGAGCGATTCTAAAAATATTTGAATAACTATTCCTCCCAAAATTAGTACACCAATTAATTTTGCTTCTAAATGCATGTACACTTCTGGTAATAATTCAATAAGTGTGAGTGCTAATATAAAAGCTCCACTAAAAGAGAGTAAGTGTTTAGTGAATGATTTTTTTTTGCGTTTTGTTATCAATGCAATGCAAATACCAATGATTACAGCATATAGCGGGAATAAATAATTGTACATTGAAAACATAGACTGACTACAAAAAAGATTTTATTTAAAAATCATTATTAACCGCTCGGACGTTTTAGTATGAAATTTATTGAGTTTGTAATCTCCAAACACATCTAAGAGATGAACTCCGGCTTTTTCAAAAAAAGATTCAAAGTCATTTAAAGTTAAGGCTTTTACACGTTCTTGATATTCATAATGCTCATCATCTACATCAAAAGAAATGTCTTTAATAATATAACCATTCTCTAAACGTCTTTTTTGAAGAAAATCAATACCATCTACTGTTTTTGTGTTTTCTGGTATAAGATGATCAATAACATATTCGGCATTCATAAAATCGATAACTCCAAAACCAGAAGCATTAAGTTCAGCTTTAATCGATTCTACGGTTTTTAGATTGCATTCGTCAGTTTCAAAATAACCAAAACTGGTAAATAGGTTAAAGACCGCATCAAACGTATCTGGATAAGGTTTAGTCATATCATGCACATTAAACTTTAAGGTGTCATTCTCAAATTGCTTAGCATGTGCAATGCTTTGTTCAGATAAATCAACTCCAGTAATTTGATAACCCAATTTATTAAGATATACAGAATGTCTCCCTTTACCACAAGCTAAATCTAAAACCTTAGCATTTTCGGGTAAATTAAGATATTGAGTAAGTGTATCCATAAAGGCTTGTGCCTCAGTATAGTCTCTATCTTTATATAAAATGTGGTAAAATGGTGTGTCAAACCAAGAGGCATACCATTGTTTCGTTGTTTTTGTCATAACATTAAATGTACTACAAAAATACTGTATTTTTGTTTTCTATTTGACGTATTATATGGACAATAATTTCAAGATGGTTGCCAAAACTTTATTTGGCTTTGAAGATCTATTAGCAAAAGAGTTAACGCAATTAGGAGCGATGGAGGTAGAGAAAGGAGTGCGTAATGTGTCTTTTGTTGGAGATAAAGGGTTTATGTACAAAGCCAATTTAGGTTTACGTACAGCTATAAAAATCTTGAAACCTATAAAATCATTCCGTGTTGTTAAAGAACAAGATCTTTATGATAATGTAAAAAACATAAAATGGGAAAAGTATTTAAAATCTAATGGTTCTTTAGCTGTTGATGCCACAGTACATTCTACAGTTTTTACACATTCGTTATATACAGCTTTAAAAACTAAAGATGCTATAGTGGATCGGTTTAGAGCAAATACAGGAGAACGCCCTAATGTAGACTTGCGTTTTCCTGATATAAAAATAAATGTGCATATAGATCGTCAACGCTGTACAATTTCTTTAGATACTTCAGGAGAGTCTTTACATCAACGTGGTTATAAAACAGCGACTAATATTGCGCCAATTAACGAGGTGCTTGCTGCGGGTTTAATTCTATTAAGCGGTTGGGATGGACAGACCGATTTTATGGATCCTATGTGTGGTAGTGGTACTGTTTTAGCAGAAGCAGCAATGATAGCATGTAATATTCCACCCAATTTAATGCGAAAAGAATTTGCTTTTGAGCGTTGGGAAGATTGGGATGTGAATTTATTTGAAAAGATCGAAGAATCCTTACTTAAAAAAACGCGAGACTTTCATTATAAGATTTTAGGATATGATAAATCTCCATCTGCGGTTACTAAAGCAAAAGAAAATATTAAGAATGCACATTTAGATGAGTTTATTCATATTCAGCATGAAGATTTCTTTAAAACACAAAAAGCAGGTACAGACAAATTGCATATGGTATTTAATCCACCTTATGGAGAGCGTTTAGAAAATTTGAATGTGGAAGAATTCTATGGAGATATCGGTACAACTTTAAAGCACGGTTACCCAAATACAAATGCATGGTTAATTACTTCTAACCTAGAAGCATTAAAATTTGTAGGCTTACGTCCATCTCGAAAAATAAAATTATATAATGCTAAACTTGAAGCACGTTTTGTAAAATACGAAATGTATGAGGGTAGCAAGAAAGCAAAAAAGCAAATTAGAGATTAGTATTACAATCAATAATAAAACAACAAAAGTAAATGAAAGTCTTTTCAAAAGCACAAATATACGAAGGAGATAAGCTGACTTCAGAGCGCCAGAACATATCATCTACAGACTTAATGGAGCGCGCTGGCACACAAATCTTTAATTGGATGCATACCCGTATGCAAGGTGCTCAAGTGCCAATACATGTGTTTTGTGGCATAGGTAATAATGGAGGAGATGGTTTGGTTTTAGCGCGTCATTTAATTACACATGGTTATAATGTAATAACTTATGTGGTTAATTGTGGCAATAGCCGATCTAAAGATTTTTTAGAGAATTACGATCGTATAAAATCAGTAACTAAAGAATGGCCGCAACTTTTAAAATGCGAAAGTGATTTCCCTGAAATACATAAAGATGACATCATTGTTGACGCTATTTTTGGAATAGGTTTAAATAAACCTGTTGACGGTTGGATAAAAGATATGTTTCATCATTTTAAAGCCTCGCAAGCATTTACATTAGCGGTAGATATTCCTTCAGGATTGTATACAGATAAGGCTGTTGAAGATGCTAACGGAGTTGTTAGAGCAAATTATACCTTAAGTTTTCAATCTCCAAAGTTAGTATTCTTTTTACCTGAAACAGCTGAATATACGATACAGTGGGAAGTTTTAGATATAGGTATTGATCGCGAGTATTTAATGACTACTGAAACTGAAGTAGAGTTGATTTCTAAACACGAAATTTTACCACTATATAAGCCTAGAGCAAAATTTGATCATAAAGGTATTTTTGGACATGGATTGATTGTAGGAGGAAGTTATGGTAAAATCGGAGCTGTTCATTTAGCAACTAAATCGGTTTTGTCGGTTGGATCTGGTGTGGCTACAGCATATATTCCTAAATGTGGTTACACCGCATTGCAAGCCAGCTTGCCAGAGGCTATGGTAATTACAGATGCTAATGAAGAACATTTAACTGCTATAGATTTTAAAATTAAACCTACAGCTATTGGTGTTGGTGTAGGATTAGGTACAGAAGTAAACACAATTAAAGCTTTTGAAGCTTTTTTGAAGATTAATAAAGCTCCATTAGTTATTGATGCAGATGCTCTAAATATAATTTCAAAGAAAAAGACATTGCTAAAATTATTACCAGAGCATTCTATACTGACTCCTCATGTTAAAGAGCTAGAAGGCTTAATTGGTAAATGGTCTGATGATTTTGAAAAACTTAAAAAAACGAAAGCATTTTCTTCTAAGTATAAAATTATAATTGTGATCAAAGGAGCTAATACCATTACAGTTTATGGTAATAAGCTTTATGTCAATACAACGGGTAATCCAGGTATGGCAACAGCCGGTTCTGGAGATGTACTTACAGGGATTATTACAGGATTAATATGTCAAGGATATTCAGAAATTGAAGCTTCATTATTTGGTGTCTATTTACATGGAAGATCTGCCGATTTAGCATTAGAAGAATATGGATACCAAAGCCTTCTTGCTAGTAATATTATTGATTACATAGCTGAAGCTTATATCGATTTGTTTAAACAACCTGAGCAACCCGAAGTAGAAGTTGAAGGAGAAGATTAATTTAGATTGAGTTTTATGACATTGCTTTTTTTGCAACTTTCTTTAAAATTCTAACACTTTAAATTATTAACATTTATTGTAAAGTTTAAAAGTTATGTTCAACTTTGATAAAATTAAACTTTAAAAATGACTAAAACCTATACAATATCTTCAGAACGTTTAACACTAAAAGCTATAAATGATATCATTTTTAATGATAGAAAAATTAAACTTTCAGATCAGGTTATTTCAAATATAAAAAAATCGAAAACCTATTTAGACGCTAAACTTTCTGAAAGTGATAAACCTTTTTATGGTATAAATACAGGTTTTGGTTCATTATATGATGTAAAAATTTCTAAACGCGATTTAACAAAATTGCAAGAAAACCTGGTGATGTCTCATGCTTGTGGAACAGGAGACAAAGTGCCAGAGGTCATTGTAAAAATTATGTTGCTTTTAAAAATTAAATCTCTAAGTTTTGGACATAGCGGTGTGCAACTGTCTACAGTTAATCGCTTAATTGACTTTTTTAACAATGACATTTTTCCTTTTGTATATACCCAAGGTTCACTAGGTGCTTCAGGCGATTTAGCTCCTTTGGCACACTTATCATTGCCATTGATAGGTAAAGGCAAAGTGACTTATCGGAAACGTTTAGTGAATACGACTACAGTTTTAAAAAAATTTAATTGGAAACCTATAAAATTAGAAGCTAAAGAAGGATTAGCTTTATTAAATGGAACGCAGTTTATGACAGCTTATGGAGTATACTGTTTATTATTGTCTCATAAAACATCTTACTTAGCAGATATAGTAGCTAGTATTTCTTTAGATGCATACGATGGTCGTATAGATCCGTTTAATGATTTAGTACACCTTATAAGACCACATGCTGGACAGCTTAAAGTAGCTAGACGTTTTACTGAATTTTTAAAAGATAGTGAGCTGATTCATCGTAAAAAAGAACACGTTCAAGATCCGTATTCATTTCGATGTATTCCTCAAGTTCATGGGGCTACAAAAGACACGATTGACTTTGTTGAAAAAACCATGATTACAGAAATTAATTCAGTGACAGATAACCCTAATATTTTCCCTGATGAGGACGAAATTATTTCTGCAGGTAATTTTCACGGCCAACCATTAGCTCTAGCTTTTGATTATTTAAAGATTGCCATGGCTGAGATTGGAAATATTTCTGAGCGTCGCATTTTTCAATTAATTTCAGGGCAAAGAGGTTTACCAGCATTTTTAGTTGATAATCCAGGATTAAATTCGGGGTTTATGATTCCTCAATATACTGCAGCGAGTATAGTAAGTGCTAATAAACAGTTGGCCACGCCAGCCAGTATCGATAGTATTGTGTCTAGTAATGGACAAGAAGATCATGTGAGTATGGGAGCAAATGCAGCGACACAAGCTTATAATTTAATACGTAATGTAGAACGTATTATTGCTATTGAGTTGTTTAATGCTTCACAAGCTATGGTATTTAGAAAACCTTATAAATCTTCAACATTTATAGAGCTATTTTTAAAGGCTTACAGAAAAGAAATTCCTTTTATTAAAAGTGATGAGATATTGCATGATGATATAGAGAAAACCATTCAATTTTTAAAGAAATATAACATTACAGATTTCGAATTATTCCTTAATGATTATGGAATAAAAGCAGATCTTTTAGAGACTGAATAATAATTTTATTTTTTAATATACAAAAATTTAATTATCTAGTAATGAACAATTTATAATTTTATCAAATTGCTTTTCGTAAACAGAATCTAGCTTTTCAATCTTATCATTTTCGATCTCTAATTCAAAGAAAAACATGTCCTTTAGCGAATAAATTTACACTTTGTCTAAAAGGCTAAATTTAATCAAGAATGTTGTCTGTGATTTTATATTTTTATAATCGTTAAAGAAGATGTTAATTCTATTTTGACATATATAAAGGCATTGATTAGTAGCAAATTAAAGCCCTTAACTACCTTATTTTTAGCATACTCATGTTTGTTTTAATTAGCATTAATTCAACTATTAAACATGTCTATGTACAATTTTACTCAAGTATTAAAGAATTTATCTGTAACAGCGAAGAAAGCATTTTTGTTAAAACAGGCTTTTAAAAGTGTAATTACCTTTATGGTTTTTGCTCTTTTTTTTATGTTATCTAACTCAATAGGAGGTCAATCTTATTTACAGGAAGATAATATTCAGCAAACCAGTACAACTCAATACGTCTATTCTACGGAAGATACTATAGATGATAATGAGCCTATTAACTATGCTGTAGTCGATGATTCTCCGAGTTATGGACCTGTATACAAATCTTACCAAGCTATTGAGTGCTATCTCAATGTGGATATAGGAGAAGATGTAACTATCTGTGATGGAGATGAGGTTACACTAACAGCTAGTGTTAGTGGAGAATCTCAATGTCAAGAGTGTGAAATAGTTGAAGAAAGCGTAACTATACCTTTAGATATCTGGGAAGCTGATACTAGACAAATCTGTAATGACGAATTTACATCTACTACTCAAGATGAGTATGAAGATATTGTGCCATTTGACGACCCTATATTAGATTCTACAAAAGAGGTAACATCTATTGAGATTCAATTTAACGTAGCAGCATGTTATGGCACAGAAGAACAGAATAATCACTCTTACCCTATAGAATTAAATGGAACGGTTATTGGATATTTTAATCCAACAGAACTTCCATGTCAAACAGATGTTTGTGAGTCAACTCCTCCTGTAACGTATACTATAGATTCTACAATATATAACTATAATGGATCTAATGAAATAGATTTAAATTTCGATACTATTGGTGCTCATATTTGTGTAGCAAATATTGATGTAACACTTAATACAGAAAAAGAAGTTTGTGTTGATGTCGATTCCTCAGTTTCTTATTTATGGTCTACAGGTGAAGAAACGGAATCAATAACTGTTGATAAAGATGGAGTATATAGTGTTACAGTAACAGATTGCGAAGGTTGTGAAGCTACTGACGAAATTGAAGTAACAGTAACTTCATTGACAGCTGAAGTTACAACTACAGAAGCACGATGTGATTCTGAAACAATTAAAGTTTGTGACTTATTTGATTACAACGGATCTAGGACAATTTGGTTGCCTAATTTTGGTGGTTCTGGTAAAACAGCACGATTTTCTTTTATAGAAAACTCAGGAAAACTATATCAATACACTGATGGAACAGCGCATTTAGTTGCAAAAGCTGAAAGAACAGATAACTCAAATGAACAAGTTGCTGTTTCTGTTTGGCTTACAGATAGAAAAGATTGGAATGACTGGAGTAGTGAAAGTGGAAAAACTTATAAAAACGGTGGAGGCTTATCTGATGCTTATTTAGATTGGGATTATTATGTAATAGATGATTCTAAACCAAACACAATAACAGGTTTATTAGACCTTGCAGGTTTACAATTAGATTTAACAACTAGAGATAGTAGGTATGGGGTACAAGTAGGTGAAGGAGCTAATGATAAAGATTCTTCTTTCGGAGTTTCATTTTGGTTTAATTATACAAGTTCTACTCCTAATTTCAATGGAAGAGGTGATTTTAATATAGGTGCTTCATGTGCTGAAGCAGAAAGTTGTGGAGCTACAGCTTCTGTATCAGTAAATGGAGGAACACCACCATTTGTTTTCAGTTGGTCTAATGGGTTCTATGGAAATCATATAAAAGGACTTTGTCCAGGAGATTTTAGTGTAACTATTACAGATGCGAACGGTTGCGCTACAACAGAGAATTTTACAATAGTAGAAAGCCCATCTCCTGAAGTAACAATTGCAGATATAGAATCAGTATGCTCTAAAGATACAGGGAATGATTTAGCTTTATTAGCATCATCAGATGATGATATAGTAAGTTGGTCTTGGAGTACTAATGGTACTGCAGAATTTAGTGATGATAGCATTCCAAACCCAACAGTAACAAAAGTAACTGATGATGAGGTGTTGAGAGTAACGGTTACAGATGGTAATGGTTGTACAGCATCAGCAGAAATAACTGTTGAGGTAATAGTATGCTGTGTGCCTTCTGCAGAGTGTAAATTACCGCCAACACGTACTATAGCCTGTTCTACAGAATATCCAGATACCTATAGAGATTATAATGATGTGTTTGAAAATGTAGAATCTTGTGGAGGAGTAGTAACTATGGGGGTTTCTAATACTACGCCGGTTGTAGAAACAACGGATTCTGGAGTTATAAAAACTAAGATTAGAACTTATACGCTTTATGTAGATGGAATAGAAATCGCAACTTGTACCCAAGAATTAATTATAACCAATAACACACCTATATTTATAGGTGAAGGTGATGGATTTTCTCAAGACGATATATTAGATATAGATTTTGATGGTTGTATGCCAGAGAATAATTTAGAATTTGAGATATCAGAAGACTTATTTCAAGATTGTGGAGGTTCTATAGTAAGTAATACGTATATAGACTCTAGAATTATAAACGTTAGAGGTGATGATTGCGATTGGTATATTACGGTGCGTATTAAGGCGGAAGGTTTTCAAGGACCACCATTAATTTTTGAGCAAGAGTTCCATGGAGGTGATAATATAGCACCAGAGATTAGTGATGCAGGATCAGACATAACAATCGAGTGTACAGATACGCCTGAGTTCACACCACCAACGGCTACAGATAACTGCGGTGAAGTAACAATAGAACAAGTAGGAGCTGATGTACGTGAAGATGGAGACTGTGCAAATGAGTACAGATTAACAAGAACATGGAAGGCAGTAGATACTTGTGGAAATGAGAGTGGTACAGTAAGCCAAACAATTACTGTTCAAGATACAACAGGCCCAGAGTTAATTGATGATTGTAATGAGAATGAATTTGTTATAAAAACGAGTGAGTTTCCATATGCAGATTGTCCAGCAGATGCAGAAGCAGATGTTTATGTAGGACAAGAAATAACGGTAGAAGGCTTATTTACAGTAGCAGGTATAGATTTAGGCGCACCTTCGCTTAATTTATCTTTAGTACAGTGTTTTACAGATAATTGCTCAGAAACAGAAAATTTAACATACCGAGTACGAGAAGTAGATAATGGAAAATCAGATGGATGTGATCGCTTAATAACAGTATATATAGAAGCTATAGATGAGTGTGGTAACGAATCTGTTGGTACTTTACGTTGTCAATTTAGAATTATTGATGATACAGCACCAACAATAACTCAACCAGCAGACATAACAATCGAGTGTACAGATACGCCTGAGTTCACACCACCAACGGCTACAGATAACTGCGGTGAAGCAACAATAGAACAAGTAGGAAAAGATATACGCGAAGAAGGAGACTGTCCAAATGAGTACAGATTAACAAGAACATGGAAGGCAGAAGATGCTTGTGGAAACATGAGTGGTACAGTAAGCCAGACTATTTCAGTAATAGCACCAGAAATAGATGTAGATGGTCCAGAAGACATAGAATTAACACAGCCAGAAGATTATACAACTTTAGCAGAATTGCAAGCAGCATATCAAGCTTGGTTAGCTGAGTTTGTAACATTAGAAGCAGGTTGTGGTGATGAAGGAGCTTTCGAAGGAGAAGTTCCTAGTATAGAAGATTTTGAAATTTGTAGTGATATAAATATAACATTAACTTATAGTGCTAATGATGGTTGTTCAGAAGATTCTGTAACAGCAAGCTTTAAAGCAGATGCAGATAATATGTTAACCCTTATTGAAGGGGAAGATTTAACGCCACAAGATTTGAATTTAGATCTTACAGGTTGTATGCCAGAAGATGATTTTAGTTTAGATGTAGAAAGAGATTTATTCCAAGATTGTTTTGGTAATGTTGTAAATAATTCAAGACTTTTATTACAAACTGCTGAAGTTACAGGGACAGATTGTGATTGGACGGTTACTGTAACTATTACTGTTACTGGTGATACAGACCCACCATTAGTTTTCACGGAGACATTCCAAGGTGGTGATCAAGAAGCTCCAGTAATAACATTAGGTGAAGGAGTAGCACCAAGTGGTACAGATTTTGGCTGTTCAGTGCCGCCTGTACCAACATTTACAGCTACTGATAATTGTGCGGAAGGTTTAACCGCAGATGTAGATTTTGAAGATACTGTTGATGGTTGTATTAATACTCGAGTATATACAGCAACAGCTTCAGACGGTTGTAATGATGCGATTCCTGTTGAAGTTGTTTACACATGGACAGTAGATGAAGATAGCCCAGTTATTTCAACGACATCAGAGAGTGGTGAATTAGAATGTAATGCAAGGATAACTCCACCAGTAT
>NZ_JAIQXX010000022.1 GCF_021887715.1 Winogradskyella immobilis
GTAGCTTTTTTTTCGCCAGTGCTGTTTTTGTGGTTTCATAATTGACTATAATTAAATGATTAATTTTTAGTCAACCTATTTCAGGAAAGTTCATTATTCATAAGGTTAAACATAAAAAAAGGCAGTACAAGAAATACTACCTTTTTTAAAATTGTGAATTCAAATTCCTTTAATTGCAATTAACAGGTGAATCTTGCACGCTGCTTTGTGACTCGAAAAATTTACCAAGTTCTAAAAACCCTTTTACGGAGATATCGATATGACCTTGTTGTACATCTGTTACCACACCGTTAAAACCGCTAAATTGAATTTGAGACTGTAATAGTTCTCCAGAGACAGAACCATTTTCATCTGTAGCTGAAAGTCGTACGCGCTGTACAAACTGTACAATGGTATTATTATAAGTTTGAGCAACATCATATACGAGTGAAGCACTACCAGATGGAACGGTTACTGTACGTTGAAAAAATAAGGCTTCTTCTACCTCATTGATTTCTTCGTTAAACGTTGATGATTGTGTTGTAGCACTAAACCCTATTTCCTGAGTTGTACTTACTTCAGCATTATAAGTTGCACTGGTACCAAAAAAACCAGCTTCAAATTCGGTTCCTACTGTTGCAGTAAAACTCGAACTTACACTGCCTGTAAATGAAAAGCTTTCTTCCCATCCCAAAATGTTGGTGACTGTTTCTGTTTCATTAGTGCCAATAGTTTGTGATAATGTACCATTTCCGCAGTTAGTTAGCGTACTATTGGCACCGAAAGATGTGGTAGGTTCCGCCAAAATAGGTTGCAAACTAGTAATACCTAAATCTTGTACATTCCAATCCCATGTATTGGAGATTATTCTGAAATAACGTTCTACTCCAGAAGTACCCGCGGCAATTCCAACACCGCTTATGGTTTTAAAACTTTGACCTGTTAGTTTTGATTTAAAAATATATCGACCTTCTGATACTTTTTCGATTATAAATTTATAGTTTTCTACAGTTGATGCATTTAATACATCATCAAAATTATTGAAGCCAAACATTTTTACTAACCTATCAGATGCATTGCTTACAGCAACAAATTGTCCATAGGCTTCCAGTCTTATACCATAGGTGTTAAATTCGTTTGGGAATTTGAAAAAGTTAAAAATCATATCAGGCTCGCTAGAAATACCCTGAAAAGTTGTTCCAGAAGATATTGTTAAAATATCATCAAATCCAGAGTTTCTATTTACACGCATGGAATTGGCTAACGGAACGGCATTCTGATTAACTTCTTGAACATAGTAAGGTCTGTTTTCTGATAAACTAATGGTTTTATTTAGCTCCGTCTCTTCTAAGTTGGCAACATTAAGTTCCATTGGTGAATTTTGACTGTTAAAAACAACACCCGAGAATTCCTGCGAAATAATTTCATCATCATTTTCGTTGAGAATACTTACTGCAATGGGCACACCTTCGGTTAACTCAGCTTTAGCTGCTTCAGATAAATCTTTGTTAGACAATTTAATTTGACCTAAAAAAGAGAAGGTATTAAGGTCTAGGGTTTGCGAATAGTTTCCTGTATTAGCGGTAACATTTATGACAGCTTTGGATGGTCGATGTCCTTTTTTGGCAATGTTTCTTGCGTTTAAAACAAAACCAATTTCGCCATCGAAAGTTTCGAAATCATCAGCAGATACTCCAGCGGTTTCAATTAAATCGGTCTGTTCTTGAAGAGTATTTTCAGTAATATCTTCTTCTTTACTGCAATTTGTAGCAAATAACAATAAAGTTAATAAAACTATGTAGCTAAGTAAAGTGTTAATACGGTTCATATTTATTTAATTTTTGAGTTAAATTTTTTTAGAGATCATGGTTGCGCTTTAATTTTTTTTAGCGCCTAATAGTGCAAAAACATAATGATGCATTGCTTTAAATTCCATGACTATGCAAACGTAAACACCCGATTTTCAAATTCAAAAAAAGTACTGGGTACAAAATGGGTACAAAAGGTAAAAAACCTGTAAACAAAAGCGTTTTTAGAGATACTGCTTTAAAATATTGTAATTTAAATATTAATAACAGTAGCTTCTAAAGATTGATTAGAGTCTAATCCCATTTTTTTACGAAGGCGTTGTCTGGCTTTTTTGATGCCATCGCTAGAAATATTTAAAATATTGGCAATTTCTTTTGAGGATAGATTCATTTTTAAGAGAGCCATTAAGCGTAAATCGTTTTTGGTAATATTAGGAAATTGTTCTTGTGCTTTAGTGTTAAATTTTTTGTGTACTTCTTCAAAATAGCGTGAAAAATTTTCCCAGTTATTGTCATCCTGCAAGTCAAAATTAATAGTTTGGATGAGCATTTGATAACCTGGATCTGCATCTGCATCTTGTTTTAAGACTTTGGCTTTTTGTTTCAAATCATTTAAAACTTCATTCTTTTTAGCTAGATGGAGGGCATGCGTAGTGAGCTCTTTAGTTTTATATTCTAAATCAACTTCTGCCTTTTCTTTAGCGATTTTATTACGCCTGTTTCTTTGATAATAGGGATAAGCTGTAAATTAGAGCAGCAATTAAGCTTAGAGCTAATAAAATAAGCTGTAAACGACTAACTTTATTTTTGGTGTTTAAAAGCTCAATCTCATTTTCTTGAATCTTAATTTGTTGTTCTTTTTTTCTGTGTCATAGATTGTGCGTAACTCTTCAATTTCCTTTATTTTTTCTAGGTTATAAAGCGAGTCTTTTAATGTTGTATAAGTTTTATAGTCGATAAGAGCTCGTTCTGTTTGTCCTAGTTTTAAATAACTTTCATGTCTAATAAAATAACTGTCTTTTAGTGTACTTAAACTATTAAAATTATTCCCTATTTCTTCAGCTTTAGTAAGGAAGGTAATTGCCTTCTCATGTCTGTTGGTTTTGTTGTAAAGATCGCCTAAGTTATTTAAAATGATAGGTTTCCAATAGTCCTGATTGTTTTCATCCGCATTTTTTAGTGCTTCATTTAAATATTTCTGTGCTTCGCTATAATCTCCAGTTGCAGTAAAAACTTTTCCTAAATTATCTGATATCGTCCTTTTTATATTGATGAATTTAAATTCATTAGCTAAGGCAAGCCCTTGTTTAAGGGATTTAATAGATTTGTCATAATCTTTAAGATGATAGTATATAATACCAATATCGTTATGAGCTTCAGTGGTATAAAAATTATCGTCATTCTCTTTATATATGTTAAGAACCTTTTTTTTATACTCTAAGGATTTTTCAAAATTTCCTAAACTAAATTCGTTACTGCCAAGATGTGAAAACGCATCTGCCAATCGAATGGGTGTATCGGTCTTTTCTAATATGCTAATCGCTTTTAGACTGTTAATGATAGCCAACTTATAGTTACCCTTAGCGTCATAAATCATTGAAATAAAATCGTAAGCAGCACCTAATCTTACTGAATCTGGGAGTTTGTTTCGGTATAGGTCAATATCTTTGTAAGTGAGTTCTAATGCGATATCATGGTTGCCTCTGTATTGCTCAATTATAGCAATACCATGGTTAGACTTGCTCATGCCTCCATAGTTTTGTTTCTTTTCGAATAGCTCATAAGCTTGCTTATAATATACTATGGCAGAATCTAGTTGACCTATATTATTATAGTATACACCATAATTATACAAGCCATTTGCAATACCAACTTCATAATTTAATAGTTTTGAAACTCTAATCTCTTCATCAGCATAATACTTTCCTTTCTTCAGATCTTTATAAACAAAGTAATCAAAGAGATAATGAAGATTTGCGACTTTTGATGAGTCATTAGGTTGATTTTTAAGTATATTTAAAATGCTATCTACTTTTTTGGGATTTTTAACAAAATTTTGAGCATAACCTAAATGACATACTACAATAATAAGTGCTAAAGTGATTTTAAGTTTTTTCATGACTATAATATATAGATGAATAAAGATATTAATATTTAAATGAGTATAGAATTTAGAAGTAAGACAAAAGGGGTACATTTTAATTTTGGTAATAAATTTCAAAAAAAGCAAACAGAAAGGTTTACTTTTTTTACAACTAACATGAAATTAATTCTTTACAAAGTTTAAAATTTAATAAAAACAAATGATTTTACTATTAATTAGTATCTGTTAAAAACTATTCAAAAAATCTAAAATCATCAATCTAAAATCTGAAATCAATTGTTATTTTTGCACATGCAACACAACAAGGTATTAATCTTAGATTTCGGATCGCAATACACGCAACTTATTGCGCGTAGAGTTAGGGAACTCAACATCTATTGCGAAATTCACCCATTCAATAAAATTCCAACAGAAATAGAGAGTTATAAAGCTGTTATATTATCTGGTAGCCCAATGTCTGTACGTTCTGAAGATGCATTGCATCCAGATTTATCTCAAATTCGTGGTAAAAAGCCATTGTTAGGAGTGTGTTATGGAGCACAATACTTAGCGCATTTTTCTGGAGGTAAAGTAGCAGAATCTAATACTAGAGAATATGGAAGAGCCAATTTGGCTTATGTTAAAGATAATGAATTGTTTTTAGAACATATTTCTGAAGGTAGTCAAGTTTGGATGAGCCATAGTGATACCATTAAGCAATTACCAACAGGCGGACAACTTATTGCAAGTACACAAGATGTGGAAAATGCAGCATATAAAATTGAAGGCGAACAAACTTATGCGATTCAGTTTCACCCAGAAGTCTACCATTCTACAGATGGAAAGCAACTATTAGAAAACTTTTTGGTTAAGATAGCTGATGTAACTCCAGATTGGACACCAAATGCATTTGTTGAAGAAACGGTTGAAGCACTTAAAACACAATTAGGAGATGACAAAGTGGTATTAGGTTTATCTGGTGGAGTAGACTCTTCTGTAGCTGCAATGTTATTGCATAAAGCCATTGATAAAAATTTGTATTGCATCTTTGTAAATAACGGATTGCTTAGAAAAAATGAATTTACAGACGTTCTAAAACAATACGAAGGCATGGGACTCAACGTTAAAGGAGTAGATGCTTCGGCACGTTTTTTGGATGCTTTAGCAGGTGAGAGTGACCCAGAATTAAAACGAAAAGCTATAGGTCGAGTATTTATTGAGGTGTTTGATGATGAAGCACATTTAATTAATGATGTAAAATGGTTAGCACAAGGTACAATATATCCAGATGTTATAGAAAGTGTTTCGGCAACAGGAGGTCCTAGTGCAACAATAAAAAGTCATCATAATGTCGGTGGTTTGCCAGATTTTATGAAACTGAAAATTGTAGAACCTCTAAAAGCATTGTTTAAAGATGAGGTAAGACGTGTTGGTGCTTCTATGGATATGGATCCACAATTGCTTGGCCGCCATCCTTTTCCTGGACCAGGATTGGCAATTCGTATACTTGGAGATCTAACTGAAGAGAAAGTACGTATATTACAAGAGGTCGATGCTATTTTTATTGATAATCTACGTTCTTGGAGTTTATACGATAAGGTATGGCAAGCAGGAGCAATGTTATTGCCAGTAAATAGTGTAGGTGTTATGGGAGATGAACGTACTTACGAAAAATGTGTGGCATTGAGAGCTGTGGAAAGTACAGACGGAATGACGGCAGATTGGGTAAATTTACCGTATGAGTTTTTGCAAAAAACCTCAAATGAAATAATAAATAAGGTAAAAGGCGTTAATAGAGTAGTGTACGATATTAGTTCTAAACCACCTGCAACTATTGAATGGGAATAAATTTGTGACCAATTACGCAAATTTGTTTCATAATTATATAAACATTAAAACTATAAATGAAGAATTTTTTAGCTATTGTATTCATTGTTTTTTCGATTGGTATTAATGCACAAAATTATAGGACTCATAAGGTAAAGTCTGGCGAAACTATAGAGAGTATAGCCAAACAATATTTAGTAACTCCTTTTGATATTTTTGCGCTTAACCCAGATGCTAAAACAAGTTTTGGTGTTAATACAACGTTGATTATTCCTAAATCTAGAGTTAAACATACAGTTGCTCCGTCTGTAACCAAAGAGGTTATCGATTACAAAAGCCATAAGGTAAAACGTAAAGAAACCTTGTTTAGCTTATCGCAGAAGTATAGAGTATCTATAGATGAGATTAAAAAAGAGAACCCTAGGCTGTATTCTGAAAACCTTAAAAAAGGAGATCGAATTAGAATTCCACGCTTTAAAACTATAGTATCAAAACAAACGTTGAGTAATACTATAAAAATGTACGCTGTAAGACCTAAAGAAGGTAAATGGCGAATAGCTTATAAATTTGGTATTACGGTACCAGAATTAGAAGCTTTAAACCCAAATCTTAAAGAAGTATTGCAACCAGGAGATTTGGTAAATGTACCTAATATAGCAGGTAATGAAGAGAAAAAAGTTGATGAAACTACGTTTAATTATTATCAAGTAGAGAAGAGTGAAGGTTTTTTAGCTTTAGAACGTAAGTTAGGACTATCTCAAAACGAATTAGAAGCTTTAAACCCTGAGTTAAAAACAACTAGGTTAAAATTAGGCATGGTTTTAAAACTTCCGAGTGAGATAAACCATGGAGGAGCTTCAGAGTTAGAAGCTACCGATAAAACAGAACTTTATAGTAAAATTATTAACCGCTCAACAAAACGAATTGGTTTATTATTGCCATTTCGTTTAAACAGAATTGATTTAGACTCCATACAAGAAACCAAAGAGCTTATGCGCAAGGATCGTGTTATAGCTACAGCACTAGATTTTCATACTGGTGTGCTAATGGCGCTAGATTCGGCAAAGCAAATAGGTATTTCTACACAATTAAAGGTGGTTGATACTGAAGGTAGAAATTCTGAAATCGCAAAGATAGTTAGAGAAAATAATTTTTCAGATTATGACGCTGTTATAGGTCCAATGTTAACGCAAACGTTTAATCGTTTTTCTGAAGCTACGAAAAACAATAATGTTCCGTTAATAGCTCCACTATCTAAACCTGCTAAAGTTTATGACAATGTGTTTCAAACCATTCCTAATAAAGAGGTAATGTCTAAAAAGATTATTAGCTACTTTGAAGCTAATAGCGAAGATGCCAATATTGTAATTATAGCAGATCGAAGTCATAAAATTATAAGTAATTCTTTAAAACGTTCATTTCCTAAAGCAAGACAGTTTTATTCAGAATTGAATAAAGATGGTAAAGATGGATATTTTATTTTTCCAACAACCTTGCAAGAAGGAGTTTTTGTGCCAGGTAAAAATATTGTGTTTTTAGAAACTGAAAGCAAGGCTTTTACATCGAGTGTTATTAGCCTTCTTAACGGTTTATCTGTTGAAGATATAGAAATTGTATTAACAACTACAGATAAAAATAGAGCGTTTGAAAATGATGTAGACCATAACCATTTGTCACATTTAAAGTTTCATTTTGCATCACCAAATAAAAGTTATGATAGTGATGTGCCTAACGGTTTTGTTAAGCAGTATAAAAGAAAATACGGAGTGTCGCCAAACAAATATGTTACTAGAGGATTTGACATTACGTTAGATATTTTATTACGCTTGGCATCTTCTGATGGAAGTTTGTATGATGCTTCGGGTGATGAGATAGAAACCGAATACATTGAAAATAAATTTAGATATTCTAAAAATTTATTTGGCGGTTATGTCAACGAAGCGGTATACATTGTTAAATACGATAATCTTAAAATCGTAAATGTTAGCCAGTCTTCTATGAGACAATAATTTGAAATTAAATACCGTTTTCATTAGTGTTTAAGTCTAATTAAAACATCATCAATCAATGAGTTTAAAATTAATTATAGGTATTATAGCATTCCTATGTATTGGTAATTCACCAGAAGATGATACCATATCTTGGAATGAAAACCGTAAACTTACTTGGGCAGATTTTAAGGATCGTCCAAACCTAAATTCTGGAGCTGTGGCTTTAACAGCATCGGGTATTACATTTGGTTTTTCTATTCAAAAAAGTGGAGGAAAACCAGTAAGCTTTAATACTACTGTTGAATCCTTATTTTACCCTGATAAATCTTGGTATATCACAGAACGTGCTGATAGTTATATTTTAGGGCATGAGCAATTGCATTTTGATATTACAGAATTGCATGCACGTAAGTTTAGACAACAAATTAATGAGTTGAAAGTATCCTCTAATATAAGAGCAAAATTAAATAGATTACATACTTCAATTAATAAAGCTTCTGCGGCAATGCAAAATAAATACGATAGGGAAAGCAACCATTCTATTATAAAAGAAGCGCAATTGCGTTGGCAAAAATATATCGCTGCTGAATTAGAAGCGTTAGAAGAATTTAAATCTCAATAAATGCTCCAAGGTAATAGAGATGCATTAATTGAACTAGCGCATTACAAAATGCCCTTTGGTAAATATCAAGGTGAATACCTTATAGATATACCAGAATATTATTATACATGGTTTAAACAAAAAGGATTTCCTAAAGGGAAATTAGGAGGTATGATGCAGCAAATGCACGATATAAAAATTAATGGTCTTGAAGAACTAATCTATACGATAAAAAAACAGTATAAAAAATAGCACCTTTAAAATCCCTAATTGTTATTAACAATTAATTAAAATTAACCTAAATAGATTATATCCCTTTAACAAAATCTAAAAATACTTTTTTGTGTAATGCTAAATCCATATTTGGTGACAATGCCACACGAGCTATATAATCTTTATCACCTTCTTTAGTAGTGCCTTGGGTAGATGTTGCAGGTATTGTCCAATAGCAACCCTTTAATTGACCATAACTCACACAGTACTTACTTTCATTAGGGATTTTGGTTATCATTAAGTTAATTAACTTTAAGTTTAAAGCTCTTTTGTATACTTCTCGTTCTTCATCAGTATTTCCTTTAGTAGGCAGATCTAATGAAAATACAGATGGTGTAAAACCTTCTTCCGCTAATATTTCTGATACAAAATTAATCTTAGCTTCTGGTAAAACCTCAGTAATATAATTTACAAAGTCGCGCGTATTTCTATAGGCATCTGCAATACGTTGATTCATAGATGGTAATTGTTCTGCCAGAATTTTATATTGTAACGCTGTAGCTTCATTGTCACAAAGACCTAGATGTAATTCTATAGAATGCATTAAAGTTTCTGTCTTTTTATTACCAACACAGTAACCTGCTGTGCATTTTCCACCACTAGGGAATTTAGAACCACTAGCAAAAGAAATGGTACGCACTGTAGAAAGGATATCGTTATCTCCTAAAAAATGAACATTAGGACAAAAGGTTTGGTCTAAAATAAAAACAGGATCTATAGCTATTTCTCCAGTTGCAGTTTTGCGTTCTTGGCTTAAAACATCTCTTAGTTTTATTAGATCAGGAACTTCAACTCTTGGGTTTGTAGGAATTTCAGCAATAATATAAGGCACAGCATTTTCACTTGCAATTTTGGTTAAAACAGTATCGATACTTTTAACCATGTCGTTGCCACCATCTACAGGTAAATCTACAATATCGACATTGTCAATACAAGCAGCAATACGCCTTGCTTGGTCATTAGTACCTCCGTAACAGTTTGGTGGCACAATAATTTTAATGGCTTTACCTTTATGTTGCTCTAATGCATCATGGACTAATCCCATTAAAATGGCATACTGTATAGATAATCCGCTAGAGCTTACTAATGGTTTTGTATATGCATTAGTGATATTTGTAATAGTGTCTAAGACCTTTGTTTTGTCTGCTTGTTGTATAATAGAATCTTTTGTTTCAAATACGGTTTCCTTAGTTATAGCTTTTAAAACAGATAAAGTATTAGCAGGAGTCATTGCAATGGTCTCTCTGCGACGAACATGTTGAATTTCTGAAATGTAATCCTTGTTAATTTCTCCATTAACTATAATGATACTTCCAAGATTAGAAAGCATAGAGATATAGAAATCGATATTAGAATTAAGATCTATATTAGTTATAGTTTCATCTTGCGAAATAAAAATAGTACTGCCATTAAACTGAGAAACCTCATTAATGCTGTCGACTTTTACTAAATTAAACTGATACCCATAAATTGTTCTTATGATTTCTACATCGAAAGTTTCTGGGAGTTGTCCTGTATATACAATTTGAGTATTTGTATTAGCGAAACGATTTTTTCTAAGAACAGCTAAAATTGGAGCCGTCTTAGATGAAAAACTAATAACATTTTCTGGATGTATGTTATGTAAACATGCAATAGTCCATTCTAACACACAAGATAAAGGATGGCCTAACCGAATATAATCAAAAGCAGTAGGTAAATCATTTAATGCAGATGCTTCAGTATTATTACTGTTATATAAGATTTCAAACTGTTCTAGAAACTCAGTTTTAGCGAATGCTTCATTGTAAATATCGAGGCGATGTGTAGTTAGATTTAGCCAATCTGACGGCATATTTCTGATAACATCTTTAATATAGTTATGTATGTTTTGATCTTGCATTATTATCATCTTAATAGAAGTTGTTAATATACACTAATTAGACTTTTTTTAAAGTAATATGAGACGATTTGTTTTACTATTTCTAACAGTTAGTAGCATTAATTTATCAAGGTTAAAAACGTGTTGCTTGTTGATTTTAAAGTATTACTTATTTTAAGTCTTCAATTAAGACATGTTTCTTTTCAAAGAAATAAATTTGTTGTTCTATTTGATCTACTAAAAAGTTAGAATATGTTTTTTTAATAGTTTTTATAACTTCTTCAGTACCAGAATCGATATCTAATCGTATTATTTTAGTTTCTACTTTGTTGGCTGAAACAATTATTAGACTTCTATTGTTTTTTTGACCTGTTTTGATTCGATTAAAAATAGTACTCATATGAGAGTCTAAATCTAATTTGTTTAATTCTGTTAGATTACTTAAAGAATTTTGATACGATTGGTATGTGCCATAAATACCAGAAGATACCGTACTTAACAACCCTAAATCTTTTGAGACTAAAACCGTATTTAAAGTTTGTGTTACTTGATTGCCAACAAAGCCTAAAGCAGAGGTATAGGTTCCAAAACCTCTTTTTGTCCAATAAAATGCATCATCAAAGACATTAGTATTTGCAAGATAAGGATACTCTTTTCTGTAACGTAGTTGCCCTAAGAGATCGTAACAGAAATACGTATTGTTTTTATAAAGAAAATATCCGTTATCTATAATTCTTAGTTTTGGAGCTCCGCGTTTAAAATCAAAACCATTTACTAAAGCAGGTTTTTTTGTAAATGTTTTGTCAAAAATATAAAAGCTATTTTCACTATATAAAGGAACTCGACTGTTGCGCGTATCATCCCAAACTTTAAAACGTTGATCACTTATTTTTAGGTTTCGATCTAAAAAACTGGCAGAATTTAAGACGACGTCTTCTTTCCAGACTTTGGTCCCATTTTCTATGTTTACAATATTTGCCTTCGATGGAGTGATGTATAACGCTTGATTTTGATTTTCAATAATATGAATAGGATTTTCTTTAGAAGAAAAGGTTATTTTTATTTTCTCATCCCAAGCTTTCTTACCTTTATTATCTATTCTAACGAGGAATTTATCTTGTACAATTAAATAGCCATTACTTACAGGAACAATTTTTTTTATTAATGGTAAGGGTTCAGAACGCTTCCATTTTTTTGCACCTGTTTTTATATTTATAATGTTAAACCCTTTTGAGGTTATGGCTACTATTTTATCTTGATCTATAGCAGTATTAGAAATACTTCCCCATATTTTTACAGGAGCTTTCCATACGTTTTGAAGTGTTCTTGTGTCTAACGCATTAATTATGTTTTCTTCAGCTAATTTTTCAATTTCAAAAGTATTAGAAAACACAAAGAGAATATCTTTAGAACCATTTGTAGCTATGGAATTAATATCGTCTTGTTTATATAAAATTGCTCCAGTTTTACCATCAATTTTAATTAGGTGCTTGTTTTTAAGCCAATAGATGTTTTTCTCAATATCTAGTATAATTTTTTCCTCATCTAGCCAAGCTCCTTTTACAGTTTTAAAAAAATTAGATTCAACACCTTTAGTTTCCCAAATTTGCTTACCCGTTTCATAACTATATAGTGAAATGATGAATTCTTTATTTTTTATACCGTCAACTAATATTGCTTTTTTTTGCGGAAGTATTAAAGTATTGTTTACTGATTTAAAGCCTTCTTTTTCAGAATTAAAAAGTACTTTTCCTGTAACTACATTTAATAATTTTTTAGAAGCTCCTTGAGTATTAAAAGAATTAGAAATAACCTTAGAGTTAATTAATGGCTTTTGTGTAAAAAGTATAATAGGTGTATACGGAATTTCTGAATACTCAGAAAAACTAACTTTTTCAAAATCGTTATTTCTCCATAAAACCTGTTGTGTTTTAGGATCTATTGCAATAAGACTTTTCTTTGTCTTTACTAATAACGTTCCTGTATAATTGTTTAGAATTTGTTCTTTTACAGTATTCTGAAATTCAATTTTTTGCTGAGAGAAAACTTGTAGAGAACTACATATAATTATTAATAAAATTAATTTTTTAAGAGCCATTTATATTGCATCATTTTTTATTAAATATTATATAGTCCTATCTTTCTAGATTACTTACTAAACATTGTAACATTATTTTAGAAAATTAGGGCTTTTTACTTGTAGATAACTTTGCGTGTGTGATTAATTGCTTAGTTTGGAGCAAAATTAGCAAAAGAAAACGAACTAGAAGAAAACCCATAAGACTTTATAGACCAATATTTACTTGTTATGACATTTAAATTGTCTAATGGTTCTTAAAGTAGTTTTATAATAAACTCAACTTGTCTGTGTTTATAGTCATAATAATAAACTTATAGCTTTTCTTAAATCTTTTTAATTAGTTGCTTTCAATTAAAAGCTTAAAATGCAACACTTTCAGTGTTTATAAAAACAATCTGTCAACAAACCCCAAAGAAATCTTAAATAAGTCGTTTAATTTCGTAAATTTGCCTGCGTTTAACAACGCAACAATGACAACAAACCCTAAGTATATTTTTGTAACTGGCGGCGTGTCTTCTTCTCTCGGAAAAGGCATTATTGCAGCATCTTTAGCAAAACTTTTACAAGCACAAGGTTACAGAACTACCATCCAAAAATTAGACCCATATATTAATATAGATCCTGGGACATTAAACCCTTACGAGCATGGAGAATGTTATGTTACTGATGATGGAGCAGAAACGGATTTAGATTTAGGGCATTACGAGCGTTTTTTAAACGTACCAACCTCACAAGCAAATAACGTAACTACAGGTAAAATTTATCAAAGTGTTATTGATAAAGAACGTCGTGGTGAGTTTTTAGGAAAAACAGTACAGGTAATCCCACATATTACAGATGAGATAAAACATCGCATCCAAATTTTAGGAAATTCTGGAGATTATGATATTGTCATTACTGAAATTGGTGGAACTGTTGGTGATATAGAATCTTTACCTTATATAGAATCTGTACGCCAATTACAATGGGAATTGGGTGAAGATAATGCTTTAGTTATTCATTTAACTCTAGTGCCTTATTTGTCTGCAGCAGGAGAATTAAAGACTAAACCTACGCAGCATAGTGTAAAAACATTGATGGAAAGTGGAGTGCAGGCCGATATTTTGGTTTGTCGTACTGAACATGAACTTAGTGATGGTATTAAAACTAAATTGGCACGTTTTTGCAATGTAAAAAAGGAAGCTGTTATACAATCTATTGATGCATCTACCATTTACGATGTCCCTAATTTAATGCTAGACGAAGAATTAGACAAGGTAGTTTTGGCAAAATTGAATTTAAAAAGTGATGTCCCTAATTTAGACCGTTGGAATGCATTTTTAACTCGTCATAAAAACCCAAAAGGAGAAGTAACTATTGGTTTAATCGGTAAATATGTAGAACTTCAAGATTCGTATAAATCAATACTTGAAGCTTTTATACATGCAGGAGCAGAAAACGAAGTTAAGGTAAATGTAGAGTCGATACATTCTGAATATTTATCTAAAAATAATGTCGAAGAAAAACTAAGTCATTTAGATGGTGTTTTGGTAGCACCTGGTTTTGGTGAACGTGGTATAGAAGGTAAAATTGAAGCTGTGCGTTATGTGCGCGAACAAAATATTCCATTTTTAGGAATTTGTTTAGGAATGCAAATGGCAGTGATAGAATATGCTCGTAATATTCTTAATCTTGAAGGAGCAAATTCTACAGAAATGAATGAAGCTACTGCACATTCGGTTATTGACCTTATGGAATCACAAAAAGATGTGGTTAATAAAGGTGGTACCATGCGCTTAGGAAAATGGGATTGTCAGTTGGTAGAAGGCAGCATTGCGCATCAAACTTATGGTACGCTTAATATACAAGAGCGTCACAGACATCGTTATGAGTTTAATAACGATTTTAAAGCAGCTATTGAATCTGCAGGCATGAAAGCTACTGGGTTAAATCCAGATACAGGATTGGTTGAAATTGTAGAAATACCAAATCATAATTGGTTTGTAGGAGTACAATATCATCCAGAATATAAGAGTACTGTTGCCAATCCTCATCCGCTTTTTGTAGCTTTTATTAGTGCAGCTTTAAAGTATAAAACAACATAATAATGTGCCACTATGGCATAAATATAACTTTGGATAGTTTTTTGAGCTAACGAACTTGGTCGAATAAGATTGTCATGCTGAACTTGTTTCAGCATCTGATTGAAGATATATAAGAATTAAACAGATTACCGCTGTTGCGGCAAATTAATATGGAAGAAAAAAAATTAGACCTTAATTCAATTATTGGTTTTATCCTCATTTTTGGAATACTGATATGGATTATGTACAGCCAACAGCCAACTCCAGAAGAACTTGAATCACAAAAACAAGAAGAAGCTGCAAAAATAGAGGCTGATAAAAAAGCAGAAGCTGAAAAGCAAAAAGAAACTTTAGTAACAACACCTAAAGATTTCTCTAATGTCCCAGCAAACGATTCATTACAGCGTATTGCATTACAAAACAAATTAGGTTCATTTGCTTATGCATCGACATTACCATCTGCATCTGGAGGAGAAACTGTTGTTGAAAATGAAGTATTAGCATTAAAATTTAATAATAGAGGCGGTCACCTTTCCGAAGTAAGATTAAAACAATTTGTTAATTACGATAAAGATCCAATTTACCTAGTTAAAGATGGTAACTCTAGTTTCAATATTAATTTCGGAACAACTGATAACAGAACGTTAAATACAAAGGATCAACCTTTTCAATCTAAGGTTACTAAAAATGGAGACAATACTGTAGTTTCTATGAAACTTAAAGTATCAGAAACTCAATTTTTAGAATACCGTTATGAGTTAAAGCCTAATGATTATATGATTGATTTTACAATCCGTTCTCAAGGTTTAGATAACGTTATTAATGGTTCTCAAGACATTAATTTAGATTGGACACAGAAAGGTTATCGACACGATAAAAGTATCACTTATGAAAATCGATATACACGTTTAACCTATCAGCATGAAGGTGATAAGATTGACAAGTTATCTCAATTAAGTGATGACGAAGAAATTGAGGCCAATGTAGATTGGTTATCTTACAGACAACATTTTTTTAGTTCTATTCTTGTTCCAGATGCACCATTTAAAACCGCAAGTTTAATTTCTAAGGATTTAATTGAAGATGCTGATGTAGATACCGTATATACTAAACAATACACGTCTAAGTTACCATTAGAGTTTAAGGCAGGTGAAATTAATGCACCAATGGGTCTGTACTATGGGCCAACAGATAGTAAAGTTTTAAAAACTTATGAGAAGAATTTAGAAGAAAGTATTCCTTTTGGTTGGGGTATTTTTGGTTGGATTAACAAAGCAATATTTATTCCATTATTTGGTTTTTTAAGTAGCTTTTTACCTTATGGTTTAGCCATTATAGTAATGACGATTTTGGTGAAAATGCTATTGTCGTTTGTACAATACAAGCAGTTTTTGTCTCAAGCAAAGATGAAAATTTTAAAACCTGAGTTAGATGCTATTCGTGCTAAGCATAAAGACAATAAGTTAAAAGCACAGCAAGAAACTATGGCATTACAAAATAAAGCTGGTGCAAGTCCATTAAGTGGTTGTTTGCCAGGTTTAATGCAGATTCCGGTTTTTTATGCGTTATTTATGTTCTTCCCAACAGCTTTCGATTTAAGGCAGAAAAGCTTCTTATGGGTTGATGATTTAAGTTCATACGATATTATATATGAATTTCCTCCAGGATTCAGCATACCATTATATGGAGATCATATCAGTTTATTTCCAATATTGGCAGCCATTGCTATTTTCTTTTACATGAAAATGACAACAGGTCAACAAATGGCATCGCAACCAACACAAGAAGGTATGCCTGATATGGGTAAAATGATGAAGTACATGATATACTTCTCTCCATTACTAATGTTATTTTTCTTTAACCAATATGCTTCAGGATTGAGTTTGTATTACTTCATTTCTAACCTTATTAGTATTGGTATTATGTTAGTGATTAAAAACTATATTATTGATGAAGAAAAAGTGTTAGCAAAAATACAAGTAAGCAAAGCTAAGCCAAAGAAAGAAAATCGTTTTCAACGTAAAATGAAAGAAATGATGGAACAGGCTGAACAACAAAAACAGGCTCAACAAAAGAAAAATAAAAAATAAATTTTCTCAAAAGCCCAACATATAAAAACCGTTTAGAAGATATCTAAACGGTTTTTTAACTTTTCTGAAATAAATTTCATTCTTTTGAGTTTTAAAAAGTTAAAAGGCAATCAAAATGTTTAAACAAAAAAACATACTAATAATAATTTCAATATTTGCAACTGCACTTGGTTTTACGCAAAGCAATATTAATCAGGTTGACGATGAAGGAAAGCGCCATGGAAGATGGGCAAAATATTATGAAGGAAAAAAAGCGCTTAGGTACGAAGGTCAATTTCTGCATGGTAAAGAAATAGACACCTTTAAATACTACAAATTAAGCAATGGTAAAAGTGTTTTAAGTGCAATTAAAGTATTTAATAATTCCGATAATACTGCTGAGGTTACATTTATGGCATCAAATAAAAAAGTGGTAAGTGAAGGCAAAATGGATGGGAAAAACTTTATTGGTAAATGGGTGTATTATCATAGACGATCATCAGCTAAAATGATTGTTGAAAATTACGATGATTCAGGTCAACTTAATGGGACTCGTACTGTGTATTATGAAAACGGTATAGTGGCTGAACAAACAGTCTATAATAATGGCAAACGCAACGGGTTATATAAATCATTCTCAGAGAATAATAAGTTACTACAAGAGTCCATCTATAAAGACGATAAACTAGATGGTGCTACGATATATTACGATGCAGATGAAAAGGTGAGAGCAAAAGGATTATACACTCTAAATTTAAAATCTGGGATTTGGGAGTATTTTGAAAATGGGGTTTTAATAAGAAAAGTAGACCATGATGAAGATAAAGTGATTTACAAAAAACAATAGCTTTTATCTATATAATCTATAGGGTTTAGAAATGGTAATCGTATATAGATTGCCTTTTTTATTTTGTAAATTTGCCGGAGTTTTTCGACCAAATCAGCCTGTCAAATCGAGTTCAGTCGAAATGCTTTAAAATGAATTTAATCTAAAAAATCATCTCGCTAATTATTGAGATGAGAAGAAAATGAATAAAAAACGGGTCATTGTAGGACTTTCAGGAGGAGTAGACTCTAGTGTTGCAGCCTATTTATTAAAGAAGCAAGGCTATGAGGTTATTGGCCTTTTTATGAAAAATTGGCATGACGATTCAGTAACTATTTCTGATGAATGTCCTTGGCTAGATGACAGTAATGACGCTATGTTAGTGGCAGATAAATTAGGTATTCCTTTTCAAACTGTAGATTTAAGTGAGCAATACAAAGAGCGTATTGTAGACTATATGTTTAAGGAATACGAAAGCGGTAGAACACCAAACCCAGATGTGCTTTGTAATAGAGAGATTAAGTTTGATGTTTTTATGGACATTGCTTTAGAGTTAGGAGCAGACTATGTAGCTACTGGTCATTATTGTCGTAAGGGAACATTAGAAACAAATGGCGAACAAGTACATCAACTCTTGGCAGGTGTAGATAATAATAAAGATCAATCGTATTTTTTGTGTCAGTTATCTCAAAAACAACTCGCAAAAGCATTATTCCCTATTGGTGAGTTAACAAAACCTGAGGTTAGAGCTATTGCTAAAGCACAAAATTTAATAACAGCAGAAAAGAAGGATTCTCAAGGCTTGTGTTTTATAGGCAAAGTGAGATTACCAGAATTTCTACAACAAAAATTAAAACCAAAAGAAGGAGTTATAGTTGAGGTGCCAGAAGATAAAGCGTATTATTCTAATCCGCTACCAAAATTTCATTCAAAAGAAAACGAATTAGAATTTAAATCTAAAAAACAAGAGTATTCAATTTCTGAAGGTAAAGTTGTTGGTAAACATCAAGGTGCGCATTATTTTACAAAAGGACAACGTAAAGGCTTAAATGTAGGTGGAACCAAAGAACCTCTTTTTGTTATTGACACAGACGTTAATGAAAATGTTATTTATACAGGACAAGGTAAAAGTCATCCAGGATTGTACCGTTCGGTTTTATTTGTAACTAATGAAGATTTGCATTGGATTCGTGAAGACTTAGAATTAAATGAAGGAGAAACATTAGCGGTCAAAGCCCGAATTCGTTACCGTCAACCATTAGAAAATGCAACTTTGCATAAAGTATCTTCAGGATTATATGTAGAATTTGCAACTGCACAATCTGCAATTACTGAAGGTCAATTTGTGGCTTGGTATTCTAATGATGAGTTATTAGGTTCGGGAGTTATTTCATAAAAAAATATTATTGTGTGTGATACTGTCTCGATAGCCATCGCGATTGTTTAAGTAAAGTCAGAAATCGATATTAAGTTTATTTTATATCAGGGATTCATTACATTTATACCTTTCAAAAAAGCAGATAGCGCATGGAGAATAGAATTACCAAATTATTCAATATAAAACATCCAATTATTCAAGCCGGAATGATTTGGAATAGTGGATGGCGTTTAGCTTCAGCAGCGAGTAATTCAGGAATTTTAGGACTTATAGGTGCCGGTTCTATGTATCCAGATGTGTTGCGAGAACATATTCAAAAATGCAAAGCAGCAACGGATAAACCGTTTGGAGTCAATGTACCGATGTTATATCCAAACATTGAAGAGATTATGGATATCATTGTAGAAGAAGGTGTGAAGATTGTTTTTACTTCTGCAGGAAATCCTAAAACATGGACCTCTTGGTTACAAGAACGAGGTATTACTGTGGCTCATGTTGTAAGTAGTGTGAAATTTGCATTAAAAGCACAAGCGGCAGGAGTTGATGCTGTAGTTGCTGAAGGCTTTGAAGCTGGTGGACATAATGGTAGAGATGAAACAACAACATTAACATTAATACCAATGGTTAAAGAGCAGTTGCAAATTCCGCTAATAGCTGCCGGAGGTATAGCTACAGGAAAGGCCATGTTAGCTTGTATGGTTTTAGGTGCAGATGCTGTGCAAGTTGGTAGCCGTTTTGTAGCCAGTGAAGAATCCTCGGCACATCAAGCATTTAAACAAATTGTTGTCGATGCCAAAGAAGGAGATACACAATTAACATTAAAAGAATTGGCACCAGTACGACTCATTAAAAACAAATTCTACAACGATTTACAAAAGCTTTATAAAACCTCACCAACACCAGAGCAACTAAAAGAGTTACTTGGTAGAGCTAGAGCAAAACGTGGTATGTTTGAAGGAGATTTAGAAGATGGAGAACTAGAGATTGGGCAAATTTCAGGATTGATTCACGATATAAAACCAGTTTCAGAAATTGTTGAAGACATGATTTCTGAGTTTGAAGACGCTAAATCTAATATCATAGATTTGT
Source organism: Winogradskyella immobilis (assembly GCF_021887715.1). GTDB lineage: Bacteria > Bacteroidota > Bacteroidia > Flavobacteriales > Flavobacteriaceae > Winogradskyella > Winogradskyella immobilis. Next base: position 19,929 of record NZ_JAIQXX010000022.1, read on the forward strand.
AGGCCTTAACAATCAAAGAGATTATAATTCACAATCTTTAATTACGGATAAGAAAGGTCTTTAGGTTTTTATACCGATAAAGTGAACCTTTCACTTGGCCAACTTATTCAACTATAATTTATAAATACTGCCAAATTAAGGCTGATTTATGTTGAAAGTATTACATGTATTTCTCGCAACCTTGGCTTTGAAAAATCTAATCATTTCTTAAGCTTATTTAAATATTACTCCAGCCTCACATTAACCGAATTTAAAACTAAAACACAATTAGTAGTCTTTTTTTGTAGCGTTATTCTTTTATTTCTCACAGATCTTTGCATCATAATAATTTAATAAAAACAACAATTTTAGGACTTGCATTAGTAGTAAGTTCAACAGTATTTGCACAAGATAATAAAGCAAATAACATTGATAATAGTAATATAGCTTTATTAGGTTATAGTCCTGTGTCATATTTAGACTTAGGCTTAGCACAACGTGGAAACAAAGCTTATAAATCTGAATATAACAAAGTGATATACTATTTTACATCAGCAGATCAGAAATCTACATTTGATAAGAACCCAACGAAGTATATGCCTCAATATGGCGGTTTCTGTGCATTTGGAACTTACGCAGGTGCAAAGTTTAGAGTAGATCCTTCTAAATTTATTGTAGAAGATGGGAAGTATTACCTGTTTTTAAACAATGTAGAGTTAGATGCTAAACAATTATGGTTAGCAGAAAACAACCATAACAAATTAAAAGGTGTTGCTGACAAGAACTGGCAAAAGCTTAGTAAGACTTATAATTAATAGTTGGTTAGTAGTAGTGAAAGAACCTGTTTCTAGTGGGTTAGAAAAGAGTAAACTTTATAGTTTGCTCTTTTTATTTTAAAAGATTCATATAGAGAGAATAATATAGAATAAAACCAATTGTAAAAAGTACAATTAAAGATTATTTTTTTGTAGCATGTATGATATAGTAATTTGAGAATTTTGTTACGTAATAATTAAAACTTAAAAAATTATGAAGTTTGTAACAAAAAGAATACATGCGTTTTTGGATTATCCAGTGGCAGTGGCATTAATGGTACTACCATTTGTATTAGGTTTAGGTAGCTCAAACCCTTTAGCACTACAATTATCTGTAGGAACAGGTGTAGCAGCATTTTTATTAACTGTATTAACGGATCATCATTTAGGGATTTTTAGAGTAGTCTCATATAAAATGCATTTGATCGTTGATTTTTTAGTAGCAGTAGTATTTATACTTGCACCTTTTATTTTTTCATTTGAAGGTATTGATGCCTATTACTATTGGATTAATGGAGGGGCAGTATTGACAGTAGTAAGTCTACATAAACCAGAAGTTATTACTACTTGATTAAAATAACTAATGTGATGCCCATATCGAATATTGAGTATATAGATATAGCTCTATCAATCGCATATGATTGTATTAATGATGATGGAAGATACCCTTTTGGTACTATAGTTGTCAAAGACAACAAAATAGTTGGTATAGGAAAAGAAGCTACACGTGTCAAGAATGATCCAACTGCACATTCAGAAATTGAAGCGATAAGAGATGCATGTAAAAATCTTAATACATCAAACTTAAAAGGGTGCATAGTTTATACAAGTTGTGAACCATGTTCAATGTGTTTATCGGCATTATTTTGGTCTAATATTGATGCTGTTTATTATGCATGTTCTAGGGAAGATGTATTTAAATTAGGGTTTCCAGATAGGTTTGAATTAATAGAAAAAAGAAAAAACTTGGATAAAACGGTTAATTTAAAAACAATAAAAATGATTCAACTTAAGAGTATTGAGGGTGTTGAAGTTTTTAAACAATGGAAGTTGGCTAAAAAAGTATCAGTATAGATTTAAATAATAAATAAGCTCTTTAAATAATTAAACAATTATGTATAGTATAATTGGAGGTGGAATATGCGGTTTAACTACAGCATTAGCTTTTGAAAAATTAGGAATTGAGTATAAGCTTTATGAAAAAGCTGAAGAATTAATTCCTGTTGGCGCAGGAATTTTACTTCCGCCTAACGCGTTGCAAGTATATGATTGGTTGGAGATATTAGAGGATATAAAGCAAAAAGGGAGTGAGATGAGACGTATTACTTTGACGAAGTCGGATATGTCACCTTTGTTCGATTATATTCAAGATGATATTAAAGAAAAATACGGATTTTATTCTGTTTCTATACATCGTTGGGAGCTACAAAACATATTACTTCAAAAAATTCCAAAGCATAAAATACATCTAAATAAATCTTTTGCAAGTTATAAAACATCTGAAAAAAAAGTAGAGCTATTCTTTCATGATGGAAGTAAGGTAGAAACCGATTATATAATTGGAGCAGATGGTATTCATTCTAGAATTAGAAAACAACTTTTTCCTAAAAGTAAAATTAGATATTCAGGACAAACGTGTTGGAGAGGCATATGTGATTATAAGAACATTTCTAATGAATATCAATACAGAGGTATAGAAATGTGGGGAAAAGAACTAAGGTTTGGCATTACTAAGATTGAGAAAGATAAATTTTACTGGTTTGCTGTTATTAAAAGTAAATCAAACCTGAAAGATAATCTATTAACTATTAAAAGTGAATTATCCGATACCTTTAATGATTTTCATCCAATAGTTAATCATTTAATAGATAAAACATCGATAACAAATATTATAAGAAGCGATTTATATGATGTAAATCCAATGCCTAATTGGTACAGAGGAAATATATGTTTAATAGGTGATGCTGCTCATGCCACAACTCCTAATATGGGACAAGGTGGTGCTCAAACTATTGAAGATGCGTATTTTCTGGCAAATGCAATTAAAAGAGAGCAACCTGATAATGTTTTTAATGTTTTTCAAAAAAAGAGAATTAATAAAGTTAACCAGATAGTGAAACAATCTTTAATGATGGGAAAAATAGGACATCTAAAATATTTTGAATCACTCAGAAGCTTTATTATAAAAGCAATTCCTTCATCATTATTTAAACTGAGGTGGAGAACTGTATATAAATTAGGCTAAATAATGATGCATATATGAATGAATTACTATCAGAAATAAGTCGATGTAACATATGTGAAAAAGTTTTACCATTGGGACCTAGACCCATAGTTGCTGCACACTCGAAGAGTAAAATATTAATTATTGGACAAGCACCAGGATCAGTTGTACATAAAACGGGAATACCTTGGGATGATAAGAGTGGTGATAATTTAAGAAAATGGATGGGTATTGATGATTCTGTTTTTTATGATGCTGAGAAAATAGCATTAATTCCAATGGGATTTTGTTATCCAGGAAGAGGAAAAACAGGAGATAATCCACCAACAAAAAAGTGTGCACCAAAGTGGCACAACCCAATAATTGATCAAATAGAAAGCCCTAAACTTATTTTACTGATTGGTAAATATGCTCAAGACTATTATTTAAATAATAAATCCAAGAAAACATTAACAGAGAACGTTAAAAATTATCAAGATTATCTTCCTAAATATTTCGTGTTACCGCATCCTTCTCCAAGGAATAATATTTGGCAAGCTAAAAATGAGTGGTTTGCAAAAGATGTATTACCATCATTAAAACAAAAAATACAACAAGCGTTTTAGATGAAGTTTTAATTAATAACTATTGTACACATAATAAATAGTGATTTTTTTATAGTATAGTTTCATCTTGTATAGTTGAATTTTATAATGAATATTTTAATTATTCATCAAAAATGAAAAAGAGTGCATTATATTTTATGCCTGATATTAGTGGATTTACCAATTTTGTGCAATCTACAGATATTGAACACAGTAAACATATAGTGTCGGAATTGTTAGAAAAGCTAATAGATTCTGATATAATTGGTTTACAAATTGCAGAAATAGAAGGTGATGCTCTTTTTATGTACACTCTAAATATTCCTTCTTTCAGTACAATAATAGCGCAAAGTCAAAAAATGCTAGAAGCATTTACCTATGAAATAGAGAAGTATGAAACTCAAAGAATTTGTCAATGCGGAGCTTGCATGAGTGCATCAAATCTCAAATTAAAATTTGTGGTACATTATGGAGAAATTGCATTTATGCGAGTAAAACATATAGTAAAACCTTATGGTACAGATGTTATAAAAACACATCGCTTGTTAAAAAATAGCATACCTTCAAATCAATATTTACTAATTTCTTCAGAACTTGCTGAATTCTATAAAATTAATTTCGATGAAGAGTTAGCATTTGAAGAATCAAAAGAGGAATACGATTTAGGATTAGCCAAATATTTTTATAAAAATTTTATTAAACCTAAAATTGAAACACCCAAACTAGCTAATCAACTTACTCAAAAACCAAAAACTCCCCCAAATTTAGAGTATAGTACAATCTTAAATGCCAAAATTGTAAATGCTTTTAATATTATAACAGATTTTAGTATGCGGGCGTTATGGTATAAACTAGTAGATAAACTATTATATGATGAACTAAGGATTAATAGAATAGGTATGAGACATAATTGTATTTCGGGTTCAAGTATATATAAAGTTGATACTTTAGGTTCAAAAGAAGATAATGGGCAACTAGTATATGGAGAGAAAACTGAAGATATTGAATATCTTAAAACGTATTCATATTATATGTCGTTAAATTCAATTAGCCCAAATGAAATACACTTGCAAGCAGAGGTGTTTTTTGATTTTTCAACTGAAGAAATAAGAATACAAAATCAAGTTCAAAATATGATAAAGAATGCCTGGCAAGATAGCTTTGAAAGACTTTCAAAACTTATAAGTCATATGCGTATTGAAGCCATAGAAAATGAATTCAAGATAAATTAAAAAATAGAGTTTAAGATATTTGTATATTTAGAAGCCAACAATCAACCAATACATTATTAACATTGCACGTCAAAAAAACTAAACCAGAGATCAATAAAGTGTATCAAATTAAAAAACATACACTTATTCATATATTGTCAGGTACTGGAGGAATTCAGGTCGATTTTAAAAATTACTTTGATTGGCAAGAAAAAGGGATTTTCTTAGAGTATGGACAGTATATTAAATTTTTATCAGATGACTTTGTAATAAGAAAGTATGAATTTCATGATGAAGATCAATTTTATAACAATGAAGTAAGAGTATTATTTAAACATCTAATTTCATTAGGGTATATCAATCTTGAAGAATGTAATGAGTGTAAGTCATTTTTATATGAGCAAACTTCGGAAGAACCTAAAAGTATAATTGATGTATCTTCAAAACAATGGTATTGGCAAAATCCGTTTAAAGCAAATAAAGAAGAATACCAAATCATTTTCGACACCAAAGAAATTATAGATAGAGAATTTTCAAATTCATTGACTACTAAAGATTTGGTAGATCTCATTAATCAAAGAGGCTATAATGCACAATCTCTAATTAAGGATAAAATAGGTCTGTCGGTTAAAAATCTGATGAGCTCAAAAAGACTTATAGAAAGTAAAAGAGAAATTGCTTTTACAGATAAAACAGTACAAGAAATCTCTTATGAATTAGGTTATAAAGACGATGCTTATTTTAATCGCGTATTTAAAAATACAACAGGTCAAACCCCAAAACAATTTCGTGACAATTTTGATTTTAAAAATAGAGACTTATTTACACAAGATATTGTGGCACTTCTTAAAGAGCATCATACTCAAGAAAGGTCTTTAGAGTTTTACGCTGATAAAATGAATCTTTCAATAAAAACATTAGGAAAAAAGGTCCAAGCTAAGATGAATACTTCACTAGGTCAACTTATTCGATTAGAACTTATAAATACAGCTAAATTAATGCTTATAGAAGGTGAAAGTATTACACAAATATCTCGTAATCTTGGCTTTGAAGAGCCTAATCATTTTTCAAGTTTTTTTAAACACTATTCTGGTATAACTCCTACCGAATTCAAAACTAAAAAACACAATTAGTAGTCTTTTTTTTGTAGCGCCATTCTTTTATTTCTCACTGATCTTTGCAGTATAATAATTTACTTAAAAGATAAAAAAATGAATATTAGAGAACAAGCAACAAAAATGGACGCTGTAGTTTCAACTGGAGCAGTTGTAGATGCAGTAAAACAATTCTTTGCAGATGATGCAACAACATCTGATCATGGCGAAGGAGGAACAACATCAAATAAAGCTGAAATGATTACAAAGATGGAAGGCTTTACTGGTGCAATAGAAGCTGTAAATGGTATTACACATCATCATACTATAGTAGATGGTAATGTATCCGCTTCAGAATTCACTTTTGATTTTGACATGCAAGGTGGCGGAAAAGTGTACTGGCATGAAATCATTAGGAGAGTTTGGAATGATCAAGGTCAGGTGATACAGGAAGAATACTTCAACGCAGAATAATAATTTAGAAAAATAACTATCAAATAATTTAATAACAACAAAATGAAAAATTTAATAAAAACAACAATTTTAGGACTTGCATTAGTAGTAAGTTCAACAGTATTTGCACAAGATAATAAAGCAAATAATATTGATAATAGTAATATAGCTTTATTAGGTTATAGTCCTGTATCATATTTAGACTTAGGCTTAGCACAACGTGGAAACAAAGCTTATAAATCTGAATATAACAAAGTGGTATACTATTTTACATCAGCAGATCAGAAATCTACATTTGATAAGAACCCAACGAAGTATATGCCTCAATATGGTGGTTTCTGTGCATTTGGAACTTATGCAGGTGCAAAGTTTAGAGTAGACCCTACTAAATTTATTGTTGAAGATGGGAAGTATTACCTGTATTTAAACAATGTTGAATTAGATGCTAAACAATTATGGCTAGCTGAAAACAACCATAGTAAATTAAAAGGTGTAGCTGATAAAAATTGGAAAAAACTTAGTAAGACTCATAATTAGTATGGTTTAGTTAATATAATTAGTTTTATTTAGTTAATGATACTTACTAAGTAATTAGGAAGTGCAAGTCCTTAAGATTTGCACTTTTTTATTTAATAGTTACTATATAAAACTTAACCAGAAACATATTATATTTAAATGAAGCATACAAAATTTTGACAAACTGAAAAACATGAATATCCCAAATATAGATTTACCACGAATAGTTGTTGTAGGTTCTGGTTTTGCAGGGCTTAAATTTGTTCGTAAAGTCAACAGCCAAAATGCTCAGATTGTTCTTTTAGATAAAAATAACTACCATACATTTCAACCTCTGTTATATCAAGTAGCTAGTTCTGGTTTAGAACCAGACTCTATTGTCTATCCAATCAGAAAAACATTTAAAGGCAAAAAAAACTTTCATTTTAGAATGGCCAAAGTTAATTCTATAAATACAACGTCAAATCAAGTAGAGACAAACATAGGGATATTAAAATACGATTATTTAGTTGTAGCCACAGGAGCTATAACTAATTTTTTTGGTATGAAAAATATTAAAAGGTATAGTTATACAATGAAGAGTCTTAGAGAATCTCTAGATTTAAGAAGTATAATTTTGCAAAATTTTGAGAAGGCAGTCAATACATATGAATCAGATGATAGAAAATCGTATATGAATTTTGTCATTGTAGGAGGTGGAGCCACAGGTGTAGAATTAGCAGGTGCATTAGCAGAATTAAAAAGAAATATTTTCCCCAAAGATTATCCGGATTTAGATATAAGCAAAATGCAAGTTAATTTGATAGAAGCATCAGATAGGGTTTTATCTAATATGAGTCAAAACTCATCTAATAAATCAAAAGAAGCTTTAGAAAATTTAGGAGTAAATGTTTTTTTAAATACAATAGTTAAAGATTATGATGGTAATATAATTAAAACCAATGAAAAAGATATTCATGCAAAAACATTAATATGGTCAGCGGGTGTGTTAGCTGAACCTATTAATAGTATCGATTTTAAATTAAATAAAAGTAATCGAATTATAACTGATGAGTTTAATAAGGTTTTTGGTTTCGATAATATATTTGCTATTGGAGATGTTTGTTGTATTAAGAAAGATACTATTGAAAAAGAACATCCAATGTTGGCTTCAGTAGCTGGGCAACAAGGTCATCATTTAGGAAAGAATTTAAATGCTATCATCAAAAAGAAAAAAACCTATCCTTTTGTATACAAAGATAGAGGAACAATGGCGACCATAGGTAAAAATAAAGCAGTAGTTGACCTACCTTTTATTAAATTTTCAGGAATCTTTGCTTGGTTGGTTTGGATGTTTCTTCACTTAATGTTATTGGTCGATTTTAGGAATAGGCTTATTGTCTTTGTTAATTGGATCTGGAGCTATTTTAAATATGATAAAGGGTTAAGATTGATAATACGTGAGGCTAAAGCGTATGAAAAGTATAATTAAAGACGATTTTTTTATAGTATTCATCGTTTTATAATTTATGAATTTTGTTGTCATAATAATTAAAACATTAAATTATGAAATTCGTAACTAAAAGAATTCACGCATTTTTAGATTATCCTGTAGCAATTGCTTTAATCGTATTACCATATGTATTAGGCTTAGGAGATTCATCTTCTTTAGCCCTAAACCTTTCGGTAGCTATAGGTATAGCTGCATTTGCACTAACATTACTAACAGATCATCATTTAGGTGTACTTCGTGTAATCTCTTATAAGATTCACTTAATTGTTGACTTTTTAGTTGCAGTAGTTTTTATTTTAGCTCCTTTTATTTTTTCATTTGAAGGTATTGATGCTTATTACTATTGGGTTAATGGAGCAGCGGTATTTATTGTAGTTAGTTTACATAAACCAGAACAAGTAGTTTCTTAACGCTAAAAAAATAAGTAAATATTTATTAAAACGGTTTGAGTTTTTACTTAAATCGTTTTTGCTTTTTAGAAATTGGGGATGCATGATTAAAATTAATTCGTACAACAAAAACCTAAGCACTATTTTTGTGCCATGGTTTTAACCAACTACACTAAAGAATTTAAATACAATCTTAAGCTTGCCTCTCCAGTCATTTTAGGCATGTTAGGGCATACGTTTGTCAGTTTTGTAGATAATGTAATGGTAGGACAATTGGGTGCGGCAGAACTTGCAGCTGTGTCTTTAGGGAACAGTTTTATTTTTATAGCAATGTCTTTAGGTATTGGTTTTTCTACAGCAATTACACCTTTAGTTGCAGAAGCGGATGCAGAAGGTGATTTTTCTAAAGGAAAATCGGTGTTTAAACATGGGCTCTTTTTATGTACTGTTTTAGGTGTTCTATTGTTTTTAATGACCGTTGCGGCAAAACCACTAATGTATGTAATGAATCAACCAGAAGAAGTTGTAGAATTGGCAATTCCGTATTTAGATTTAGTAGCGTTTTCTTTAGTGCCGTTAATCGTGTTTCAAGCGTTTAAGCAATTTAGTGATGGCTTATCCCTAACCAAATATCCTATGTATGCTACTATTGTAGCTAATGTTTTAAATGTAGCGATTAATTATGTGCTAATTTTTGGGAAGTTTGGGTTTCCAGAAATGGGAATTGTTGGTGCAGCCGTTGGTACATTAGTATCACGTTTTGTAATGTTATTTTACTTGTGGTGGTTATTAGCCAAACGTGAGAAATCTAGAAAATTTGTAACTCATATCAAGTTTTTCAAACTTAAAACACAAGCTCTAAAAAAACTCACTAATTTAGGTTTGCCAAGCGCAATGCAAATGTTTTTTGAGGTTGCCATATTTACCGCAGCAATATGGTTAAGTGGTACTTTAGGTAAAAATGCACAAGCGGCAAACCAGATTGCATTAAATCTATCTTCAATGACGTTTATGGTCGCTATGGGTTTAAGTGTTGCAGCCATGATTAGAGTTGGTAACCAAAAGGGATTAAAAGATTTCAAAGCCTTAAAACGTATTGCAGAATCTATTTTTCTAGTGGGCTTTATTTTTGCTGTAGTATTTGCTTTAGTATTTGTTATATTCCATGAAACCTTACCGCATTTATATGTAGATTTAGATGATCCCGTAAATGCAGTAGATACAATTGAAGTTGTTAAAATAGCGGCAACTTTGTTATTAGCAGCAGCTATATTTCAAATTACAGATAGTCTTCAAGTCATTACATTAGGAGCGCTTCGTGGTTTACAAGATGTATACATACCAACGTTAATTACATTTATCGCCTATTGGTTAATTGGTTTTCCTGTGAGTTATTTTTTAGGTAAAGCAGACGCATACGGTAGTTTAGGTATTTGGTTAGGACTCTTGGCTGGATTAAGTTCGGCAGCCATTTTATTGTATTTTAGATTTAATTATTTAACACGTAAGTTAATTGCTCAAAAGCATCAACAAGCTTAAATAAAATATTTAAAATATGTAATGAGAAATAAGTTGTAGATTTGTTTTTAGGTATTAGCTAATTATAATGTAACGAATGGAATTACCAAAATTTATATTGGGAGATAATACAGATTATCCCAATGCTATATTTATAATACATACAGAATTCCCTAGATTTATTATTAACCTTGAAAACGATGAGGTAGAATGGTTTGAAGAATTTGATGAGCATGATGAAAAAGAACTAAAAACAGAGACCGAAAACTATATTAAGTTAGCTACAGAATTTTACGATAGAGAAGTAGCACGATACGACGATTAATGTTAGAACAACTCTTAGAATACGATACAGAACTTTTTCTATACCTTAATAGTCTAGGGACAGAAACTTGGGATTGGTTATGGCTATTAATTACTGCTAAAAAAACGTTTGTACCATTATACGCTTTACTACTGTTTCTAATTTACAAAAAATTAGGACTTAAATCTTTATTACTGATGGTTGTCGTTGTTGCAGCTATGATAACATTTACAGACCAATTTACAAATATTGTTAAGCGATCAGTACTTAGATTTCGACCATGCGCTTGCGAAGAGATTATGGATAGTATTAGATATATTGCTGAAAGATGTAGTTCTAATCGTAGTTTTTTCTCTGGCCATGCATCTAACTCTATGGCAGCTGCGGTTTTTGGCGGATTAGTACTTAGACCCTATTTTAAAAATCTTATTTTTATTCTTGTACTTTGGAGTTTTATAGTTGCTTATAGTCGTATTTATGTAGGTGTGCATTTTCCAATAGATATTATTTGTGGTATGGCTTTTGGCGCACTTTCTGGCTTTGGATTTTATAAGTTAAGTAGAGTAGTGTTAAAACGATTTATTACGGATTAGACGTATGCTATAGATTTATAAAATTAATCTTGTTTATCTATTTTGTAATTAATGTATCTTTTCTTCATCCATAAATAAGCAAAACAATCCATTAAAGGATTGATTAAGCGATTCCGAAGTCCAAATTTTGCTGTGCCAGCTATTCTAGGAAAATGCCGAACTGGGATTTGAATGACTTTACCATTTTGAAGCATAACCATTGCAGGTAAAAAACGATGCAAACCCCTAAACATAGGAATCTGTTTTGCATAACTTGTTCGTATAATTTTTAACGGACAACCTGTATCATCCATACCATCTTTTGTAAATGCTCTACGGATGCCATTAGCTAGTTTAGAGGACATCCTTTTAATAAAGGAATCTTTTCTGTTGATTCTTACGCCAGTTACTAAATCGTTAGTATCTATATATTCTAATAACAGATTAAAATCTTCTGGTGTGGTTTGTAAATCAGAGTCAATATAACCAACTAACTCACTTTGTACAGTATCAAAACCAGCTTTTATAGCAGCACTTAACCCTTTGTTTTCTTTAAAAGTAATAAAATGAAACGCGTCGTTTCTAGAGCAAATGACTTCAATTAAATCTTGACTTTGGTCTTTAGATCCATCATTAACAAATAAAACAGATGTTGTTACAGAGGCAATCTTTATATAGTTTAAAAGTTCTTTTTCTACGCGTTTTAAATTACCTTCTTCGTTATATACAGGGACAACAATCGTTAAAATATACTCCATAGATAGTTATATTTAATACCGTAAAAGTATTGCTATTTTATGTTACGGATGAATTGCATTGATTTAAAGTTAAAAAAGATGTTTCTTTGTTTTTCTTATTATACAGAATAAATGAAAATATTAGTTACTGGTGCTGCAGGTTTTATAGGATCACATTGTGCAGAACGACTTTTAAGTTTAGGGCATTCGGTAACTGGTGTTGATAATTTTTCAGATTACTATAGTGAAGATTTAAAGAAAAGGAATGCTTCAATCATTGAAGCTAATGGAGGTAAAATGATAACACTCGATTTAAGATCGGAAGATATCCACCAGGTTTTAGATTTTAACTTTGATTATATTTTTCATTTTGCAGCGCAACCAGGTTTATCAAAAACAGCAACTTATGATGATTACTTTTCTAATAATGTGCTGGGAACAAAAAACTTGATTGATTTTGCCTTAAAATGCCAAAACTTAAAATTGTTTGTCAATATAGCAACATCTTCAATTTATGGTTTACAGGCAACATTTTCAGAAGATGCAGAACCAAATCCTGTTTCAGATTACGGAATAACAAAATTAGCTGCTGAGCAATTGGTATTAGAGAAAAGTAAAACTTTTCAAATGAACACTTGTAGTTTGCGTTTGTATTCTGTAATTGGCCCTAGAGAGCGTCCAGAAAAAATGTATACCAAGCTTATAGATTTAGGATTAAAAGGGGAAGCATTTCCATTATTTGAAGGAAGTGATACACACTTAAGAAGTTTTACTTATGTTGGAGATATTATTGATGGTGTTATTAGTGTTATTGGTAAAGAAGAACAAGTCAACGGAGAAATTATAAATTTAGGAACTGAAGTAGAATATACGACGCAACAAGGTATTGATGCTGTTTCTAATGTCATAGGAAAATCTATAGAAGTAAAAATTATACCCAAACGTGCAGGTGATCAATTACGAACTAAAGCAAATATTGATAAGGCTAGACGATTATTGAATTACGATCCAAAAACTAAGTTATTTGAAAGTGTAAAATATCAAGTCGAGTGGTTTAAGACAAATTTTTTGGAATAGAGATGAGTTGTAAGAAAAAAGGGATAAGGAAGTAGAGATAAGTTAAAAATTTAGTTTTACTAACAACTACAACGAAAGTAAATATTCAGCAGCAGCAAATGGAGTTGTTTTTCCGGCTTCTATTAAATCGATTTGAGATTGCAACTCTGTTTTTATTATTTCTCTATTATAAAAATTAGATTTTAAACGATCTTCTATAGTCTGTAATAACCAAAATTTATTTTGTTCTGTTCTATGGGTTTCAAAATACAGATTGGCTTTTGTATGGTTTACATACTCTGTAATCATATCCCATATTTCAGAAATACCTTCTTGCTTTAGAGCACTGCATAAGGCCGTTTTTGGAGTCCATCCAGAAGCTTTCTCAGGATAAAGATGTAACGCACGATTAAATTCTAGCTTTGCAGATTTAGCCGCTTTTATATTATCGCCATCGGCTTTGTTTATAATTATAGCATCTGCCATCTCAATAATACCTCGTTTTATGCCTTGCAATTCATCACCAGCACCAGCTAACTTTAAAAGGAGAAAGAAATCAACCATACTATGCACAGCAGTTTCACTTTGTCCAACACCAACAGTTTCTATTAATATGGTATCATAACCAGCAGCTTCACATAATATAATCGTCTCGCGAGTTTTACGAGCAACACCACCAAGTGAGTCACCAGAAGGTGAAGGCCTAATAAACGCATTAGTGTCTTTCACCAAATCTTCCATACGGGTTTTATCACCTAAAATACTACCTTGACTTAAGGTACTACTAGGATCAACAGCTAAAACCGCTACTTTCTTTTTTAGATGGGTAAGATGTAGTCCAAAAGCTTCAATAAACGTGCTTTTTCCAACTCCAGGAACTCCCGTTATTCCTATACGTATAGATTTATTTGCATACGCTAAGCACGCAGTTATAATTGCATTTGCTTTTTTTAAATGTTTAGGATTTGTGCTTTCTACTAAAGTAATAGCTCTACTTAATGCCGTAACGTTACCAGATATAATACCTTTAACTAAATCCTCAGCAGATGGTTGTTTACGTCTATGTGATTTAATTGAATTTGCAGAAGAAGAACTAAAACTTTCTGGCGGATTAATACCATCTTTTTCGTGTAATGCAGATTGATATGATTTAGAAGACTTCGCCAAAATAATAATTAAAATTAAGGGTTTCTTGGTTTTGATAATGCCATTGGTACCGAAATTTTAGTTTGATCCCATGCCATAGTTAATTTTAATTCGCCAGTTGTATTATCAAAAGCAATAGTAAATTGCTCTACAGACGTGTTTATTTTTTCTACAGGGACTTCTAGCTCAATAACATCATAATTTGGATCCCAAAGTGGTTCTAATTTTTCATTAACTCCCCATTCGTATTGTCTACTATTAAACATTACTTTCCAAGAAATATCCATAGGTACTGTCCACAAGGTATAGTCTCCTTTGGGCAAAAGCATACCATTTACTATTAAATTTTTATTGCTAGAAAATGTAGTTGCTTCATTTGCTCCAGTTCTCCATACTTTATTAAATGGAACTAAAGCACCAAAAATTTCACGATCACGTTTAGAAGGCCTATTGTATCTTACTTCGAGTTCTAAATCATTTAATTCAATTGCAGCAGTATCTTTTGGACTAAGCCTTGGAGCAAAAATATTTTCTATAAAAACAGAGTAAATTAATAAACCTAAGGCAGCAATAGCTAAAACAATAAGTAATCGTTTTAAAAACATATAAAAAGCAATTTTTATTTTAAAAAATAAAGATAATTGAATTCCTTAAATTTATAGACTACAGGCCTTTAATTTTAATGATTTTCAAAAAAAAGGAATAAATAGCGCTTTTTTTGCAACACATACTTTTTTGTATCGTCTTTAAATTGAACTAATCAAAAACCAAAAGTACAACCAAGCATGTTTCAGACTGACATTATTGAAAAATGCAAACAAAACGATCGACAAGCACAGCTGAAGTTATACAATCAGTATTGCAAAGGTATGCTAGTCGTAGCGCAACGTTTTGTTAGAGATACGATGGAAGCTGAAGATATTGTACAAGAAGCGTTTATAAAGGCGTTTACAAAGTTAGAACAGTATAAAGCGGAAGTCACTTTTGGAGCATGGTTAAAACGTATCGTTATTAATAAAAGTATTGATTTACTTAAATCTAAAAAGCAACGTCTTATAGATTTAGAAGAGGTGCACCTCAATGTGGTTGATGCTGATTATGAAAACGAATGGTTAGTAGACGATAGTATTACAGTAGATAATGTAAAACAAGCGATACAGCAATTACCAGAAAAATATAAATATGTGGTAATACTATATTTAATTGAAGGGTATGATCATCAAGAAATATCTGAGATTTTGAATATTTCTGAAGTGGCTTCAAGAACACAATTATCTAGAGGTAAACAAAAATTACAAGCACTATTAAAAATAGAGAAAAATGGCACAAGATCTTAAAAACTTATTTGAAGACCAGTCAAAAGAGCAAACGGCAGAAATGTCTACAGGCCATGAAGCACGATTTCTTCAAAAGCTAGATAAAGCTTTACCAAAACAAAAGAAAACCAATCGTTTTGGGTTTTTAAACATAGCAGCAAGTGTTGTGGTGTTATTAGGATTAAGTTATGGAGCATATCAGTTTATTTCAAGCCCTAATACTGGTGGAAATACTATTCCTGAAGAAGAGGTTACTAGATCTATTGGAGATGTGTCGCCAGAATTAAAAAAAGTAGAAGATTATTATTTGGCGAGCATCAATTTAGAGTTGTCTAAGTTGCAAATAGCACCAGAAAACAAAGAACTTTTTGATGGTTATTTATCTAGAATTAAGGAATTAACCCAAGAATATAAATTGCTTTCGGACGAATTTATAGATGCACCAAATGAGCAAACTGCAGATGCCATAATTAATAATTTAAAATTACGATTAGATTTAATGTATCGTCTAAAAGAGAAGTTAAGCGAATTGCGAAACACTGAAAGTATATTATAAACATTAAAAAGTCATTTATAGCTTATTCTAATTATAATGATTAAAACGAAAGCCTAATAGAATGACAATACACAAAATCAATAAAAAAATGAAACAGTTAAAATTAATAGCATTATTTATCAGTCTTATAGCGGTATGTAATGTAAACGCACAACAGAAATTACAGAAAGTTTCTAAGTCTGTCAAAGCAAATAATGACGTGACTTTAAAGCTAAATACGAATCATACCAATATAGAAGTTGAGTCTTGGGATAAAAATGAAATACAAATCGAAGCTTATATTGAGAGTAATGAATTGAGTAAAAAAGATCTTCAAAAAATACTTGATCGTTGGAAATTAAATGTAGAAGGTTCTGGAGATAATGTTACGATTTCTACCGGTGGTGATGTACACGTTCTTTACGGAGAAGATTTTGATTTCGATTTCGATTTTGATCCAGAAATACAAGAAGCTATGAAAGATTTAAAAATTAGACTTTCAGATTTAAACATAAATATTCCAAATATTGATCTTTCTAAATTTAATGTCAATATGCCAGAATTTCCTGAGCTTCCAGAGTTCCCAGAATTTCCTGAACTTCCAAACCTACCAGAAGGAATACATAGTTTTAGTTTTGATTATGATGCTTATGAAAAAGATGGTGATGCTTACCTAAAAAAATGGAAAAAGGAGTATGAGAAAAAACATGGTACTAAATACAGTGATGAGGTAGAAGCTTGGGCTAAAAAATTCTCTGAAAGCGATTATAAAGAATGGGCAAAAAAAATGGAGAAATGGGGAGAGGAATATGGTAAAAAGTTTGAAGGTAAGTGGGCTAAGGATATGGAAAAATGGGGAGAGAACTTTGGTGAAGAACTTGAAAATAGTGATTGGATAAAAGATATTGAAAAATGGGCTGACAAATTTGGTGAGAGTTTTGGGAAAGACATGGAAGCTTGGGCAGAAGATTTTGCAGAGCAGTTCGATGATGAAAATGGAGATTTTCAAAAACGGATAAGAGAGATTGAGAAAAAAGCAGATGATTTTGAAGAAAACAGCAAAAATAAAAGCAAGGTTATTAAAACCATAAAAATTAAAATGCCAAAGGATACTAAACTTAAAATGAATGTACGTCATGGCGAACTTAAGTTCGCATCTACAGTATATAACTTAAAGGCAGACTTAGCTCATTCAAAATTATTAGCAACACGCATCGATGGAAGTGAGACTTCCATCGATGCTGCTTATTCTATTATTAATATAGATGATTGGAATCAAGGTGAGTTAAAATTAAAATATGGTGAGTACACACAATTAAAAAACGTAAACCGGTTACGATTAAACGCTAACTCATCAGATATTATAGTTGGGAAGTTATCAGGGAATGCTATTATTAGTGGGAGTTTTGGGGATTTAGAAATTGAGAATATAGCCAATACATTTAATAACTTAAACTTAGTACTAGAAAATACAGATGCCATTGTAAAATTGCCAAAAACTAATTACAATCTAGAGTATCAAGGTAATCGTTCAAGATTCTCTCATCCTGAAAAGAAGTCTGGTACAAGTAATTCTTCATTTTCTAAAAATGCTGATAACAACAAAACAATTGTTGTTAATGCAAAATACAGTAATGTAGTGATGCAATAATATAAATACGTCATTTCCAAATTGCATATTTAACTGATCTAATCATACTTGGTAAATAATTACTTCGTTTATATGCGTTCTCTTTAAATTCTTTCATCAAAGATTTATTTATCATCCTTCCTTTTATCATTACCCATTCTGGGTTTTTTAATGTATTTAAATCTTGTAAAGGATTTTCATTAGATAAAATTATGTTTGCCATTTTTCCTTCTTCAATGGTACCAAACATTTTGTAGTTGTTATAAACTTTTGTTGGGTTTACAGTCGCTGTTTTTAAAGCTTCGTAATTAGACATTCCTGCTTCCACATAAAAACTCAGTTCTTGGTGAATTGAAAACCCAGCAGCTGTATTAAATACACCAGCATCTGTGGCACAAACAATATTAACACCAGCTTTATGAAGTTTTCTGATAATATCAATATGAAAATTATGCTGATCGTTTATTTTTTTTGTTGCATTTGAGTTACTTTCTTTTACACTTGTATGAAAATTATAATCATTCTTTTCAATGCTTTGAATAAACGGATTCATATATTTTGAGTGTTCAGAAGTTAAAAAGTCTTCACCATTGTTGTAAATTTCTGTAAGATTATAGAACACAGTGAGAGTGGGACAAAGAGTTTGATTTGATTTTGCATAGCCTTCAACAACAGTAGTCAACTTCTCATAATCTATTTTGTAATTAAGTGGTTGCTGAAAAATATCCTCTGTATGTTCTATGGTTGAAATATTAGAATTGAAATGATAATCGTAATCTACTTTAAAACTTGGATGCGCCGCAATAGGAATTTTAGAAATTATAGACTGCTCAATAGTGGCATCAAAGATGTCTTTTGGTAATTGATTATATGTTTTAATGTAATCGTATCCTTTTGCTTTATATGTTTTAACCAATTGTTTTGCTTTTTCTGGGGTGGCAATTTTTTTTCTATGACTACCTTTTTGTTCAATTCCAGTAAATTGGGGACTTGCAGTATATAATAGTGGTCCGATGAGTTTATCGCTATTAATTTCTTTTTTTACATTTAAATGAAATGGCATTCCTAATAAATTCCGAATTGTAGTTACACCATTTGCTAAATAAAGTCCTAAATCATATTTATCCCATAAATGGATATGCATATCTATTAAACCAGGCGAAAGGTATTTTCCTTTTCCGTCTATTATAGTTTCATTAGTAGTTAAAATAGTATCATTTATAGTTTTAATTATCCCATTTTCAATACGTACAGATTTGTTCATCAAAACCGTATCGCTTGTCATAGGAACGATGCTTACATTTGTTATAATATATGAATTAGACGATAAACTGGGTTGATTTTTTATTTTAAGATATGCTGTGTTTTTACCTTCAACTTTTAATACAATAGCAGAAGTTATAATTAATAGAATTATTAAGGATAAAAGAGTGATAAATGCTTTTTTAAGGAATTGCATAGTGTTTAAATTTTATGCAAACCTAGATTAAGATAATGTTACAGTAGTTTCGTTTTGTATAATTATGACATATTGAAACTTATTGATGTGCTTCTTTAAATTGGTTAGGTGTCATTTTTAATTCCTTTTTAAATGCATTGTAATACGTGGTTTTAGATTTAAAACCAGCCTCTAATCCAATAGCTAACAAGCTGTATTTTTCAAAATCAGGATTTAAAATCATATGCTTTGCATCTTCTATTCGATAATGATTTATAAAATCAGAAAAATTTAAATAAGGCGTTTGACGAATAAGGTTAGATAAATAGCCACTGCTTATTCCTAATTTTTCGGCTACGATATCTCTGTTAATGTTTGGGTCTTGATGTATTTTGTGCTCAGATATTAACTCATATAGGTTGTCTATATAATTATTAGAATGTTTTGTGTGCGTATATTTTTTCTTCGATTTTTTAGAAGCTATCGTTTGTATTTTAATTTCATACAATTCATTAGTTAATTTAAACTTGTAAAATCCTTTAAAAACTAACCAATACGTGAAAAATGTTACTAGAACCCATAAATAGGTTAATGGCATTCGGGTATCAGTTAACCATCTTATAAGTTCTATAATAGAACCGAATAAAGTTAACACAAGCATAACTACCCAAATTGACTTTATCCATAGCGTATCGTTGGCTTTGTTTTTATAGAAAACATATTTGATTGAAAGACCTAGTATTAGAATAGGGAAGACAGCAGAGAGAAGATAAATTAACTTATAAAAGCTTGCAATTATATCTTTAGTTAAAAAGGAAAACTTATAAATACCATATATATTTTGTAAAACAATACTAAGATTTAAGAGACTTAAAATTATGAAAGGAATAAAAAAGTAATGTGCTTTTTTTACAAGAGCTTCATTTTTTGTAGCTTTTAATAAATAGATAAATAGTGTTACAGGATATAAAAATTGCCATAGAAATATATCTAAAACAGCAACTAAAAATGGATTCTCACCTAAATCCCAAAACCAATTATTCATACCAGCTATTGATATAAACAATAATGTTATTCCCAAATAAAAGTTTGTAGTATTCCGAAAAAATTTAGAATATAAAACAATAAAACTTAGAACGAAACCGTGTATAATTCCAATGAGGTTAAAAAGCGCTATAAAACTAATATCCATTGTTTAGTTTGATGAGATATAAAAGATATCATACATAATTATGATAAAATTAGTTGATATATATTCAATCACAAATTAAATTTATTATTGCAAGACTATAAGATAATATTTTAAGAGGCTATAGTTTGTTATTTTTGAAAATATAGATATAACTATTATAAATGACAATAGAATCATTCTCAAATTTTCTTAAATCAATAAGTGATAAACCACTTTCTGTTTTAGACCCTTCAATACCGTTGAAGGATTTTTGTGCTTTAGACCTTTCTGTTTCTAATAAACAATTACAAAATGTAGATGTATCTTCTTCTGATGCTTTAGAAAAGCATATTTGGAACCATATAAATGAAAGTAATGCAAAAGTCGCTTATGGTGGCTATTTAGAGCAACGTGGTATTTATAATCGCAGTGCTTATTTTAATCAAGAAAATCCAGAAACCGAGCGTAATATTCATCTAGGGATTGATTTATGGATAAAAGCTAATACACCAATATATGCGCCTTTAGACGGAACTATACACAGTTTTAATAATAATACCAATTATGGTGATTATGGACCAACCATTATATTAAAGCATAATATTAATGGCATTGTATTCCATACACTTTATGGGCATTTAAGCGAAATTTCTTTGTTGGGCAAACAAGTTGGAACAGAAGTAAAGCAAGGTGAACAAATTGCTACTTTGGGGACTGCTGAAGTTAATGGTGATTATGCGCCACATTTACATTTTCAATTGGTAAAAGATATGCAAGATTTTAAAGGTGATTATCCTGGTGTTACCAATCGTTTAGATTTAGATTTTTATAAAATCAATTGCCCTGATCCTAATTTATTGTTGAAATTGTATTAGACTTATTTTTAGTTAAGCTTCGTTTTCTGTTTTGTGTAAATGTAAAATAGCTGTGATTTTATTGTTGTGGTCTTAGCTTTTCTATAACATCCGTGCTAACCCAATAAATATTTGCTAGTCCAGGCTGTATATCTCTTTCATCTCTTCCAAAAAATAGATACTTACCATCTGGAGTTATGCTAGGCGTTTTTTCATTAAAATCAGAATTGATAGTAGGTCCGAGGTTGATGGGATTGGTCCATGCCCGATCTTGATCTTTAAAACAGACATATAAATCTCTACTTTCATTTTCATTGTTTTTAGCTGTAAGCACTATATAATCTTGAGAAGGGGAAATGAATACGTGATCACCAAATTCAAGATCAATTTGCTGTACTTTAGGAAATTCACCGTCTTGGTTAGGTGCAAAATACGTTTTAAAGGTCGATAGGTTGAAATAATAGAGATCTCCATTATCAGATTGATTAGGGTAAAATACTGAGCCTCTATTAATCGGAGAATCAAGTTGTACAGCTTTGCTCCAAGAATCCTCTGTACGATGGACGTACCAAATGCGAGGATTTGGGGAGTCCGATTCGTGAGCTACAAAATAAATTCTTTTGCCATCAGGACTAACGAATGGATGCCTTTCTTCTTCTTTTTGGTCGTTGGCAAAATTCACTTCCTCAATAGGTGTCCATGTGGAGCCTATAAGCTTTGAGGAGTAGATATGCGTTTTGTCGTTTTCATTAGTTGCTCCGAAATATAGTTCGTCTAACTGAGGCGAAAATGATATACCGCCTTCATATCGCCCTTCTACAGAAACAATACCAGGTGCAAAGACTTCAGGAGTTAAGCCAGGTGGTTTTTGTCCAAAGTAGGAACTTTCTTTGACTAAAGAATCGCCTTCTTTTTTAAGATCTTCAATGATCTGAGCATCAACCCAAAATATATTTATTTCAGATTCCTCAAAAGTTTCACCATGGATGATTCTGTTAAAAAAGAAATACTTTCCGTCATGGGAAACCATACCACGATTATCTTCATATTCCGTATTTATTTCTGGTCCCATATTAATGGCAGGACCCCAAGATTCATCTTCCTGACGGAAACTTATATATAAATCCGAGTCACCATAACCGCCTTCTCGCTCACTATCCCAAATCAAATACGATTCATCTGGTGCAATAAAAGGATGTGCAGTCCATTTTCCTGTATTTATTTCTTGGCCAAATGCTTTAGGCCTTTCACGTATGCCATCTTTCACTCTAGAATATCGAATAGTACCAATGCCATCTGGATCTCTTTCATCAAAAACATAGGTTTCCAAATCAGAAGTGGTCAGACTCATAATAGGAATTTGATCGTATGGAGGACCTAAACTTATCTTCTCGGACCAGCCAGAAGCAGTGCGCTCTTGAAATTCATTGCCAAGATAAAGAGTATTGCCATCCGGAGATATAAAGTTTTTCATTCCATAGTCCTTCATGTCATCTTTTAAAACGGGTTTCTGCCATACTCCATTTCTAAATCGAATAACATATGTTTTAGATGCTTCGCCTTTTTGTTGTCTCAAAAAATAGAATTCTTGTGTTACAGGATCGAATAGAGGGATTCTTTCGAAATTTTTTGTTGAAACAATGCCAGGAGCAAACAATTCAGGAGTTGACCCTGGTGGTTTTTGTCCTAGATATGGGGTTTTTATAGAAGGTATATCACTATCATTTGTCTGTTCTTTCTTAGTATTACAAGCATTTAAAATCAATGTTAATACAAGTAAGAGACATAAAAGTCCAATTTTATTTTTCATAATTTTTAAATGTAAAATAAATCTATAATATATTCAATGCATAAATTCATTAATAGGATAAACACAGCAATTAAATGATGAAATCATTTCGTCATTATAGTAAGTTCATTGTTTTATTAGTTTTTACTAAAATATAATTTTATGGCTGTGTAAACTATCCATAAGAAGTAAAATAAAAATACTATTCTTTGTCCAAGAGCTGGAATATTTGGGAAAGCAAAAACCCACGCACCAAATAAAATTGTTACGTAAGTAAACAGTAAAGTCGGTGTTTTAGCAGTTTTCCAATAGGTAGATTTTTTCATCAGTTTTGGATAAGTAAAAGCACCAATCAAAAAGAAAGTATAGCTCCCAAAGCTTCCAACTGTATGTAAAAGCATTGTTGTTGATTGTGGGTT
>NZ_JAIQXX010000023.1 GCF_021887715.1 Winogradskyella immobilis
AAGAACCCTTTAAATTCTTTCTTCCATTTTAGTTTGTCTTGTTCAGAGAGTAAATTGTTGTCCATAATTAAACCAAAAAGAGATATCTTTTTAGAACTAAAATCTTCAGGAATAGTTTTGATCTTACAATTATTAATGTGTAAAAGGAGCAAAGCTTCCATCTCAGAAAGTTGTTTTGGCAAGCTTGTAAATTTATTATGGCCGGCATGTATTACCCAAACTTTTTTTAGCTGTTTAAAATCTTCGGGCAATTCTCTAATATTATTATGTTCAAAATACAAATTCCGTAATTGCTTTAGTTGAGAAGTAGTTTTAGGAAACACATCTAAATTATTATAATTTAACCATAAAGAGCGCAATTTTGTAAGTTGAGACAAATACGTATATGTTTGTGCGTCTGTAACATTATTTCCTGTAAGATTAAGATCGGATAAGGTTTCTATAAACTGAATAGAAGCTGGTAATTTATGTAAGTCATTGTATTGAAGGTTTAAAAATACAATGGGTAAATTTTGAATGGTTGTAAAGGTTTCATCTAAATTTAGCTTTGGATTTTTGTTTAACGAAAGTTGCTTTAAATATTTAAACCGTTTTATAGCAGATGGAATATGTTCTAAGTCTATATCGTTTAATAATAGTACCTGAAGTTTTTCAGGATTAGGGATTTCATTCAAAAGACTGTTTAAAGTATCTGTATTTTTTGAAGCGCCAGATAAGTTGAGCATTCTTAGGTCGGGCAATTGACTTAGATGTTTTTTGGCGGTGTTGAAATTAGAATTCGTTAAATTAAAACGATAAATTTTTGTTTTAGTATTAGTTTGACTTGCGGCGCCTTCGGTCGTTTTATAAAAGGTTTTATAAGTGTTGCAATTGCTTACAACAACACTGATAAAAAGATATATAGTAAGTTTTTTAATCATCTGTCCATGTATTAAAAGCACTTGCAGAAGCTTCAATGATTAACGTATCTTTTTTGTCTACTTGCCAAGGGAATCTAGGATTTAAACCAAAATTATCATGCAATTTGTTTTGTACAAAAGCCCCTAGTTTTTGACTGTTAAGACCTAGTTTTAAAGACGATTGAAAGTGATTACTTTGATAACTACCAATAGCGTATAAATTAGTATAAAATAAATCTTTATACGGATTTAGAGTATACCAAACATTTTTTCTTCCATCATCTGAATTTATAGGGTTTAAAGGAGTTTTAGAATAATCAGCTTTTGCCGTAAACAACTCCAAGCCAACACCGATTTGATAAGCACTTTGCCTAGATCGAATTTTGCTAAAACCAAATTCTATGCCTCCAGTTTGCCCGTAATCTGTGCCCTGACCATTAAATAAAGGGTAAAGCCTAAAATCATTAGTAAACACAATTTTAAAAGAATGATTATTGTCACTAAAACGCATTATAACTTTACCACGACGCAAATTGAAGATTTTAAGATCATCTGGTAAAAATTCTTTTTGAAACCCAAACCCAATACCATTAAAACTACCAGAAGGACTATTGCTAAAAAGAAGTGTTTGATTATTAGCAAATAGAGATGCGGCTAATAGATTAGAGTTGTCTCCTGTACCTCCTAACACAAAAACATCATAACCATAAAATAATCCTTTTTTTTGTTTTGTATGACGCTGAAATAATTGTCCCGAAAATAAAGAAAACCCAGCTTCTAAGGACGCATCTCCGTAATTTAGTGTGCCTATTCCAAAAACACTGAGTTTAACCGTTTTGTTTTGATTACCAAGAGTGATTTCTGTTTTTAATAAAAGGCCTCCATTAGAGTTTAAAGATTGGGTATGAGCAAACATTGAGGTAAATACTAAAAGGATAATAGCTTTGTATTTTACTTTAAAAATAGGATGACTAAAAGTATTTAAATAGCTCATTAGTAAATAGATAATATCTATTTTGTGGTTTCTCTAAGTTTAATTAAAAAAGGAACCGTCTTTATTACTTTTTTTAAAGTGGTTTTATTCTCTAATCGATCAATCAATAATTTTACAGCAGTACTACCAATAGTTTCTCCGTGTTGTGCTACAGTAGATAATTTTGGCGAAGAAAACGCTAAAATGTCATCAGAAGAAAAGCCGATAATAGAAATATCTTTAGAGATTGCTAAATCTCTGTTTTTAGCAACATTAATGGCCGTGACACCAGAGATGTTATCTATTGAAATTATACCATCTAAGTCTGTATTTTCTTCAAAAATTGAAATTATAGATTGTTCTAAATCAGCATTTTTATCAATTACAACAACATTAGGAGACTTAGAATAACTGCTATAATCTTCAATCGCTTTTTTATAACCTTCAACTCTATGTTTACCAACACTTAATTGACCGATTTGATTAATGAGTACAATATTTTTTCGTCCTTCATTTAAAAGTGTTTTTGTAGCATCATAGGTTGCTTCAAAATCATCAATAATAACTTTATCGCAATTAATATCTTCAATAATTCTATCGAACATTACAATAGGAATTTTATCATCTAAAACCTTTTTAAAATGATTACTAATGTTTTTAACTTGAGTTTCTTCGGCAACAGCCAAAATAAAACCATCTACAGTACCATCAGCTAATAGTTGAAGGATGTCGACTTCTTTTTCGTAAGATTCGTTAGAGATACAGGTAATAATATTATAACCAAGTTTTGAAGATGCTTCCTCAATGCCATGCAACACTTTAGCAAAAAAATGGTTAAGAATATCAGGTATAATAACACCAATAGTCATGGTCTTATTACGTTTTAAACTCACGGCGGCTTTATTGGGTTTATAATTACGTAAAACAGCGAGTTCTTTAATACGGGCAATTGTTATATCACTAATTTCTGGGTTATCATTAAGAGCTTTAGATACAGTAGATATAGAGACATTAAGTTCTCTGGCAAGTTCTTTAATTGTAACCATATAGTAATATGCTTATGACGATAGTTCTCTATTAGAATTATATTTTATAATCAAGTTTTTTAACATTTCTAAAGTCATTTGAGTTAAATCGTACTGATGTTCCCAATTCCAATCTGCTCTAGCAGCACTGTCATCTATAGATGCAGGCCAACTATCTGCAATAGCTTGTCTAAAATCTGGATTATAATTTATTTTAAAGTTAGGGAATTCTTTTGTAATAGAAGCCGCAATTTCTGAAGGAGTAAAACTAATTGCCGATAAGTTGTAAGACGAACGAATCTTTATATTATTAGAAGGAGCTTCCATAAGCTTTAAAGTTGCATTAATGGCATCATCCATAAACATCATTGGTAATTCAGTATCTTCAGATAAAAAACTTGTGTATTCTCCATCAGTAATAGCCTTATGGTATATCTCTACAGCATAATCTGTAGTGCCGCCTCCAGGTAAAGTTTTGTAACTGATAATACCAGGATAACGTACACTGCGTACATCTACACCATATCTTTTAAAATAATATTCACACCAACGTTCACCTACTTGTTTGGTGATACCATATACTGTTGTTGGTTCGCAAATGGTATGTTGAGGCGTGTTGTGTCTAGGTGTAGTTGGTCCAAAAACAGCAATACTACTTGGCCAAAATACTTTTTTTAATAATCCATCTTTGGCTAAGTTTAGAACATGAAATAGTGAGTTCATGTTTAAATCCCAAGCTTTCTCAGGGTGTTTTTCCCCTGTTGCACTTAGCATAGCGGCCATTAAATAAACAGTATCAATATTATTGGCTATTATAGAGGCTTTAATAGCATCATAATCCATGGCATTAATAATTTCAAAAGGCCCAGAATTTACCATTTTGGTATTACGGTCATTTATATCTGAGGCAATTACTGAGTCTGTTCCGTACTTTTCTCTTAGAGCTGTTGTAAGCTCAGAACCTATTTGACCTCCGGCGCCAATAATTAAAATTTTTGAAGACATGATTCTGTTAAATTTAAGTAAGTATCAAAAATATGAAGAATACAGTGATGTTTTTTAAATTATATTAAAAAAGCAATCCTTTTTAGTAAGAATTTAGCATTTTATTCATTTTATTTCTATTAATAGAAGTGATTTTAAGAATCAATTAAAATAAATTATCAATAGTATAGTTTAATTATATTTACACTTAAATTAAGAAGCATAAAAAATGAAGATTAAACCTCTATTATTTTTAACACTATTCACTTTATTTTTTAGTTGCGGAAATAACAATTCTGAAAAAGATTCTGAAGTTAAAGAAGTTGTTAATGATTTAGCATCAAAAATCACTCAAAAAAAAATTGAAGATTTAAGGTATACGGATTATGTTTTAAGTGATGATGCTAAAGATGTAGTCGCTAATTGGATTAAGTATCAAGAGTTAGTAACCCAGATAGGATTTTTAAAAAAGGTAGATTTTTCTTTTTTTAAAGATGAACAAGCAACTTTAGCTGGGTTTACTGAGGAATTGAAAACAACTATTCCAGAAACTTTAAACACAAATCGTATAAAAGCGAGAATTACTGTTTTAGAAACTCAGCTTTTACTATTAAATAATAATTTAACAATAGATAACTTACCAATAGAAGATAAACTAAGAAGTATAAAATCACTTCTAGAATCGATATCGCATCTCAACTACCTAATTAATAAAAAACTAGAATTCGATAAAGCAAATATTGAACGCCCTGAATAGTTGGTTCACCTTAGTGTTTTCTAAGTAACTTAAAATTTTGTTAAGATGTAACAATTTTAGAGTTGTCGAGTCTAACTTATAATTACCTTTAATTCGAAATTAATATAAATATTATGAAAACTAATCTTAATCGCGTTCTAGCGATTTCAGGACTGGCTTTTTTTACCATTTTAGCATGTAAAGAAGAGGCCAAAGAAGAATTAGCCCAAGCAGAAAAAATACCAGGAATTGTTTTGGAGAATATGGATACAAGCGTAAATCCAAAAGACGATTTTTATAATTTTGTAAATGGCACATGGGCAAAAACCAATACAATTCCAGAAGACAGAACCCGTTGGGGTGGTTTTGGAGTTTTAAGAAAATCGACAGATAAAGATGTGTTAGATATTTTAAATACGTCTAAAGAATTAGGGACTTACTCGGAAGGATCAGATCAGCAAAAAGCACTATTAATTTTTGAATCTGAATTAGATACCATTGCCAGAGATGAAGCAGGAATTGAGCCTTTAAAATCTCTATTGTCTGATATCGATGGTATTAATAACATTAATGACATGCAAACAGTTTTGGCCACTAGTTTAGGTGTTTCTGCTCCGTTTATGGGCTTTGGTGCTTCACCAGACCTTAATGATAGTAGCATGAATATTGCATGGGTATTTACTGCAGGACTAGGTTTGCCAGACAGAGATTATTATTTAGAAGAAGATGAAAAATCTGTTGAGATTAGAGGGAAATATGTAGATCATATTTCTAGAATGCTTCAATACATTGGTTACGACGAAGCTAAAGGACGTAAAGCTGGTGAAACGATTTTGGCTTTAGAAACAAAATTAGCAAAACCAAGATATGACAAAGTACAACGTCGTGATGCTCGTAATTTTAATAATGTCGGTACTATTGGAGATTTAGAAAAATTGACACCTGTAATTAATTGGAAGAAATACATTGCTGACATTGGTGTTACAAAAGGTGCTGATAAAATTAATGTCTTTAATCCAAAATATATGGAGGCATTAAATACATTTTTAAAGGAGACACCTATTGAAGATATTAAAACGTTGATGGATTGGAGTACATTAAGAGGAACTTCTGGATTTTTAACAACAGAAATCGAAAAAACAAATTGGGAGTTTTACAGTCAATATTTAAGCGGGGCTCAAAAGCAGAGAGATGCTAAAGAGCGTGCTTTAGCAACTGTAAACGGTAGTGTTGGAGAAGCCATAGGACAATTATATGTGCAAGCAAAATTTCCACCTGAAGCTAAAGAAAAGGCTGAAAAAATGATTGCTAATGTAATTAAAGCATTTCAGAACAGAATTAATAATCTAGATTGGATGAGTGATAGTACTAAAATAAAAGCTATTGATAAGCTAGATAAGTTTACAGTTAAAATTGCTTACCCAGATGAGTGGATTGATTATTCTGAACTACAAATAAAAGAAGGTAATAGCTATGCCGAAAATATGATGGCAGTAGGTGTTTGGGGTAGAAATAGAAATTTAGCAGACTTAGGCGAACCTGTTGATCGTTCACGCTGGGGTATGTCTCCACAGACTGTTAATGCATATTTTAACCCTAGGAATAACGAAATTGTATTCCCAGCAGCTATTTTGCAACCACCATTCTATAACTATACAGCAGACGAAGCTGTAAATTATGGAGGTATAGGAGCGGTAATTGGCCATGAAATTTCTCATGCGTTTGATGATTCTGGAGCGCGTTATGATGGAGACGGTAACTTGAAAAATTGGTGGTCACCTCAAGATCTTGAAGAATTTACTAAAAGAGGGAATGCTTTAGCAGATCAATACAGTGCCATAGAGGTATTAGAAGGAGTAAATATTAATGGTAAGTTTACCTTAGGAGAAAATATTGGCGACCTTGGAGGCGTATTAGGTGCTTACGATGGATTACAATTGTTTTTTGAAGAGAATGGCAGACCAGAAGATATTGATGGATTTACTGCTGAGCAACGTTTCTTTATGTCTTGGGCTACTGTATGGAGAACATTGATTAGAGATGAAGCGTTGAGAACGCAGATTAAAACAGATCCACATTCTCCAGGAATACAAAGAGCAATTCAACCGTTGAAAAATATTGATGCATTTTATAAAGCATTTGATATTAAAGAAGGAGATAAAATGTATTTAAATCCAGAGAAGCGTGTAAGAATCTGGTAAGTATTAAAGTTTGTATAAAACAAAAATGCAGCTCTATGAGCTGCATTTTTGTTTTTGAAAATAAAATTATTAATTTTTAGGAGCTACTTTTTTAGCTTCTAAAGCTTCTCTTGTAATTTTAGCCATATTAAAATTAGGGTCAATAGCAAGAGCATCATTGGTTAATTTTAATGCGGCATCTAAATTTGCCGTTTGGTTTTCTTTAAAAAGAGCAATAGCTTTAATATAATAGAATGCCGCCTTTAAAGAAGTTTCATAAGGTTGTTGTTTTTCATAAAACGCTCGTTTTTGGTCATCCTTAGCATTTGCAATACCATACTCAATTTTAGATTTAGCACTGGCGATGTCGTCTGTTTGTAACATTAAATCAGCCATTTCGTATGCTAATAAAGGATTTGGGTTTCTAGTATATAATACGTTATAATGTTCTAGAGCACGTTTAGGGTCATTTAAATTCTTGAGAGCTATGGCTTTCACTTCTACATTAATGTCAGAATCTGTTGCATTTTTTTCTACACCTACAGTGTTTAACGCTTGTATAAATTTACCTTCAGTAATATATAAATATGCTAAAGTATCTTTACGTGCTTGTGTGGGTGCAATAACATTAAGATGCGTCATAGCATTGATAACGCCTTGTACATCTCCTTGAGCTTTCATTTGTTTGTAAAACGCTTCATAATGCGCTTTTAAATCTGCATTTCCTTGTGCAAACACACCAGCAGATAACATCATAATAAGGGCAATCGTAATCTTCTTCATTTCTTAAAAATTTAATGGGCTAAAACTATAAAAATTAATGATATATACACTTAAAAATTTACTAATTTCTATAAGGCCGTTTCAAAGCTATAATTCAAAAGTTGTACCAACTTAGAGGAATCTATTAATTTTCCTTCATTTTTTAAACTGGTATTAAAATGAGGAAGCGGAAGATGGTTCGCTTTACAATACTGAGTATAATAAGATTTTTTAGAAGGATGAAATGGATTAGAGGCATTAAAAACGGCGTTCCATATGTTCCCTTTAATTAACTCTGAAATGATTTTTATACAATCATCTTTATGAATAAGATTAATTGGAGCATCCCCGTTTTTTAAATCCATTTTGCCAGATAGCATTTGTCCAGGATGTCTTTTAGCATCTAATAAACCTGAAAATCTTAGAATAGTTGTTTCAAAATTAGGATTATTTTGAAGCATTTGCTCTATAGTTATTAATTGTTTGCCATTATTTGATACGGCATTAGGCAAGTTTTCTTCCGTAATATTAGGCATAGAAACTTCATTTTTATACACAGAGGTAGAACTAATATATAATACGTATTTTATATGTTGTGCTTCAATATGTGTAATCAAGTGTCTAATTTCGTTGACATGGTTTTTATTTGGATTTTTTCTTAGACCAGGAGGAATATTAATAATAACAATTTTGCTATTTAATAAAAATCGATCAACATCTCCTTCTATTTTTGTCTCACTTAGCCGAATAACATAAGGATCGATATTAGAAGATTTTAAATGATCTAATTTTAAATGAGATGTCGTAGATCCTTTAATATCAAAACCTTCTTCTATTAAATATTTAGCTAAAGGTAAACCTAACCAGCCACAACCTATAATGCTAATTTTAGTCTTCAAGATAACGCTATTTTAAAACGCAAAAATAAGCGCTTTTTTGTGTTTTTTGCTTAAGTTGTTAATTTTCAGTAATTTTAAATTCATTTAAATTACTAGTTATGGGAATTAAAAGTTTTCAAGGATCGCGCAAACATCAAACTACTGAGATTAATTCGTCTCTTAAAGTTAAAGATTATATGACTACAAGTTTAGTTACTTTTAAACCCGAGCAGTCTGTACAAGATGTTGTTGAAGCTATTATTAAATTTAAAATCTCTGGTGGACCAGTTGTTAATGATAAATGTGAATTGGTTGGAATGATATCAGAGGGAGATTGCCTAAAACAGCTGAGTGAAAGCAGGTATTACAATATGCCTTTAGATCAGGACAATGTTGAAAAACGAATGGCAAAAGATGTAGAAACCATAGATGGAAATATGGATGTATTTGATGCCGCTAATAAATTTTTAAAATCTAAACGACGCCGTTTTCCTATAGTAGAAAACGGAAAACTGGTAGGGCAAATTAGCCAAAAAGACATACTAAAAGCGGCATTACAACTTAAATGTGAAAACTGGAATAGTAAAACTAATGGTTAATCATTGCGTTTTACTAAAGCATAATAGTCGCCATCTAAGGGTAAATAACCTTGGTCATAAATAAAATAGTATATAGTACCTGCTTTAGTTGTATAAATGCTAGTAAAATAGTTAAAATCAAAACCTTTTTCTATAAGTTTTGCTCTCGACGTTTTTGTTTTTTTATCTGGGTTAAGTGTTTCTAATATTCTATAATTTTTCCGCAATCTATTATTGGTATTTCTGATAAGGTTTTTAGAATCTTTATTAATACGATTATTGAAAGTATTTCTACAGCCATCACTGCAAAACTTTTTATCAATTCTACCTATAATTTTATTACCACATTCAGGACATTGTTTTTGCATAATCTTCTTTTTTTAGTTCGTACCATTTTGCATCAATACCGTCAATTTTAAAATCATTGATAAATTTTAATCCTATTCTCCGAAGAATCTTGTTCGAAGCAATATTGGTTGTTTCTGCAATTCCAAAGAGTATATCTTTTTTCATGGTATTAAAAAAATAATCTAGAGCTACTATTGACGATTCTGTAGCATACCCTTTTCCCCAATATCTAGGGATAAACCGATAACCAATATCATAGAAATTAGTTCTGTTGTTATAGGTTAAATCTGAGTTTAAACGCAAACCAGACCAACCAACAAACTCTCCTGATGATTTTTCTATTGTAGCCCAACGTGCAATACCACGTTCTTTGTGTTGTCTTATGTTAGATCTTATATTTTTCTCGGCTTCTTTTAGAGTTGTAATAGGATTATTACCTAGGTATTTATGAACGATGGGATTTGAGTCTAGCTCAAACATGCCATTGACATCGCTATGAGTTAAGTGTCTTAAAATTAGACGCTTGGTTTCTATTTTGAAAGCTGACATTTTCAAATATAAGCATAAATGTATCCATTTACAAACGACTACAAATATTTACAAACGAATTTAAATAGGTAACTACCGACTAAAATTTGCTAAGTACTACATCTTTGCACTATCGAAACATAAGAACTCGATTAGTATTAACTGTTTAACATTAAAAATTTAAAATTATGACAACGCTAAGAAACAAAGTACAGTTGATTGGAAACCTAGGAAACGACCCTGAAATTGTAAACCTAGAGACAGGAAAAACACTTGCAAAATTTTCAATCGCAACTAACGAAAGTTACAAGAATACAAAAGGTGAAAAAATCACAGATACTCAATGGCATAATATTGTAGCTTGGGGAAAAACAGCCGAGATTGTAGAAAAGTATATAACTAAAGGAAAAGAAGTTGCTATTACAGGAAAATTAACAAACCGAGCATGGGAAGATAAAGAAGGAAACAAACGTTACATTACTGAAATTGTTTGTAGCGAACTATTAATGTTGGGAAAATAAAACGATTATTTTATTTTGATATAAAAAAGGGCATCAAAATTTTGATGCCCTTTTTTATGTTTTTATACCTTTTATAGATATTAACGCTTTATAATCTTATCCGTAAATGAAGCGCCAGAATCTAAGCTCTCAACAGTAATAAAATATAAAGAAGCTTTTAAACTGTTTAGATTAGGTAATGTTATTTCACCATTACTAGCACTCATATCTTGGTTAATAATAACACGTCCATTTAAATCTGTGATAGATATATTAAAATTGTCATTCCTTAAGTTACTAGGTAAATTAATAGTTAATCTTTCAGTAAATGGGTTAGGGCTAATTGCAATATCTTCTATAACTATTTCAGAGCTACTTAGTGTAAAATTGCATAAGGTCCAACCCATATCTTCCATAAAACCAAGAGTTACAGTGCCTGGATCATGAATAGCTTCTCCATTAGAGACAAAAGGAGTCATCAATGAATTTAAATTACCTGGTGGATATATATCTTCATCCCAATGGCTATAACTTGAACCTGACCTGAAAGGGTCTGGGGCATATATTGAAGGCAGTATCCCGTTATTCTGAAATGTAGTTATTGGTCCGTTAGAAAATAAATCATTACTAGTAAATTCTCTAAGTAAATCTGCAGATGGATCTCCGAAATCTAAAATAGATGTGCCAGATCCGTTTTCTATAAATTCATCCCAAACACTAGGGAATCCCCCTGGGTTTATAAATCCTAGAGTAGGTGTTTGCGGATCGCCCATTGCATCTGTATCATTAACATTACCGAGGCCTAAGATACCTAATCCATGACCTAACTCATGTAGTACTACCGTAACAAAGTCTATTTGATTTGAGGGAGTATTTTCATCAGTGCCAAAATAAAAATTAGCAGTACTACTAAATGTAGCAATAATATCATTTGAAGGATTTTCATCATCATTAGGATCGTTAGGATCATTGGTGTCAGTTGTTTCAATTCCTAAAATCTGCTCTGCTAGAGCTCTTGCAAAAAAAGTGGCTGTTACACCTCCATCAAAAGTTAAGCCTACAAGTCCATTTGGTCCTGCTCCACCTAGAACACCTGGATCTAATGGTCCAAAATTGGCATCTACTCTAATAGGGACAGGAGAATCTAATTGATTTGACCATATATCTGCTGCAAATTGAAACGCAGCTTTAGCGGCAGGATTAGCATCAAAACCAGCATCAAAATCTATAATGAAATTTGAGCATGGAGTTAATCTATTCTCCATTCGATTTTTTACAAATTCAGATCTAGCAATACTAATTTTATTACTTTCTTTTGTTGGGTAATACTTGCATACATCCCAATCAATATTTTTTTGTTCTATATCTATTTGCGAGAAGGAAGATGAGGTAATAATTAATATTAGAATACAAATAAAGAATTTAATGGTTTTTTTCATAATCCAATTTTTACTCATAACAATGAGTCACAAAAATATAAAAACACAGGCTAAGTTTTGTGTAATATTGTAAAAAAGAACTTAAAAGGTTGTATAATAATAAAAAAAGG
This sequence comes from Winogradskyella immobilis, assembly GCF_021887715.1. Classification (GTDB taxonomy): domain Bacteria; phylum Bacteroidota; class Bacteroidia; order Flavobacteriales; family Flavobacteriaceae; genus Winogradskyella; species Winogradskyella immobilis. Next base: position 11,941 of record NZ_JAIQXX010000023.1, read on the forward strand.
ATGTAATTAATATTACATCCTTAAATCACTAAAAAATGTTTTGTAAAGTTTACTCCACAATAAGTGTATACTTAGGAGTTGGGTTTAAAGGGCAAAAGTAAATATACTCTCCTTTTGCTAATGTCGTTACATTTGTTTTTCCTTTAGTATTATTTTCAACTTGCTTTGTTACATAAGCAGTTTTAATGTGTGCATCAGGGTTAGATTTAGGTGCTAATACAAAACCAACATTATGACCAACATTATTATTAGAAATTTCAAAAATGTAAGAACCTTCTTTTAATGTTATAGATTGTTGTGTAAATACACCTTCAGTTTGTTCTAAAGACACAATACTAGTTTTAGTGTCTTTCATCATCTTATCTTTTTTCATAGCATCTTGTGCGTTTCCTGTTCCTGAAAATGCTAAAGCGATAACTAAAACTGTAATAATTTTTTTCATGATATTCATATGTTATAATTTATTTTTTGCACATTATTGTGACTTGGTTATTGATTAAATCAATTTGTGAGTGCAAAGATGCGATACTATCAGCTTTTTTATAATGATTGTTTTTCCCTTTTAATTGTCAATTTTGCCCGATTAATTATTTTTTAATTGATAAGAAAATTGACATTTACAAGAAGCGCATTAAAGATAATTATTTTTTGTGTTTATGTCTGATAATAATAAAATTAGATTTATTAGAGTTTAATCTGTGATGCAAGAAGTAAATGAATAGGCTATTAAAGCATATTATTAACAATCATTAATTTGCCAATTTTTCCCTCATTATACTTTTTAGTTGCTTTTTGAAGTTTGAAGGAGAAAATGAAGTCTGCTTTTTAAATAAACGACTTAAATGAGAGGCATCATCAAAACCAACCTCATAAGCAATTTCTTTTGCGGTCTTATCTGTATAGATTAATAGTCGTTTTGCTTCTAGTATAATGCGTTCGTGAATAATTTGAAGCGGGCTTGTATTTAATTTTGAAAATGTATTAGATAATGTTTTAGGTGACTTAAAGAGTTTATCTGCATAAAAAGAAACACTATGTTCTTTTTTAAAATGTGTTTCTACTAAAAAATTAAATTCGCGTAATAAATCTATTTTAGAGCTTTTAGCAGTTTCGACAAGCCCAGCTTTAGCCTTTAATAATCGTGTGCTCTTAATAATAAAACGTGCCATTAACATTCTAAGCATTTCTGCTTGAATGGTATCTTTTGTTTCTAACTCATCAAGAAATACTTCGTGTAAAATTTTAAATTTACGCCGTTCAGATGTGTTTAAAGGGATAATAGGAATATTAGAATTTCCGAAAAATAAAATTCCCGCGCAACTTACTTCGTGGTCATGATCTTTAATGCAATAGAACTCCCTGTTAAATTGATAAATAATAACATCTTTCCCTTCTATATATTGTATATATTGAAGAGGAGTTAAAGCCAGAATATTATTTGGTTTAATAGTTAAAGGAATACTATCTACAATAATTTTAATAGGGTGAGAATTTGCCCATATAAAAGTATATAAATCGGTTTGTTTAGCAATTTTATACTTTAATAACAGTTGCTCATTTTCGATATTAAAAATAGCATTTGTTGTAAATTCTTTAAAATTATGTCTCATAATAAATAAGTCTATAATTTTGAGTGTAAATTACAAGTTATATAAGAATAAGATTATATAGAATATTATAGCTTTACGATATTGACTTTATCGTTTTAAATAACTAAAATTTTCTGGAAAATATTAGCATGCTCTTTATTTGCCAATATTAATGTGTGTTTTAGTTCTACTTAAACTAATCTCCAGTATTAGGGTTTATTGTCTTGATTTCAGATATTAAATCATTATCATTTACAACACCTTCAATATAAAGGTTGACAGTATTGGCCTTTGTGTCTAAAATTTTAAAACTAACAATACCATTAGGATCTGTTTTTAAATTAGGATACCACCCAATAGTGCCATATGCTTTAAAGAATTTAGTGTCATAAAACTGATATGTTGGGGTATAAAATGTTTTTGGGCTATTAAAGGTTAAAGGAAAATCAAATACAGAAGTTGTTTTTTCAGCTCCGTCATTCCTGTAATAAAAACTAGTGCCAGTATATATTTTAATAAAACCTGCAAATCCTCTAAATCCATATCTGCTACTGCTAAGGCGGCTAGATTCTATAAATTCTATGGTTTCAACAGGGATATCTCTTAAAATGTTTGGGTCTGTTATTAGAGCGTCGTCTAAAAACAGTACTGGTACAGAAGGCCCACGTTGAACTCTAGGATTAATGATTGTAAATTGGGCATTTACAAAATCATATTGCGCAAAAAACCCTAATTCATTTATAATCTGTGCTAAGGTTGTACCTCTTATTTTTTCTGAATCTGTAATCTCCCTAACAGATTCTCCATTAGCTTTACGAGTTAAAGCTTCTAAACGCTCTTGTTTTCTGTTTACTGCAACTACGACTTCATCTAATTTTTCGATTCTCTTGTCCCAAGAATCTTCTGCTGTTGGTGTTTTAATATCTTCAGAAAATTCAGCGCCTGAAGAATTTAAATAATCATAAGATGATTGAAACGTAGGAAAAACCGAAGGATAGAATTGTGGATAAACCCCAGGTTTACCTTGCTTACTATTCGCTTTTATTTGCCCAACTCTAAATTTTTCACCTTCTGTAGGAATAACTCTTTTTTGTGTAAATACATTTTCATTGCCTTTAAGCTCAAAGACTTGAGTAGAATTGTTCTTTAGAGGATATACTAAATAAGTACCTTGTGTTTTTTTGTTATTAACTGTAGTAACGACATCGATGCCACGTTCAAACGGGAAGTTAAAATTATCTTCAAAATTAAAAATAGTAGTCCAATCATAACTACTCCAGCCTTGTGTAATTAATAATAGATCTAATTCATATTGTGTTTTACGATTGGTATTTTTAAAATAATAGCCGGCATTTTCAATGGCACCTCTAACATAAGGTTGTAAGTATAATTGAGAACTAATATTATGTTGATGGGTATAACTATTGGTTTCAGATGGTAATACTGAGACACTTATATTTTGGAATGTTTCAGGAGTAGTATTGTTAAGTTTTAACGTTACTAATAATGAGTCATTTTCTTTAGTCGTAGAGACATAATCTAATTTAAGGTTTTCTTCAGTACTAGTAGGACTAAAAAATAAGCGTTCTAAAATCGGCTGATTATTTTCATCAAAAACGGTAAATATATTAATGCCATTAAAGAGTTCCGTTTTTGGAAGAATCATTCTTTCTTCTGTAGTATTAAATTTTAAAGGAATCAGTTTTAATTCATCTCCATTATGCAGTGCTACATTAAAACTTTTATTTTTAATATTATTTAAAGAATTTTCATTGGTTTTGAAGGATAGCACTAAATTTTCTCTAATATTAGTAAGCGCCATTACAAAGCCAGAAGACTTAATATCTTTAATTTCTTTTTTAGTATCTATTTGGTTATGCGTTATTACTGTATAATAGCGTTTACCAGATTCTGGTGTAAAAAGCACTTTAGCAATACCAAAATTATTTAAAGTGAACTCGGTTATAACAGTATCATTTTCATCTATTATTTTGCCTTTAGCTTTAGGTAGGCCATAACCAGATTTGTTTTTCACAATAATTCCAGCAGAATTTAAAGTGCCATAAAGTAGATGTCCGCCTTCACCTAAAAGTTGAACATCCATAGTGTTATCCTTTGAGATTTTAATTTCATTTTCATTGTCAGCATCTAACACGCTAAAAGTTTGTTGAAAATGATTTTGTTCTTTAAAATTAAACATCCAATTGGTATAGGCTTTAAAAGTGTATGTGCCATCAGTAAAAGCTTCATCTATATTAAAGACGTTAGAAACAATGCCATCTTTAACAAAAACCATTTGTTTTTTAATTATTTTACCGTCTTTATCTGAAATAGTACAGTAAAGATTAGTAGTCATTTCTGAGCGTTCTTTAGTGAACTTATCAAATACATAAGCGGTAAAACCTAACATTTCTCCTTCTATATAAATAGATTTATTGAGATGTGCATAAACCACCTCTCTTGGCGCGGCGGCATATTCTTCTAAATGATCGACTATTGTAGATTCTTCTTGAGCAAATAAAGAAATATTGAAAAATAATGATACAATAACAAAACAAAAAAATGTCTTAGACAAAGGTTTTAGAAAACGGTACATAACGGATAGTTTTATATTTAGTAAGAAAAATAGCAAAAATTATACCATAAGTGCTAAACTTTAACGTTGTTTTATGGTTATATAGTGTTCAATTTATAAAATGAAGAATCAACTAATTCTTAAGCCATTAGAAACGCCTGGTTCACTTGGGCTTACAAATACCAAATTGCCAGTTTCATCTTCGGTCATTAAAATCATCCCTTGGCTTTCGACACCACGTAATGCTCTTGGTGCTAAATTGACCAATACCGTAACCCGTTTACCAACAATCTCTTCAGCCGTAAAACTTTCTGCAATACCAGACACAATGGTTCGTACATCAATCCCTGTATCAACTTTAAGCTTCATTAGCTTTTTAGTTTTTGGCATTTTTTCAGCTTCTAAAATAGTACCCACACGCATATCTAGTTTTGTAAAGTCATCAAACGTTATGGTTTCTTTTTGAGGTTCAACAACTTTATTTGCTGCCTCATTTGCTTTTTTACTAGCTTCTAATTTATCTAACTGTTCTTGAATTTGACTGTCTTCGATTTTAGAGAATAACAATTCTGCTTTACCTATTTGATGTCTTGAAGGTAATAGCACCTCTTGTGTTGAAATGTTGCTCCAAGTGGATTCTGAATCAAGTTTAGAATGACAAAGTATTTCTTTTAGTTTAATAGATGTAAAAGGTAAAAATGGTTCACTCAATACTGCCAAAGCAGATGCTATTTGTAATGCCACATACATTATGGTTTGTGTACGTGCTTCATCAACTTTAATCACTTTCCAAGGTTCTGCATCAGCTAAGTATTTATTTCCTAATCGTGCTAAATTCATTAGCTCTTGACTTGCTTCTCTAAAACGATAACGCTCAATAGAACTTGAAATAACAGACGGATAAGCTCTAAGTGTGGTTAAAGTTTCTTCATCTACGGCATTTAATTCATTAGCTTCTGGAACTACGCCATCATAATATTTATTGGTTAGCACTACTACACGATTGATGAAGTTTCCAAATATGGCAACCAATTCATTATTGTTACGCGCTTGGAAATCTTTCCAAGTAAAATCGTTATCCTTAGTTTCTGGTGCATTAGCGGTTAATGCATAACGTAACACATCTTGTTGATTTGGAAATTCCTCTAAGTATTCGTGTAACCAAACGGCCCAATTTTTTGACGTCGATAATTTGTTTCCTTCTAAATTTAAAAACTCATTAGCAGGTACGTTTTCTGGTAATATATAAGAACCTTCTGCTTTTAACATCGCTGGAAAAATAATACAGTGAAATACAATATTGTCTTTCCCTATAAAATGAACCAAAGTTGTGTCTTTATTTTTCCAATAATCTTCCCAGTTTTTATCGTTTTCTGCAGCCCATTCTTTGGTTGCAGAAATGTAGCCTATAGGTGCATCAAACCAAACGTAAAGCACTTTACCTTCACCTCCTGCTACAGGTACAGGGATTCCCCAATCCAAATCGCGAGTTACTGCTCGTGGTCGTAAGCCATCGTCAATCCAAGATTTTACTTGTCCATATACATTGGGTTTCCAATCCTTTTTATGACCTTTTAAAATCCATTCTTTTAAAAAATCTTCGTGTTTATCTAAAGGTAAAAACCAATGTTTTGTTTCTTTTAAACTTGGTGTTGCTCCAGTAATTGCCGATTTAGGGCTTATTAAATCTGTAGCATTATGGCTTGTTCCACAATTTTCACATTGGTCGCCATAACTTTCTTCATTACCACATTTTGGGCAAGTACCTACAACAAAACGGTCGGCTAAAAATTGTTTCGCTTCTGCATCATACAATTGCTCTGTAACTTCTTCAGTAAACTCACCTTTATCATATAACGTTTTAAAGAATTTAGATGCGGTATCGTGGTGAATTTTAGCCGAAGTACGCGAATAATTATCGAATGAAATACCAAAATCCTGAAACGACTGCTTTATAATTGCGTGATACTTATCGACGATATCTTGAGGTGATACGCCTTCATTTTTTGCTTTAATGGTTATAGGCACACCATGCTCATCACTTCCGCATATAAAAGCAACATCATTATCAGTTAATCTTAAATAACGTGCGTAAATATCTGAAGGCACATATACGCCTGCTAAATGACCAATGTGTATGGGGCCATTGGTATAAGGTAATGCTGCTGTTATTGTGTATCTTTTAGACATATCACAAAAATTTTGTAAGGTGTAAAAGTACACATTAAAAAAAGTATATAAAAAACGAAAAAGACTCTTTTTAACGCAACCTTTTTCTAGTTTTAACATCTTTATTTTAAACGACTTTATATGAAGAAAAATCTATGTCTTTTTTTGTTGTTAATATTAAATTATGAAGTTGTTTTAAGTCAAGATAATAAGGAAAATCCCATTATATACCTTGATGTTTTATTAGGTGGAGGTGGAAACCAAGAAGTTTCAGGTATTAATTTTGGTACAAGTATAAATTATCAATCTAACACAAATCTTTTTACATATAGAATGCAATATGTTTCTGAAAAAAAGGAAGATCCTAATTTTCTAGAAGCCATTTTAGTTATTCCTTACTTTCTTGGTGGTGATTCTTTAAATGAATATGCATTATTGTATGGTAAAAGATTTATTTTTAATGGTCATGCATTAAGTGTTTCAGCAGGTTTGTCTACTAATCTTATTAAATATAGTAAAACTGATAATGATGATATAGTTTTAAAAAGAGATAATTATTTAGCAATACCATTTGAAATTAACTTTCATTTTTTTAAAACTATAAAAAGAAGATATAGAATGTTTTACAGATTAATTTCTATAGGAAAATCTACAGGTTTTGGTCGTAGTATTGGGGTTAAACTTTATGGTAGTTTTGGTAAATTCAATTATGTTGGTTTAGGTTTGAATTTTGGTTTGGGTTGGCATAAAGTATATTAACTACTTTATTGAGGTTTAAAATAATACTTTCTATATTTACAAAAAGCCATTTATATGATTTTGCAACATCGTATTTTAATTATTATTTTAAGTTTTGTATTAGTTAATTCTATTTATGGTCAAAATAAAACAGACAATTCTAAGAGAATGACTTCCGAATTAATTCAACCACCATATTTAAAAGCTGGCGATACTGTAGCCATTGTAGCACCTTCTGGAATTTTAAAAAACAGGATTGAAGAAATTAATCGCTCTAAAGATTTACTTAAAAGTTGGGGATTAAATGTTGTGGTTGGAAAACACGTTTTTAAACAGGCTAACCATTTTGCAGGAACAGATGAAGAGCGCTGTGAAGATTTTCAAAACGCTTTAGATGATCCAAAAATAAGTGCTATTTGGTGCGCGCGTGGTGGATACGGAACCGTTAGAATTTTAGATAAACTCGATTATACTAATTTTAAAAAGCATCCTAAGTGGGTTGTTGGTTATTCTGATATTACAGCACTTCACAATCAGATTCATAATGAAGGTTATCAATCATTACACGCTATGATGGGCGTGAGTTTAACCAAAGATTTAACTGAGATAAAAGAAACCCTAGAAACCTTTAAAGCGGCTTTATTTGGAAATCCCACAAACTACACCTTAGAAGGTTCGACTTATAATAAGGCAGGAAAAGTATCGGCACCTATAGTTGGTGGTAATTTGACGATGTTGCACACTATGTTGGGTTCTGAAACCAGTATTGATACTTCGGATAAAATTTTATTTATTGAAGAAATTGGCGAATACAAATACCATATCGACCGGATGTTACAGAGTTTAAAACGCGCAGGGTATTTTAAAAACTGTAAAGGCGTTATTGTAGGTGATATGACGAAGCTTAGAAAAAATACAACGCTTTGGGGTACGTCTATTGAACAATTGATTTTAGATGTTTTAACGGATTATGATTTTCCTGTTGCCTTTAACATGCCCGCAGGACATGAAAAAGATAATCGCGCTTTGATTTTAGGGAAAACTGTTGAGTTAATAGTTGACAAAGATAAGTCTACGATAATTTTTGAAGAATAACAATAGTTATAATTAGAAAGCATCGATTATTGCTTTCTCAGGAATAAAATGGCACAACACAATGAATTAGGCAAAAAAGGTGAACAATTGGCTGTAGATTTTCTTTTGAAGAAAGATTACGAGATTATTGAGCGCAACTATAGGTTTGAAAAAGCCGAAGTAGATATTATTGCTCAAAAAGATAGTATTCTTGCCATAATTGAAGTAAAAACTCGGTCTACTGTAGATTTTGGAAATCCTCAAGATTTTGTAAAGCCTAAGCAAATTAAAAACTTGGTTAAAGCTGTTGACGAATATGTTACTGTAAATGATTTAGACGTAGAAGTACGTTTTGATATTATTGCTATTGTAAAAGAAAAATCAAAATATACAATTGAGCATTTAGAAGATGCTTTTTATTATTTTTAATCATAAGTAAGAAAAAACTTCTTTTTAAATGCGTTTTATCGAAAAAATTATATTTATATCGATTTAATTTATAGTTTCACCTCAAATTAACCCCAAATTATAAAATTATGAAACTAAGATTGCAAACATTGAGTTTGTTATTTATGGCTTTGTTTTTAAGCTGTGAACAAGATGAACTTAACCAGGAATCCATTGAGCAAAATTATTTTTTAGTTTCAGAATATAATGTTGATAAAAATGCCCAGTCTAGAGAATCACTAGATGACCCTTGTATAGTAGTTGACCTTATTGCTGGTCAAAATACAGTTGTAGGAACTGTAACTATAGATAGAACAGAGACCGATTTAGTTTTAACATACACTACAATAGAAGGTTGGGAAATTAATTTAACCCACATGAGTATTGGTGATTGTAATGAACAATGGGCTCCGGAAACAGGTTCAGGAAATCCTAAGGTAGGTAAATTTGAACATACAGAGCCTCATAGCACAAATATTAATGAAGTGGTATATCGTATTAGTTTAGATGTATTACCAGATTATACGGATCTATATTGTTTTGCAGCTCATGCAGAGGTTATAGGATCAAACGGAGGTGAAACTGCTTGGGCAGGAAGTCTCTTAGGTGAAAATGAAGACGAACAAACAGAAGGTTATACAGTTAGAGATTTTGATGGAAGAAATTGGGCAATGTATATTGAGGCCGAACAATCTGCTTGTGATATTGATGATGGCGGATCTAACGATAGATAAAGACAAGAAATTATTATAAAAGAGCGATATTATATCGCTCTTTTTTATTTATAGAAATTCATTTCATCTAAGTAACCCCAAACATGTTCAGGTAACATAGGCCTTATGTTCCGTCCGGCTTTAATTTCATTTCTTATAAATGTAGACGATAATTGCATTATAGGAGCATCTACTTTAATTATTTTTGGATGACTACTAAAACGAGATTCTACTTTGCCTTTAGAAATTCTAGGATATACATAGATATTATGATTCTCTAGTATGAGTTCATAATTTTTCCATTTATGAAAACTTTTTAAATTGTCTTCACCCATGATTAAGGCAAATTGGTGCTCAGAGAATTTTTCAATTAAATAAGTTAATGTATTTATAGTATAATTAGGCTCTGGTAGATTAAATTCAATGTCACTAGGTCTTAAATTAGGGTATTCTTTTGTAGCTCTATATACCATTTCTAAACGTTGATGATTGTCTAGAAGGCTACTTTTTTTCTTAAAAGGACTTAATGGGGTAACAACAAACCAAACTTGATCCATGTCGCTATGCTCAGCTAAATGATTAGCAATAGTTAAATGCCCAACATGGATTGGGTTAAACGTTCCGAAATATAAACCAATTTTCATTTTGCAATAAATTCTGAAACTAAATGATAAGCTTCTTCTAATGCTTTATCTAAATCCTCATTAACTACAATAACATCAAACAATGGTGCTGTTGCCAACTCAGCTGGTGCTTTAGCAACACGCATGCTAATTTTTTCTTCGGTTTCTTCACCTCTATCTTTAAGACGCCTTACCAACTCATTAAGATCTGGAGGCTTTACAAAAAGTGCTAAAGTTTCTTCAGGGAATTTTCTTTTAATTCGTAATCCGCCAGAAACATCAATATCAAAAATAACATGTTTTCCTTTAGCCCAAATCCGTTCAATTTCAGTTTTTAAAGTGCCATAAAAATTATCTCTATAAACTTCTTCCCATTCTAAAAACGCATCGGTTTTAATTTTGTTTTTAAACTCTTCAAGCGATAGGTAATAATAATCTTTACCATGTTGTTCATTACTACGAGCTTCTCTAGATGTAGCAGAAATAGAAAACTCTAAGTTCAATTCTTTTTGGTTTAATAAATGACGAACTATAGTGGTTTTTCCTGAACCAGATGGTGCAGAAAATACAATGAGTTTACCTTTTTTTATATTGTTACTTGACACAATAGTATTTTTTAAAGAACATTTAATAATTGCTCTTTTATTTTTTCGAGTTCATCTTTCATTTGTACTACTAATTTTTGCATTGGAGCATAATTAGATTTAGATCCTATGGTATTAATTTCTCGACCAATTTCTTGAGATATAAATCCTAGCTTCTTCCCATTAGAATCTTCAGAGTTTAAAGACGATGTAAAATAATCTAAGTGATTATCAAGCCTTACTTTTTCTTCAGTAATGTCAAATTTTTCTATGTAGTAAACAAGCTCTTGTTCAAATCGGTTTTCGTCAACTTTTTCTTTAATGTCTGCAATGCCTTTTTCTAAACGTGCTCTAACTCCATCAATACGTTCAGGATCCATAGTTATGACTTGATTGAGTAATGTTCTTAATGTTGAAATTCTTTGTTCAAAATCTTGTTTTAAAATAGCACCTTCGTCTTTACGGTAAGTTTTAATATGCGCTATAGCAGTATTAATTTCTTTTGCTATTAAAACCCATTCATCTTCATCAATTTCTTCACGTTCAGTAGTAACAGCATCTGGTAAACGTATGGCCATTTTCAGTAATTCTGTAGTATCTCCGTCTACAACATCTTTAAGTTGTTTAATATATTGATTAACCACTGTTTTATTAATTTTTGAGCTTATATCTTCTCCAGTAACTTCAACATATAAAGAAAAGTCAACTTTTCCTCTAACCAATTGTTTGGCAATTAATTTTCTAATGTTTAATTCTTTGGCCCGATACATCGATGGCATACGCGCATTAAGATCTAAACTTTTACTATTTAGAGATTTTAATTCTATAGATATTTTTTTTGTAGGAAGCTGAAATACAGATTTCCCATAACCTGTCATAGATTGTATCATTAAAAACCTTTTTATAAAGTTGCTCAAAGGTACAAAATAGAACGGTTTTAATTTTAACTTTACGACTTCATTTAATAGTACCCATATGTATAAAAAACAATTTGAAATTCGGTGGAGTGATGTAGATCCTAACGGTCATTTAGCAAATTCTGCATATACTAACTTTATGAGTCATACGCGGATGTCTTTTTTTTCTAAGTATGGCTTTTCTATTGCAAATATTAAGAAAGAGAACATAGGACCCGTTGTTTTTTATGAACACATGCATTATTTTAAAGAAGCATTTATTAATGAAGATGTTACAGTTACTTTAGAAGTATCTGGACTTAGTGAAGATGGTATGTTTTTTATGTTTGAGCATAATTTCTATGATGCTAAAGGGCAAAATTTAGCCTATTGCGAAATTCAAGGAGGTTGGATAGATCTAACAACAAGAAAACTTTGTGGCTTGCCTGAATCACTTCTAGAATTGGCAAATAAATTTCCTAAGTCTCAAAATTTTAAAACACTAACTAAAGAAGATACTCGTAAACATAGTGTAAGGCCAAAGCATCTCTAATTAAAAGGGTTTACTTAAAAGGTTTATGCTGTTTAAACGATTTAATTTTTACGTTTTTAATGAATGGTTTTATAAATGTGTTTAGAGTTTTTCTTCGATGCTTAAAATAACAAGTTAATGTTTCTGGTTCGGCGCCAAGCGTGCTTTTTATTTCTGAGGCCGTACGACCCAAATTAATATGTGTAGTTTTAGCATCTATACCCAAACGCACATAATCATTTAAAATACGAGGATAAATGGCGTATTCTTTATTGTTAGAATAATCAACACCAATAAAATGTGCATCTAAAAAGGTTTCATTTTTCATAGCCGAAAGGAACCCAACAAGCTTATCTTCTAAAAAATAACCTTTAATTATAAATGCTTCAGGATATACTTTTTTTAATAAAATATAAGTATTAAGATTAAGAACTTGAGCATTAAAATCGGCATTAGCAATAGTATTTTGATATAAAGTTTGAAGCTGATCTTTATAGGTTTCTATATCTTTTTCAGAAAATAATTGAGTAACTAAAGTTTCACTTTTTGAATCTGCTTTGTTTGCTTTTATACGGTATTTAGATTTTAATGCTTTTTTATAATCTTCAAAAGAGTGCCATTCTGGTTTTAAAGTAATAATCATGTTTGGCTCTACTTGCATCGTGGCATAATCAAAATCCGAGAGATGATCCGTGATATAACGAGATTCATCTTTAAAATCTTTAATAAATAACGCATTTAAACGTTTTGTGGATTTAGCAAGTTGTTTTACGCCTTCAGCAAGTGCAGTAAAGGTCTCTACTTTATCTTCTCCGTCTTTTAGAAACGTACCATATTCACCACTTAAAAACACATTGCCACAAAACAAAACACGGATTTGATTATTACGAAACATTCGATTAATATTTCGTTTTAACCAAGATGTCATTTTAATATTCTGAGTAATCGTTTCTACACCAAGCGTAACAATTTGTGTATTTGCAAAAGCAACAGCTTCATTATTTTTAAGAATAAAAATGTAATTAAATTCTATATCTGTGTTCGCAATCTCGTAAGCTTCTAAAAATTCTGGAGAATAATAAATATTAGTACAACATTTAAGACTATCCCAATACGCATTTGGAATTGTCTTTATGGTATTAAACGAAACAGTCTTAAAATGCACTATATTTTGGGTTTTGGCTTTAAGGAAACTAAATAGACTCCCGAAAATATTAGACACATGGCAACAACTTTTGTTACATCTATAGCGTCAATTCCCATAATAATAGCAAATAAACCTGCAATTACAGGTTGTATATAGATAAATACACCTACGGTTGAAGCCTTTAAGCGTCGTAATGCTACAGGGTTTAATAAGTATGTTCCAAATGTAGCACCAACAACAACAAAAATTAAAGCCCATGTTGCATAAGGTGTAAAGCTACGCCATTCCATGGTTTGTAAATCACTAAAACCAAAAGGTAATACCATAATAAAACCAAATAAAAATAGCCATTTAATAAATGTAAAAGGGTGATATTTTTCAGTAAGTTTTTTAATTAAAATAATATAGATACTATAAGAAATAGCGTTTATAAAAATTAAAATATTGCCTAGAACAACATTATCCCCAACTCTTGTCGACTTGCCATAGATAGTAAGTGTTAATGCACCACAAAGGGCTAAGACAACACCTACGACTTTCAATGTTGTTATTTTTTCTTTAAGAATAAAAGAGGACAGAATTAAAATAACAACTGGGGTAATGGTTACAATTGAAGATGCATGTATTGGAGTGGTTAATTCTAAACCTTTTAGAAATAAAATCATGTTAATCATTACTCCAAAGATGGCAGCAACAAAAAACTTTATATAATCTTTTTTATCAATTTTCTCTTTAGGTAATAATGGACTAATTAACCAGAACAACAACATTGCACCACCAACCCGCAATACAACTAAACCAAGCGGTTTCACAAAATTTTCATTAATAATAACTTTTGCAAAAGTATAATTAAGTCCATATAAAAGTTGAACTAAAAATAAGGCTACTATGGCAAAAACCCTACTATTCATGTATGGCTAGTTTTGCAGCTTCAACAGTTTTCTTAGCGTTACCAATAAAAATTTCATTTTCAAATAAAATTACTGGACGTTTTAAAAATGTATAATGCTCTAAAATATAGTTTTTAAAATCTGCTTCAGTAAGTGCTATATCTTTAAGATTAAGTTCTTTATACAGACGCGCACGTTTACTAAATAAAGCTTCAAAACTTCCTGATAATGCTCTCATTTCTTCAATTTGAGTATCGGTTATAGCTTCTGTTTTAATATCTTGAAGCGTAAAACCTGAAGGTAAGTCGAGTTCATTAATAATACGTTTACAAGTATCGCAAGTGCTTAAATAATATATTTTTTTCATGTGCTAAAGATTCGCGTAATTTGTAGTTACAAAAGTAGCTTTATTTAACTTGAAAAATAATCACATTTAGATAAAAAGATATGAGTGTTAATTACCGTATAGATGTCGCTAAAAAGAACAGAAAATTATTAGAAGGATTTATTGATAATTTGTCATTAGAACAATTAAATAAAGTGCCGCAAGGGTTTAAAAATAATGTCATTTGGAATATTGCACATTGCATTGTTACACAACAACTTTTAGTTTATAAGAAATCGGGTTTAGATGGTATGCTTTCTGATGAGATGATTGCAAAATATAGAAAAGGTACTAAAACTGAAGGAGATGTAAGCCAAACAGAAGTTGACGAGATTAGAAGCTTATTGTACACTCCACTAGACCAAACAAACACTGATTATAATAATGGAGTGTTTAAAAATTATGAAGCGTATACGGTTTCTACAGGAAGCACACTAACCAAAGCAGAAGAAGCCATAGATTTTAATAACTTTCATGAAGGGATTCACTTAGGTTATATTTTAGCATTAAAAAAAGCATTATAAGGATATGGATTATTACGGTGTTGCATCAATATTAATTGTACTGTCAGCAGTATTTGGTTATATCAATGTTAGGTTTTTAAAATTACCTATTACTATTGGTTTAATGCTTATAACCATGGTTTTTACTGTAGTGGTTGTTGTTATCGGCCAGTTTGATGACACCTTGCTGGTAAGAGAAAAAGCATTTATATCTAATATAGACTTTGAAACTTTACTGTTAGATATTATGCTAAGTTTCCTACTCTTTGCAGGAGCATTACATACCAATTTTAATCAGTTAAAAGTTCAACGTTGGCCTATATTAATGTTTGCTACATTTGGTGTATTGATTTCAACATTTTTAGTAGGCATTGTTATGTTTTATGTATTGGGTTGGATGAGTTTTCCGGTTTCATTTATTAACTGCCTATTATTTGGAGCATTAATCTCGCCAACAGACCCAATAGCTGTTTTAGGAATTCTGAAAAAAGCTGGAGCACCAAAAAAATTAGAAACCAAAATAGTTGGTGAATCCTTGTTTAATGATGGAGTAGGAGTCGTTGTATTCTTAACTATTTTTGCTATTGCAAAAAATCCAGATGCAGCTATTGAGGTTTCTGAAATCTCACAACTCTTTCTTCAAGAAGTCTTTGGCGGCATTATTTTAGGCGGACTTTTAGGTTGGGTTACATACCGTTTAATGAAATCTATAGATAATTATGAGGTTGAGGTGATTATTACCTTAGCAGCAGTTATGGGAGGCACTTTATTAGCGCATGAGTTTCATTTATCTGCACCATTAGCTATGGTAACTGCTGGGCTTATTGTTGGTAACGATACTGTACGAGATACGGCTATGTCTGAAACTACAGAAACTTATGTAGATAAGTTTTGGGAATTGATAGATGTCTTACTTAATACAATGCTTTTTGTAATGATTGGGATGGAAATGTTAGTGTTATCTTTTGAGAAAAATTATTTATATGCAGGTTTATTGGCCATACCTATATTATTAATGTGTCGTTATATTTCACTTTGGTTACCAATTAAATTCTTTGCCAAACGTCTCGATTTTGTGCCTAAAACCAATTTAATAATGACTTGGGGAGGTTTACGCGGAGGAATTTCTATAGCATTAGCATTGGGATTAACTAGTACAATGAACAGAGAGTTGTTTTTGGTAATGACTTATCTTATAGTTATTGTATCAATTATAGGACAAGGTTTAACCGTAGGCCCTATTATTAGGAGGATTACAAAACCTAAGTCTAGTTAATTTTTAGATAGGGATTTGCTTCCTCAAAAGGAATAACAAATTCTGTAAAACCTTGATTGAAGGTAGAAACTTCATAGGTATTATATAATAACACAATACCATCTTCACTAAACCCTATGTTCTCTGGTAATTGAAATGATTTTCCAAAAAAGAATTCTGATATAGAAGTAGATTCGGAATCGTTTTTAATAGATTTTATAAAATAAGTTTCCGCTATAGATTTAAAACCTTCTATATCATTAATAATATTTGAATGGTCGTACAATGCCCCTGTTTCAGTATTAAAATTTAAAAGTTGAATGGTATCATTACCATGAGCGCCACCAGTATCTGAATAGACATTAACAACAATAGTAATAATTTCTTCAGATTGATAAATTACTTCAGTTTCTATATGAAGCTCCCAAACATGCTCATTGTTAGAAAAATCATTTACAAAGGATGTATATTCATTATCAAAAGCTAATACGGCATCTTTAATTGTGGTTTGGTTTTCAGAATTAGGAATTAAAGCAGCAATTTTATTTTGAAGCGTTGCATTTATTTTATTAGAAATAGCATCATTACCATCAACTTCATTAAAAGAGATCTCACTATTAATTTTTAAATCTTCAGAAATAACCTCTGTTTTAAAAACAAGAGGTTTAACTTCATTATTGCAAGAATAAAAAAGAGAGATGATTATTATAGAAAAACAGAAATTTTTCAAAAAAATGAGATTTGGTTAAACATTAATTAAAGATATTACTATGATTTGAATACAACGAATTATAAAGTAAATTTGTTGCACATCAAAAGATACAAAACTTAATAAGTAATTATATAACTTGAAGCCTAAGAGGTTTTAATAGATAAATAATTGTATGAAATTCAACACCAAAATAATACACGGAGGACAAAAAATTGATCCGGCATATGGATCTGTAATGCCACCAATTTATCAAACCTCTACCTATGCACAGTCAACACCTGGTGGACATAAAGGTTACGAATATTCTCGTACTCATAATCCAACACGTAACGCTTTAGAAAATGCATTTGCAAGTATAGAAAACGGGAATTATGGTTTAGCTTTTGGCTCTGGTTTAGCTGCAATTGATGCAATTTTAAAATTGCTAGAACCAGGAGATGAAGTTATTTCTACTAGTGATTTGTACGGAGGCAGCTATCGTCTATTCACCAATATTTATAAGAAATTTGGAATTAAATTTCACTTTATAGGTATGGAAAATGCCATTAATATTGAAAACTATATCAATGACAATACAAAACTCATTTGGGTAGAAACACCAACAAACCCAATGATGAATATTATAGATGTAAAAGCAACAGCTACTATTGCCAAAAAGTACAATGTATTACTTGCCGTAGATAATACATTTGCAACACCATATTTACAACGTCCTCTAGATTTAGGTGCAGATATAGTAATGCATTCTGCCACAAAATATATTGGAGGTCATAGCGATTTAGTTATGGGAGCTCTTATTGTAAGAGACAAAGATTTAGCAGATCGTTTATACTTTATACAAAATGCAAGTGGTGCCATTTGTGGACCACAAGATAGTTTTTTGGCATTAAGAGGTATTAAAACATTACATGTGCGTATGCAACGCCATTGCGAAAATGGAAAAGCAGTTGCAGAGTATTTAGCAAACCATCCAAAAATTGAAAGCGTGTATTGGCCAGGGTTTAAAGATCATCCAAATCATGATATAGCAAAAACACAAATGGACGATTTTGGCGGGATGGTTTCTTTTGTTACCAAAGGGAATAACTATGATGAAGCAATTAAAATTGTAGAAAATCTTAAAATCTTTACACTGGCAGAATCTCTTGGTGGAGTAGAATCCTTAGCTGGTCATCCAGCAAGTATGACGCATGCAAGCATACCAAAAGAGGCACGTGAAAAAACAGGAGTTGTAGATGCTTTAATTAGGTTGAGTGTTGGCATTGAAGACAAGGAAGATTTAATAGCAGACTTGGAACAAGCAATAGGATAAGTATTAATCTAAATAATAGATATACCCAAAATTTAACCAAATTAAAACATCGTTAAATTTATTAGAAGGCAATTCATGATTAAGACCATCAATCCAATCACTAAAATAATATTGAAATCTAAGATCTAACATTAAATCGGATAGAATAGTTAATTTATAACGTACACCAACACTAGAGACTACGGACCAAGCATTTATAACATCAAGATCTATAGGAAAATCAGGGCTTGCATTTATCCACGGCTGAAAAATATTATCTGGGTTAAAAATATCTCCATCTCCAAAGCTTGTAAATCCTTTAGGACTCGATGTAGTAAAATGTGTTCCTAAACTTATAAATGGCGCCCAAGCTCCTCTATGAGAAGAAAAAGCTCTAATGCTTAACGGAAAAAACTCAAGCTGCATACCAACATCAAAATTATTAGCTTCACCAGAATGTGCTCGTAAACGATCAGAATTAATACTTGTCATAGATGGATCTACCCAACGACCAAAATGATCTAATTGTGTTTTATTCCATGAAATTTCACTTCGTAATTTAAAATGATCATTAAAGTAAGTGTCGGCAGTATAACAATTACAATCAGAACGATAAGAAAAATTAATGTAATGGACAATCCCTATACCAATACCTGTATTACCTATGTTATTTTCTTCATTAAGGCGTTGTCCAAAATCAGACCTAAATTGTACGGGGCCAGCAATGACGCCGATTTCATGAGAGAAACCTAATTGCGCAAATGCATTTTGTAGTATAAAAAATAAACTACAAATGGTAAGTGATTGCTTAAGATTAAGACTCATAGGTGTATTTAAGATTTAGGCATTCTATAGCAAATATATAAAAACTCGACGAAATACAAAATAAATCCGTTAAAATGTAAATTTATTGTGCGTGTATTCAAATTTAAGTTCAAAAATTGAATTCTAAAAATTATTGATAATATTAAAAATATAAATTGTTTTTTTTAGAGATAATGTATCTTTGTGCCTTTAAAATGAGAATTCACTAATAATAATTCATATGCAAGATAAAATCGAATCTTTTTTAAACCTTGTAAAGCAACGAAATGGTAATGAACCAGAATTTATGCAAGCAGTGCATGAAGTTGCTGAAACAGTAATCCCTTTTATTGAAGAAAACCCACAATACCAAGGAAAAATGTTATTAGAACGAATGGTTGAACCTGAACGGACTATTATATTTAGAGTGCCTTGGATTGACGATAATGGAGATACTCAAGTAAATAGAGGATTTAGAGTAGAATTTAACTCGGCCATAGGACCTTATAAAGGAGGATTACGTTTTCATCCATCAGTAAACCTAAGTATTTTAAAATTTTTAGGCTTTGAACAAGTATTTAAAAATTCATTGACAACGTTACCTATGGGAGGCGGAAAAGGTGGTTCTGATTTTAACCCAAAAGGAAAGAGTGATAATGAAGTAATGCGTTTTTGTCAGTCATTTATGTCAGAATTGTTTCGTCATATTGGTGGAAATACAGATGTTCCTGCTGGAGATATTGGAGTAGGAGGCCGTGAAATTGGATATATGTTTGGTCAATATAAAAGACTAAAGAATGAATTTACAGGTGTATTAACAGGTAAAGGAATGTCTTATGGAGGATCTTTAATTAGACCAGAAGCTACAGGCTATGGTTGTGTGTATTTTGCTAAAAATATGTTAGCAACAAAAGGAGATTCTTTTAATGGCAAAACAGTAGTTATTTCTGGTTCTGGTAATGTAGCACAATATGCATGTGAAAAAGCAACAGAACTTGGAGGAAAAGTGATTACAATGTCTGATTCTTCTGGTTATATATACGATGCAGATGGTATAGATTCAGATAAATTAGCTTTTATAATGGAGCTTAAAAATGTAAAACGAGGAAGAATACATGAGTATGTTGAGAAATATACAAATGCGTCATTCTATAAAGGAGAACGACCTTGGACAGTTAACTGTGATATAGCTTTACCTTGTGCCACACAAAATGAATTAAATAAAGAAGAAGCTAAAGCTTTAGTAAATAATAATGTTATAGCAGTAGCTGAAGGAGCAAATATGCCAACCACTCCAGAAGGTATAGAAATCTTACAAAATGCTAAGGTGTTATTTGCGCCAGGAAAAGCTTCTAATGCCGGTGGTGTAGCAACATCTGGTTTAGAAATGAGTCAGAACTCATTACGTTTTAATTGGACTAGAGAAGAAGTAGATGCTAAGCTTAATCAAATTATGAATGATATTCATGCTTCATGTGTTACTTACGGAACTCAAGCAGATGGAACTGTTGATTATGTAAAAGGAGCAAACATTGCAGGTTTTGTAAAAGTAGCAGATGCAATGTTAGCACAAGGAGTTGTTTAACATCAGTTTATTATAGATATAAAAGCTTCTACTCTTAGTGTAGGAGCTTTTTTTATTTTACATATGATATCTTTAAAAATACCGTTAGTAATAGATATATTTGAATAAAATTTATAAAATGCTAAAACGGTACATTCTCGTTTTTTATATAATTTTCCTTACTTCATTTTCAATTGAGGCTCAAGATTTTTCGGCATTATGGGAAGGTCATTTTTCATATTTTAATGTTATAGATGTTACTCGTAGTAACACAAAAATATTTGCAGCTTCAGAAAATGTTATTTTTAGTTATGATGTTAATACTAATGAAGTAGAGACGATAACCACTATAGATGGATTATCTGGTAATATTATAACCACTATAGAATATGATTTAGAAAATAGATTACTACTTATTGGTTACCAAACAGGTCTAATAGAAATTTATTTTGAATCGGATGATAGTGTGCTTTCTGTAGTTGATATATTAGAGCAAGAAACAATAGCTCCATCTCTTAAAGTTATTAATGATTTTAATGAACATGAAGGATTAGTTTATATTTCTACAGATTTTGGTATTGTAGTGTATGATCTTCAGCAGTTAGAATTTAGAGATACATTTATTATTGGCGATAATGGAAATCAAATTCCTGTTGAAAAAACCACCGTTTTTAATGATGCTATATATGCGGCGTGTCCTAACGGGAATGGTATTAGAAAAGGGTTATTGTCAAACCCTAACCTTATAGACTTTCAGCAATGGCAAACTATTGTTAATGGAAGCTTTGTTTCTATTGAACAAGCAGAGAATAGACTGTATAGTTTAAGAATTGATAGGGTTTTATTTGAAATTGTTAATGATGTTTTAAATCAACGTTTAACATTTAATCGCCTTCCTATTGACACAGAAGTGTCAGACAATCAATTACTTTATACAACTACTGATGATGTGTTTATATATAATTCTAACGCAACATTAATAACTCAAGTTAATCAAACAGAAGAGTTTGAGACAGAGTATACTTCTGCAATTACTTTAGGAGAAGATATTTTTGTTGGCACAAATTCTTTTGGGGTTTTAAATACAACTTCGGGAAATTCACAATCTTTTTCAGAAATTAGACCTGAAGGACCTTTGTTTAATTCAGGTTTTAAAATTGAAGCAGGTAATAATGAATTGTGGATGACTTATGGGTTATACGATCAGTTTTTTGTACCCAGAAGTAGAAGAGATGGAATTAGTTATTTAAGAAATAATTCTTGGAGAAATATACCTAATGATAGCTTATTTAATCCAAGGGACTTAAATTATATCAGTATTAACCCATTAAATACAAATCAGGTTTTTGTGAGCTCATATAATGATGGTCTATTAGAAATTAATGATGTGCAAGCAACTACATTATTTAATAATACCAATAGTCCGCTAGAATCTTTAGTACTTCCAGGATCACCAAACTTTTTTAGTATTAGAACAGCAGGCACTACTTTTGATACCGAAGGGAGAATATGGTCTATAACAAGTAGAGTAGATTTTGCATTACGTGTTTATAACCCATCTAATGGGCAATGGCAAAGTTTCGATTTTAGTAGTTTAATTGAAGACGCTTTACTAGATGAATTAGGGTTCTCAGATATCGTTATTGATAGAAATGGCACCAAATGGATTGCAGGATTTACAAATGGAGTTATAGCCTATAACGAAAATCTAAGTGAACCTATTAAAAATATTCGTACAGAAGATCAAGGTTTACCAATAGAACATATAAGAGCTTTAGCTATTGACAGTTCTAATCAATTATGGATAGGTACTGATTTTGGCCTGCGTGTTTTGTTTAATACATCAGGTTTTTTCGAAGATCCAAATCCAGTAGCACAACCAATTATATTTTTAGAGAATGGAGTTGCTAGAGAATTGTTAGAAGATCAGTTTATTACAGATATTATAGTAGATGGGTCAAACAGCAAATGGGTAAGTACAACAGATTCGGGAGTATTCTATTTTACACCAGACGGACAAACTACTATTTTCCATTTCACGACTGATAATTCTCCATTACCAAGTAATTCAGTTACAGATATGTCTATAGATAGTGGTAATGGTACAGTTTATTTTGCAACCGATAGAGGATTAGTCTCTTTTAGAGCAGGAGGATCTTCACCTGAAGAAAATCTCACAGATGCTCATGTATTTCCAAACCCTGTTCGACCAGAATATGAGATATTAGGATTTAGTGATTTAAATGATATTACTAAAGGAATAAAGATAGCCGGACTAACAGAAAATGTAAATGTTAAAATAACTGATATTGAAGGCAACTTAGTTGCCGAAGCACAATCTAGAGTTAACAGAAGAAATTCAAATCTGGGATTTAATTTTGCTATTGATGGAGGTACAGGGATTTGGAATGGTAGAAACTTAGCCAATAATATTGTAGCCTCAGGTGTATATCTTATTTTAATTTCAGATTTAGATTCTTTTGAAAGTAAAGTTTTAAAACTTCTAATTATAAGGTAATTATAATGCTTATAAAGACTAATATAATTGTATTAAATAAGCTAAAATATAAAGATTATGACCTTATTATAAGAACTTACACAGAACATAGAGGCGCAGTTAGCTATATAGCAAAAAACGCGCTTAAGCCAAGTAAAACAAATAAGGTTAAAAGTGTTTATTTTCAACCCTTAATGCAGCTTTCTATAGAAGAGAACTATAGGTCTAATCAATCTTTGCAATATTTTAAAGATGTAAAATCAAATTATATATACCAGAGCCTTCATACTAATGTATATAAAAGTGCCATTGTTTTGTTTTTATCCGAATTACTGGCTATGGTACTTAGAGAAGAAGAGCAGAATAAAGATTTATATCATTTTTTAGAAACAGCATTTCAATATTTAGATACTGAAGAGCATTTTGCAAATTTTCATTTATTATTTCTTTTAAAGTTAACACGTTATCTCGGTTTTCAACCAGATATGCCCAATGAAAATAGTAAATCTTTTAATTTGCAAACAGGAAGTTTTGAAGCTTATTCAAAAGCTTCGTATTCTGTTTCTGGAAAAAGTTTAACACTCCTAAAAAGGCTGTTAGGCATAAATTTTGATGAATTAAATACCATAAAAATAAATGCTGCAGAACGGCACGATTTTTTAAATATGTTATTGTATTATTTTGAATTACATTTGGGGGATTTTAAAAAACCAAAATCTCTTAAAGTACTTAGCGAGATTTTTCGTTAATTACCTAATAAATCTCTTGAAGAAGATTAAATGTCGAAGACAAAGACTTACTATATATTTTATTTTCTAGCTCTTTTTATAACTATAAGCGCATCTGCTCAAACTGTGACAGTAAAAGAGAAAGGAAATAATCAGCCTATTTCTGGTGTAACTTTATATAATTTAAAGAAAACAAAATCTGCAATTACAGATATAAATGGAAAAGCACAATTAGATGTTTTTGAAGATGATGAAACCATTTTCTTTCAGAATTTTTTATTCTCCAAAGTTCAATTAAAAAAATCGGAGGTAGCAAATAACAATTATATAGTCTACATGGTTATGTCTATTGAAGACCTAAATCAAGTGGTTATATCTGCTTCTAAATTTGAGCAAAGTAGACGAGATATTCCTCAAACAATCGTAAGTCTAGATGCTGAAGAGATAGGCTTTGCTAACCCACAAACAAGTGCAGACTTATTAGAAGGCACAGGAAATATTTTTGTGCAGAAAAGTCAACTAGGTGGTGGAAGTCCTATAATTAGAGGGTTTTCTACTAACCGATTATTAATTAGCGTAGATGGTGTACGTATGAATAATGCCATTTTTAGAGGAGGTAATCTTCAAAACGTTATATCCATAGATCCTTTTACCATACAAAATACAGAGGTAACTTTAGGTGCTGGCTCTGTAGTTTATGGGAGTGATGCTATTGGAGGTGTAATGAGTTTTCATACAAAAAAACCGCAACTGTCCTATAAAGATGAAGTCTATACAAAAGCAAATGCAGTATTGCGTTATTCTACAGCAAATAATGAAAAGACAGCACATGCAGATTTTAACATAGGTTATAAAAAATGGGGCTTTTTAAGTAGTATAAGTTATACAGATTTTGATGATTTAAGAATGGGAAGTGATGGTCCTGATGAATATCTAAGAACACGTTTTGTACAAAGAATTGATGGGGTAGATACTTTAGTAGAAAACCCAGATCCTTTAGTTCAAGTTCCAACAGGTTATGATCAAATTAATTTATTACAAAAGGTGAGATATGAGCCAGCTGATAATTTAAATTTTGATTTAGGGCTTTATTATTCTACAACATCAGAATTTTCTAGATATGATCGTTTAATAAGACCTAGTAATGATGGTGGCTTGCGTTCTGCAGAATGGGATTATGGGCCACAACGTTGGTTTTTAGGAAATATATCATTAACCAAGTTAAGCAGTAGGTCTAATTTGTATGATAAAATAAAAGCGACAACAGCGTATCAACATTTTGAAGAGAGTAGAATAGATAGAGATTTTCAATCTGATGATAGACGAACACGTATAGAAAATGTCGACGCTATTTCATTTAATTTAGATTTAGAAAAGAAATTAAATAGTACTTCGAGCTTATTTTATGGAGTAGAATATTTATACAACAAAGTAAGTTCAGAAGCTTTTACAACGAACATAAACACTAATGCTAATGCGCCAATATCAACGCGCTACCCAGATGGGTCAACTTGGCAATCTATAGCAGCGTATACTAGTTTAAAATATAAGCCCAATACACATTTTGTATTTCAAGGAGGATTGCGCTATAATCAAATAGTTATTAATGCAGATTTCACAGAAAACAATGTGTTTTTAGACTTACCATTTGATACTTCTAATAGTAGCCCAGGAGCTTTTACTGGTACTGCTGGTGTAAGTTGGATACCTAATGAAACGATACAATGGAATTTTAATGCCTCTACAGCATTTAGAGCACCAAATATAGACGATTTAGGTAAAGTTTTTGATTCCGAACCAGGATCGGTAGTAGTACCTAATGACGACTTAAAACCAGAATATGCTTATGGAGCTGAGTTAGGTTTAAAATTAAATTTTAGTAATAAAGTTATTTTCGATATCGCTACATATTATACTTTTTTAGACGATGCATTGATAAGAAGAGATTTTACTTTAAATGGACAACGCGAAATTATTTTTAACGGTGAATCAAGCAATATACAAGCCATACAAAATGCTTCTCAATCTGATATCTATGGATTTGAAATTGGGGCAGAAATCAATTTTACAGATAATTTAAAGTTGAGATCGCAATACAATGTTATAGGTGGATCAGAAGAAGGTGATGATGGAGAAGAAGTTCCTGTTAGACATGTAGCACCAGATTTTGGGAACACACATTTAATATGGAAGTATAAAAAACTAGAACTTGATGCTTTTGCAGTGTATAATGGGGAGCTGTCTTTCGATGAACTTTCGCCTTCGGAAAGATCAAAACCATTTTTATATGCTATAGACGAAAACGGAAATCCATTTTCACCATCTTGGCATACATTTAACTTTAGGGCACAATATCAAATTAACGAAAATTTTCAATTAACGACGAGTTTAGAGAATATTACAGATCAACGTTACAGAACATATTCTTCAGGAATTTCTGCTGCTGGCAGAAATTTTATTGTAGCATTGAAATATAGCTTATAAAACAGTTTTATTTTTTAATTGATTTTTGAGTTACAGTTTGCCCATTAGATAATAGCACTTTAGCAATATAAGCAGAAGTCCCTAGATTAGACAGGTTATAAATTTCAATAGAATTATCCCCATCTAAATCATAGATTAATCGACCTTGAAGGTCAAAAATTGTTACTGTATCTATAGTTAGATTACTGTTTTTAATGGTGAATTGAACATTTCCATCGGTAAGTTCAACAATAGATAACCCATTGTCTTGAATGATTTCATCATCCGTTGAAAGCGTATTATTTTGAAATACAATTTCAAA
>NZ_JAIQXX010000024.1 GCF_021887715.1 Winogradskyella immobilis
CTCACGCGCATGCTCGCACATTCACTAAAAATGTACACTGTACATTTTATTAACGCTCTGTCGCCTTGGGGAGGTTCTGGCCATGATCCTGTGCCACCAAAAGAAGATTAAATAACATACTTTTATATTTTCAATCTTAGTAAAATAGTATATTTACGTTTTAAAATTATAATATATGTACGCGTTACAATTTGTCTGGGATCCTATTAAGTTTATTGATTTAGGCTTTTTTAAGCTTCATTTTTATAGCATGATGTGGATTGTTGCTTTTGTTTTAGGATTCTATATCACAAAGCGTATTTATAAAAACGAAGGGCAATCTGATGAGTCTCTAGATTCTTTATTTATTTATTCGGTTTTAGGAATTATGTTAGGAGCGCGCTTAGGTCATGTTATTTTTTATCAATCCGAACTTATCACAGAAGACTTTTTTAGCATCTTTTTACCGTTTAGTTTTGTAGATGGCATACGCTTTACAGGTTTTCAAGGTTTAGCAAGTCATGGCGCAGCTATTGCTATGATTATTTCTATGTACATCTACAACAAAAAAGTATTAAAAAAGACTGTACTTTGGATTTTAGATCGTGTTGTTATACCAGTAGCTTTAGGCGCTATTTTTGTTAGAATAGGTAATTTTATAAATTCTGAAATTATAGGTAAAGAAACCGGTTCTGATTTTGGTGTTGTATTTAAACAACTTGGTGAAACTGCTCCAAGACATCCGGCACAATTGTATGAAGCGTTTTGCTATATTTTCGTCTTTTTAATACTCTTCTTTTTCTATTGGAAAACCAAAAAATCGGAGCAACAAGGCTTTTTATTTGGTCTGTTTCTAGTGTTACTATGGACGGTTCGTTTCTTTGTAGAATACGTAAAAGTAAGTCAAGGTGGTATTGAAGAGTATTTTGGTAATGTTCTCTCCACTGGACAATTATTAAGCATTCCGTTTATTATTATTGGCCTTTATTTTATGTTTGTTTACAAACCTAAAACGCAATTGCAATAATGCGTAAAAATTGGTTTAAAATACTATCGATTTCTTGTTTTGGGTTTTGCCTAATAGTATCATCTTGTAAGGATGATAAAAGAATCCAAGAATCTAAACCTATAGTTATTTCATTTAAAAAAGAAGGAGCACTTCAACTTATAAAAGCTGATAACGATTCAATTATACAATCTATAGATATAGAGATTGCTAATACTGATTACGAAATTCAGACAGGTTTAATGTATAGAAACACAATGAAGACTAATCGTGGTATGCTCTTTATTTTTGAAGATGAAGATTACCGTAGTTTCTATATGAAAAACACCCATATTCCATTAGATATTATTTATATCTCAGCAGATAGTACTATTGTTAGCTTTCAGAAAAATGCAAAACCTTTTGATGAAACCTCGTTGCCATCTGAAGTACCTGCAAAATATGTGTTAGAGCTTAATGCTGGTCTTTCTGATGAATGGCAATTAAAGAAAGGAGATAAAATTCAGTTTGATATTTCTAAATAACCTAATAATTAAATATTCCTCATTTCATCATTATTAAATAAGCTTCATAATGTATTTTCGATAGTTATTGAAAAACATCAGGCTAATTAAAATATCGAAATATTAAAAAACAAAAAGCCCGTTCACTATTGAGAACGGGCTTTTAAAATATATTCTAAAAAGAATTAGGCGTTTTCTTCGTCTTCTTCTTTTACTTTTTTCTTTAATGATTCTGCAGCGTCACCTTTCCTAGCAGTATCGTACATAATTGGTGTTGCAATAAATAATGAAGAATATGTACCTACTAACACACCTACAATTAATGCAAATAAGAATCCTCTTAATGAATCTGCACCTAAGAAGAACATGGCTAATAACACTACTAATGTTGTTAAAGACGTATTTAATGTTCTACTTAATGTACTGTTTAATGATGCATTAATGGTTCTTGCAAATTCCCATTTTGTATGCTCATTTAAATACTCTCTAATTCTATCGAATACAACCACGGTATCATTTAACGAATAACCAATTACCGTTAATATTGCCGCTATAAATGCTTGATCGATCTCCATACTAAATGGCATGTATGGCCACGCTAAAGAGAAAATACCTAAAACAATTAATACATCATGGAATACTGCAGCCACAGCACCAAGAGAAAATTGCCATCTTTTAAAACGAATTAAGATGTATAAGAAGACTACAACTAAAGATCCTAAAACTGCCCAGAATGATGATTTTTTAATATCATCGGCAATTGTTGGACTTACTTTACTTGATAACATCTTACCAATTTTAGCATCACCAGAACCATCTAAGAATTCTTGATAGGTTATACCATCTGGTAAGTATTTCTTTATCGCTTCAAATAATTTAGATTGTACTTCTTCATCAGCTTCAGTAGAATTATCTTCAACTTTGTATTTAGTAGAAATTTTTAATTGATTGTTACCTCCAATAGTTTTTACTTCAGCACTATTAAATACAGCAGTTAAATCACTTTTTACTTCTTCTACACTTACATCTTGAGCAAAACGTACTTGGTATGTTCTACCTCCAACAAAATCAATACCTTGATCTAAACCTGTTGTAAATAAAGAACCTAAACTTGCTGCAATTAAAATCCCTGAAATGACATAAGCGATCTTACGTTTTCCTAAGAAATTAATATTTACATTTTTCAAGAAACCTTTAGTTAATGATGTAGAGAAATCTAATTTTCCACCTCTATTAATATACCAATCTACAAGTAATCTTGTAATGAATATAGCTGTGAATAACGATGTTAAAATACCAATGATTAAAGTTGTAGCGAAACCTTTAATTGGTCCTGTACCAAATACAAATAAGATTAAAGCTGTTAAACCTGTAGTAATGTTGGCATCTAAGATTGAAGATAATGCATTAGCAAAACCGTCTTTAATAGAATCTTTTTGAGATTTTCCTTTTGCAATTTCTTCGCGTATACGTTCAAAAATAAGTACGTTGGCATCTACCGAAATACCAATAGTTAATACAATACCGGCAATACCAGGTAAAGTTAAAACCGCACCAAGACCAGATAATACACCAAAGATTAAAAGGATGTTTAACAACAATGCTATATCAGCAAAAATACCTCCTTTGCCATAGTAGAAAATCATCCATAACAATACAAAACCTAAAGCGATTAAGAAAGACTGCACTCCTGAATCAATCGCTTCTTGACCTAACGAAGGTCCAACCTCATCCGCTTGAATAATCTCAGCAGAAGCAGGTAATTTACCAGCTCGTAATACATTTGCTAAATCTGTTGCTTCTTCTAATGAAAATTCTCCTGTTATCTGAGATCTTCCTCCAGCAATTGGTCCAGTACTTACTCCAGGAGCAGAATATACAATATCATCTAATACAATAGCAATATTACCTCTAGTAGTGTATGCCACACCTGTCATTTCTTCCCAAACCTTAGATCCTTTAGCATTCATAGTCATACCTACTGCTGGACGATTTCTTGGATCATATTCTTGATAAGCATCTGTAATTACAGCTCCACTTAATTGTGGCTCGTTATCTCTATTTCCTTTTAATGCATATAACTCTAAAAACTCAGAATCTTTATCTTGAGGCTTAGCCCATGCAAAACGTACATAACGTTGTTCTGCTGGCAATAAATCTCTATTGGCATTTAATTTCTCAATAACTAAACCTTTATCTTTAGCTAAAAAAGTACCAATTACTGGTCCACCTTGTCCTAAACTTTGAATCCCTAATGGATTATTATTTTGTTGCGTAGCAGTAGTATCTTGCTCAATCTGTCCTGTTAAACTTTCAATAGTATTCGATGTAGAATCTTTAACCTGTTCTGCTTCACCTGCTTCTGTTGTTGATTCTTCAGCTTCAGATTTTGCAGCTTCCTCAGTGATTAAACGTTGATTAACTTGTAATACAAAACCAGCTATTTCATTTATATTATATGTTTCCCAAAATTGTAATTGAGCTGTTGTAGTAATTAATTCTACAACACGTTCTCTATCTCTTGCACCTGGCAATTCTAATAAAATACGCCCTGAGTTTCCTAAACGTTGAATGTTTGGAGAGGTTACACCAAAACCATCAATACGATTACGTAAGACTTCGAACGCAGAAACAATAGACTCATCTACCTTAGTAGATATAATACTTTTTACTTCGTTATCCGACATATTAAATTTAATGTCGTCACTTAATGATCTATTTGCAAAAATATCTGGTGAAGCTAATTTTGTATCTCCCTTAATTGCATCGAAAGCGGTATAAAAAGATTCTAAATATGAATCTTGAGAGTCTTTTTGAAGCTGATCAGCATCTTCTAATGCTTGATTAAAAGTTGGATCTTTACTATTATTGGCAAGACCTTTTAATATATCTTTTACAGAAATTTGAATAATGGCATTGATACCTCCTTTAAGGTCAAGACCAAGATTCATTGCGTTATCTTTAACTTCTGAATATGTAAATTTCTTTATTCCTAAGTTAAATGTTTCTTCGGTCTTTAAAGAATCTAAATAACGTAATTCTGCTGTGTTAGAAGCTTTAGCATCATCCGGAAATCTTGTTTGTGCTACTTCTTTTGCGGTGTTTTCAACTTGATTTGCTTTGAATGTAAATGATAATTGATAGATACTTACCAATCCAAATAACAGTGCAAATAGTTTAACTAATCCTTTGTTTTGCATTTCTATTTTGTTTAGTGTCAAATTTTTAAAACGGGCAAATATAAAGTTTACCTTATAATTCGACAATTATTTTTTGTGATTATATATAATGTTATGCTTTAATAAAAGCTATAGAATTTAGGGTTTTGGAGTATAAAACTCGAAAATGTATTACGAGTTTCTATAAGAAGAAGGTCCAGCTCTAACCTCTGGTATTTTATAAGAGAAATGATCAATTGCAATACCAATAGACTTATTAATTTTGTAGGCAACTTTAAATAATCTTTCTGTATGTTTTGAATTTGTATCTAAACTAGATACATAAGGATTTGGATTAAAAAATCGATCCGCTTTAGAATCTAACTCTAAAACATACTTACTATCAAAATCCCATTGAGAATCATTTCCGTTCTGAATCTCATAAACATCTAAATCGTATAAAACTTTAGAGTCGTTTTCTGTGTCGCTATCTTGATTTTTTTGTTGCTTATCCGTATTGTAGTTAAGAGTTATAGCATTATCGTTTGAAAGAATATTTTTAATGCTTGCAACATCGGCATCACTGAAATATGAAATTTTAAGCTGGCCTTGTTCTTCTTTAATTTGGATATTTTCAACTCCAAAATCCTCTAATTGCTTAGTAATTTTAGCAATTGTTTTTTGAGCTTCAGTAGATTGAGTGTCCACTTCTGAAAATTGAAATGCAATCTCCTGATTTGCAATAGTGTTTTGTTGCTGATATATAGCACCAGTTATTGCAAGGACAATTATTAATACATTAAAGTATCTTTTCAATTTCATCAGCCAAATATAAAAAATAAAGGCTGCATATATGCAGCCTTTACTATGTTATCTTAAAAAAGGTTGTAATTTTAAAAAAAAGACTGCAGTGATGCAGTCTTTTTCTTTGTTTATTATCCTTATTAATTCATTTTTCGATATCCTTCAGGCGGTGTTAAGCTAAATTTTTCATCAGCAACTTCTCCCTTTTTAATTTCTGTTATTTCTGTAGTAATAATCATATCTGTACCTAATTGATTCATTTTAGTAACAGAGTATAATGGAAATCCTTTTAATTTATCTCCAAGCATTGTTGCTTGCTGAGATGCTTCTGCTGCTATCTTATCTGTTGTAAACAATTCCATTTCTATTTCTTGTCCTCCTTGATTTATCTTAACAGTATATTGTTTACATTCATAACCCAAAATAGTTTTAGTTTCTGTACCTTCAACTAAATTAATACTATTCAAAACTTCTTCTGTCAATTCTATTTTTTGAAGCATATAGCCTTTTCCTATCGTTGGACTATCCATTATCATTAATACTTCTTTCTTATCCATATCTGATATTGTAGTAACATCACCTGATTGTGGGTTGGATAATTCTGACCTAGATTTAACACCTTTAATATATATTGTAGTTTGCATTTCGCCTAAGCTCGCTATTTGCATCTTAGTTTGTACATTATCACTTGGTGTAGAAATGGTTTGTTTTGAAACTAATATTCCTTCTGTAATTTTTTCTTGGGCTAGTGCCACAAAACTCATTGATAATGCTAGAGCTAGTATTAACGTTTTTTTCATAGTGCTTTTTATTTTTATTTACAATCTACAAGTATACCATTTTAATTTATTGTTACACATAAAACAAAAAAGTCTTTCTAAATATAGTTAGAAAGACTCTTTTAAATTGTTATCTAGAATCTTACAACTCTAATAATCCGTTTGTTTTTTTAACGCCTTCAGCACTTTCTTGCATATGCGCTTTTTCAGCAGCACTTAATTCTATTTCAACAATATTTTCAATACCGTTACGTCCTAGAATTACTGGCACACCAATACACAGATCATTAAGACCATATTCTCCTGCTAATAAAGCCGAACATGGGTACATTTTCTTTTGATCACAAGCTATAGCTTGTACCAACCCAGAAACCGCAGCGCCTGGCGCATACCATGCTGAAGTCCCTAATAATTTTGTTAATGTAGCACCACCAACCTTAGTATCTTCTTTAACTTGGTTTAAACGCTCTTCTGATAAAAATTCTGAAACCTTAACACTATTTCGTGTAGCATGTGCTGTTAATGGCACCATACCTTTATCACTATGTCCACCGATAACCATACCATCTACATCGCTTATTGGAGCTTCTAAAGCTTCTGCTAATCTGTACTTAAAACGTGCAGAGTCTAAAGCGCCTCCCATACCAATAATTCTATTTTTAGGAAGGTCTGTAGTTTTATGAACCAAATAGGTCATCGTATCCATAGGATTACTAACCACAATAATAATAGTGTTTGGCGAATGCTCTATTAAGCTCCCAGATACCGATTTTACAATTCCTGCATTGATACCAATTAATTCTTCGCGTGTCATTCCAGGCTTACGAGGAATACCAGATGTAATAACACAGATATCGCTTCCTGCAGTTTTAGAATAATCGCTAGTACTTCCTACAACCTTTGTATCAAAACCATTTAAAGAAGCGGTTTGCATTAAATCCATGGCTTTACCTTCGGCATAACCTTCTTTAATATCTAAGATGACTACTTCTGAAGCAAAGTTTTTAATCGCTATATATTCAGCGCAACTTGCTCCTACTGCGCCTGCTCCAACTACAGTTACTTTCATTTTTATTTGTATTAGTTATTATATTATTGATTTACAAAAATACGAATTTTAAAAACTCTTTTACTTAAAAAAACTCTAAGAAATAAGTCGTTGATTTTCTGAAAGATTACAAGTTGTAATTTAACCCCAAAGTAAGATTCACAAACCTCCCAAAAGTAAGCATACTATTTACTGAAAAATCACCAATTTTATAATCTAAAGACAGATCGGCTTTAAATTCAGAATTTGAATTCGATGTATTATTTAAAACGGTGTTAAGAATGGACAAAATTAAATCTCCATCACCGCCAACTTCATAATCAAACGTACTTGAGATAAACCCTAAGCCACCAGAAATTGAAAACTTATTTATCTGCTGCGTTGCTGTTAACTGATAGGTAAATGAATCTCCTTGCACTTCTACTGAGTTTAGATTGCCTATAACAACATTGATATTACTAAAGGTATCTTCTACATTAAAGTTAGAATATGCAATTAAGGCTCCTAAACTAAAGTTAGAGGTATTCTTATTAAACCATTGTGATAAATTATGATGCACTCCCACACCAAACGTATTATAACTGGTTTCTTTTATTTCAATTCTAGGTGAAAAACGTCCTATAATCGTAGTTCCCTTCCATACGGTTAGCGCCGCTTGTACTTGTACTTGACTCACGTAATCTTGATCAATACCTTCTGGAGCATCAAACCGAAATGTGTCTCCATTAATAGTACCTTCTAATTCAGAAATATCTGTTCCTCCAATAGACGTTGGAAATGTAACTCGTTCTCCACCATCTATAACCCTTAAATTTCTTAATTGAGATTGATTAATTGAAAACGTCTTAAATTTATCGGGCAATGCCAATACACCTCCTTGTAACGAAAGTTCTAAATTCCATTGTTCTTTTTTTACTGCTGTTGTATACCAACCAGCAGAAGCCTGATAAGAAACACCTATAGCTGCAGGATTGATATATTCTTGAGATAATAAAATTAAATCGGAAACCACATCATCTACATCTTGATTGGTTTGTGCATAAATAGTATAACTAGAGCAACATAACAATGCATAAAAACAGAATGCTTTAAGAAAAGACATAGAGTAGATTTTGGTTAATTTATTGATTAATAGCGTTTAAAAATACAAATAAAAAAAGGCAATTACTAAAATTAGTAATTGCCTTTAAAATAAATTACAACTATTTATCTATGCATCAATATTTGCATAAATAGCATTCTTTTCAATAAACTCTCTACGCGGTGGCACTTCGTCTCCCATAAGCATTGAGAACACACGATCTGCTTCTACTCCATTTTCAATCTGTACTAATCGCATGGTTCTAAACTCAGGATTCATCGTTGTATCCCAAAGTTGTTCCGCATTCATCTCACCTAAACCTTTATAACGTTGAATTTTTGATCCATCACCATAACCTTCAACAATCTGATCACGTTCTGCATCAGACCATGCATATTGTTTTTTAGCACCTTTTTTAACCAGATATAATGGTGGTGTAGCAATGTAAATATGCCCGTTTTCTACCAATTCTTTCATATATCTAAAGAAAAAGGTCAAAATTAATGTTGCAATATGACTACCATCGATATCGGCATCACACATAATCACAACTTTATGATATCTTAATTTAGAAAGATTTAGAGCTCTTGGGTCTTCTTCTGTACCAATTGTAACTCCTAATGCAGTGAAAATATTCTTAATTTCCTCATTCTCAAATACTTTATGCTGCATCGCTTTTTCTACATTCAATATTTTACCACGTAGCGGTAAAATGGCTTGAAATGCTCTATCTCGCCCCATCTTAGCTGTTCCACCTGCAGAATCTCCCTCGACTAAATATATTTCACATTTTTCAGGATCTTGTTCAGAACAATCAGATAATTTTCCAGGTAAACCACCAATACTCATTACCGTTTTACGCTGCACCATCTCGCGAGCTTTCTGTGCTGCATGACGCGCTTGTGCTGCTAGAATTACTTTCTGTACTATGGTCTTAGCATCGTCAGGATTTTCTTCTAAGTAATTCGTTAGCATTTCTGAAACCGATTGACTTACCGCTGCAGAAACTTCTCTGTTTCCTAATTTGGTTTTTGTTTGCCCTTCAAATTGCGGTTCTTGTACTTTTACAGAAATAATAGCTGTTAATCCTTCACGGAAATCATCTCCGGCGATATCAAACTTTAATTTATCTAACATTCCTGATCCATCAGCATACTTTTTAAGTGTATGTGTTAAACCACGACGGAAACCAGATAAATGTGTTCCTCCTTCATGTGTGTTTATATTATTTACATAACTGTGCAAATTCTCAGCATACGATGTATTGTATATCATAGCAACCTCTACTGGCACACCATTTTTCTCACCTTCAAACGCAATAACATCTTTCATTAAAGGTTCTCTGTTACCATCTAAGAATTTAACAAATTCTGGTAGCCCATTTTTAGAGTGAAATGTTTCTCCTTCAAAAGAACCATCTTCTTTTTTATGACGACGATCTACTAAATGAACTGTAATCCCCTTATTTAGGTATGCCAATTCACGCATACGACTTGCTAAAGTGTCGTAATTGTATTCTAACGTCTGTGTAAATATTGTAGCATCTGGCTTAAAAGTTACTGTTGTTCCTCTTTTGTCAGTATCTCCAATTGTTTTTACAGGATATAACGTTTTACCACGCTCATACTCTTGCTCCCAAATTTTACCATCTCTATATACCGTAGCTCTTAAATGCTCGGATAATGCATTTACACAACTTACACCAACACCATGCAATCCACCAGAGACTTTATACGAATCTTTATCGAACTTACCACCAGCACCAATTTTAGTCATTACAACCTCTAGCGCAGAAACCCCTTCTTTTTTATGGATATCTACAGGAATACCACGACCATCATCTTCAGTAGTAATAGAATTATCTTCATTGATAATTACAGTAATATTATTACAATGCCCAGCAAGTGCTTCATCAATAGAGTTATCGACAACCTCATATACTAAATGGTGTAACCCACGTGTACCAACATCGCCAATATACATGGAAGGACGCATACGTACGTGCTCCATACCTTCAAGGGCTTGAATACTATCTGCTGAATAATTATGCTTGTTAAATTCTTCTTTTTCTTCGCTCATTATATTTTGAATAAGATTAAGTTCTAATTAAAATAAAAAAATGATACAATTGTATCATTTTTCGGTACTATCAAAGATACGAAATAACCTATCTTTTTAAAAGCTTTTTATGGATTGAAAGCAATAATTATTAACATTTGTTAATTACTTAAAAGTGGCTTAAAAGGCTTAAAAATGTTCTTAAAATTGATTTTGTGTTTTTTATACATGCTTCATAATATAGCTTTTTCAAAAAAAGCTTTAGAAGCTATAATTTAAAGTTAGACTTGCTAGATTCTTTACCCATTTTCAGCGTCTTTCTTCTATAATGTTCTGTGAGAATTATTGCAGTTATTAATTTATAAAGCGATAAGTATACTAATAACAAGAACGATTTCGGCAATGACATACTTAAAGTATTTGCCCACCATCGCTGAAGCTTCGGCGGATGAACCTATGTTACTTTCAATAAGTAAGTTTATACTTGTTTGGCGAAAGAATTTAATCATAGTTTTATATTCTAATTTTCAATTTGTATACTTATCAAAGGTCTTGTAGATCTTTGATTTTGCTTCATTTCGACTGCGCTCAATGTGACAGCAAAATTTTGTTTCGATAATGAAA
This sequence comes from Winogradskyella immobilis, assembly GCF_021887715.1. GTDB lineage: Bacteria > Bacteroidota > Bacteroidia > Flavobacteriales > Flavobacteriaceae > Winogradskyella > Winogradskyella immobilis. The sequence continues at coordinate 11,041 of NZ_JAIQXX010000024.1, forward strand.
GAATTTAGCATAATTTGAAGTTAATTGTCATTCAGAGCGAATGTAATGAAGCGAAGAATCTCTTTATGATATTCCTCGTCGTTCCAAAATATTGGAATTCTGTCGGAATGACAAAAGACTTTGTTTTCTTGAATTAGTGAACGACGCATATAACAGAAGAATTTAATCATCTTTTAATTCATTTTTCAAAATTTGAATAGCCTCTCGAGATTTTTCTTTTATTCTATTGCCTCTTGACTCCATAAAAAAATATAAATCGGATCTAGCTTCTAAGTCTAAGTGTGCATGAATAAGCCATTGTGTTTTCTTGCTCTCACTTATAGGTTTACCTAATTTTTGATAAAAATTCTCTGGAAAACCTAAATATTTATTTTTTTCATCACTTTCTTTAATTGATCGACTAATGAGTTTTTCAATGATTATAATAAGCTGTTCTTGCTCTGACCCTAATTGAATCAACACCTCTCTTTGACGCTCACTTAACAGGCTCGAATTCCCTGATGCTTGCATATCTAAAAATGTATGATTTACTGGTATGTACCTGTAATAACTTGTTAAAACATTTCTACTACTATCTATTAATATATCTATAGGTATATTTCCTTTATCAAAAAAAGAAAAGTAATTATTGATACTTTCTTTATAAATATTACTTGTTCTAATTAGGTCATTTATGTTCAATGTATCTTGTATAAGGTCATTAATAATCTTATCTACATAAATGTCAGATTTAGATTTAGTCTTTCTGCCTTCATTCCAATTGTTAATCTGCAATGCAATAAGGATTCCTATAACTACAAGAATAATTTCGCCAATAGCGTATTTAAAATATTTACCAGTTTTGTTCTGCTCCATAAGGTTATATCGTATTTTTCTAAAAAGTTTAATCATTCTTCTAATTATGTTTCTTTAAAGATAAATTTATTAAAACACCCCTAAAGTCCCCTCAAGGGGACAAGTTTTTAATACGTATCTTTATAATGTCCCCTTGAGGGACTTTAGGGGTGTCAATTTAAAAGCGCTTTAATTTTGTTTCGATAATGAAAGAATTTAATCATTAGACTCGTCTGTTTTACTTTCTTCTTTTTTGTATTTAAATATCAACCGTACTACAATGCGTAAAATCAAGGCAAAAGCAACAAGGTATATTATGGTTTTAGTTTCCAAATAATTATTTTTTAGTTATTAATTAAGGCTATAATGCGTAGCGGACCTCCACTACCGTCTTTTATTTTCATTGGCAAGGCAATAACTTCAAAATCTTTGTTTGGTAATTGATCTAAGTATGCTACGTTCTCAAAGACTGGTATATTTTCTGATAACAAAATGACATGGCTTTTAAAATACTCGGATTGTCCATAATCAATACTCGGTGTGTCTATACCTATAGATTCTATATTTCTATTTTCTACTAACCAAGTGGCAGCTTCTGGTGAAAGTCCGGGGAAATGTAATAATTTTACAGCTTCATCACCACGCTCATCTGTGCCTAAATACTTTAATTTATCTGGGTAATATTTTGAGTGTCCGGTTTGCAAAAGTACAATTGAGCCATCTTCGATTTGGCCATTCTCATTTTCCCAATCTAAAAAATCTTGTACACTTACTAAATAATCTACATCTAATAATGCATTAGCAGAAACATCTATTTTAATGCCTTTCCCTATTAAGCGTTCTAGAGGAATTTCATCCGTAGAATGTTTGCCTTTAGAGAAGTGAATCGGTGCATCTATATGCGTACCTCCATGTTCGGCAGTTTCAAAATTATTTGCTGCATAGAAGAAGCCTTTATCGGTATCTCCTTTTGCAACAACATCTAATTGAAATTCTTTAGCAGTTACCCAATACACTGTTTCTTCAGAAAACGTGTGTGTTAAGTCAATTATACGCCTTGCTTTCGGTATTTCTTCGTTTATAATTTTGGGTTCTAGCTCATTCTTCTTTTTTGCACAGGATAGAATAATACCACATAGCAGGTAAATAATGCCTAATTTAATTCTCATGATAATGTTTAAGTTATTGAATCGGTATTAATTAGACTTTAAAGATAATTGTTTTAATCAAAATGGAATATTAAAAAACTGATCCATTCAATATAAAATAAAGCTTTTTATAATTCCTTTTTAAACCTCATTTTTCCACTTCAACCTTTTTTAATTGTATAGAGGTCTGTTCTCATGCTTTATTTGCATCAACATTAAAATAGATAATTAATAATAGTGATGTGCTTACTAGAAGATTTTAATAACGATTCTGACCATAATGTTCTTAAAGGAACTCATGTAACATGTGTTGAATATATTCATCCATTAGATGCTATTGATATAGAGGTTAGCTTTAATGAAGTGCTTTACTTATATATTAAAACAGGTGAAGCAAATTTAGAATCTTACAAAGGCGCTTGTAATATTAAAGCTGGTACATCTACAATTATAAAAAATGGCAAATATATATTGTCAAAGAGTCCATCTATAGGTTATAAGTCCTTTAAAGCTTACTTATTTTTCTTATCTAAAGAAGCTTTAAAACAATTTCATTATAAAAACCCACTTAAAGAAGATCAGCTATCTAATGAGATTAACAATGTTATACATATTGATAATTGTGCATTTTTAGATCAGTTAAACTCTAGCATCTCACTATTATTTAATAAAACATACATACCTAAAATAAAACAAACCTTGATTGATTTAAAATCAATTGAGTTATTACATTATTTATCTATAAATCCTCTAAGCTCTACTATAAACAATGCACTCTATTCTGCTTTAGAAGATGATAACTATAATTTTAAGACTGCCATAAACAATAATATTTTAAACAATTTAAGTATCAGTGAATATGCTAGTTTATGTCATATGAGTCTATCAAATTTTAAAAGACGATTTCAAACTGTTTATGGTATATCACCAGCAAAATGGATAAAAAACAGAAAGTTAGAGCACAGTTTATATTTATTAGAATCTGGTCAATATAAAATCAATGAAATTGCATACAAATGTGGTTTTAACAATTCTAAAACGTTTAGACGTCTTTTTAAAGATAAATATAAAATGCTTCCTAGCGCTTTTTACAAAACTGCTGAGAGTGAGTCTTTTTTAATTTCAAATTACACCTTATAGCTGTTAGTAAATCTTAAAGTAATTATTAACAACTATTACATGATTTAGTTTTTTGGTTGATTGGGAAAAGGGGTGATTTCAAATCTTTGAAACACCCCTTTTATTTTATACAATCTTGGATTATTAGTAGGCTTCATCGTGTACTTTAGCTACTGCTCTACCACTTGGGTCATTCATATCTTTAAATGCTTCATCCCATTCTAAAGCAATTTTTGTACTGCAAGCTATACTAGGTTCTTGCGGTACACTTAATGCCGCAGCATCACTAGGAAAATGACTCTCAAAAATAGTACGGTAATAATATTCTTCTTTATTTTGAGGTGTTTGTATTGAGAATCTAAAATGAGCGTTAGACATCTGTTCATCACTCACTTCTTTACCAACAACTTCTTTTAAAGTATCGATCCAACTGTAACCAACACCATCACTGAATTGTTCTTTTTGACGCCAAGCTACAGATTCTGGAAGCATGTCTTCAAACGCTTTACGAATCACCCATTTCTCCATACGCTCGCCATTAATCATTTTATCTTGTGGGTTGATTCGCATTGCTACATCCATAAACTCTTTATCTAAAAATGGTACACGTCCTTCAATACCCCAAGCAGCTAAACTTTTATTGGCTCGTAGACAATCGTACATGTGCAACTTGTTTAATTTACGTACCGTTTCTTCATGAAACTCTTTAGCATTTGGTGCTTTATGAAAATACAAGTAACCACCAAATAACTCATCTGCTCCTTCACCAGATAACACCATTTTAATACCCATAGATTTTATAACTCTTGCCATTAAATACATTGGTGTGCTTGCTCTTATCGTTGTAATATCATAAGTTTCTAATTGATAAATTACATCTTTAATTGCATCTAAACCTTCTTGAATGGTGAACTTAATTTCGTGATGCACAGTACCAATATGATCCGCAACTTTTTGTGCTGCAGCTAAATCTGGAGATCCATCTAAACCTACAGAAAATGAATGTAATTGTGGCCACCAAGCTTCTGTTTTATCATCTGCTTCAATACGTCGCTGCGCGTATTTTTTTGCTATTGCAGATGTAATTGAAGAGTCTAATCCACCCGAAAGTAAAACTCCGTAAGGCACATCGCTCATTAGTTGTCTGTGTACTGCATCTTCAAGAGTTTGACGTAATGTTTCTATTTCGGTTTTATTATCTTTCACAGCTTCATAATCTTGCCATTCGCGTTTATACCACTGTACAAATTTTCCATCAACACTACTCATATAATGACCTGGAGGAAATAATTCAATTTTAGTACACACTCCTTCAAGTGCTTTTAATTCTGAAGCCACATAGAATGTTCCATATTTGTCCCAACCTATATACAATGGAATAATACCCATATGATCTCTAGCTATGAAGTATTCATCTTTTATAGCATCATAAATAGCAAATCCAAAAATACCATTCATGTCATCTAAAAACGTATGGCCCTTTTCTTTATATAACGCCAAAATAACCTCACAATCACTTTCGGTCTTAAACTTATAGTCCGGAAATTGATCACGCAGTATTCTATGGTTATAAATTTCTCCATTAGCTGCTAAAATGATTGATTTATCCTCACTAAACAAAGGTTGTTTTCCAGATCCTGGGTCTACAATAGCCAAACGTTCATGGGCCATAATTACTCTGTCATCGCTATAAATTCCACTCCAATCTGGTCCACGATGTCTTATTTTTTTAGACATTTCAAGAATCTGAGGTCTTAAAATTTCTGATTTTTGTTTTATATCGAACGCACATACAATTCCGCACATAATGTTTATTTTATTATTAATTACGAAACAAATATGATTATTAACTTTTAAATTATAAATATATAATGCTTTATTGATTACAAAATGAAACTAATATATTACAAGTTGTTGATTTTTGAAATAAAAATACGCACATATTCCATAATAAATATCAATATGTAAACTTTACTGTTTTTTTACGACCATTAGGCTTAATGATTATATAAAAATATAACCAACTAAATAATTTATTTCTTATTATGAAAAATTCAAGATTACTTACAGCAGTTGTTTTTGCTTTTGTTTTATTATTATCAACAAATGTCAATGCACAAAAATTCCCTAAGTTAGATGCAAGCCCTATGGATGTTGCTTCTTTCCCTAATGATTACAAAGTAGCAAATAAGCTTGTAAAGGTAGCTTATAGTCGTCCTCAACTTAAAGGTAGAGATATGGCCAAATTAGCTCCAAACGGAAAAGTATGGAGAACTGGAGCTAATGAGTCTGCAGAGATTACATTTTATGTAGATATGAAATTAGATGGTAAAACCATTAAAGCTGGAACTTATAGTTTAGCTACAATTCCTGGAGAAAAAGAATGGACTATAATTATTAACTCTGAATTAAATGCATGGGGAGCTTATTTCTACAAGCAAGAAAATGATGTTGCCAGATTTAATGTTCCTGCAACTACTGCTGATGAATCTTTAGAAGAATTTGCTATGGTATTTACAGAAGCTGATAACGGTGTACATCTTAACATGGGATGGGGAAATACGCGTGTAGCTGTACCATTTACTAAATAAAATAGAACCGCTTTTATATAGAAAAAGCCTTGATACATTTATAGTATTGAGGTTTTTTTATGCTCTAAAAGTTTAACAAGACTTTTTGATTCTTAACAGAATCAGAATAGAATAATTACTTAATTTTACCTGTTTTATAAATTCAAACCACAAAATCATGAAAAAATCATCATTTATTACAAGTTTAGCTTTTGCTTTTGTAATGTTATTATCATTTAACGCTGAAGCTCAAAAGTTTTCTCCTTTAGATAAAAGCCCTTTAGATTTAGCTTCTTTTTCTAGTGAAGGCGGTAAAGCTATTAAAGTATTTTACAGTAGACCTTATTTAAAAGGAAGAACTATTGGTACTGATTTAGCCAAATACGGAAAATTATGGAGAACTGGTGCTAATGATGCAACGCAAATACAGTTTTTACAAGACATGAAATTTGCCGGAAAAACAATTAAAGCTGGTGCTTATTCTTTGTTTACAATCCCTGGAGAAAAAGAATGGACTATTATTATAAGTTCTGTTTTAGATCAATGGGCAACAAGAGGTTACAATGAATCTAACGAAGTTGCTAGACTTACAGTTCCTGCTACTAAAGGAGAAGAGTCATTAGAGAATTTCTCTATTGCTTTTGCATCTTCAGATAATGGAGCTACTATGCATATGGGTTGGGGTACTGTACGTGTTGCTGTTCCTTTTACAAAATAAGTAGACGTTAGAAAAATAAAAATGTTCCGTTAGTTATAAAATACTAACGGAACATTTTTTTGCTATTACTTATTTAAAGTAAAATCTTATAATGATGGTACATCTCCCCAATTCTCCCCAGTTTTAATGCGTCGCAACTGCATTGTTGTTATACCAAACCGCTTAGCTATAATTTTTAAACGCGTGCGACGATCTGGATCATTTATCATCTTTTTAATTAATCTCACATTATTCTCTGTGAGCTTAGCATAAGCTTTGTTTTTATTCTTTACAGCTTCTATATATTTAGTATTCTTAAACTGGTGTAATTCTTTTTCGCGCTTTGTTGCCCATTTTAGATTGTCTACATGATTATTGCATTTATCGTAGTCTAAGTGAATTACACAAACACCATCTCCTTGTTCTAAAAAACTTTCAGCAATAACCTTATGGAGGTAAAATGTTTTAAATTTTTTATGCTCAATTTTCTTAACTCTAAAATATGGATAACCATTCATTATATATGGTTTAAACAAATGTGCTTCTCCATTTTTAATGCGCACAAGCCTTCCGTAATTTGAAATGTGATAATTTTCTTCAGGATGAATAGTTTCATCAAAACGAACTGTTTTCCAACGTTCGTGTCGTAAATTCTGTATATTATTATATGTCATTTTAAGCTATATTAATAGGGGTAATAGCCTATAGGGTTATTTATGTTTAAGGGATATTCAAATATTTATGAGTTTGTAAACTTACTTTCCATTTAGGGTTTGCCATAACATAATCTACAATTTGTGGCATCATTTTATCACGCTTACTCCATTCTGGTTGTAGATACAAAATACAATCTTTATTCACTTGAGCTGCTTGCTCTTCAGCAAACTTAAAATCGTCTTTATTATAAACAATACATTTTAGCTCGTGGGCTTTACCGTATATTTCATCGGTAGGTAATTTCATTTTTTTAGGAGATAAGCAAATCCAATCCCATTGACCAGTTAATTTATAAGCTCCAGAAGTTTCTATATGTGTCTGTACTCTTTTTGTTTTTAACTGATTTGTCAATGGCTCCATATCCCACATTAGAGGCTCGCCTCCTGTAACAACAATAGTATTACTATATTTTATGGCATTTTCAACAATTTGTGTCGTTGCTGTCGGCGGATGTAATTCTGCTAACCAGCTTTCTTTAACATCACACCAATGACAACCTACATCGCAACCACCAATTCGTACAAAATATGCCGCTGTTCCTTTATGGAATCCTTCTCCTTGAATAGTATAAAACTCTTCCATTAAAGGCAACAAATGTCCTGCATCAATTAAATCTTGCCGTTCTCGTCTTGTCATAGTTTGCAAATATATGGTTTAGTTGGTAGTCGTAGTCACAGTAATCAGTAAAAACCGAAACTATAAACTGAGGCTGAATACCGTCAACTACTTAGCCGCTATAACTTCAATTTCTATACTTGCTCCACCAGCCAAACCAGCTGCGGCAAAAGTAGTCCTTGCTGGTTTTTTAGTAAAGTATTGAGTATACACAGAATTAAATGCACTAAATTCAGTAATATCTTTCAATATTACAGTACACTTAACTACATTATCTAAAGATAGATTATGATGTTCTAAAACAGCTTTAATATTCTCAATGACTTGTTTTGTTTCTGCAGTAATGCCTCCTTCAACTAAAGTCCCTTTTTTATGATCTCTACCTATTTGACCTGCTAAAAACAAAAAATCACCCATTTCTACAGCATCACTAAATGGAGTATTACTTCGTGTTGGCTCATGAGATTTATGGAAAATTATTTCAGATTCTTTTTCTTTACAAGATTGAACAACAATCATAAAGAAAAGGCCAAAAAGTAAAAGTATACGCTTCATAGAATTCTATTTTAAACTTGGCTAAAATTACATTATTTTTATGCAAATTTTAAATGTAATGCAAAATAGAGATACATTTTTTAAACACATCACTGAAGGCAACACTAATAAAGGAGAATATATCACTTTAGGTGCTGCTATGCTCGATGGAGAAACTATTGAAAATGCTTTTGTAAATGTTCCTTTAAAGACAATGAATCGTCATGGATTAATTGCTGGTGCTACAGGTACAGGAAAAACAAAAACACTTCAAGTTTTAGCAGAGAATCTTTCAGAAAAAGGTATACCAGTACTTTTAATGGATATTAAAGGAGATTTAAGTGGTTTGGCTCAACCAAGTCCTGGCCATCCAAAAATTGATGAACGTCATGCTAAAATAGGTTTGCCTTTTGATGCTAAATCGTTTCCTGTTGAAATTTTATCCTTATCTGAACAAGATGGTGTACGTTTAAGAGCTACTATTAGTGAATTTGGCCCTGTTTTAATTTCTAGAATTTTAGATGTTACTGAAACTCAAGCAGGTATTATATCCGTTATTTTTAAATATTGTGATGATCATAAACTACCTCTTTTAGATATTAAAGATTTCAAGAAAATATTGCAATATGCTACTAGTGATGGCAAAAAAGAATTTGAAGCGACTTACGGTAGAATTTCATCATCATCTACAGGGGCAATTCTTAGAAAACTTGTAGAAATTGAGCAACAAGGTGGAGATCTGTTTTTTGGAGAAAAGTCTTTTGACACTCAAAACTTATTAAGAATTGATGAAAATGGAAGAGGTTATATTAATATCATTCGTTTAACAGACATACAAGATAAACCTAAGCTATTCTCAACATTTATGTTAAGTTTATTAGCTGAAATCTATTCTACATTTCCAGAACAAGGAGATAGTGGTCGACCTGAGTTAATCTTATTTATAGATGAAGCGCACCTCATTTTTAATGAAGCTTCCAAAGCTTTATTAAATCAGATTGAAAGCATTGTAAAACTTATACGTAGTAAAGGTGTTGGTTTGTATTTTGTTACTCAAAATCCTACGGACGTGCCTGAAGCTGTTTTAAGCCAGTTAGGGTTAAAAGTACAACATGCATTAAGAGCTTTTACAGCTAAAGACCGAAAAGCTATAAAGCTCACTGCAGAAAATTATCCAGATACAGATTATTACGATACTGCTGAAGTTTTAACCTCTTTAGGTATTGGTGAAGCTTTAGTTTCTGCACTTAATGAAAAAGGAAAACCAACCCCATTAGCTGCTACTATGATGCGTGCACCTATGAGCAGAATGGACGTATTAACTGATGGTGAATTGAGTAGTTTATTAGCAGACTCTAAACTTGTACGCAAATACAATGAAGATATTGATCGTAATAGTGCTTATGAAATTTTAACTAAGAAAATTGAAGATGCAGATGCTGAAGAAGCACGTATAAAAGCCAAAGAAGAAAAAGAAGCGCTTAAAAAAGCAGAATCGAAAAGTAGAACTACAACAACACGTAGAAGAAGTACTAGTAGAAGAAGCACAAGACAACACCCATTGGTTAAAGTATTAACAAGTCCTACAGTAATTCGTAGCGTTTTGGGTATACTTACCAAAATGATAAAATAAACAACATTATATATTTTAAAAATAGATGAAGAAAACCCTATTTCCTATTATTCTTTTTTCGCTTATAATAGCAGGCTGCGCTAAAGATAAATCTCAAAATCCATTTGCGGTTAAAAAACACGGCGTAGGACTTATAAACGACTCTACACAAATCAAAGATTTAAAAACTATTTTTAGTAATGATTCTATATCGAATTATAAAGAAGATGATAGTTTTACAGGACGTATTAATACTATTGAGATTTTTGAAAAAGGTAGTAGTAATCCGCTTTTAGTTATAACACCTACTGAAGCATTAGACTCTACAGCAACTATAAGTTCTATTCGATTAATAGATTCTCGTTATAAAACCGACAAAAACATATCTGTGATAAGTACTTTTAAAGATATTAAAGAAGCTTATAAGATTAATAAAATTACCAACCTTATAAATTCTGTTTTAGTTTCTGTAAACGAATTAGACGCTACTTTTACTATAGACAAAAAAGAATTACCAGCCAATATGCGTTACGATTTAGACTTAAAAATTGATGCCATTCAAATACCAGATGATGCTAAGTTAAAATTCTTTATGGTTCATTTTTAGAGTCTTATTATGAAAAAAAAATACACCTTACAAACTGCTCCTTTTATTGTACCTACTGATGATGGTAAACTTATAAAAGAGCATTTTGGTTTGGCTAGTGATGGCAATGCTCAAGTAAGTATTGCGCATATGGTAGCTCCACCAGGTTGGTCTGAACCTTTTCAAACTCCCGAGTTTGATGAGTATACCTTTATCATCAAAGGCAAAAAGCAATTTATTATTGATAAAGAAACCATTGTACTAGAAGCCGGTCAATCTATAAAAGTTGAAAAACATACACAATTGCAATATTCAAACCCTTTTGAACATCCTTGTGAATATATTGCCATTTGCCTACCTGCATTTTCGATAGACACTGTTAATAGAGAAGATTAAATGAAAAACACCATTGTAAAAACTGTTGGTGGTATTATTAACGGGTTGAGTTTTATTTCTCCTAAATACGCTTCTAAAAAAGCTATTAATCTATTTGCTACACCTAGAAAAGGACGCTATAATCCTGAGCAAAATAAAATTATAGAATCCGCTTTTTTTGAAGAGTTTCAAGTTAATAATCATTCTATTGCAACGTACCGTTGGCCTGGAAAAAACAAAAGTGTTTTATTAGTTCATGGTTGGGAAAGCAATGCATCTCGCTGGAAATATATTTTAGAAGATTTAAAAGCGCAAGATTATAATATTATAGCTATAGATGCACCAGCACATGGTAAATCTAACGGTAAACAATTTACTGCCATACTGTATGCCGAGTTTATACATATCATTTCAAAAAAACATAAACCAGAAATTATTATTGGTCATTCAGTCGGTGGTATGGCTGCTATATTCAGTTTACATCAGTATAAGTTAGCATCTGTAAATAAAATTATAACTCTAGGGTCACCTGCACATTTTACCGGAGTATTTAATCGATATGTTGATATGATGGGTTATAATAAAAGAATAGAAAAAGGTTTTAATCGTATTGTTATAGATCGTTATAACAATCCTATAGATTATTATAATGCTGCAAATTTTACAGCTGAATTTATCGGTGTTAAAGGATTAATTATTCATGATAAAAAAGATACGATTATACCTTATGAAGACGCTTTACTTTTTACTTCAAAATTTAAAAACTCTGAGTTAATTAGCACAACTGGTTTTGGTCATGGGTTACGTGATGTTTCGTTAACATCGAAAATAATTAGTTTTATTAATAAATAACTGTTGTACATTTATAGCATGTCTGATTCTAATCTAAAACGCCTTAATAAATACCTTAGCGAAGCTGGTTACTGTTCTCGAAGAGAAGCAGATCGCTTAATAGATGCTGGTAGAGTTACAATTAATGGTGTTGTACCCGAAATGGGCACAAAAGTAGCTCCAGATGATATCGTAAAAGTAGATGATAAAATTATTGATGGTGGCAAAAAAGAGTTTATATATCTAGCATTTAATAAACCTGTAGGTATCGTTTGCACTACAGATACACGTGTAGAAAAAAACAACATTATAGATTATATTAATTACCCAAAACGCATATTTCCTATAGGTCGGTTAGATAAACCTAGTGAAGGTTTAATACTACTAACAGATGATGGAGATATCGTTAATAAAATATTGCGAGCTAGTAACAATCATGAAAAAGAATATATTGTTACTGTAGACGCACCTATTTCACAAACGTTTATAGAACGTATGGCTGGCGGCATTTATCTCGAAGAATTAGGACAACGCACAAAGAAATGTACTGTTAAAAAAATTGACAAATACACGTTCAGCATTATACTAACACAAGGATTGAATCGTCAAATCCGTCGTATGGCAGAGTATTTAAATTATGATGTACAAACACTAAAACGTGTACGGATTATGAATATAAAATTAGATATGCCTGTTGGACAATACCGAGAATTGACTAAAGATGAATTTAGTAAATTAAGTACGTTGATTAGCGCATCTAAAAAAACGCACGAAACTAAAATTGCACCTCATAGAAAGAAACATTAATCCAAAAAAATAACATATTATGTCTACAATATCGCCTTTTCATCTCGCTATCCCTGTTCATAATCTTGAAGAATGTAGAGTATTTTACACCAAAACTTTAAACTTAGAAGAAGGTCGTAGCAGTGATCATTGGGTCGATTATAATTTCTTTGGTCATCAACTGGTTATTCACTACAAACCAATCCCGATAGCTATCGGGACTGAAGAAGATAATCATACAAATTCTGTAGACGGAAAAGATGTGCCTGTACCACATTTTGGAGTGGTATTACCTTGGAATGATTTTAAAACTTTTGCAGATCTTTTAAAATCTAAAGGCATTGCATTTATTATTGAACCTTATATACGATTTGAAGGTTTAGTGGGCGAGCAAGCCACTATGTTTTTTAAAGATCCTGCTGGTAATGCATTAGAGTTTAAAGCTTTTAAAGATATGAGTCAGTTATTTGCTAAGTAATCTGAGTTTGATTAACCTCTAAAAATTCTAATAGTCAATTATTAAAATATAAGTTCATTTTTTATATCCTGCAAGGTCTTTTTTTAACCTTGTAGGTAAAATCATAATTTTGGAATAGCAGTTCCATCAATAATCGAACTCAGGTATATAATTCCTTCTTTACTATAAATTATTAACCTTCTTTACGTAGCACCTCTAATGGTGGACTTGTCAGTACACTTTTACTATTTACTAATCCAATAAATAGTACTAGTGCTGTAATTCCTGGTAAAAACACCAAAAATGGAATAAATGATGGTACAAAATTGACTTCAAACACAAAACTAGCTAACAATTGACTGCTTATTAAAGACAATAAAACACCTATACCACTCCCTAATATTCCTAAGTAAAAATACTCTAAAGCATTAATTTTTAATATCTGTTTGCTATTGGCTCCAAGTGTTCTTAGTAATACACTTTCTCGTATACGCTGATATTTACTTGTTCTAACTGAACCTATTAAAACAATGATGCCCGTAAGAATACTGAAAAAGGCCATAAAATTAATTACCCAAGAAATTTTATCTAATACATCTTCAAGTATACTAAGGATTTGTCTCAAATCGATAATCGATACATTAGGAAAATTTTTAACTAAATCTCGTTGTAAATTAGCTGAACTTTCTTCATCTGGAGCATAGGTTGTAAGTACATGAAACTGTGGGGCATTTTCTAACACTCCTTTAGGAAATACAATTGAAAAATTCATTTGTGCACGACCCCAATCTACAGTTCGGATGCTTCCTACAATTGTATTCATTAAAACTCCTTGAATATTAAATACAATCTCATCTCCTACTTCTACATCTGTATCTTGGGCTAAATTGCTTGATATAGAAATCTCAGTAGGCTTACCTAATTCAATTTCTGAAATCCATTCTCCTTCTGACAATACTTCAGAATCCACTAAAGAATCTCTATACGTTGCTCTAAATTCATTATTTAATACCCAATTTCTCACTCTTGATGTACTATCTTTTCTGATGGTATTAGATAATACTCCTTTAATACTATGCATACGCATTGTAACGATAGGTAAATCATCTATAATTGGTAATTCTTTTGAAGTAATATTAGGGATTATAGCTTCTTTTTGAGCTGTTTGCACATCCATTAAAATAATGTTTGGGTCTTTAGTTCCGTTTTCTATAGACGTTCGTGCCTGCAGCATATCTTTTGTAAAATATAATGTGCTAATTAAAAACGTTCCTAAACCAATGGCTAAAATCAAAACCATAGTTTGATTGTTTGGTCTAAACAGATTCAATAAACTTTGACGTGCTATAAATCCCCAAGATTTAGGAAAAAATCTTTTAATCGCTTTCATAAACAAGATCGCAACACCTGCTAATATCGAAAATGTTACCACCACAGTAATTACAAAACCTAACGCATATGCTCCACTTTCTAATAGCCAAAATGAAAACAAATAAATGAACAACAATACACTTCCGAATGTTAAAAATCTTGCACGTCTCGATTTTATGAGACTCCCTTCTTGTATCCGTAATACTTCTAACGGAGATACATACCAAGTATTTAGCAAAGGCAGTAAAGCAAACAATACTGACATAAACACGCCTAATAAAAGCCCCATAATTATAGGCGATATAGAAAATGAAATCTCAACATTAAAAGGTAAAAATTCTTGAATAATTAATGGGAATGTTTGTTGAAGTCCTATACCTATAAGTGTACCTATCAATCCGCCAACAAATCCCATACCTGCTATTTGAATAAGGAAAATTAAAAACGTTTGTTTCCGGGTAGCGCCCATACATTTAAGCACAGCTACAGCACGTAGTTTTTCTTTAATATAAATGTGCACAGAACTTGCTATACCAATACAACCCAATAACAACGCAATAAAAGCAACTAAGTTTAAAAACTTACTCACATTTGTATAACTACGTCCTAAACGTTGACTCGTTACTTTATGCGTATCTAAATCTGCATTTTCGGCATCGAGAATAGGATCTAGGTTTTCATTTAATGCATCTAAATCCATAGTTTCTGGTGCCACAAAAAAATATTGATATTCTTTACGACTACCGACTTGTAATAATCCTGTTTTTTCGATAAAACGAAACGGAATTAATACTGGTGGTGCTACTGAAGTAGAAATTGCTGAACTTCCTGGCACAGATTTTAATGACCCTAAAATAGGTATGGTAAGATTTCCTATTTTAATAGAATCTCCAGGTTTCAAATCATACTGTAACATCATCGTGGCATCGACTAATGCTCCTCCTTTTTCCTGGTATTCTTGCGCTGCTGAAATTGGCTCAGTATCTAATGTTCCATAAAACGGAAACTGACCTTCTATGCCTCTAACACGTACTAATTTAGAATCATCATTTTTGGGAAATGCCGCCATAGAAGCAAAATTGACTTCGGAAGCATCACTTCCACCAAGAGAATCTATGATTCCCTGAACGCGTTCATTAGGTAACTGTCTACTATCGATAATAAAGTCAGCTCCCATTAAGGCTTTAGATTGTTGCCCTATATTTTCTTTTAAATTTTCGCTAAAAGATTGTATCGATACTACAGCTGCAATACCTAAAATGATGGATGCCATAAAAAGCAATAAACGTGTTGCACTTGCTTTTCCATCTCTCCAAGCCATTTTAAATAGCCACTTTACACCTGCTTTTGAAGAATATTTACTCAAGACTATACTGTGCGTTCGTTAGTTAATACTTTTCCGCCTTTTAAACGAAGAATTTGCTGAGTTCTATTTGCCAAATCTAGATCGTGAGTTACTATAACTAAAGTTGTGCCGGCTTCTCTATTTAATTCAAAAAGTAACTGTATCACTTTTTCGCCTGTTTCTTCATCTAAATTTCCTGTAGGTTCATCCGCAAATAATATGGATGGTTGATTAGAAAATGCTCTTGCTAAAGCCACACGTTGCTGTTCTCCACCAGATAATTGCGATGGATAATGATGAAGCCGATCTGTTAAACCTACTTTATCAAGCAAGTCCGTAGCAATTTTAGCTGCGTTTTTAGCACCTTGTAATTCTAAAGGCACACTTACATTTTCTAAAGCACTTAATGTTGGCAATAATTGAAAATTTTGAAAAATAAAACCAACCTCTTTATTACGCATTAAAGCACGCTGGTCTTCATTCATATCTTGTAAAGGCACTCCACATAATTCAACACCACCAGAATTTGGTTTATCTAAGCCTGCACAAAGCCCTAACAACGTTGTTTTTCCACTTCCGGATGGCCCTACAATAGAAAAAGTTTCTCCTTTTTCAATTTCGAATGAAATATCATTTAATACTGTTAATTTTTTTGAACCACTAGTATATGTTTTCTCTAGGTTATGAATCTTTAATATCTTTGGCATATATACTGTTTAAGCTTTTTTACTCTAAAAGAGCAAAGTAAAGAAATGATTTTAATCTAAGACGAGTAACACTATGGATTGTAACTTAAAATTTCGTTATTTTTTAATTTTTATTTTATTTATGGCCTGTGGTGATAGTTCTAATGGTGTAAAAAAGAATAAGGTGAGTGATAATTCTGAAACAGAAAACGAAACCAAAACTACAAACAAAACCATTTTATTTTATGGAGATAGTTTAACTGCTGGTTTTGGTTTAGATGATATTGATGATGCATTCCCTGCATTAATACAAACAACTATAGACTCATTACAATTAAATTATACGGTAATTAATTCTGGGGTAAGTGGTGAAACTACATCTGGTGGACGCAATCGTTTAAATTGGGTACTCAACCAAACCGTAGACATTTTTGTATTGGAGTTAGGGGCAAATGATGGATTACGTGGCATTCCACTTAACGAAACTCGTGAAAATTTACAAGCCATGATAAATATGGTAAAAGAGAAAAATCCCGAAACAAAGATTGTTCTCGCAGGTATGCAAATTCCTCCTAATATGGGACAAGATTATACAACAGAATTCAGAAATATTTTTCCTGAATTAGCTCAAAAAAACGAAGCACACTTAATTCCTTTTTTACTTAAAGATGTTGGTGGCATTCCCGAATTAAATCAAGGAGATGGTATACATCCAACTATAGAAGGGCAAAAAATTGTAGCGAATAATGTTTGGGATGTACTAAGGGATATTGTTCAATAAATTATTCATAATATCTTATTAAAATCAATATAAAATGCGAAACTTTATTGTTTTATTAATACTTATATGCATGTTCCATTCTTGCAATACCAAATCAGTATCTCCTCGTTTTAATCATGTGATGTTATACACTGCTGATTTAGAAGCTACACTAAAATTTTACAAATCCGCTTTTGATTTAGAAGTTACCAATCATCTAAAAACAATAAAACGCACACAAGAAGATGGAAGTATTTCTGAAGCTGATATAAACATTGCCTTCTTAAAATTTAAAGGCCAAGATTTTGTTTATGAGATTGCTGAAATTCCTAATTTATTGCAAACAGAAAACCCAGGTTATAATGTATTTCAGCATATAGGTATAGATGTTGAGGATATCAAAAGTGCTTCAGATAGAATTTTAGAAGTTGGCGGCATTACTTTAAGACCAGAAGAATTAGTAGAAGCAAAAGGTATTACTACAAAACACGCATTTTTTACTGGACCAAGTGGGGAAACTATTGAACTCATGCAAGTGATAGATGGCGAGTTTTAAACACCATTTCAAAAATGCATTTTCATACCCTCATGAGATTTTATAAATCCTAGGTCTTCATAAAACTTAATAGCGTCAGGACGTTTTTTATCTGTAGTCAATTGTAGAACATGTGCGTTTTTTTCCTTAGCACGTTCAATTGCCCATAAAAACATTTGTTTTCCTAAACCTTGTCCTCGTCTATTTTTCTTAATTCTAACGGCTTCAATTTGTGCTCTAATTCCACCTTTATACGTGAGGTACTGAATAAAACTCAATTGCATGGTTCCTATAATTTCTCCTGAATCTTCAACGACTATCAATTCTTGATTAGCATCCGCATTAATGTTTTCAAATGCCTGATAATATGTATCAGGAAGCGGATCTGCAAATTGTTCTCTCGTTTTACCTAACTTATCATCTGCAATCATTTCTACAATAGCAAAGACGTCAGCTTTTGTTGCCTTTCTATAAATCACCATTTAATTATTTATATCTCCAACTTGTTAAATCCGTTCCCGCAGGTGCTGATTCCATTATACGTTTCATAATTTTTGGCACATACATACTATTGTAACGTAAACGCGAAATATGATTAGGGTTGTCATGATCGCCATTCCAACAATGCTCAGCGCGGTCTCCATAATCTACTTCTCCATCGTAATAGGGATCAGTTGTACTTTCTAAAAAGTCTTCCATCATATATACAGCATTGTTTAAATAATAGTTATCCATGTCACCACAGTAAATATGAATCTTACCTTTTAATTTAGGCCCTAATTTATCCCAATCGCGTTCCATGATATGACGTAAATCGTAATTTTCTCGCCAATATTCTGCGACTTCATGGTCTATCTCTCCCGTTCGTTTATCCCATAAACGTTGCGGGTAACCTTCTTTATTTTGAGGAGAATATGTCGCTTCCCATATATCGTATTGTCCTCCTGAACGAGATTTATCACCTAGAACCAATTCTAAATGGTTAGATTCTCTTACTGTAGAACTTATATGACCTAAATAATCACGATGGCCTGGAATTTCTATAGTTTTATGATTGCTCTTTTTATAATAAGCATTCTCATCATTATAAATATCAATTAAGGTATAAGCTCTAAAATCTATAGGATCTGGACAGGCTGCAAAACAACCATTGTATTCATCTGGGTATTTAACTTGCACAGCCAAAGCCTCCCAACCACCTGTAGAACCACCATATAAAAAGCGCGACCAACCTTCTCCTTGACCTCTAAATAATTTTTCGATGTGAGGAATTAACTCATAAGTTATAGCATCTCCATATGGTCCTTGACTTGCCGAATTCACTG
The DNA here is from genome assembly GCF_021887715.1 of Winogradskyella immobilis. Lineage (GTDB taxonomy): Bacteria > Bacteroidota > Bacteroidia > Flavobacteriales > Flavobacteriaceae > Winogradskyella > Winogradskyella immobilis. Next base: position 29,944 of record NZ_JAIQXX010000024.1, read on the forward strand.
CATACGAATCATCGTAATAAGGCGTCGGATGTTGAATTTGAATAATTAAAAACCGAGGAAAGTCTGGTTCATTCCAACGTTTATAAAAATTGTAAGCTTCTTGTTGTTGAGTAATGTTATAACCATTTACATTAAAACGAGCAGAGTAATCTGGCTTTAAATTGGGATCTGGTGGCGTCGTTCTGAAACCTCCAAAATCTGAAGGAAAATGACCTTGAAATACCATTAATGGATATTTAGCTTCTGGATGCTCATTAAATCCTTTTGGTAATAATACATGCGCTCCTAAATAAACATCTCGTCCCCAAAAATCTGATAACAAATCTGATTTCATATTAATATGTTTAATCCATTCGGTATCTTTTGGTGCTTCAATTTCAGGAATGACTTTATCTAAAACTACATTAAAGTTTTCAACACCTTTATCGGTTACCGTAACTTTAATTGGTGTACTGTATAAGTTACCTGGTGATATTCTCCAACGTTGACCTTCACCATTATCCATAGGTAATTTTACCTGATGACCAGTAGACAAATTAAAAGTTTCATAGGTATGAAGCAATGCTTGCACATAATACTCTCCAGGTTTTATTTTTGAAAGGTTTTCATAAGGAAACCCAAAAACTTCATCATTAAAATACATTTCATTTTCCGAAGAAAAATTTTCTACATTGATTCCAAAAACTGGTTGAGCTTTTAAATCTCCAGTAACTTGAAATCTCGGTTCTGTATCATTATTATCTGAAAATATGAGAAGTAAACGTCCATCTAAAGCTTCTGTGTCGATTGCTTTTGAAATTGACACACTTACTTCTATAGACGATTTATCATTTAGTTTAGAATTGCAACTCCATAGAAAGACAAATACTAATACGAAAAATGGTTGGTATGATTTCATAAGATTATATATTTTCCTAAAAGGTAATAATAATCTTTGAAAATTGAAAAAAGTAATTTAAGGTTAGTTAAGATAACTCTTAACAACTACTTCTATGTTGCTCTCTTGCTAACAATGTGTTTTTAAGAAGCATAGCAATAGTCATTGGACCAACGCCTCCTGGAACTGGTGTAATGTAACTTGCTTTTTTCTTTACGAATTCAAAATCAACATCTCCAGTAATGTAGTAACCCTTTTCGGAATCATCTGGTACACGAGTAATGCCTACATCTATAATAACAGCATCATCTTTTACCATCTCAGCCTTTAAAAACTTAGGTATACCTAATGCCGAAATAATTATATCTGCTTGAGATGTAATTTGAGTAATGTTTTTAGTATGACTGTGTGTTAAGGTTACGGTTGAATTCCCAGGAAAACCTTTTCTCCCCATTAAGATACTCATAGGGCGACCTACAATATGAGAACGACCAATAACTACAGTATGTTTACCTTTAGTTTCTACACCATAACGGTCTAATAATTCTAAAATACCAAATGGTGTTGCTGGAATAAATGTTGACATATCTAATGCCATTTTACCAAAATTAGTAGGGTGAAAACCATCCACATCTTTGTCCGGATTTACAGCCATCAGAACTTTTTGTGTGTTAATTTGAGGTGGTAATGGTAACTGAATGATAAATCCATCAATATCAGCATTATTGTTTAACTCATCTATCTTATCTAATAATTCTATCTCACTAGTGGTATTAGACATACGTACCATGGTAGACTCAAAACCTACACGCTCACATGCTCTAACTTTACTTCCTACATACGTTAAACTTGCGCCATCATTACCAACAATAACTGCCGCTAAATGTGGAATTTTTTCGCCTTTAGCTTTCATTTGTTTAACTTCTTCGGCAATTTCGTCTTTAATATCGTTGCTTATTTTTTTTCCGTCTAATATTGTCATGCTTTTATTAGTTTTCAGTTGCAGTGGCAGTATTCAGTTGCTTACAACTATTGTTTTATTTATTCTTCCTTAACACCAAACTTGCTAGGATTATTAATCATATAATTGATAAGTTTCCCAACTTCAGTTCCTTTATTTATCAATTCAATGTATTTCTCTTTTGGTATGTATTTACATTCAAAAGCAAAGTCGAGCCACGTATTTGTTTCTGAGTTTTCAGCATCCGCATCTGTTAACTTACTAATGAAATGTTTTGGGTATTTACGTTTTCTGTAAGATTCCGAAATGTTTGCACAAACAGATCGAGAACACCTTCTTATTTGATCTGTAAGAGAATATATTTCTTCTTTTGGAAAAGATTTAGATATTTCGAAAATCGACATTGCTAGTTCAAATCCTTTTTGATATGCTAGTAATTTTTTGAAATCCATAAATCAACTATTAATTCTTTTTATAACTATAACTGCATACTGAGACAGAATACTGCAAACTATACTATTGCATACCTTTCATCATTTGCATCATACGTTTACCTCCGCCGCCTTGCATCATTTTCATCATTTTACTCATCTGAGTAAACTGTTTTAACAATTGATTGACTTCTTGTACCGAAGTACCAGAACCTTTAGCTACACGTTTTTTACGACTTGCATTAATTAGCGATGGATTAGAACGTTCAGCAGGTGTCATAGAATGAATAATTGCTTCAATACCTTTAAATGCATCGTCATCAATATCTACCCCTTTCATCATTTTACCAGCTCCAGGGATCATTCCAATAAGATCCTTCATGTTCCCCATTTTCTTAATCTGCTGTATTTGTTTTAAGAAATCATCAAACCCAAATTGATTTTTAGCAATCTTCTTTTGAAGTTTTCGTGCTTCTTCTTCATCAAACTGTTCTTGTGCTCTTTCAACAAGAGACACAACATCTCCCATTCCTAAAATACGATCTGCCATACGCGATGGATAGAACACATCTATTGCCTCCATCTTTTCGCCAGTACCAATAAACTTAATCGGTTTATTAACCACAGATTTAATAGAAATAGCTGCACCACCTCGAGTATCACCATCTAATTTTGTTAAGATGACACCATCAAAATTTAAAATATCATTAAAGGCTTTTGCTGTATTTACAGCATCTTGACCTGTCATAGAATCTACAACAAATAGCGTTTCTTGCGGCTGAATTGCTTTATGAATATTTGAGATTTCAGTCATCATCGCTTCATCCACAGCCAAACGACCTGCGGTATCAATAATAACAACGTTATGCCCATTAGCTTTTGCATGAGCTATACCAGCTTTAGAAATCGCAACTGGGTCATTATTTACTCTATCACTAAATACCTCAACGCCTATTTGATCTCCTACAACATGAAGTTGATCTATCGCAGCAGGACGATACACATCACAAGCTACTAAAAGTGGCTTTTTTGTTTTTTTGTTTTTAAGATAATTAGCAAGTTTACCTGAAAATGTTGTTTTACCAGAACCTTGCAAACCAGACATTAAAATAACACTAGGATTACCTGAAAGATTAATACCTTCAGCATCTCCACCCATTAATTCAGTAAGCTCGTCTTTAACAATTTTCACCATTAATTGCCCTGGTTGTAATGTAGTTAGTACATTTTGTCCAAGTGCTTTTTCTTTTACTCTATTGGTAAATTGTTTTGCTATTTTAAAATTAACATCGGCATCTAAAAGCGCACGTCTTACTTCTTTAAGCGTCTCAGCAACATTAACTTCTGTAATGCTACCGTGACCTTTTAATACATGTAACGCTTTATCTAACTTGTCGCTTAAATTATTAAACATATATCCTTTAGTTTTTAAGTTCTGCAAAAATAAGGATTTGAATAGATTTTATTTATAAAACTTTTATTATTATAACCCTAAAACAAATTCTAAATTAAAAATAAAAAAGACTGTTAAGCATAATGCTTAACAGTCTTGATAAATAGAATCTAACTAACTTACAACTTAAAATCGTTTTTTTAGAATAGGTTAAGTTCTATAGACTTGAGGCTAATTTATTTAAAGTTGCTAATTACGTTCTAATACCAGTCTATTTTCTGTTCCATCAATATCAAATCGATCAATCAATTCTATACGGTTTGTTGTTACACTTACAACATTCCAACGTTGAGTAAGCTCATCAAATGGGTCGTCATCTGTACCAAAATTAGTACCTAATCTCAATTCACCTTCATCATCTCTATATGCTAACCACGACCCTTCTAATGTATTTCCATTGCCTTCCACAAATAAAGCACCACTTTGCTCAAAGTCAATCGCGTAACCATTATAATTATCGGTTTCATCATCACTTCCATCTTCGTACAATGTAACTTCCCAATCACCTCCAAAGATTGCATTTCTTATAAATATTACATCTTCATCTACATTATCTTCACAAAATCTTCTGATGACCATATCGATATTTTCACCATCTAGCACAAATCTATCTTCATCTAAGAATACAATATTCCATTGAAAAGAGATGTTAGGACGGTCATTAAGATTTATAGTTAATACAAATCTTCCACCATTTCTAGAAACATCCCAAGTACCAAATAAGAATTGTCCGTTTACTCTTAGTAATAATTGTCCGTCTTCTTGGAATAACAATGGTGTACCTACAAAGTCTGCTTCGTTATCATTATTATCAATTCTTATTCTTGTAATTCTCCAGAAACATTCTTGCAAAACATCTTCAATACGATCGATAGTTTCATCTAATAAGTCACAATTTTTGATTAATCTAATTCTATTCCCTGCATCTGTAAAGAATAAAATACGATCTTCTGAAATATCATTTACAATCCATTCTAAATTAAATACTTCACCAAAAGCTTCAAACTCTAATAAAACTAAAGCACCATTATCAGTCACTCGTGTTTCCCAAGTTCCTCTAAAGATTGCTCCATTTGCTGTTCTGGCAATAACATTACCATTGTTTCTGAAGTTTAATAAAAATCTAATAACATCTGTATTTTCATTACCATCTCTAATAGCGGCAGTCACTTCCCAAGGACACATTGCTAATAAGGCTTCTAATCGTTCTTGTGTAAAGTCATCGTCAGTGAAGTCATTATCATCATCTTCGTCACATTCTGCTCTTGCAGATCGAATTGTATTTACTAATTCTGCATTATTGTTTACTTGTACTTGAGTTCCATCAGCTAACTCCAAACTAACAGGATAGTTAATACTTGCTCGTAAACCATCTCTAACTTCTTGTATAAATCTAAATAGTTCTCGATCATTATCAATACTAATAACATTAATCACTGTTGATTCATCATTAAATACAGATACTGAAAAAGGATATACAAAATCAATACACTCTATATCATCGTCTTCTTCATTTTCTGCAGCACATTCTTCAATAAAACGATTTAACTCTTCTTGATTATTAATCTCAATTGTTGAGTGATCACTTAAAATAATAGTGATCGGAAACATAATCTCCAAATCATCGTCATCATCATCAAATTCATCAAAAATTGCTTCGACGACTGCAAAATCTTCTTCAGAATCTATGATAATTTCTACACCATTTACTAAAACAGTAACTGGCAATTGAACTGATAAGCAACTCGCTCTATCAATAATATTATCTCTAGACCCATCAAAAGTAGCTGTTGCTTGTACCAGACTAGACAACTCTGAATTTGCAACAATAGCTTCTGCTTCAGTTGGCTCAATAACATCTACTATTTCATCTTGACAAGACATAAATAGTAGTGCAACAAAAAATGGTAATACTAGTAATGATTTAAATTTCGTTTTCATAATGTAGGTTTTTGAGTTTAACATTGCTTATTTAACTATAGAACAGTTGTTTTTACAAAACTCCTACCTCCTATTCTATTTTTTTTAAATTTACACTATTAGATTCCTTATTTATGGCTAAACCATTACATACAGATATATGTGAAGAACAGTTGTTTTCTAGCTTGTTTAAAAAGCATGCTACACATCTTCACAACTTTTTGTATTATAAGTTTGGTGAGTTATTAAACCCAAAAGATAAAATGCAGGAGGCTTTTATAAAGTTATGGGAGAATTGTGCTAAAATAAGTCCAGATAAGGCAAAGAGTTTTTTATTTACTACTGCCAACAATTTAATGCTTAATGAAGCTGCACATCAAAAGGTTGTATTAAAACATCGGCAAATTCCACAAAAACAAAGTACTAATGAATCTCCCGAATTTGTTTTACAAGAAAAAGAATATCATAAAAAATTAGAAGTTGCCATTGCTAATTTATCTGAAGCGCAACGTGTTGCTTTTTTAATGAATAGAATTGAAGGCAAACGCTTTAAAGAAATTGCAAACCTATTAGGTATTTCTGTGAAAGCTGTTGAAAAACGTATTTATGGAGCATTAAAGAAATTAAGGGAAGATATTGAAGGAATTTAATGTTAGGCACTTCGACAAGTTGAGTTTAATATATTAAGTGTTAGGCACTTCGACAAGCTCAGTATGACATGTTAGGTGTTAGGTGTTAGGTGTTAGGTGTTAGGTGTTAGGTGTTAGGTGTTAGGTGTTAGGTGTTAGGTGTTAGGTGTTAGGTGTTAGGTGTT
>NZ_JAIQXX010000025.1 GCF_021887715.1 Winogradskyella immobilis
GTTAAATCACCATCTATATTATCTGTTGCTGTTGCACCTAATTCTGTATAAGTATCTCCTACATTTAAATCAACTATTGATGATCCATTTAAAGTAATCACTGGTGGCACCATTTCTGGACCAGAAGTCATTCCTGTAATAATAACTTCATCAATAAATACTTGATCATTATTATTAGAAGCATCACAGCGGATTCTAAATCTAGAATTTGATGCGAAATTAATACTAGACGCATCAACAACAACATTGGCATTAAAGAAGCTTCCATTAGAAAAATCTGTCCCACTCCTAAAAGTTGCTACGGTCACATATGTACTACCATTAAAAAATTGCACCCAAAAATCTTCTCCATTTTCCATACTAATAGGAAAATAATTAAAATCTATTTCTAAACTATCAAAATTTGTGGCGTCAATAATTGGTGATGTCATAGACGATGCTGTTCCTGAGTTGTCTCTAATCCTTATAGAAAATAAACCTTCAGAAGAATTGGCCGATTGTACTCTAGCTACGTCATTTCCTCCATCTGTCCATCCATCTAAACCCGTTTCAAAAAAACCTTCACTAAGAATATTGTCTTGTGTTGTAAATTGAATAGAATTACTAAAACTAGATGTTGATGTGTCACATCTGGTATTTACTTGTACTTCATAAGTTGTTGTAAATGCTAGTCCTGAAATATTAAATGTGTTCGCTGTTAAATTTGAAGTTGTTATCCAATTTTGGGCTCCTAGCACTCGGTATCTTAAATCATAAGACGCTGAAGCTACACTATTCCAATCTATAGTTGCAGAACTAGAGGTGACATTACTTGCTACTATATTTGATGGCGGATTAGATGCATCACAAGGTGTAGAGTTTGTTGCCCCATCAGATTGCGCAAAAGTAAAAAAGTCTCCATTTGTAAAGTTTATAGTCGTTGTATAATTGCCATTACCATCATCTGTTAATGTAACTGCTGTATCACTACTATCAATTGTAGCATTATTACTTACTATTAATGTTGGGTCTATATTATTAAAAGTAGATTGTGGGATACTTAAAGTTACAGTCCCTACAGTACCAGTTTCTTGAATAGCCCAAATGCGAGACATTCTATTTAATGTTTGTGAGCTAATAGTAATTGGTGTATCTAATGTTGTTGAAGCTGCATTATTACCCCAAAGCATAAAACTTTGGTTTCCACTAAAATTATTTGTGTTTAATAGGTTAGTTGCGGCTATCGTTCCATTACCTATAGTCACTAAACCTATATTATTTGTTTGTACAGAATTTGTTGTTGTAGAAATGGATTGTTTTTGGTTTAACCCAGAAGCATCATCCCTACCTATACCTGCAATATTAGAAATAAATCCAGAAAACACTCCATCAGCATCATAAATAGTGTTTCCTAAAGAATTTACATAATCTTGCGGTGTAACTTGATTTAACGTTAATCCATATTTAATAGACAGATAAGATTCTATTCTAGACAGTTCATTATTAGTAATTCTTCTATCAAATGAAATAACTTCTGCGACATCTCCTTCAAAACTTACTCGAAAAGAATCCCCAAAACGTTGTCCAATAGCAAACCCTTCGTTATTATAAACTCCATATTGATTTTGATTCTGAATAGTTGAAGCTTCTTCATGTCCCCATAAAATAATTTCCTCAAAGAGACCATTAGAACTTTGCCTTAATGTTGTTAAATATGGATCATCAGTAGAAAAACTTGTATCATCTAAAAATGCAATATATTCACCACCAGAACTAGGATCTATATCGGTTGAACTAAAAAAGTTAGATGAAGGGAAACCACCAGAAAGAATCTGTAGGCTACCTACACCTACACCAGCATTTGAGCCTGTTGTCCCTATAGCATGTGCTAATACAATTTCTACCTCTACGCTTGTTGAAACAGTTTTTGCAGGGTTAAATACTATAATTTGTGTATGACTGCCATAGCCACTGTTAGTAAAAAGTCTATCATCTATGCCGTCAAAAAAGAGAGCAGGGTTAAAGTTTAATCCAGTTGAGTTGAATAAAGGTTGTCTTGTGGAAAGACCTTCAGAAACTTGATTGCCACTATTTTGACTTTGCCAATTACTTACCGTTGTACCATTTAAAGTTACTCCTGCATCTGCTTTAAGCCAAAAACTTAAATTAGAAGATACACCTCCTGGGGAGGTTTGCGCAGTTATTGATTCCGTAAATAATAGCAATACAATGCAAAGGAGGGAAGTTAGTCTCATAAATGAATGAATTAAATTAATAGCTGCTTGTAAGTTACTTACTATTTGAAGGCTGTTAATTTTACATTCTGTTAATTTTTGACCTAAATCTAAAAATCAATTACGGGTTTTCCGTAATCATGAGGCTAAAAAAAGTCCAAACCATTTAAGGTTTGGACTTTACATATTATTAAAACTTGTTTTATTATTTCTTAATCATTTTTTGCATTTTTCTTACGCCGTTTGATAATCTTATATCCATCATATAGACTCCTTGATTTAGATTAGAGATATCTATTTGTTTTTCAAAAATTGAATTAGAGATATCACTCCACTCTATATGTTTTACTCTTTTCCCTGTTAAATCAAATATATCTAAAGCCACATCTATCGGTTCACTTCCCATATTCAATCCTAATCTAATATTCAATTCTGTTTTAGCAGGATTAGGGAAAGTAGCAAAATCTCTGATGCTAGTACTACTCGGGTTATTAGTTGAAGTTATTCCTCCGTTAGTAGTTGCTCCGTTGCTTTGCTCACAAAAACTTAGTGAACCAAGATTGATACTTATGTTGGAAGAACTTCCTAAACCGTCACTTAATGTCACTGTTACTTGAGACATAAGATCAGAAATAGACACATTTGCTGTACTCTGGTTAGCACCGCTAAAAGAATTAAACGTTTGTGTTTGACCATTCCCATCAACATATGTTACGGTTGCCACTTCTTCAAATCTATTTCTTGGATTACCATTAACTCTAGCATCTAAACCAGATATAGTAAATGAGACATCTCTAGATAAATTTGAAAAGCTAAAGGTTGTAGAACTTGAGCCATTTAATACGCTAGGACTAAAGTTCCCTGTTCCATTACTACAATCACCAACATCGCAGGCATCAGGCACTCCATTACCATCAACATCTATATTATCATCTCCTCCTGGACAAATATCATCAGTATCACAAACGCCATCTCCATCAGAGTCAGCAAAAGTACCAACACAATCACAATCAGAAGCGTATGTATCGTTTATCGTACATGGATCTCCATCATTGCAGCTAGTACCAATAAGGTTATCATTAAAATCAGGGCAAACATCATCTTCATCGCAAACTCCATCTCCATCAGAATCTGTACAATTTAACGTTACACAAGATTGAATAGAACTAAAAGTAATACTCATATTAGTAATAGTATTTCCATCAAAACCATCAGACAATGTAACTGTAATAGATTGTACAAAGCCAGTTATAGATATATTAGCACTACTTGTTGTATTACCAGTGAAAGTACCAAAAGTTTGAGATATTCCGTTACCATCAACATAAGATACAGTAACTTGATCTATAAATCTTCTATTAGGGTTACCACCAGTTCTTGCATTTAATTCGCTAATTGTAAATGTTGGGTCTTCATGGGTTCCACCAGTTAAATTAAGAGTAGTACTTGTTGACCCAGAACCTGAGTGATTTAAAGTATTTGAATTAAAGTTGCTCGTTGTTAGAGTACATTCTACACTAGTTGTTATAGAAATATTATTACTTTGGGCAGAAACATTTCCAGAAGTATCTCTAGCGCTTACAGTAAATGAATAACTTGTTGATTGAACTAAACCTGTTACTTGATAAAAAGTTGTATTAACCGTAGCAACAAGAACTCCGTCTTGGAATACATCATAATTTTCGACAGCTACATTATCTGAAGATGCACTCCATGATAAATCTACAGAAGACGCTGTAACATTATCTGCTGACAAATTAGTTGGAACTGAAGGAACTTGTGTATCTGGATCTAATGTTGTTGCTTGTGTAGCTGTACTTTGAGCGGATTCATTATTTGAAGCATCTCGAGCTAAAACTGTAAAATCATAAGTTGTAGATGCTGAAAGCCCAGTAACAGATAGATTTGTTGAAGTTACGGTTCCAATTGAGTTCCCATCTTGAAATATTTCATATTCAGAAACTCCTATATTATCAGAAGAGGCATCCCAATTTAAATCTAAACTATTAGTTGTAATATTAGAAGTTATTAGATTTTGTGGCACTGATGGGGCTTCTGTATCTGGTACAGTAGTCGCAGTAAAAGACCCTGTAAACACACCTCTTCCGTATGTAGACGCTATAATTTGATTGTTATTATCATCACCGTTTACTGCCCAATAATCAAAAGATGTAACACTAACATCACTCATTCCATTAAATGCTTGCGACCAATTAGGATTGGCGTCATTAAAGTTAGACGTAGACCAAGTACCTAATTGTGTTGCTAAAACAGCTTCATTTCTATTTAATGGATTTTGTAAAATATCTCTAACAGGAATATTTGGTAAATCTCCTTCTTTATTATTCCAACTAGCTCCAGCGTTAGATGTTGACCAAACGCTAGTTACACCATAATTATGTATCGTTACAAAAATATCATTCGCTGTTGCCCCATATCTAATAGAAGATATAGAACCTATAAAAGGAGTCGTTATTGCAGTAAATGTTGCAGAGGTATTGGTAACATTACTTAAACGTACCATACTACCATTTTTTAAGCCTACATACCAAACATTATTCTCAAATGGAGATGCTCTAAATGCAGATGGCTCAGCTGATAATAAATTATTAGTTAAACTTCCACTACTATTTGCCGCAACATTAATAGATAATATTGCGTTTTGAGTGCCGTTAGAATTATTTGTTAATAAACGATTTGCATCACTATCAAAATCCATTTGATTTACAAAATCTCCTCTAGATTGATCATTTGCTAATGTTGTTGATCCGCCTTGGCGTCTTCCTCTTCCATCCCATGGTAAATTAAATCTATAAATAACATTTGCCACAAAAGTAGCTATCATGTATTGTCCATCTTTATCAACAAATGTGAAAAAACCATCACCATCAGATAATTCTTCAGAACCATTAATACCTGGTGCTGCATTAGCTCCTCTAAATGCTTGCGAACCGTTATCTTGAGCTCCTGCTGTAAAAATCACATTTGTCGTTCCTGTTCCATTTGGTCCGATACCTGCTTTTACATATTGTGTAACGTTATAATTATTATTTCTAACACCAATTGCTGATCCAGAGCTAGATGCATTAGATAAACTAGATGCGTAATAAATACCACCATCATTTCCAAAAACAGCTTGATTAGAATTTCCTGGTCTAAATGTCATTGCATGCTGATCTGCATGAACTAATGGTACTGGTAATGTACTTAAACCAGGATTATTAGACCACTTAGATATTTGTGTCCATGATGATGCACCATTTGTTGATCTAAATAAATCAATACCTCCTACATAGAGAATATTATCATTGTTTGGATCTACTTCTATCATTAAATCATAAAAGGCTTGTCCTCTTGTAAAGTCATTTGCATTAATTCCTTGGTCAGCATCATTTGGTAATGCTCCATTAGAAATACTACCAAAAGCATTTGTTGTAGAATATACATGTACAGGAGATGAATTTCCTTCTGTTAATGCATACATTCTATTTGGGTTAGAAGAAGACACTGCTATTTCTACTCTATCAGAATCTGTTAAAGGAGATGCTGCTGCTGCTGTCCAAGTCGTTCCATTGGTAGAACTAAAGACTTGTCCTCCGCCTGCTCCAAATGCATTACTTATTGTTCCCATCCATAAAGTGTTATCTGCACCAATCTCAAAATCATTAGGAAGCGCATAAAATGTAGTAGATCCAGAAGTATTTGCTTCAAGGTTAGAAGATTCTATTCTATTCCATGTTGTACCACCATCTGCTGAATGATATAGACCTGCTGTTTGTAAGCCTAACCAGTTCGTAGGATTAGCCGCATCACCATATACGTTAGCTCCAACTCCAACAAAAATTTCAGTATTTCCATTGTTATCCCAAGCTTGTACATCATTTACATAAAATAACCCAGATAAAAATAAGTTTGTTGCATTAAAATCGAAAGTTGCAGAACCTGCTGCAGGAATATTTACTGCACTCCAAGAGTTACCACCATCATTAGTAACATAGACTCCATTACCTACAACATCACCTCCTGTATATTGCTCACCTGTACCTACAAACCAACGGTTTGAATTATTAGGATCTACCGTAATAGAGGTTACAGATAAATTACCTGGTACATTTTGCACACGCTCCCATTGAGAACTTGCATTTGTAATATTAGTGTTTCTCCATAAACCACCACTAACTCCACCTGCATATAAAGTATTGTTTGATCCATCATTTGGATCAAACAGAATAGCTCTTGTTCTTCCTCCAATATCATTTGGACCTCTTTCTTCCCAGCTATTTGTAGCTTCACCTGGGTTACGTTGTGCAATTCTATTATTAATTAATTGCTCTCTTAAAAGCGCTACATTTCCTTCTTCTAATCTTCCTGTCGAAGGATTAACTGTTAGCTCCCACATCTGCTCAAAATATCTGTTTGGAGGTAAACCTTCTAACTTTCTTTTCTTTTTATCCCAAGTTAAAGTTTCTTTAAAAGGGGAATTTGCTAAAATTTCTGCATGAGCAGCTCTTTGCTCTTCAATGGTTAGTTGAGTATTGGCATCTTTTTTAGAAATCACATAATTTGTAATTCCGTATACTCCAAAAGCAAGAATAATTCCAAAACATAATACACGTAGTTTTTTTGTCATTTTAATGGTTTTAATGATTAGTGTTATGAGAGAGGGTTATTTTAATTGCCCGAAAATATTAAAATTATGTTAAAAAGAGGTGAGGTCTTTAACATTTTCGATGAAATGTTAATAATTCCGTAATTATTACATTTTTGTATGTAAAAAGAAAACTAATTGTACATTTAAGCATGGCTAACTTACTTGAAATACAAAATTTATCTATTAGTTTTTTCTCAAAAGAGTTTGAAACCAAAGTGCTTCATAATATTTCGTTTCAATTAAAATCCAATGAAATTTTAGGAATTGTAGGTGAGTCTGGCTCAGGCAAATCTGTATCTTCATTAGCTATTATGGGTTTATTGCCAAGGTATATTTCTAAAATTACGTCTGGCGCTATTACATTTGAAGATATTGATATTACATCTACGGACAATCGTTCTCTTCAAAACATTAGAGGTAATGAAATTGCTATGATTTTTCAAGAACCCATGAGTTCACTAAATCCATCAATGCGTTGTGGTACGCAAATTGAAGAAATTATAAAGCAGCATACCTCATTAGATAAAAAAGAGATTAAGACTGAGGTTATTTCTCTTTTTGAAAAAGTAAAATTACCTGAACCTCATCGTGTCTTCAAAGCATATCCACATCAACTTTCTGGTGGTCAAAAACAACGTGTAATGATTGCCATGGCTATTGCATGTAAACCAAAACTTTTAATTGCAGACGAGCCTACAACAGCACTAGATGTTACTGTACAAAAAGAAATTATTGAATTACTAAAAGAATTACAAGCGCAAACTGAAATGAGTATCATTTTCATTTCTCACGATTTGTCTTTGGTTTCTGAAATTGCAGATCGTGTTCTTGTAATGTATAAAGGACAAATTGTAGAACAAGGAGAAACTTATCAAATATTTAAAAATCCTCAACATAATTATACTAAAGCCTTATTAAATTCTAGGCCATCTACTACTACTCGTTTAAAGCAACTTCCTACTATTAATGATTTTATGACTGACAATGTACCGTCTGAAATTATATCTACTGAAGATAGAACCGAACATCATAAAAGGTTATATAGTCAACAACCTCTACTAGAGGTTATAAATGTTGAAAAAGAATATATATCTAATTCTGGCTGGCTTTCAAAACCAACAACATTTAAAGCTGTAAATACAGTATCTTTTAAAGTTTATGAAGGTGAGACTTTAGGTTTAGTAGGAGAATCTGGCTGTGGAAAATCTACTTTAGGCAATGCGATATTACAATTAGACCAAGCAACCAAAGGACATATTAACTATAAAGGAATTGATATAACAAAACTTAAAGGACGTGCTTTACGTGAATTGCGAAAAGATATTCAAATTATTTTTCAAGATCCATTTGCGTCTTTAAATCCGAGGTTAACAGTTGGTAATGCTATTATGGAACCTATGAAAGTGCATGGTATTGGACATTCTGATAATGACCGAAAAGAAAAAGTAATAACACTACTTAAAAAAGTAGGCTTAGATGCTTCTTACTTTAATAGATATCCTCATCAATTTTCTGGTGGCCAACGCCAACGTATAGGTATTGCACGCACTATAGCTTTAGAACCAAAACTTATTATTTGTGATGAATCGGTATCCGCACTAGACTTATCTGTACAAGCACAAGTGCTTAATTTATTAAATGATTTAAAAACTCAATTTGGATTTACCTACATATTCATTTCTCATGATTTAGCTGTGGTAAAATATATGGCCGATCAATTATTAGTAATGAATAAAGGTGAAATTGAAGAATCTGGAGACGCAGATCTTATCTATGAAAATCCAAAGAAGGCTTACACAAAAAAATTAATTCATGCCATCCCGAAAGGGTTATAGCATGAATAATTTTTTGGTTAATTGCAATACGTCCGAGACTAAACGAAACGTATTTTTTAAAGAAGATTGGGAATCTTCTAAAGTAGGTTCTGGTAGATTTGGTTTTCTTTTCATAAGTTTAAATTTATGATAGATTTGGGGCAAATCATAAATTAAGTTTATGGTAAATTTGGTATTATAGGTTAATTAGTTTTGGGACTGCTAATATGAAACAATATTTCGTTTACAACGATTAAATACATAAATAATCGATGAAATGCACTAAATTTTAACATTTTACACGCTTTTGCGTATAAAAAAGCCTTTAATAATATAAAGGCTCGTTATGTTTATTCTTCAAATTAGATATCCATCTCAGGAATATTATCGCCAATTTCTAGATGTCCTTCTGTAGCATTTTTTATGTCTTCAACAGATACGCCTGGTGCACGCTCTAATAATTTAAAGCCTTTTTTGGTAACTTCTAAAACAGCGAGGTTAGTTACCACTTTCTTTACACAACCAACACCTGTTAATGGCAAAGAGCAGCGTTTTAATAATTTAGATTCACCACGTTTATTGGTATGCATCATCGCTACTATAATATTTTCTGCACTAGCAACTAAATCCATAGCGCCTCCCATTCCTTTTACCATACGTCCAGGAATTTTCCAATTGGCAATATCTCCGTTTTCCGCAACTTCCATAGCGCCTAATATGGTTAAGTCTACATGCTTTCCTCTAATCATAGAAAAACTCATTGCAGAATCAAAGAAAGATGCTCCTGGCAATGTTGTTATTGTTTGTTTTCCTGCGTTAATAATATCTGCATCTTCATCACCTTCAAACGGAAATGGCCCCATGCCCAGAACTCCATTTTCACTTTGAAATTCTACTTCAATATCGTCTCTAACAAAATTGGCTACTAATGTTGGTATGCCAATTCCTAGATTAACATAATAGCCGTCTTTCACTTCTTTTGCAATTCGTTTTGCAATTCCATTTTTATCTAACATAACTATCGTTGTCTTACTGTTCGTTGTTCAATTCTTTTTTCATATAATTCCCCTTGAAATATACGTTGTACAAAAATTCCTGGAATATGAATTTCATTAGGATTTAACTCACCTACTGGTACTAATTCTTCCACTTCAGCAACTGTAATTTTTGCTGCTCCGCACATATTAGGATTAAAATTACGAGCGGTACCTTTAAATATTAAGTTTCCGGCAGCATCTCCTTTCCATGCTTTTACAAAACTGAAATCTGCTTTAAAGGCATGTTCTAAAACATACATCTTACCATCAAACTCGCGTGTTTCTTTACCTTCTGCTACTTCGGTACCATAACCAGCTGGTGTATATACTGCTGGAAAACCCGCTTGGGCCGCACGACAGCGTTCTGCTAATGTACCTTGAGGAATTAATTCTACATCTAATTCTCCGCTTAGCATTTGACGTTCAAATTCATCATTTTCACCAACATAAGACGATATCATTTTTTTAACTTGTTTTTGTTGTAACAATAATCCAAGACCAAAATCATCAACTCCTGCATTATTAGAAATACAGGTTAACCCTTTTATATTTTTCTTTACCAACTCAGCAATGGAATTTTCAGGAATACCGCTCAACCCAAAACCTCCAAACATAAAAGTCATATCATCTTTAACTCCTTCTAATGCACTTTTAACATTAGCTACTTTTTTATTAATCATTTACTTAAATTTTATATTGGAAAATTACAAAATATAGTACTATTTAAATTAACCTTAATTGTATTTTAGCATCTTTTGAAAATTTAAAAAAAGAAAAATGTGATTAAAAATCTATTTCCATATCATCATCTTCATCTTCAGAATTATCATCACTAGTAAACTCATCACAATTAATATTAATCGATAATTCTAATGGAGCTTCAAATTCTCCTTTAGAAATATTAAGTGTTTTATCTGCATAACACGCTTTCATATATAAACCCCAAATAGGCAATGCCATAGAAGCTCCTTGTCCATAAGTAATACTTCCAAAGTGTGTGGCTCTATCTTCACCTCCTACCCAAACACCAGTCACTAAATTTGGCACCATACCCATAAACCACCCATCGCTATGATTTTGAGTTGTCCCTGTTTTTCCTGCTATTGGATTTTTAAGTTCATACGGATATCCTGTGATAATTTCTTTATAAACAGTCTCTTTAGATTGTGTATTATGAATAAGTCTTCTCCCTGAGCCAGATTCTACAACACCTTGCATAAGATTAACTGTTACATAAGCGGCTTCTTCACTTAATACATCTCTACTCTCTGGTTGTACTTGGTATAAAACCGTTCCGTTTTTATCTTCAATACGTGTTACTAACACCGGTTTATTATACACTCCTTTATTAGCAAATGTTGAATATGCTCCAACCATTTCATATACACTAATATCTGGTGTGCCTAAAGCAATTGCTGGCACAGGTAAGATATCTTGTTCAATACCTAGTTTTTTTGCCAATTCAACAACAGGTTCTGGACCAACTTCATTCATTAAACGCGCTGTAAGTGTATTTGTAGAATTTGCCAATCCTTCTTTTAAAGTTTGAAACCCTTCATATTTACCATTCGAATTTTTAGTCGTCCAAGCTTCTGGGTTTCCATATTTGTTAGCTTCAATGGTTATTGGGCTTTTTGGTAAAGAATCGCAAGGTGACATTTGCAACTGATCTATTGCTGTTGCATACACAAATGGTTTAAAGGTTGAACCTACTTGACGTTTTCCTTGTTTTACCATATCGTATTGAAAATGCTTGTAATTCATACCTCCAACCCAAGCTTTTACATGACCTGTTAGCGGATCCATAGACATCATTGCTGGTCTTAAAAACGATTTATAATACCGTATAGAATCCATAGGCTTCATAATGGTATCTATCTCGGTATATTTTCCGTCTTTCCAAGCAAAGACATCCATTTGAACGGGCTTATCAAAAGATGCTATAATTTCTTCATCAGATTTTTTTAAATCGTATTTCATATGTCTCCATCGTTCAGAACGTTTCATACCTGTACGCATTAAGCTTTTAATTTCTTCATTATCTAGCTCTAAAAATGGTGCAGTAGCATTTCTTTTTGGTGTGTTTTGATGATCGAATTCTGCTTGTAATCTAGGCATGTGTTGCGCCACAGCATCTTCAGCATATTGCTGCATGCGCGAATCTATTGTAGTATAAATTTTTAAACCACTATTATATAAATTGTATTTTTCACCATCTGGTTTTGGATTCTTTTCAATCCAGTCTTTCATGATTTTAGTTAAATGTGCTCTAAAATAAGTGGCTAAACCTTCACGATGTGATTCTGGCGAATAATTAAGATCTAGTTCTGTTTTTTGAAGTGAATCTTTTACAGTTAGTGAGATATATTCATACTTGGCCATCTGATACAAAACAACATTACGTCTATTTTTTGTCCCTACTGGGTTTCTATGTGGTCTTGGATTGTAAAAAGAAGAGTTTTTAAACATCCCAACCAACATTGCGGATTCTTTTATATCTAAACCTTTAGGTTCTTTTCCAAAATAGATGCGTGCTGCAGAACGAATGCCATCTGCATTGTTACCAAAATCATAGATGTTAAAATACATGGCTATAATTTCTTCTTTGGTATATTGACGCTCTAGACGTGTTGCAATCACCCATTCTTTTATTTTTTGAGTCAATCTACTTATTGTACTTGTAGAAGCAACTCCTACAAATAATTGCCTAGCCAATTGTTGCGTAATTGTACTTGCTCCTCCTTTATCCCTTAAAG
The DNA here is from genome assembly GCF_021887715.1 of Winogradskyella immobilis. GTDB lineage: Bacteria > Bacteroidota > Bacteroidia > Flavobacteriales > Flavobacteriaceae > Winogradskyella > Winogradskyella immobilis. The sequence continues at coordinate 12,472 of NZ_JAIQXX010000025.1, forward strand.
TGAGTTTTGCAAAAACAGCACGTAAAGTCCCACGAGCATCAATACCAGAATGCCCATAAAAACGAATATCTTCAGTCGCCACTAAAGCATCTACTAAATGCTTAGGCAATTCGTTATAGTCAACTGGTGTTCTATTATCTTCAAAATAAAATTTTGCTAAAGTTTTATTGTCTGAAGATAAAATTTCGGAAGCAAGATTTGTTCTAGGGTTTTCAAGTACGGTATGATCTGGCATTTCACCGAAAACTTCCCATGATGCTAATAAGAATAGCAAAACGAAAGAAAGAATACCTGTTGTAAATAGTATCCAAAACCAACGTATATATTTTGAAAAGTCTTCAACCTTAGCTTTTGGTGTCGTTGTCTTCTTTTTAGCCATGATTAATTATTTATGTTCTACTCTAAAGCCAATATCTGTAATACCTTCTAACTCAAGAATCCCTTTTGCATCCCCATTTTTTCGCATCGCTTGTTGGATGGTAATCGTATAATCCCCAGATTCTTCAAATATAAAAGGAGCATCATACCCTTTATACCATAACTTATTTTCTTTTATATCCGTAAATCCTTCTCCAAGCAATTCGCCATTTGGTGCAGCCATTTTATATTCTAAAGTGTCTTTTATGGTTTTCCCATTTGGATATTGTAGCTCAGCAATTAAAAACAGATTACTATATTGATAGCCATTTGTGTTTCTAAGATTAATATAAAGATTATAAGCGTTAGTTGTATCTGGCGCTGTAAGTTTAAATGTTATTAATGAATCTTTATGCCATTTTTCAGGAACCGATTGGTATGCATCATAAACTTGTTTAGAATCGCAAGCAACTACTAACATTAGTAATGCACACGGAATAACAAAAAAGTTATTAATCTTTCTTGGCATTGTTTTTAGGATTTCTATTACGGCTTCGATTGTTGTTTCTATTATTGTTCTTATTATTTCTACGTTTGTTTTTACGTTTTGGACTATCAAACCGTGTTAAACTATCTTGACCCACAACGTTTTCAAACTCAACTTTAGTGTCTTCTATCAGTTCTGTAGCATACTCTTCAAGACTTGCTACTTTTTTGCCTTTTTTATTTAAGGCAATAATTTCATTGGCTTGATCTGTAGTAATAATATGCCAATTCATCCATTCGCCTTCATAAGCAAACCACATTAGCCCTTTAAAGATATCTGTCTTTTGGCATACTGCTGTACCTTTTTCAGTTTGTAATTTAGTATCGGATTTTGGAAATGCTTTCAAAGCATCTAAATACGAATCTAGCTCATAATTTAAACAACATTTCAGTTTTCCGCATTGTCCTGCTAACTTTAAAGGGTTTAAAGATAATTGCTGATATCTAGCTGCGGAAGTACTCACAGATCTAAAATCGGTTAACCATGTTGAACAACACAATTCTCTACCGCACGAACCAATTCCTCCAAGACGTGCTGCTTCTTGTCTAAAACCAACTTGACGCATCTCAATACGTGTTTTAAACTCTCGCGCAAAAACTTTAATTAATTCTCTAAAATCAACACGTTCTTCAGCCGTATAATAAAATGTTGCTTTACTACCATCTCCTTGAAACTCAATATCTGAAATTTTCATTTTAAGATTAAGATCAATAGCAAATTGGCGTGCCTTAACCTTCATGGGTTCTTCTTTATCTCTAGCTGAAGACCAAATATCAATATCTTTTTGAGATGCTTTTCTATATATTTTCAGAACATTTTCTTCATCTTCAATATTGATTTTTTTCCGTTTCATTTGCACACGAACCAACTCTCCAGTAAGTGTAACCATACCAACATCATGTCCAGATTTTGCTTGAGTAGCAACAATATCTCCAATGCTTAATGTGAGGTTTTCTGTATTTTTATAATACTGCTTTCTGCCGTTTTTATAACGCACTTCGACACCTATAAATGGGGCTTCCCCATTAGGAAGTGACATATTAGCTAACCAATCAAAAACAGTGAGTTTATTGCAGCTATCTGTACCACAAGTTCCATTGTTTTTACATCCTTTTGGTTGACCGTCTTCACCAGTTGAACAACTGTTACAAGCCATAAAAATTGTATATATAATTCAGAATCAATAGTATTCTGAAGTAAGGATTCATAAATAATTAAAAAGTAAAGATAAAATTATTTATGGACTTCACTATCTTTAAATAGAAAGGTTTAAAACCCATTAATTCAATCGTTATTTATTTCTTTAAGGCTTCAAAAATGTTTCTTAAATCTTTTTTATAAGGCAAATGATCTGCTCTTCCTTTCTTAAATATATCGTTGCTATTACCTTGTCCTTTACGTAAAGCTTTTTGCTCTTCGTAAGGTAATTTTATAATCTCTTGGCAGTTTGTAGAACAGCAATTATCCATTGTCTTTTTACATTCATCACATTGAATAAACAACAAATGACATGCTTCGTTAGCACAGTTGGTATGCATGTCTGCAGGATTACCACACTGATGGCATTTAGCAATGACGTCGTCACTTATACGTTCTGAACGTCTTTGATCAAACACAAAATTTTTGCCAAGAAATTTATTCTCTAAACCTTCAGATTCAATTTGCCTCACATAATTAATGATGCCTCCTTCGAGTTGAAATACATTTTTAAAGCCTTTATGTTTGTAATACGCACTTGCTTTTTCGCAACGGATACCACCTGTGCAATACATTACTAGTTTTTTATCTTCTTTATGTTCTCTTAAATCTTCCTCAATTAAATCTAAAGATTCTCTAAATGTATCAACGTCTGGTGTAATCGCATTTTTAAAATGACCTATTTCACTTTCGTAATGATTGCGCATATCAACCAAAACTGTATTGGGGTCTTCAATAAGTTCATTGAACTTTTCGGCATTGACGTGTACTCCCTTATCTGTAACATCAAAGGTATCATCATTTAAACCATCCGCCACAATTTTATGACGCACTTTTACTTTCAATTTTAAAAAGGCATAGTTATCGTGCTCAATTGCAATATTTAATCTTACATTTTCTAAAAAAGTGATAGAATCGAGATGCTTTTTAAATTTTTCAAAATTGTCCGCAGGTACAGAAAGTTGTGCATTAATGCCTTCTTGAGCTACATAGATTCTTCCAAGTACATCTAGAGCATCCCAAGCAAGAAACATATGGTTTCTAAAAAGTTCTACGTTTTTGATTTTTGCGTATTTGTAGAAAGAAATGGTAAGTCGGTCTTTACCCGCTTTTTCAATAAGCGCAGCTCTTTCTTTACCGCTTAAGTTATTGTACAGTTGCATGCTATACTAATGTTATAAGGTTAAAGTAATTATTAAAGGTGCAAAGTTACATTTTTTGTTGAATTACATGTAATGACATAAAAAAAGCACTTTGATTTCTACCAAAGTGCTTTTTTGAGGACTAACTCGTTATTAATATTAATTTTTTATCATTAAACATAAAATAACGAGCTAACCTCCGTCGGCTTTACAGCTGCTATTAAAAACAACTGAGCCACCTAAAGTTCTATTAAATATAATTTTTCTGAAAAATTTCATTTTCTTTTATACTATTTAGGATAAAACTTTTAGGTTTCATAGCAATTTTTTCCTTTTTCAATTAGTAGATGCAAAAAGTATAAAATGGTTGCGTCATAAAATTGTAATCTCTTAAAAGAAGTGGTATTTTAGCTTCAAGATTAATACAGAAAATATAGAATAAATGAGTAGTGAAAAAGAGGCTAAATTAAAAGCTTTAAAATTAACTTTAGACAAGTTAGATAAAGCCTATGGCAAAGGCACTGTGATGAAAATGAGTGATCAATCAATAGTAGATGTTGACGCTATCCCATCGGGGTCATTAGGTTTAGATATTGCTTTAGGCGTTGGAGGCTATCCAAGAGGTAGAGTTATAGAAATATATGGTCCAGAATCTTCTGGTAAAACAACATTAGCCTTACATGCTATAGCAGAAGCTCAAAAAGCAGGAGGTATTGCGGCATTTATTGATGCTGAACATGCTTTTGATCGTTTTTATGCTGAGAAACTAGGAGTAGATTTAGAAAACTTAATTATCTCTCAACCAGATAATGGAGAGCAAGCCTTAGAGATTGCAGACAATTTAGTGCGTTCTGGTGCTATAGATATTATTGTTGTAGATTCTGTTGCTGCATTAACTCCAAAAAGTGAAATTGAAGGAGAAATGGGAGATTCTAAAATGGGCTTACACGCACGTTTAATGTCGCAAGCCTTAAGAAAATTAACAGGGTCTATAAGTAAAACAAATTGTACCATGATATTCATCAATCAATTGCGTGAAAAGATTGGAGTAATGTTTGGAAATCCTGAGACTACAACAGGTGGTAATGCCTTAAAATTTTATGCTTCTGTACGTTTAGACATAAGGCGTTCTACACAAATTAAAGATAGTAATAGTACCGTAATGGGTAATAAAACTAGAGTTAAAGTTGTGAAAAACAAGGTAGCTCCACCATTTAAAATGGCTGAATTTGATATAATGTATGGTGAAGGAGTTTCTAAAGTAGGTGAGATTTTAGATATTGCTGTTGAGCACGAAATTATTAAAAAGAGTGGTTCATGGTTTAGCTATGATAATACTAAACTTGGGCAAGGTAGAGATGCTGTTAAAGCATTGATAAAAGATAACCCTGAATTGATGGATGAGCTCGAAGAAAAAGTAAGAGCTTCGGTCAACGAGAAAAATGCTTAAAACTAAAAAAATCCTGAAATTTCAGGATTTTTTTAGTTTTATACGCAACCATTTTATACTTTTTGTATCTATAAAGATAGAACCCAAAACAATAAGCTAATGAAAAGGCTATTCTTATTATTTATTTCTATAGCAACCCTAGTATCTTGTGATATTAACGGTGATGATGCTCCTAATTTTTCTCTAGAGATACTTCCCATTCAAAGTGTAAATACTCCTAGTCAATTTGTAGTTGGAGAAGCACATCCTATATCTGTCACTTATATTAGACCTAGTGGATGCTATGAATTTAATAATTTTATATTTGACAATAATTTAAACACAAGAACTGTTGCTGTTGTTGATACTTTTTTCCAAGATGACCCTTGTTCTTTATCAACAGAAGTTGCAACTGTAAGTTTTGATTTTACAGTCAGAAATACAGATGTTCATATTTTTCAATTTTTTCAGGGACAGGATGAGCAAGGACAAGATCAGTTTTTAATTGTTGAAGTGCCTGTAGTAGAATAATAAAATTAACTAATACACTAAAATTTGAGTTTAGAAGAACTCATTAAAGGTTGTAAAAAACATGATACTAAAGCTCAGAGCCAATTATATAAACTCTATGCGAGTAAACTATTTTCGCTCTGTTTAAAGTATTCTAAAAATTATGCAGAAGCGGAAGATAATCTGCAAGATGCATTTGTGACTATTTTTAATAAAATAGAACAATATAAAAATAAAGGTTCTTTTGAAGGTTGGATAAAACGTGTTACTATAAATACAGCTCTGCAACGCTATAGAAGTGTTAAGGTTTTTGATATAATAAATGAAGATGCTATTGAAGATGTAGAGGTTGATATAATAAATGAAGATATAAGTTTAGATTTTTTATTGAATATTATACAAGAATTGCCAGATCGTTATCGATTGGTTTTTAATCTATATGTTCTTGATGGTTATTCGCATAATGAAATAGGAGAATTGATGAAAATCTCTAGCGGCACATCAAAATCTAATTTAGCAAGAGCACGATTAATTTTGAAACAAAAAATTGAAGCATATAAAGCGAATTTAAATTCGCAGTCATTATAAAAATGAAAGACAAGAAAAATATAGATCGCCTCTTTCAGGAGAAGTTTAAAGATTTTGATGTCTCCCCAAAAGATCATATTTGGGAAGGTATTGAACATAGGCTTCATCCTAAAAAGAAAAAACGACGTGTTATTCCTATTTGGTGGAGTGTTGGTGGTATTGCAGCAGCACTAGTTCTTATGTTTGCTGTTGGTAATACTATATTTAATTCTAAAGATTATATAGACCCTATTATTGTTGATACTAAAGATTCCAATACTGAATCTGATACTATAATAGAAAAAGATCAAATTAATATCCTTTCTAATGATGTTAATACATCTGTAGCATCAGAAAATAATTCTGACGTTATTAAAAATACCAATACAGAAAAATCTCAAGATGTAAAACCTACTCTAAATAAAAATAATACAACTAGTAATACTAAAGATTATGGAAATGTAGTAGCAGAGAATTTAGAAAATCAACCTAAAAATTCCCAAAAAAATACATCTGCTGTAAATAAAGCTGTAGTTAATACAAATTCAAAAAATGACAATCCTTCTAAATCTACCGACATTATAAAATCTCAATCTGAAATTGATAAAATCCTTAAAAGCACAAAAGAGGATCATACAAAAGTACTTACCGACGCAACCAACTCAGAAAAATTAGACAAAAAAAGAGTTGAAGACGCTCAAATAGACCCTTCAAAAGTAAAAGAAAATATTACCAAGAAGGGTCAAAGCATTGAAGAGGCTATTGCCGAAGCTAACACTATTATTGAAAAAGAAGAAGAACTAAGCAGGTGGAGCATATCCCCAAATGTGGCACCTGTTTATTTTAACTCTTTAGGAAGAGGCTCTACAATAGGTCCGCAATTTAATGCTAACGGTACCGATTCTGATGTTACCATAAGTTATGGTATTCAAGGAAGTTATGCTATTAATAAACGTTTAAAGGTAAAGGCAGGTGTAAATAATGTAAATTTTAATAGAGCAACTGAGAATGTCTTAGCGCTTTCAGGTTCTGGAGCTGTGGCAAGAGGAGCTACTCCAATTATAGGCAATATTACACTTAATAGCAATACAGAACCTATTACATTATTAAGTTCTGCTAATATTTCTAATGATACTGCACCTCAATCTGTTATTACACTCCCTACAGGAAATTTAGAGCAACGTTTTGGTTTTATAGAAGTTCCTTTAGAATTAGAGTACCTAGTCATAGATAAAAAATTTGGTATTAGTTTTATAGGTGGTTTTAGCACGTTCTTTTTAAATGAGAATGACATTTTTACAACTATTGATGGCACAAGCACGCTTATAGGAGAAGCTAACAATCTTAACTCTACAAGTTACAGTGCTAATTTTGGTGTTGGATTTAATTACAATTTATCAAAACAATTAAATCTAAATCTAGAGCCTAAGTTTAAATACCAAATAAATACATTCAATAATACCTCTGGAGATTTTCAACCTTTTTTCATAGGGGTATATACAGGTTTAAGTTTTAAATTTTAAGTTTATTAGTTAGGTAGTTGTTTGAAAAGATAACTATGAAAAAGTCGCACAGTGCCTAGTGCGGCTTTTTTATTTTATTAGCCTAACAACTCATTTAAAATAGTTGTATGGACTTGTTCATTTATTTGTCTTGTATCTTCAATCATTAAATTTTTGGTACTTATAAATTTATGGACTTTAGCTCGCATGTGGCCTGGTCCTCCACTAAAGAATATATAAGAAAATCGTTTTTTGTTATCGTAAAATGTTATAGGAACGATGGGAATTTGATGATTTATTGCAAGACGGAAAGCTCCATCTTTAAAAGTGTCTAAAACAATTTTTTCATCTGGCACTCCTCCTTCTGGAAAAATACAGATACTTAAACCTTGTTTTAATCGGCGTTGTGCTCTTAAAAATACAGCTTGCCTACTTTGCGGACTACTTCGGTCTACTAAAATACATGTTCGCTTATAAAAAAAGCCAAAAAGCGGAATCTTAGCTAATTCTTTTTTACCCACAAAAACAAATGGGTTTTTAATAGCAACTAACATTAACATAATATCTATCATTGATGTATGGTTGGCTACAAACATATAGCTTGCTTTTTTTTGCGGAATTTGATCTCGCTTAATCTTAAAAATAAATCCCATGCCTATTAAAATAAAACGTGCCCAAATACGTGCCAATTTAAAAAAGAAAGGATACCATTGCTCTCTAGATATAGAGATTAGCAAAAAAGGGAATAGTATTATTATAGGTATGGCTACTAAAATATAGAACCAAATACGGTACAAAATCCAGAAGATATATTTAAAAAACTTCATGCACTCAAAACTAGGGAAATAAATTAAATAGTATTACAGAAAAATTTACCTTTGTTCTTTAGTTTTTTAAACCCTTTTAAAAAGATTTCTGCTTTCGCAGAAAATGATATGGCAAGAATACTCACAGGAATACAAAGTACAGGCACACCGCATTTAGGTAATATTCTAGGCGCTATTTTACCTGCAATAGAAATGTCTAAAAATGCAATTAACGATTCGTTTTTATTTATTGCCGATATGCATTCTTTAACGCAAATTAAAGATGCCGATACTTTAAGAAATAATACATATTCTACTGCAGCAACATGGTTAGCTTTTGGTTTAGATATAGAAAAAACTGTGTTCTATAGACAAAGTGATGTTCCTCAAGTGACAGAACTCTCTTGGTATTTAAGCTGTTTTTTTCCATACCAACGCCTAACTTTAGCTCATAGTTTTAAAGACAAAGCCGATAGACTCGAAGATGTTAATGCGGGCTTGTTTACATATCCAATGCTGATGGCTGCCGATATTTTATTATACGATGCGGATATTATCCCCGTTGGAAAAGATCAAGAACAACATATAGAAATGACGAGAGATGTTGCTTCACGTTTTCATGCAAAAATGGGAGATACTTTTATCTTACCTAAAGCTGATGTTCAAAAAGAAACGATGCTTATACCTGGAACTGATGGTGCTAAAATGAGTAAGAGTAAAGGCAATATTATTAACCTCTTTTTACCAGAAAAAAAATTACGTAAACAAATAATGTCTATCGCTACGGATAGCACTCCTTTAGAAGACCCTAAAGATTGGTCTACTTGTAATTGTTTTTCAATTTATAAATTACTAGCTAATGATGAAGCTATAGCTGAAATGAAAAGCAACTACGAAAAAGGTGGTTATGGATATGGCCATGCTAAGCAAGCGTTATTTGAATTGATTTTAGAACGTTTTCAAGAACCTCGTAGACGTTATAATTACTATATGGAAAACCTCAACGAGATTGATGCGGCATTAGCTAAAGGAGCTGCTAAAGCTAAGTTGGTTGCTGACGATGTATTAAAACGTGTTAGAGCTAAGGTTGGGTATTAAATTTCGAAGGCTTTTTAAATATAATTCGAGTTGCATTATATTCGTGATGTAAGCGAATATTTATTTGAAAATCTTGTTTCTTCCATATAATTAATGTTGGATTGTCTTGAAATGAAACTGTTTTCATGGCAAATTCTCGTTTAATTATATTCTGTTTAAACTCATCAAGGTTTTCATTTTTGCTTTCTTTTAATAGCTCATCTTCAACTGCTATAACATCAGGATTTCCATATTTTTTAATCATATTGTCAAAAAAAGATCTATTAATAATATTCATCAATAAAATTGATATTAAATTAATTGTATCATCTTTTTCGCTATAAATAGAAATCTCATCATAAGATAATCCATAAAAATCTTTAATTGATTTAAGTTTTAATTGAAAAACAGGGTGTTGACCAGTTAAATCCCCATAAGTATTCAAATTTTTTAAAGGAAATCCTATATGTTCTCCGTATTCAATATCATTCATAATTATAGTTTATAAGATTCCTGTTTTTTAAGGAATTTATATTACCTCAAACAATTTGCCAGGCAAAGGTCTTACAACACCTTTCAACTCCATATTAAGTAATAGACCCGCAAGTTTATATGTTGGAATTTGACATTGCAATGCTATAACATCAAGAAGCTGTTTATCGTTATCCTTTAAATAGTTGTAGATGATTTTTTCATCTTCTTCTAGCTCTACAAATAATTGTTTTTGTACCGCTTGTTTTGTTGCTGAGCTTGCCGAAGCATCAAGCTGCCAATTCAATAGGTAAGGAATATCTAACGGGTTAGATAACAAATGTGCTTTCTGGTATTTTATTAAATTATTGCACCCAACACTCTGACTATCTGTAGTTCGGCCTGGCACAGCAAAAACCTCTCTATTATAAGAATTTGCAATATCTGCAGTAACCAAACTTCCCCCTTTTTCTGCAGATTCAACAACTATTGTCGCTTCACTAAGTCCTGCTATAATACGGTTTCTTTTTAAAAAATTATTTCTATCAAACGTATCCGAACTCCAAAAATCTGTAAAAAACCCACCGTGTTTTTCAACATCTGCAACATATTTTTTATGTGCTTTAGGGTAAATCTGGTTTAGTCCGTGAGCTAAACACCCTATGGTTTGTAGATTATGTTTTAGTGCCGCTTTATGTGCTGTAATGTCTGTTCCATAAGCAAAGCCCGAAATAATTACAGGATCAAATACTGCTAAAGCTTCAACTAATTTTTCGCAAAACGCAATGCCACTGGTCGTTATTTTACGTGTGCCTACAATACTAATAATGCGCTTGTTATTAAGATTTATGTTTCCTGATTGAAATAATAAAATTGGGCCATCTATACAATGTTTCAATCGTTCGGGGTAATGATGTTCAGTAAAATACGAATATCCGATATCGTTCTCTTTTATAAACCGCAATTCGTCTTCAGCAGCTTCTATATGTTCTGTATCAAATAGACCTTCTATAGTTATGGCACCAATACCATCTATTTTAAGCAAATTACTTTTCTTCTCCTTTAAAACTGCTTCAGCAGATCCGCAATGGGCAATTAATTTTTTCGCCGTTGTAGGCCCTATTTTAGGAACATGTTGTAGCGCTAAGGTAAAAATGAGTTGCTCTTCGGACATTTGTAAAACTTAAATTGAACTTTAAAAATAACTAATTTTAGAGATGTTAATAACTATATACCTATACATTTCGGTAGAAAACAAAAATTTTTAACTTTGTTTTACGCGACCGTTGAAATTAAAAAATGAAGTCTCGCGTGCTTTTTTGCCATAGTTATTATGCAGTTAGAAACTTACATTAGCGATTTATTATACCGATACGATTGTGTTACAATACCTAATTTTGGAGCTTTTTTAACCAACCGTGTATCTGCAAAGATTCATGCATCTACGCATACGTTTTATCCGCCAAAAAAGGTGTTATCATTTAATGAGCAACTACAAAATAATGATGGCTTGCTTGCTAATTATATTGCTGAGGTAGAAAAAATACCTTATTTAGTTGCTGTTGAAAAAATAAGTAAACATATAAAGTCTATAAAATCTAGTTTAACGGAAGGAGAAACGATACATTTTAAAAGTATTGGAGATGTGTTATTAAATACAGAAGGTAAAATTGTTTTTACACCATCACAACACATCAATTATCTTACCGATGCATTTGGATTATCGCATTTTAATGCAACCCATGTTCAGCGCAAAGTGCTTCAACCAAAAGTTGAAACTGCAGAACCTAATGCTCCTTTAATTTTTACTCCTGAAAAACGCTCTAACCCTTGGTTAAAATATGCTGCTGCTGCCGTTATTATTTTAGGTTTAGGTGGTTATGGCAGTGTTAATTATTACAATGGCACTATTGAAGACCATAACCAAATGGCACAACAAAAAGCAACAAAGCAATTAGATGCTAAGGTGCAAGAAGCTACTTTTATTATTAGCAACCCTTTACCAGCTGCTACTTTTACTATTGAAAAACAAATGGGCAACTATCATGTTGTTGCTGGTGCGTTTAGAATTGAAGCCAATTCTGATAAAAAAGTAAATCAACTTAAAGATTTAGGGTATAAAGCTCGTAAAATAGGTGTTAATCGTTACGGATTGCATGAAGTGGTTTATTCTAGTTACGAAACACGATCTGAAGCTCAGCGTGCTTTATATGGCATTAAAAAAACACATAATAAAGATGCTTGGTTACTTGTTAAAGACTTAGATAAATAAACTTTTATTAAATCTTTAATATCGATTACTACCAGTATTAACTCTTACTAACATTTTATCTTTTTCAATAGGCAGACTTTTTATTTCTGTACGTTTTCTATTAGGGTTTCTTACCTTTGCCTTAAAATACTCTATTGAGTAATTAAACACTCATTTTATTTTAAATTTTATGGATGCAAAAACCGCAGCAGATTCTAAAACTATAGTTACCGATTTGGTATTACCAAGTGAAACTAATCCTATAAATAATCTTTTTGGTGGCGAATTATTAGCACGTATGGATCGGGCGGCGAGTATTGCTGCAAGACGCCATTCTAGACGTATTGTAGTTACCGCTTCGGTTAACCATGTAGCATTTAATAGAGCTGTACCTTTAGGAAGTGTTGTTACTATTGAAGCTAAAGTCTCTAGAGCATTTACATCATCTATGGAAATCTATATGGATGTATGGATAGAAGATAGAGAATCTGGCGAATGTATTAAAGCTAATGAAGCCATTTACACTTTTGTTGCTGTTGACGAAACCGGAAGACCTGTAAAAGTACCAGAGCTTATTGCCGAAACTGATTTAGAAAAAGAGCGTTTTGAAGCCGCTTTACGACGAAAACAATTAAGCTTAGTTTTAGCCGGCAAGCTAAAACCTAATGATGCTACTGAGTTAAAAGCACTCTTTATCTCTTAATTTATAGATAACCGATAATAAATCACAGATTTATTATCTTAGTTTACGCATAATAGATGTTTGATGATTAAGGTCATCATATCCAGTCGTTGCCACCAATTAAAGAATGACCACGAATAAATTCAAAATTGAACTTTTAAAGACAAATTGGATATCTGAAGAAGATACTCAAACGGATTTATGTGCTCACGGACAAATGCGAGTGAAAATTGGAAACGAAATTGTAGTTGACCAAACCGAAAATGATGGTTGGACGATTAGCGCAACTGCTCAACTCTTACTTCGGACTTTGGAACGGAATCACACGAAAGAAAATCCTGTTGGAGACCAATTAATTCCTTGCTGTGGACACTTTTTAGTTTTTGACAATGATATGGAAGAAGTTTATATTGGAAGTTGTCCGACTGGAATTGATTGGGAAGTGACTCACGAAAACGGAATTGTAACGCTGAAAACAGAAAGCGGAACTGAAACACAAGTTGACTTTGAAAATTATAAAAGCGAAGTTTTAAATTTTGTCGACCAAGTTGAGGAGTTTTATAAGAATAGTCCTGAAAAGGAAATCCCAAAAGACGAATTTGACCGAAAAGGTTATTTGCAGTTCTGGAAAGAATGGAATGAAAAAAGAAACAAATGGAAAAAATAACTGGTGGCAACAACGTGTATAATTAATTGCTTTGGCAAGTGCCTATTTGGAAAATTCCTTCGGAATTTCCTCTGGTTCGTTTTTGTTTACTAACTTAGTCCTAGCCAACGCAACTAACCATACACGAACACGTTGTATACAATTTGAACTCTGAACTTTCCTGAAATAGGTTGACTAAAAATTAATCATTTAATTATAGTCAATTATGAAACCACAAAAACAGCACTGGCGAAAAAAAAGCTACC
>NZ_JAIQXX010000026.1 GCF_021887715.1 Winogradskyella immobilis
CCGTGTATACTAACCTTATTTCTCTCTTTTGTTCTTTCTGATTAATATATCTAATGTAATAGATTGTAAACTTAAGCCGTATATAATTTATTGCTAATACTCGTCTACTTACGAATCCCGATAGCTATCGGGACTCGCGGATTTTCTATTCGGTTTGTATTTGCTAAATTAGCTGCTAAAATGCTCAACGAAATCATACACAAACAAGTTAGCAATAATTAAACTCCATTTTCGTTTAAACACAACTAGTAGAGATTGTTATAGCGCAAAATCATGTTAACTATTTATATGAAAATAATTTGAAGTATTATTAAACCTTTTAAACTAAAAAAAGTCAAAGAATCATCAAAACCCCAAGAAATGAAATATCTCTTGACGTTTTTACTACTGTTTTTTTTTCTCTCTTGTTCATCAGATCAAGACGTACAACAGCTTGAGCCTAATGTTGTTGAAATTCCTGTTTCAACCATTGACTATAACAGTATAGATAATTGGTATTTTCATCCCAATCAATCTTTTAATTTTTTAGAAACTTATGATTTAGATATTGCTGTAATTGATGAAAATTTAAGTATTAGTTCCAATATTGAGATTAGTAATAATGTTACTGTAAATACTTGTATTGATGTGTTTTGGGTACACCCAACTCATCTTAATAATCCGCCTAGAGTTCCGGGTACCGTATCCATTGATAACCAAGATACAAATTTTATAGGTCTTTCTATTTTGGCTCAGGGAGCGTTATTGGCAAAATATGGTCGTTTTTATGCTCCAAAATATAGACAAGCCACGCCTGCATCCTTCTTAAGTCCTTTTCATACAGAAGAAGAAAGAGCCGTAGGTTTATTAGAAGCCTATTCTGATATAAAGGCATCTTTTCAAAATTACTTAGACAACCATAATAATGGCAACAAAATCATCCTTGCTGGGCATTCGCAAGGTGCATTTCTTTTAGCCATGTTAGTTAGAGATCTATTTGACACTAATCCAGAGCTGCGAGAGAAATTGGTGACAGCTGCATTAGGAGGAATGGGATATGTTTATTCCTCCGATAATTCAACGTTAGGTGGTTGGTGGCAAAATATAGGGCTTTGTAAAGTTACTAGTGAATGTGGTTGTGTTCATTTTTGGAGAAGTTATGAAAATGATTTGGCGATACCTGAACCAAACCCAACCCTTCCATCGTATAGCGAGACTTTAAAAAATAGTGGATTGGTATTTCGTACAACTGATGAAAATAATGACACTTTTTTTCAAGACAATTTAATTTTTGACACTCAAAGTAGTCCATTACGCTATATAACACCAGGAATTCGGTATAATTTTAGTAATGGTGCAAATTTTGTAGCTTTTGATAATATGTACACAGGTCGTTTTAAAAGAGAATCTGCTATAAAAACAGGTTTGGCTGTAGATTATATCGCTAATAGTACAGACCAACGACCTAATGAATTAGAAAACTTGGTAAACCCTAGTTCCTTTCATGTTGGTGATTATCACATTAGAGATTATCATATTTATATTTGGGCTTTGTTACAGCAAATTGATGAAAAAATTAATACTTGTTTATAACAATAAAACACCTAGAAATAATATGCCTTTTTTATATCGTTTAATAAAATTTAGAAATTTGTTTAAGAAAAAACTATTGCTAACACTGCATATAATTTATTGTTAGCACTCACCTACTTCTGAAAATTTTTACAGGTTTTCAGTTTAACGTGTACTTTAAAAGCCAATACTTAAACATGTAATTATTTGTAAATTAAATTATTACATTTAGTTTTATTTGAAAATTACAAAATGAAATTAAACTATTTCTCATTCATATTAATCGCAATATTGATATCTCATTCTTGTAACGCTCAAAAACAAGAAATTGACAGTCGACTTTACGGTGTATGGAATTCAATTGGTTACGGACAACAACTAGAGGTTTCTAAAAAGAATATTTTAATACGTGATACTTACAAAAGCGGATGTAACCTAAATACAAAGCTATCAACAGCTTATTTAGAAGAATTTTGTACCATAAATAAATTGACAAAAGACAGTCTACAGATAAAAGTAGGCTTAACAAATTACAACTTCGTTCGCTCTGAAAAATCTTCTATCTGTAAAAAAAGTAAAAACAATCCTCTATCTAATTTTGATGCACTTTGGGAAACCTTTAATGAAAACTATGCTTTCTTTAATTTACGAAGAGTTGACTGGAACAAACTAAAAAACAAATATCGTAATCGATTATCAAAAAAAACATCAGATTTAGAACTTTACACTGTTCTAAATACAATGATATCAGAATTAAGTGATGGACATGTATCTATTGAAATACCAGACTCATTAAAAGATAAAATTGAAGACAATGATGAGGACAACGATGATTTACGTAGCAAAGTGATTAACTCTTTAATTAAGAATTATATTCCCAACTATAAAACATATAATAAAGGAATGATAAATTGGGGATTTATTAAAGATAGTATTAGTTATATTCAGTTTAATGACTTTGAGGATTTAGCGAATTATAATATCTCTAACGATTTAACTACCGAAGAATTTGATGAACATTATTGGGAAAATGCAGATGAAAGTTTAAATTATACTAAAGATGTTTTAACCAGTTTTAAAAAGCAAATGGCAATCATTTATGAAGATATCAAAAACACAAAATTTTGTATTATAGATGTTCGATTTAATGGAGGTGGATTTGACCAAATTGGATTAGAAATTTTAAGTTACTTTACAAATAAAAAAAGAATTGCTTTTTCAAAAAAGGCGAGATTTAAAAACAGATTTACAAATACCCAAAGCATTTATATTGAACCAAACGGACTCAACTACAATGGAAAACTTTATCTATTAACAAGCCCTCAAACAGCAAGCGCAAGTGAAACTTTTGTTTTGGCATCTCAAAACATAGAAAGCGTAATACGAGTTGGTTCAAATACAGAAGGAATTTTATCTGACGTACTTTCCAAAAGATTACCAAACGGATGGGAATACGGGCTCTCAAACGAGATATACGAAAATGCAAATGGAAAGAATTATGAAATGAATGGAATACCGTCAGACTATAAATTCAATTACAATAGAAATGCAAAGGAATTTTATATGAATTTACTAACAGAACTAAAGACCAATGACAAGGCTATTGAAAAAATTATTGAATTGAATAAATAAAAACTATATTTAGTTCTTGTAATAGACTCAGGTTAAAGAAAAAACGTATCATTAATAATATCTATTTTAAAGAAGGATAATGAACAAAATATTACTATCTGTTTTAGGAATTTTATTACTTATTTCCTGTAAACAAAAACCAAATTCAACAAAAAAGATTTTAGAAAACCAATCTATAAAGGATAGTCTAACGACTGAAATAAACAAGCTAAATAAGGAGTATTTTAACGGATTGGGAACTGCAATAGTTGATTCTTCTGGTTTTTTGTACAAAAAAGGGTTTGGCTTTTCAGATGTAAAATCTAAAAAGCCTTATACTGAAAATACGTTACAACCTATAGCCTCGGTTTCAAAGACATTTATTGGTTTAGCATTAATGAAAGCTCAAGAAAAAGAACTTTTAAATTTAGATGACCCTATAAACAAATATCTTCCCTTTAAAGTTCAAAATCCAAATTTTGCAGATGTAGACATAACTATAAGACATTTAGCAACACATACCTCATCAATAATTGATACTGAAAATTATATAAACAAATCCTATGTACTAAATGATGAAGTAGATAGCACATCAATAAATTTTAAGGATATTCCTCAAAGTTTTAATCCAAATCACACTAACATTCCTATATCTGAGTTTTTAGAAAACTACTTATCTACCAATGGAAAATGGTACAATAAAAATGTTTTTACAACAAACAGACCAAGTCAATTTTTTGAATATACTAATGTTGGTGCAACACTAGCAGCCTATATTATTGAAATTGTATCTAACAAATCATACGCGGATTTTACTATTGAACATATTTTAAAACCTTTAGAAATGAATAGTTCAGGTTGGAATTACAGAGATGTTAATTTTGAAAACGTTTCAACACTATATTCTAATCTCGAAACCGAATTACCTCATTATTCATTAATCACATATCCAGATGGCGGTTTTATAACAAACATTAATGACTTAGGGAAATACTTAACTGAATTGATTAAAGGCTATTCTGGAAACGGAACAATTTTAACTCAAGAAAGTTACAAGCAGCTTTTTAAAATACAATTAACTAATGAAAATTTTACAGAAAAAAGAAGTAAAACAAATCCTTATGATGATGAATATAATTCAGGTATTTTTATGGGGTTTTCTTCTTTTGGCAATATAGGCCATACTGGTGGAGACCCAGGAGTTTCCAGCTTAATGTTCTTTAATCAAAAAAATAAGATCGGGAGAATTTTATTTGTAAACACAAATATTCAAAGCCAAGATGGATTTGATTCATATTTTGGAATTATGAACAAATTAGATGAATATTCAAATAGGTTAATAGAATAAGGCCTACTTACAAAAATTGCTAACACCGGTTCGTTTCGCTCGTATGTCACTCATTTTCTAATTTAGTTGATAAAACCATATACAAATTGTTACTGCAATTAATAAATAGTAATTAAATGGACAACAAAGAACTAATAAAGAAATTTTACACATCATTCTCTAACGGAGATATTAATGGAATGCGAGAATGTTATCACAAAGATATTGTTTTTCAAGATCCTGTATTTGGAACATTAAAAAAAGAAAAGGTTAATAATATGTGGGAAATGCTATTGTCTAGAAGAACTAAAAGCACCAAAATTAATTTCGATAACATTCAAGCAAGTATAGAAAATGGAAGTGCTAATTGGGTCGCAGAGTATAACTTTGGAGAAAAAAACAGAAAAGTTATCAATAGAGTTAGCGCTAATTTTAAATTTAAAGATGGCAAAATAATTGAACATGTCGATACTTTTAATTTATGGAAATGGACACAACAAGCATTAGGTTTTTCTGGATATTTAATAGGTTGGACATCTTTTATGAAAACTAAAATTCAAAAAACTACAAACAAACAACTGAATGCATTTATAGAAAAATAATGAAAGTAAACAATGGGTATTAGTAACTATTTGTTCTGGCTTGCTTCTGAAAAGGCCGTAAAATGGAGAAGATTATGCGCCAAGAAAAGAAATTGTAATCTAGAATTTTTAACTTATAAGTTTTAAGGGAATTTTTCGACTACTTATAGGTATAACAAACACAAACAACATATGAAAACTTTATTTTCCGCTTTATTACTTGTTTTATCAATAAGTGTTTTTTCGCAAAACATGACTAATGCAAAACTAAAAGCTATTATTGAAGAGTCTAGCGATCAAATAGAAGGCAGTAATGGAAGATGGCAGTTCTCTATTAATCAAATTGTTTTTGTTGTACTTACAGACTCTACTAATAATAGAATGCGTATTATATCTCCTATAGCGCAAATGGCTGCTGTTGAAGACAAATATGTTAAAGCTGCTCTTATAGCTAATTTCCACTCTGCATTAGATGTAAAATATGCAATCTCAGATGATATACTTTGGTCTGCCTTTATTCATCCTTTAAAAGAATTAACTGATGAGCAAGTAAAAAGTGCTATAAGTCAGGTGTATTTTGCTAATGTTAATTTCGGTTCGACTTATGCAAGTACTTCTTTAGTTTTTCCCGGAAAAGAAACTGAGGGAGAAGAAGAGCCTAAGGAGAAAACACCTTTTGAAAAACGTAAATTCTAAATAAAAAAGCTACCTAATAATTAACACTTATACGGCAGCTTTTTATTACGGCAATGTTTCTTTCTAGGAACACAATGGTTTATTTTATGTTTCATTGCCTTATTATATTTATAAACAAATCTTATGCCATTATGCAAAAACAAAGGCATATCTCTAATAAAATTTGTGTTTTTTCGATAAATTATAAAAAATGACGTCAGGTTACTCAAAGGCACCACGACCAGAAATGTTAAGTCTAAAGTTTGCTTATAGATTAAAAGATAGAAAATGAGTTATATAAAAGTAATTAATTACAAAGAAGCTACTGGCAAGTTAAAAGCCATTTACAATAAAATTAAAGGACCAAACAATGAAATAGATAATGTATTGAGTATTCACAGTCTTAGGCCACATACCTTAGTTGGTCATATGAGCATTTATAAAAGCACTTTACATCATAGTAGTAATACATTCCCAAATTGGTTTTTAGAACTCTTAGGGACGTACACAAGCTATATTAATCAATGTGAATATTGTTACTTACATCATTATACAGGCATGAAGCGTTTTTTAAACAATGATGATAAAGCCGAACAGCTAAAGAAACATATAGAACTTGGATCTCTACAATCGTTTCTTAGTGAAAAAGAATACGCTATGATCGATTATGCGTATAAACTTACTTTAGATATAACTTCGGTTAACCTAAGTCTTATTAATGAACTAAGAATTTTGGGATATGATGATGGTGAGATTTTAGAAATTAATCAAGTGGTTTCATATTTTAATTATGCAAACCGTACTGTTTTAGGTCTTGGGGTTACTACTTCTGGTGAGACATTAGGTTTATCTCCGAGTAATAAAGATGATGAAAATGCTTGGGATCATAAATAAATATTAAGAATATTCAGGTATTTTACCAATAATACCTTCATAAAAAGAACGCATATATTTAAAATCGGCTTCCATATCATCTGTTGGATAAAATGGTTTTGAGATATGGTTTTGTTTATTTTTAAAATCTAGAGTAAACATTATAATTGGTACGTTAGCTGTTTTAGCTATATAATAAAACCCTGTTTTCCATTCTTCTACCTTTTTACGTGTGCCTTCTGGTGCTAGTGTTAACCTAAACTCATCTTCGTTTTTAAATAAATCAGCAATAGCTTCTACCTTATTTTGACCAGAAGTACGATCTAATGCTTTACCTCCTATAGCCCGAAAGTAATATTTAATTGGCCATTTAAAGAGTTCTTTCTTTGCTACAAAATTTGTTTTAACTCCTGTTATTTTTCTGAGGTATAAACCAATAAAAAAATCGTGCCAACTGGTATGTGGTGCCGCTATAATTACTGCTTTTTTTATTGTGTCTTGTGAAAAATTTGTATTGCCTATAATACCCCAGCCCAATAAATTAAAGTAGATAAACTTTACTAAGGCTCGCATATTACATTTTTTGGTATAATGCTTTTATTTTTTCTGGTGTCATTACTTGTTTCCAGTTTTTACCTAAGGCATTTTCCCATAATGGCTCTAAACTTAAAGCTACATTAATCATAATATCGAACTGGTAATCTTCTAAATCAGCACATACGTCTTGAGGTAATTCTATGCTATGGTTAGCTTTCATTTGTTTGAATAAATCTACTCCATCAGGGTAATATTCGTCTAAATGATCAAAAACGATACAATTACCAATACCATGTTTTATACCTAATAAGTAAGATAATCCATAACTCATAGCATGTGCTATTCCTACCTGAGAATATGCAATGCTCATACCACCGTGCCAAGATGCCATCATTAATTTTTCTTGAGATGCTTCTTTACTTAAGTGATCTCCTAAAAACACTTCTTTACACAATTGTAATGCCTTCTCACCATAGCTTTGACTAAACGCATTTAAATACGTTCCTGTTAAAGATTCTATACAATGTACAAAGCAATCCATGCCTGTGTAAAACCATTGATCATTAGGAACATCTTTAGTTAATTCTGGATCTAAGATAACTTGATCGAAAGGAGTATAATCGCTATTTATTCCTAATTTTTTATCTGGCCCGGTTAATATTGTAGTCCTAGATACCTCAGCACCTGTACCAGAAATAGTAGGTACTCCAACATGATAAACTGCTGGGTTTTTAATTAAATCCCAACCTTGATAATCTTTAGATTCGCCTTCATTGGTTAACATTAATGCAACGGCTTTAGCTACATCTAAAACTATGCCGCCACCAATACCAATTATTCCTGATGGTTGTTCGCTATATTCTAATATAATATCTTCTGTAAGTTGATCTATTTGAGAAGTTTTTGGTTCTTCATCTGTTGGTATATATATAATCTTGTCTTTGTAAGACAATCTTATTCTAGATGTTAGCCAGTGATTTCCTTTAAAGACATCATCGACAAAAAAAATGAATGGTGCATTGCGTCCTTGGCGTTTCGGTGAGATTAATTCATCAAGTTGATTGAAACTTCCTCGCCCAAAAATAATCTTGGACACCATTGGAAAATTTTTATAATTCATTTAATTTCTTTCTGTAACAAAAATATAAATACTATTGTTTTAATTCCTATTGATTTAAAAAATATTAAAACTTTTCTAAAAACTACTTTATCTTATTGTATATAAAAGCATAATTAATAGATGTTGTAATACGTGTTTATTGTTTATCGTTTTTTAATATTGAATCTATATTTCTATAAATATCTTGAAATATCTTTTATGGTTTTTAAAGTTAAATAATCTGATGTCGACACCGAGTTTTCAGAAACTGTTTCATGTTGCCATGTTGTATGAAATGGTATATGAATAGCTTTAGATCCAATCTCTACTAATGGTAAAATATCTGATTTAAGAGAATTTCCTACCATTAAAAAAACCTCTGGTTTTATATCTAAATGACTTAATAATTTTTTGTAATTAATAGCTTTCTTATCGCTTAATACTTCTATATGGTGAAAATACTTTAACAACCCGGATTTTTCTAGTTTACGCTCTTGGTCTAATAAATCTCCTTTAGTAGCTACTATCAATTTGTATTTTTTAGACAGTTGTTTTAAGGCATCTTCTACTCCATCTAATAACTCTACCGACTTATTAATCATAGTTTTACCAATATCTAAAATTTTTTCAATTGTTGAGCTAGATACAGTATTATTAGATAGTTTTAGTGCCATTTCTACCATAGATAGTATAAACCCTTTTACACCATAGCCATATAACGGAAGATTCTTTATTTCCATTTTATAGAGTTCTTGGTCTATTTTATTAGGCGTTTCAAATTGGGTTAACAATTTTGCAAACTCTTGTTCTGCAGCTCTAAAATAAGTTTCATTAACCCATAAAGTGTCATCTGCATCAAAACCTATAACGTTTATGTTGTTATAATTTGCATTCATTTTATTTCCAAAGACGTTTAGCTTTTTCTAAATCTTCTGGTGTATCAATCTCTACTCCTTCTACAGTAGTTTCTACCATCTTTATTTTTTTACCGTATTCTAAATATCTTATACATTCTATTTTTTCGGAAGCTTCAAGAAATTGCATTGGTAATACCGTGAAATCTAGTAAGGCTTGTTTTCTAAATGCATATATTCCTTTATGCTTAAAATATCTTGTATCCACATTTTTATCTCTTGGGTATGGAATTGGACTTCTAGAGAAATATAAAGCAAACCTATTTTGATCTACTATGACCTTTACTGTGTTAGGGTTAGAAATCTCGTCCCAATCTCTGATTTCAACCATTAAAGATGCTAGATCAATTGTTTTTTGATTATCATCCTTAAAAACTTCTAAAACTTTTTCTAAACTTTTACGTTCAGTAAAAGGCTCGTCTCCTTGCACATTAACCACAATATCACAATCAATATTAGCAACAGCTTCTGCTATTCTATCACTGCCAGATTCATGCTCTGCTATACTCATTATGGCTTTTCCTCCGTTAGAAATAATTTCATTATAGATAATATCACTATCTGTTACTACATAGACATCATCAAACAGATTAGTGGCTATTGTAGCTTCATAAGTTCTAACTATAACCGATTTTCCTGCTAAATCTTGCATTAATTTTCCTGGAAAACGCGACGCTGCATAGCGCGCAGGAATCATTGAAATAATTTTCATTGTAATTAATTTCTTAATTCAAAAATAAATGTTTGTAATGACAATAGCTATTCTACAAAAGAATCATTTTTAAAACCTATTAAATATAACTTCTTCTTTGCTCTTGTTACTGCGGTATACAACCAACGTATATAATCTTTATCTGGCCCGTTTGGTAAATAAGGTTGTTCTACAAATATAGTGTTCCATTGACCTCCTTGAGATTTATGACACGTAATTGCATAAGAAAATTTAACCTGCAAGGCATTAAAATGCTTGTTGTTTTTAACTCCTAAAAATCGTTTGTAATTCGATTTTTCATTTTCGTAATCTTTAGCAACTTCTTGGTATAATCGGTTAGAATCTTCATACGTTAATGAAGCACTTTCTGCTTCAATAGTATCTAAGAGTAAAACGGTTTCAAAAGGGCGCATTCTTGGATAATCTACCATTTTCACTTTAACTTCTGCAAATTTAAAACCATATAATTCTTGAATGTTAAAAATCTCTAATACTTCAATAATATCCCCGTTAGCTATAAAACCTGCTTCTGTTGTAGGTTTAACCCAAAAATAATTATTCTTTACAACCATTAGATAATCTCCTGTAGACAATTCGCTCTCATTAAACAAAATACGTTCTCTAATTTGTTTGTTGTAAAGGTTAGCGCGTTTATTACTCCTTACTATTATTGCTGTTTCTTCATAACCATCATTGCTATAAGCATCATTAATAGCATCCATAATTTCGTGACCATCAATGAGACGAACAATATCATTATATCTATTAACATTAAATTTAAAACTATCGTAAAATGTAGATTCTAAAACAGCTCTTAGTTCTGTAGCGTTTTCTAAAATACCAGAATCTTGTTCTTGTCTTACAACTTCGTCTAACTCTACGCTTGTTACGTTTTTATTATAGTTTAAATCTAATTTTGTTGCGTCTAAAGCTGGACTTAAATCTGATTTTACTGGAGGTAATTGTGCTTTATCCCCAATAAGTAAAAGTTTACATTGGTGTCCAGAATACACGTATTGCATTAAATCGTCTAAAAGTGATCCATTCTCGAAAAGTTTAGAATCTGCTGGTATATCGGGTATCATAGACGCTTCATCTACTATAAAAATAGTATTTCTATGCTTATTAGGCTGCATAACAAACTTAACACCTCCACCTTTTTCTTTTTTAGGGAAATATATTTTTTTATGAATTGTAAACGCTTCTTTTTTTGAATAATTAGAAATCACTTTAGCAGCTCTCCCTGTAGGCGCTAATAAAACTGCGCTTTTTTTACTGTGCCATAAATTTGCAACTATTGTACCTATAATGCTTGTTTTTCCTGTACCCGCATAACCTTTAAGAAGATATAATGCATTAGGTGTCTTATCAAAAATAAAATCTGAAAGTTGTATTAAAACAACATCCTGTTTTTTAGTAGGCTGAAAAGGAAACTTAGATTTTATAAGTTTATAAAATTCAGATGCATTTTCTATCATAGAATACTTAAAATATAGACAAGCAAGATAGTATTATAAGTTTATTTTAAAAGACAATAACTGGCAAGAAAACACAATTTGTTAATATTTTATTTATTATGTTTTTACGAACAAAAAAAAATTGTAGATTTGCGGGAGACCTAAAAATAAAAAAAACTAACTATGTTAAAAGTAATTATCGCAGTTGTTGCTATCATACTTGCTACTATTGGAATCGTATGGTTGATAGACAAATTTGTTCCTAAAAAATTAAAGCCCATAATAAATCTTGCCCTTTGGGGAATTATTATATTTTTAGGTTATATCACGTTTAACTCTGTATATGCTGAAATTGAATTCAATAAATTAAAGAATGAGCGTTACGAAGTTGTTATTGATCGTTTAATTGATATTAGAGATGCAGAAGTTGTATATAAACAAGTTAACAAAAAATATACAGATAATTTTGATCATCTTATTCGCTTTATAGACACTGCGCAAGTACCTATTACACAACGAAGAGATTCTACCATTTTAGATGAAGAAAAAACAAAACGGTTTGGTGGTATTGAATACTTTAAAACTGAAGTAATTGTTGATACATTATCTTATTACTCTGTAAAAGATTCTTTATTTAAAAACAAAGATTATAAAAGTATGATGAATGTTGGTGTTGGTCAAGAAGGTGCTAAGTTTAAACTAGAAGCTGGTGTTTTAGATGAGACTCCTGTGTTTGAAGCAAGTATTGATAAAGCTATCATATTATTTGGTCAAGATAAAAACCTTATTGATAAAGAAAAACAAACATTATCTGTTGATGGCGTTAATGGACCTAATCTTTCTGTAGGTTCTATGAACGAAGTAAAAACAACTGGTAATTGGCCTAAAAACTTTGGTAAAAAAGAATAAGTTTTGACAAAAACAAATATAAAAGACCTGTCCATTCAAGTTCATTTGAATGGACTTTCTTTTTGTATACTAAACCATTCAACACAAACTGTTGAGCATTTAAAATCAATCTCATTTAGTAATAAACTTCTCCCAAGTGAATTATTAAATAATTTGAAAGAGGAGTTAAGCACTGATACTGTATATTCTGATGAATTTAACGCTGTTCTAATTATACATCAAAATGAGTTAGCTACAATTGTTCCTAAAGATTTATACAATACTTCTAATAATGCCGATTATTTAAAATTTAATTCTAAAATTTTAAAGACAGATTTTATAACTAATGATGTTTTAGAAAATTTACCTGCGGTAAATGTATATGTACCTTACGTAAATATCAATAATTATATATTTGAAACATTTGGCGAATTTGTTTTTAAACATGCCTCTACAGTTTTTATAGATCATATAATAAACTCAACATCAAATTCTGATGAAACCGAAATGCACGTTAATGTTAATAAAGATGCTATGGAAGTTTTAGTCGTTAAAACTAAGAGTCTCTTATTTTACAATCGGTTTGAGTTTTTTACGCCTGAAGATTTTATCTACTATATCCTATTCACTATTGAGCAGCTTAACTTAGATACAGAAACCTTAAAGCTTAAATTTTCTGGTGTTATAAATAAAGATGACGAAAAATATAAGTTAACGTATAAATACATTAGGCATATAGACTTTAATATAATTGAAAAATATACTTTTAGTAATTCTATATCTAAAGAAGAAAAAGGAGCTCATTACATTTTATTAAATAGTTTTTAATGCGAATAATCTCTGGTTTATATAAAGGGCGAAGAATTACTGCACCAAAAAAGTTACCTGTTAGGCCTACAACAGATATGGCTAAAGAAGCGCTTTTTAACATTCTCAATAATCAATATTATTTTGATGATATATCTGTTTTAGATTTATTTTCGGGCACAGGAAATATCAGTTATGAGTTTGCTTCTAGAGGCACAGAAAACATTACAGCAGTTGATTCAAATTTTGGATGTATTAAATTTATCAATGAAACTTCAGATAGTTTTGATATGCCTATAAATACTGTAAAGAATGACGTATTTAAGTTTCTAGAAAATTCTAAATTAAAGCATACCATAATCTTTGCTGATCCTCCTTATAATTTTGATGTTGACGCATTTACTAAAATCCCTGAATTGGTGTTTAAAAATCAACTTTTAGAAGATCAAGGTGTTTTAATAGTAGAGCATTCTAAACATACTGATTTAAGCCATATCAATCAGTTTTCTTATTCTAAGAGTTATGGGGGAAATAGTTTTAGTTTTTTTGAATCTGTACAATAATAGATGAACTAAAAAAACCTTTTGAATAAACAAAAGGTCTTTTAACTACGTAAATCTATAAGCCGAATTCTGTATCAAGACAGTTATTGTCTTGACCCTTATCATTTATCTGCATTTACTATTACTAGTAAACTTTAGCTGTCTACCCTCTAACATTGAACGTGTCGCTCTTTCTCAATAGCTATCGAGGCGTTAGTTTACATGACATTGCACCACATAGAGTTTACCTGGTTTCACTACAGCATTACCTGTACATCCTTTCTGTTGCACTTTTCCTAGTCTTTCAACTGATGGCTGTTAACCATTATGTTACACTACGGTGTTCGGACTTTCCTTACCGACTCTTAACGTCGGTACGATAAGGCGATTTACTAATGGCAAAACTACAACACATAATTTTTAAAACATAATAAAAATAAGAATAGTAAGTATATAAGATTATCTTTTACATTAAAATAAATTGTTAATAACTCATATTAAATTTAAGCACTTATAAATGGCTATTAATTGGTTATTATTAAATTTGTAATAGGTTAAAAAAAAGCAATAAATCGCTGAATTTTTGACTCATATATTATGGAACATTTTATAGTATCGGCACGCAAATACAGACCACAAACCTTCAAGGATGTTGTTGGACAACAAGCAATTACCAATACGTTATTAAATGCTATAGAAAACAATCATTTAGCACAAGCCTTATTGTTTACTGGCCCAAGAGGTGTTGGTAAAACAACATGTGCTCGTATCCTAGCTAAAATGATTAACAGTGATGGAGAGACAAAAACGGATGAAGATTTTGCTTTTAATATCTTTGAGCTCGATGCTGCTTCTAATAATTCAGTAGATGATATTAGAAACTTAACCGATCAGGTAAGGATTCCTCCTCAAATAGGAAAATATAAAGTCTATATTATTGATGAAGTACATATGCTTTCTCAAGCTGCATTTAATGCTTTTTTAAAGACTTTAGAAGAACCTCCTAAGCATTGTATATTTATACTCGCTACTACTGAGAAGCACAAAATTATTCCGACAATACTTTCACGTTGTCAGATTTTTGATTTTAAACGTATTACTGTTACAGATGCAAAAGCATACTTAAAATATATCGCTGAAGAACAAGGAGTAACTGCTGAAGATGATGCATTACATATTATTGCTCAAAAAGCAGACGGCGCCATGAGAGATGCATTATCTATTTTTGATCGTGTGGTCAGTTTTTCTGGTAAAAATCTTACAAGGCAAGCCGTTACAGAAAACTTAAACGTTTTAGATTACGAAACCTACTTTACTAGCACTGATTTAATATTAGAAAATAAAATTCCTGAATTATTAATTCAATTTAATACCGTTTTATCCAAAGGCTTTGATGGGCATCATTACATTGCTGGTTTAGCTTCTCACTTTAGAGATTTAATGGTCTGTAAAAACCCTGCTACAATAGAATTACTAGAAGTCGGGGAAGATACAAAGGTCAAATACATGGCGCAATCGCAAAAAGCAACCAATACAGTTCTAATGAAAGGTATTGAGCTAGCAAATGATTGTGATCTAAAATACAAGACTAGTAAAAATCAACGACTCCTCGTTGAGTTAACACTTATGCAATTGGCCTCTATCACTTTTGATGGAGAAAAAAAAAAAAA
>NZ_JAIQXX010000027.1 GCF_021887715.1 Winogradskyella immobilis
TTTGCAATAGCAAAAAGTGGATTGCCTTATGATGAAAATTTTGTTTCAAAATTAGCTCAATAATGCTTGTTTTTTAACTCAGTTCTTTGTTGGCATTTCGTTATTCTTTTTCCAATGTTTTCATTAACTCAAAACATAGTTTGTCAATATTTCCCATATTCGGATTGAATGCAGAAACATTCGATAGGATAATTATTCCATTTTTTGATTTTTCGTCAATTACCATTGATGATGAATATCCTCCAGTTCCGCCATTATGCCAGTACCAATGATTTTCAGATTGGGATTTTATTATGTGCCACCCTAAACCAATATCCATATTTTCATTTATTTCAAAAGTTTTTTCTCTCGTAAGTTTAAGTTCATTGTTTGAATAGTCAAATTGAGAAATGGCAAAATACGATAGGTCTTCTATTGTTGACAATATTCCACCTGCACCTGCTAAAACTGCAAAATCCCAATTCGGAACTTCTTTTCCTTCATTATTTAAACCTGTTACTAATTTCCCTTTTATTTTAGTAATATCTGTTGTTGAATTTTGCATATCATATTTGGAAAATATATTATTCTGCAAAAGATTTTCATATTTATCATCACTAATTTTGCTTAATATATAAGCGAGTAATCCTGCTCCTAAATTGGAATATTGATTTTTACCTTTATTTGATAATTCGAGATGTTTCGATAAATATTCTTTCAATTCTTTTTCCTTATATTCTTTGTATGGATTTTTAAGGTCAACTTTTGTCAAGTCAAGATTAATTGGTAATCGAGGAAGCCCAGATGTATGATTAGCCAAATCAACAAATGAGATTTCTATATTATTTTTTATAGATGTTTTTAAATAATTACCGATATTTTCATTTAGCTTAACTTTTCCTTCAATAACAAAATCTGCGAGTAGAGTTGATGTGAAAACTTTAGATATAGAACCTATTTCAAAAACGCTTTTTTGGTTCTCAATCGTTGAAATTGTATCACTTTCTTTAATAATACCATAATAATTTATCTTACCATTTTTAATTATTGCAATTGAAATTTGTGTATGATTTGGAAAAATTCTTGCTTTTTCAAATATTATTTCAGATTGTCTTTGGGAAATTATATCATTTTTAATAGTCAAATCATTGATTACATTTTCAGTTTGCCCAAATGAAAGATTAACTATAAAAGTTAAAATTATTAATGTTATATTTTTCATTGTTTTATGAATATTTCGTTTTTTCATAATGAATGCCAACGTCTCGTATAAGAAACGTAGGGCAGTTGATAAGCACTATAGTTTCGGTTTATTACTTAGCTAAATATAAATATTTTGCTTTTATCTTTTTTACTATAAACGCCAAATTTTATATTTAGCGGACTTTGTTAATATTCACAAACCTTTCGATTAAGCAAAAACGCCCTATGTTTTTTATACACTGTTAGGGGCAGTTTTTATTCATACAATTCAATTACTTTTTCAATAGCTTTATCATTAGTTTTCAATTCTATTAGTAAATCCATATAAAAATCCTTTGCATTTCTACTGTAATTGATTTCATAGTCTGTAGGTATTCCAGTCATTTCATAATTTTTTCCATTTGCATTTTCATATATCTCGTTTGAGAGTCCGTATTCCCATCCGTTTGGTAATCTTTTAGAAAGTACGTCTGATAATATTCCTTCGGTATTTGAACCAATCCTTATTATGTTTTCTATATTTTGAGATGCTAAAACAAAAGTTTCACTTGCGCTTGCGGTTTGAGGGCTTGTTAATAGGTAAAGTTTTCCTTTGTAGTTCAGTTCGTTTGGTTCAATATAGATGTTTTGGGTTTTTGTAAATCCGTTTTTTAACCTCGCTTTTTTTGAAAAGGCAATTCTTTTTTGGTTTGTAAAATAACTTAAAATTTCTAATCCAATTTGGTCAAATCCTCCTCCATTAAATCGAACATCGATAATACAAGATTTAGTGTTTTTGACATCTTCATAGATTATAGCCATTTGCTTTTTAAAGCTGGTTAGAACATCTTTTTCGTAGTTCAAACTTTCGTCTGCGTTTTCCCAATATTGTTCGTCAAATTCTTCGGTCGTTAGTTTTTCAGAAATATTATAATTTGCTAAATCCTCAAAATCATTAAACTGGATATAGCTCGTGCTGTCATTAATAAATCCCCAATTTATCATTCCCTTGTTGTATGTCTTATAATTGGGAATATATTTTTGAGTTATAGAGTAAATCACTTTTACACGTAAATTATCCGTGTCCTCATCATTTTCTTCAATCCTGTCTTCCAGCGAATCAGGTATATCAATAGATACATGTCCATCTTTTAATTCAGAAATCATTGCATTAAGAACTGTATAGAGTTCTAAATCTGATGATTTTTTTGATAATCGATTCCGATATTTATTTTTCAGTTTGTTCCAGTCAATTTCTCGTAAATTAAAGAAGGCATAGTTTTCATTGAAAGTTTCCCATAAGGCATCAAAATTCGATAGAGGATTGTTTTTAGTTTTTTTACAAATTTCAGATTCTTTGGAACGAACGAAATTGTAATTTGTAAAACCTACTTTTATCTGAAGACTGTCTTTAGTCAATTTATTTATGGTGTAGAACTCTTCTAAATATTTTGTTGGAAGTTTTGTGTTTAGGTTACATCCACTTTCGTAAGTGTCGCGTATTAAAATAACCTTTTTTGAAATCACTAATTGTTGTCCGTAGCCGATTGAATTCCAAACTCCGTATAGCCGTCCGTCAATTTCTTTCTTTTGAGCACTACACAATTGAAATAGAATTGTTGTGAATATTAATAAATACAAATGTTTTAATTCCATTTCGATTGTTTTTTCAAATTGCCCCTAACGGCTCCGTATATGAAAAGTAGTGCTGAAAATAAGCTGTTACTTTTCGGATTAAACACAAGCCGAATTTTTAAATTTTACTATTTATCTTTTTCATTGTAAATCGTCAAATTTAAAAATTTGGCGGCTTTCTAAAAATGCTCAAAACTTGATATTAGCAACTACTTGCGCTATTTTTTATATACAATGTTAGGCACAGTTTATTCTTTCTTGATTAGTTCCTTTAGCTTGTTCAATTGATAATCTTCTTTCCACAATATTTGGTCTAAATTCCTTTCAATAGTAATGTCTGGCTTTGTTCCAATTCCATCTAAAATTTGTCCGTTTTTTTGAAAAGAAACCATAGTACTTATTTTTCCACGCAATTCAGAGTTAGGCAATTCAAATCTTTCACTATTTCCGCTTGAACCATCCGTATTTACTCCAACTAATTTTATGTTCGGTATTTCTTTAAAAACTGAAGCAAATACAGAAGCTGCACTAAAACTCTTTTCATTTGTCATTATATAAATTGACTTATCGTAATGGTATTTGTCTTTAGTAAGTTTTTTGCCATTTAACACGAAGTAATGAAACTCACTATATTTATTATCATCTAAATTATACATCGGAACAAAAGTGGACATAAATTTATCAACTAAATCTTGCTCTTGAGCATCTAGTTCATTTCTTGAAAACAAGAACCGATTGTGTAAATCATCTTTTAGGTCTTCGTTTAAAGGTAGTTTTCCTCTTTGTCTTGTTGCATTTACAATATAAGAAGTATTGGGATTAATAAAATAGCCTGCGAATTCGTTTATTAAATGTCGCGTTCCACCACCATTCCCTCTTACATCAATTATTAAGGACACACTTGATTTAGCCTTAACCATAAATTCATTTATAGTCTGAAAAAAAACCGACGCTTCTTCTTGGTCAACCATATTTGGAATTCTCAAATATGCAATATTATCTTCGTCAATATGGAATAGATTTTTAATTAATTCAGGTTTATTAAGGTCTTTTCTTTTTGGGTTATTTACACGCTTAAATTTTTCATCCCAAGTAATATATGTACTTCTCTTATTTTCAAGTGGAATTTTAACAATAGTATCAGTCTTTCCATTTGTAAACGTAAACTCAAAGTTTTCTGGAATTGTTTTTCTCATTATGGCGTAGTTGTCAGCCATATATTTTAATTGTTTTACACTTCTTGTCCGCAATGCAATTTCCGGTGCTTTTATGTCTTTGGGAACAACCTTTTTTAGAAAGTCATCTATTTGAATAGTATTTATTGCTTTTAAAAATGGAAATTTTTGATACAGCAAATGATATTCTTTTTGCGACTTATTGTAGTTTAATGCAACAACTTTGTCATTGAGTGGTGCAACCACAAATGGAAGAAATAAATTATTTGGCAAATCGTAACCTCTGATATAAGAATGTCTGTCGCCAATCTTACCGATAGTTTTAGTTAGGAATATTCCGAAATCAGATTTTGATATTTTATTACCATCTATTTGTTCCAAATATTTGTGAAAATCTTCACGATAATCAAATCCGTTTAATCCTTGATATGAAGATTGGTTTTGTATGAAATCGTCTAAAAATTTTAAATCATTTTCAATTTCACTTTTTGTTAGATATTCTGTTTCATTTTGAGCCTTGCAAGTAAGCGAGAAGATTGATAAAAAAATGATTATGTAGATTTTCATTGACTTTTTTTAATTGTGCCTAACGTTGTTGTATAAGATTAGTTGCGTGGTTTAAGCACTAAAGTTAGCTAATAAACCACAGATAGAAAATCTGTAAGGACTTTCGAAAATAGGCTATAACTAGCAATTAATTTTATACGGTGTTAGGCATAGTAATTTTTTTTATACGGTTCTATTAACTTTTCTAGTCTTTTTTCATTTCTATATGGGTCAAAAGCATAATCACTCAGATAGTTCCAAACTGGACAACCTTTGTCTAATGCTTGTTTTAAAAATTTGTAAAAATTCTCCTTATCTCCTTTGTCAGAGTAAATTAAAGCCATTGTACCATCTAAATTAGGCCAATCAGGATTAACTTCTCGAGCTTTTTGAATATATGATATTGCTTTATCAAATTCTTTTATCCTTCTGTAACCAACAGCTAAATTATTATAAAGTAATGCTAAGTTTAAATGTCCAAGTTCTTCTGCTTTAAGATAATCAGAAATAGATTCATCGTATCTTTTGGTTTCTTCATTAAAATAACCTCTATTAAAATAGGCTACAGCTGATTTTGGGTTTAGTTCAATTGACTTATTTAGAATTTCTTCTGCTTCTATAAATTTTTGTTGTTTTGTTAAAACATTACCTTTAATGGCATATGGCCATTCATTCTTTGGGTTTAATTCTATTGATTTATTTGCATCACTAATTGATAAATCAAACTCATCTAGTTGATTATATGAGTTTGCTCTGTTAGCAAAGGCTAAAGAATTATTAGGTTCTAATTTTATTGCTTTACTTAAATATTCTATTGCTTTTTTGAATTTATATAAATCGTTGTAAGCTACACCAATGTTATTTAAAGCGTTGTAGTTTTCTGGTTCTAGTTCTAAAACATTTTCATACAGAGAAATTCTAATCTTATGGTCTTTGGTATTAAAAGCTAGGTTAAAGAATTCATCTGCTCTTATATTTTCCTGTTTTTGTTTAATTTCTTCATCAGTTGCATCTAATTCTATTGAAGTTTCAATGTGCTTT
The DNA here is from genome assembly GCF_021887715.1 of Winogradskyella immobilis. Taxonomy (GTDB): domain Bacteria; phylum Bacteroidota; class Bacteroidia; order Flavobacteriales; family Flavobacteriaceae; genus Winogradskyella; species Winogradskyella immobilis. The sequence continues at coordinate 5,559 of NZ_JAIQXX010000027.1, forward strand.
GGTGGTGCAGCCCAAACAGAATTGATGATGTCGTTTCCTTTTTTCTTAATACTCTCGATGGTGTCATTTCCTTTCGTTTTTAACTCGTTTAAAAGCCTTTCAATTTCTGCGTCTCCCTTTTTCTTTATGATTTTTGAAATGTAATCGTCAGTCACTTTCTGAGAAATCACTTCATTTGTCTTGCTTTCTGCATATTCTTCAGCAGTATTTTGAATTATTTGTTCGACTCTTTTTTTGATGGCTATTTTTCCAAAAAAATTAATTGCTGCTCCAATTAAGGCTAATACTATACCAATAAAAAAAACGTAAATATTGATTAAGTCTTTTGTATCTTCTTTTTGCTCTTTTAATTTCTCGTTAGTTGAACTTATTTCTTTTTCAATTAACCTTTCAAGTTTTGAAACTTCTTCTTCTAAATGTATTTTCTCGGTTTTAATTTTCTCAAGTTCTATAAGAATCTTTATATCCAAAGACTTATTAACTTCACTAATCTCAAGTTTATTTTTCGGTTTTATTGAAGTTTGTCCAAAGGAAACGAAGCTTATTGATAAAATGAGAAGTATGGTTATGTGTTTTTTCATTCAGTTTTTATTATGCCTAACGCCTGAGCTATGAAAAGTAAGGGAGTAAACTAGCGTTTACTTTCCGCCACGCACATAGCAAAGTCTTTTTGTTTTGTTTTATCTTTTTTGTTTAAAGCAAAATCCCAAAGATTTTGCGGACATCATAAATATACACAAACCTTTCGATTAAGCCCGAAACCCTTATTTTTTATAGGTTTTGTTGTACAATGTTTTATTCCTTTGCTAATTCCGATTTCATTACTGTAGTATTCAATCCGTATGTTTCACAAAGATTTTCAACTAATTTGATATACCAATCTGGGGAATGAGGGCTTAGAATTATATTGTCAATTAATTTGTCCAATTCCACATTCAGATATTTTCCCTGTTCTATTTCTTCTTTTGTCCAATCGTATACTAATCCACCGCTGTAATTAACTGTATGTATTAATCTTAATTCTTCTTCATATGAATAAGCTTTGTGTTTATGTATTACAGGATACATTTTGTTCCCATCAGGCATTTCATCTAGACTATGATTTATATATTCGACTTCGCTTAAATCTATTTTCTCTTCGGTGCTTTTAAAGGCTTCAATAAGTGAAGTGACTTTAGAGGTAATCATTATTCCTTGGTTGAAATCTGAATATATTTTCCATAAAGCTGCCGATTCAGAGTCGCTTATATTCCAGCAACAAATTGTTTTTAATGATTTCATTCTCTTTTCAGCTTCAAAGTATTCGTTTACTTCTTTGAGAATTTCTTCATTATTTAATTTTTTGAATTTGGTACTGCGTAAATGTGATGTTGCGAAAAAATCATATCTCCTTTGCCAATTCGATTTAGCTGTAGTTCCTTCAAAATGGTCTTCTAGTTTGTCTAATCGACAGAAGAAAAGAGATTTCCTTTGAAGCAATGACACAAACTTTGTTAAGTCCATATACTTCACAATCTGATAATTTTCTTTGGGGTAGAAAACGGGACTTGTATGTTTGTTAGGAATTATTATTGGCATTTGGTAAATATTGTACAACGTTGTTGTATATGGTTTGTTGCGTGTTTCAAGCAACTAATTTAGTAAATAATTATGGACAAAGAAAGTCCGCGAGGACTTTCGAAAGTAGGCAATAAGCCAGCAATAAATTATATACGGTGTTAGCTACAGTACTCTTTAAATAATAAATATTTTGCAAAATTATCCTTATTTATTTTAATTGATTCATCCTCTTTTAGGTTTTTAAGCCAGTTTTCATTCAAAGTTTGGTAATGAGTTACAGCTTGTGGAATGCTGTCTAGAGAATTTGAAATAATATTATCTAGTATAAATTCATCCATAAAAGTGTCAAAATAGGAATGAGCATTTTCGACAAGAATATCTAAATTTCTTGTGTTTTTGCCATCGTGTACAATATTATTTCTAGTTCTATATAGCCTTTTTATATGCCACTTTATTCTTTGGTTATGTTTCTCTAAAAAAGAAATAATTTTTTTAGATGAACTAAGATTTTTATTCAAATTATCGATTCTAAATCTTAATAAAGGGAATTCATTTAATTTACTGTAAAGAGATTTTCTTTCATTTTCATAATCACTTGACGTACAAAATGAGCAGATAGCATTAGTGTCTGAGTTCTCTCCTGTAAGTTTTTTTATTTCCTCAAATTCGTCTTTATTCCAAGTATAAATTGATTTAGATAATTCATTAAATATTTTTTCAAAATATTTTAAAGAAGAAATATGTCCTAATGAATTTATAATGTGTATTACAGTTGTGGTTTTTCCAGTTCCAAAAAGTGTTTCATAAGTAATCCATAAATTTAATAATCTATTTTCATTTGAATCAGATTGAATTGCAAGACTATGAAGGTTTACTGCACGATCAAATTTTAATTTCGTGGAATTTGTAGGTGTAAACTTTCTCAAGAACGTCTCTAACATTTCAGCAGCTACTTTATGTGACATATCTTCTCCTTTGGCCATTGGGGAAGTTGTAGGTTCTATTAAGAAATGCTTATCATCTAGATAAATAATTGCTGTCCTATCAATTGTTGGTGGATTCTTATGATGAAAATATGAAAAGAAGCCTGCTAGTCTATTTAAAAGATTTATCGCCATTAATCTTGCAGATTGAGAGTCAAATGCTTTAATCTCTATACATTTTGCAAATACTTCATTGTCATTTTTAGAATTGATAAATTCATTTGCTTTTTGATTGCAATTTTCTAACTCTAATTCACTTATTATCTCTAGTTTATATTTTGAACATAATTCTTTTATTTCATTAAAGCTGTTTGAAACCTTAATATAAACTATGAACTCTTTTCTTTTAGGTTCAAAATATTGAAAAAAGTGAGATAAACCTCTGTTTTTCTTCAAACGTCCTCCAAAAAAATAGTAATTTACTTGATGATAGATATAACTTTGATGAAAACCTACATTTATTAAAGCTGTTACTAATTGACTTGCTAAAATGTTTAAATTGATTTTAGAACCTGAGTCGAACTCTTTTTCAATAAGTTTAAATAATTCTGGTATAATTTGATTCAAAGAAATTTTATTAGATAAAATTTCTAAATCGATTCTAAATTTGGATTTGTTATTTTCAATTTTTAAAGGGAAGTAAATTTGATATTTAGGACCTAAAATACTTTTGGTAACAATATCATTTTTTGCTTTGAGGTTAATCTCATCAACTATATCTTTTAGATTTAAATCCTCCGTTAATTCATTTTTTATTTTATTTATTCGTCTTAGAGCTTCAATTAAAAGCAGATTAATATTTAAGGCGTAATATTTATAAGAATCAAGAGTGTAATCAAATAATAATTCATTTAATCTTTGGGCAAAGAATAATTCTAGCTCTTCTGAACCATCAGTTTTCCAATTTTTTAAATTTCCTTTTTTCATTTAGTATAGTGGTTCTGTATTGTAGCTAACGGTTTTGTGTATGGTTAGTTGCGTGTTTAAGCAACTAATTTAGTAAACAAAAACGAGCGCGAGAAAATTCCGAAGGAATTTTCCAAATAAGCACTTGCCAAAGCAATTAATTATACACGTTGTTGCCCACAGTTATTTTTTCGACTCCACTTTCGATTCTAAATAAATTCCTCCATTAACTTCATAAACCACTACCATTTTTAATTCCAAATCTGCAAGTTCGTCACAACAGATTCCGTATTTTTCTTTATCAGCGTAAATCGCAGAATAGGCTTTGCTCAATTCCAACACCAAGTCTTTCCTTTTAAATCCATTTTCATTTTCAATTTCGTAACCTATTATTCTATCTAAAGGAAAATCGATTATCAGTTTGGCTTTTGTGCTGTCGGTTACCATTTGTTCCGCACCATATAGTTTTTCTAATTCAGGCGTTTTTAGGTTTATTCCGCCAACACCACCTTTTTCTCGAATATATTTTTTCCCATTGTCGCCTTCAATTTGGAATGGATTTGCGGATTTTATCATTCCGCCATACATTAAGTCAGTTTTTTCAATTTCTACAAACTTTTCCGATAGTGGTTTTGTTCCACAACTAATGAGGTAAAAAACTACGGTAAAAATTATTAAACTGCTCTTTTTCATAATTGTGGGCAACGGTCTAGTATAAGAATAGTAGCGGATTTTTACATACTAATTTTCGGTTAAACACAGACCTTTTTTATATTCACTTACTTTCGTTTTAGCGATTAAACCGCTATTATTTTTATACATTGTTGTAGGCAGTTATTTTATCCGACTTGCTGTTTTGTCAACTCCTTGGCTTTCCTGAATTACTCTATACTTTTCTACGTTTCCTTCATCGTCCAAGATAAAGGTATATGATACTTCGGGCGACCAACCGTCAACTATAAACTTTGTTTCTGAAACTGACACAAGCTCCATTTTATAGTCTTCGCTCATTACGACATAAAGCTTATCATTTTCAAGTGCTATTTCTCTTTCTTTATTATTGTCTCTCAAATACTTACCTGAATAAAGTTTTAAAGTTTTATAATCTAATTTAATTGGTTTTTCAACTTCTTGATTGTAAAGTATTCTGCGTGTATTTTTAATCGGGATTTCTGTGTCTGATAATGAATTGTTCTGTAAAACGATTATGGTTTTGTCATTATCGAGATTTCTTTCGATATAAGAAATGTAGCCTGCCCAACCTCCAGAATGAGATGCGACTTTTCCGTGTATTTTCGTACTATCAATCATCCACCCAAAACCATAGTCGGTAGGTAGGCTGTCTTTGGTTATTGATGAAGAAAATATTACATTAAGGTCTTTGTTGTTTACTAATTTGTTACCATAAAGTGCTCTGTCCCATTTTAGTAAATCGGTTGGATTTGAGTTTACCATTCCATCTCCAACAATACCATCGAGATAAACAACATAAAAATCCTTTCCAATCTCATCTGGCAAAATCTTTTTTTGCAAACTGTCTGAATAAATATATCCATTAGCATAGTTTTCAATCTCTTTAGGCTCAAATCTTCTTCTGTACACAAATGTATTCTGCATATCTAAAGGTCCAAATATTTTATCGTTTAGATACTCTCCGAATTCTTTTCCGCTGGCTCTTTCGATTATCGTGCCTAAAATTAAGTAACCTGTGTTGCTATAATCCCATTTTTCATTAGGTTCAAAGAGTATTTTTGGTTTGACTTGCCCGAACATCTTAAGAATATCATCGTTTGTTGCTATTTTAGATTTTTCCCAATTGGTATCGGCAAGTTCCATATAGTCGGGAAGTCCTCCTGTATGATTTAATAAATTTTTAATGGTAATTCCTTTGTAGTCGATTAATTCCGGAACGAACTTGGTAATGTCATCATCATAATATAGTTTGCCTTCTTTTTCGAGTTGAACAATTCCCATAGCGGTAAACTGTTTTGAAACCGAAGCCAATTCAAAAACGGTACTATCGTTTAACTTTCGGTTAGTTTCTTCATCAGCTAACCCATAGCTTTTCTCAAAAATTATTCGTCCATTTTCAGCTACTAATACACTTCCATTAAAGGCACCTTTATTGTGAAGTTCAGAATATAATGTGTCTAGTTTTAGTGCTTTTGGATTTGTATCGGTTTGAGATTTTTCAATTTCAGACTTCTCTTTGCACGAAGTCAGACAAAATGCTCCAATTAATAATGTCAAAAAAAGGTTTTTCATTAGCTGTTTAATTTTTTTGATTAAGGTTTATATGTTTAACGTATTTTTCTGCGATAATTGCCTACAACGTTGTTGTATATGGTTTGTTGCGTGTTTAAGCACCTAATTTAGCAAATAAAAACCGAATAGAAAATCCGCGAGGATTTTCGTAAATAGGCTAGAACTAGCAATAAATTATATACGGTGTTGTGCATAGGCTTTATTCTATTTTTAATGCTAATTCAATTGTGAAATCCATACATTCTTTTACAATTTTAATATCATATTCAACCGTGTTTTCTCTTTCTTCGTCAGGAATCCAAAACTCAACTTTTCCAGTATCTCCTTTTATAATTTTTGAAACATAAGGTATATGCTGTTTAAAATGTGTGTATTCTTTTAAGTCAACAGACAGACTTAAAATTGTTTTCAAATCATAAATTTCAGATTGTAATCGGTTTACGTCTTCTGCTATTTCCTTTAAGTTTTCTCTTAATACAGAATCAGGTTCGCTACCACCAAATTGTGCTGTATATTTTATTAAGTAGTCTACATCGTGATGATTTGAAAGAATATTTTCTCCATATTTGCCTTCAACTCGATTAAGATTGTTTTCTAATTCATAAAAAGCTTTTCCAATAGACCACATAGCTTTTTGAAGTTCGTTTTTAGAAATGTGATTTTCAGAATCCAATAAATATGTTTTTACATCTCCTTCGCTTATTAGTTGTATTAAACTTAATTTATCAAATTCTATATTAAAAATCTGATTTGTAAAATCAGTAAGAAACAGCTCAGTCTCAGTATATAAATTTGGAATTTGCTTTGTGTCAGTAAAAATTGTTGCGTGTTTTAATTGGTTTCTTAAATCATTTATCCGTTTGATGTAAGATTTGTTAATTTGCTGTTGTTTTTCTTCGTTAAATACTTTGTTTAGTTCCTCTGAATAAGTGTCAAGAATGTTTTGCGAAGATGTTTTAGATTTTCCAGTTTTCACTTCAAAACATAATTGAAGAAAACATTCAACACAATCGTGAATTGTCAATATAGCAGAAGAGGATAGAGGTCTTTCTAAATTCTTTTGCTGACCAGCTTGATAATGTAAATATTTTACAAATGTTAATCTTTCTATTTTGTCTCTTGATAGTTTCATTTCACAGCTTATGCACAACGTATTTGTGTATGGTTAGTTGCGTAATTTTAACGTAAAAGTAATTAAAATAGATGAAATTAATTATCTGCGAGATTTGTCCGAAGGAACAAATCCGTAAGCAATTAATTATACATTTTGTTGTACACAGTTTTTATTTCTCCTTTTTTTATTAAATCAATTAATTCACACCTTTTTTCCGAATTGCTTTGTTCTGTAAAACTCTCTCCAATTTTAACAAAATCGTACGGAATATATTTGTTTTCAGATTCGATAGTTTTTTCAAAACTACTTTCTCCATAAGCGAGTAGAGTTGTTTTGTTTGAACTATCAGAATTTAATAAGATTCTCTTTAATTCTCCGTTTTTTTGCTTGGTAAAAACTCTAAATCGAGAGCTTTGTAATTCCAGTTCAGTTGGGTAAAAAGCAATTCCATTTTTGTCAAAAACTATTTGTTCACGCCTTTGTTTTTTTTCAAATATTTGTCCGAAATCAGTGTTGTCAATAATTATTGCTGTTCCTTTAAAGTCAACAGGAAGAATTAAGTCAACTTTTTGAATATTCGCAAAATAGAATGTGATTTCATAGTAAGCTTTATAAATTGGATAATACAAAATTAGAGGTATCAAAATCCAGATTAGCTTTTGTTTCAGTTTGAGTGTTCCGAATGAAAGAGTAATTGCTCCGATTATGAAAATGGGAACACCAATTATTCCTCCCATAAAAATGAAAAATGGAATTAAAAATCCTATTACGATTAATCCAATTCCTATTTTATCAAACTTGTTCATTTCTCAAATTGTGTACAACGGTTTGGCTATGATTAGTGTGGGCGTAAACTAGCTTTTACTTTCCGCCACTCACAAAGCCAAATTTTATTGTTTTGTGTTTTTCTTTTTTGTTTTCAAATGCAAAATCCATAAGATTTTGCGACCTTATAAATATACGCAGACCTTGGCGTAAAAACCAAACCACCCACATTAATTATAGCCGTTGTTGTACACCGTTTTTATTCGCAAAGTTTTATTAGATTCCAATCGACTAATACAGTTTTGGTTTGTGGATTATATTCAAATTCCCTTATTTTTTTCTCGCAATTCAGAGTCAAATAATCAGTATCAATTTTTTGAGTATTAAAATAACCTAACAGTTGTGTCCAATGATATATTGGTAGGCAATTTTCTTTTTCCAGTTCCGTAAGTAACTCAAATTCTGTTATAGAAATATCTTCAAAATATGGAATTTCGAAATCTCCAATATTCAGTTCACTCTCAATTAATTCAATATTTTTAATTTCAATAGATAGGCCCGAGAAAGAGATAACCAAATTTAAATTTTCAATTTTAGATTCTATAGGTAAAACAAAATTTCCGTCAAAGTCAGCCATTACCACTTGGTCAGATTCCTTAAACTTAATTTCAGCTCCAGGTAAGGATATAGAATCCATTAATATCGTTCCGCTAACTTGACTAAATAAAATATTTGTCAAGGCAAAAAAAGTAATTGATAGTATGTAATTTAATTTTTGTATTATACTGAAATAGGTTGACTCTTTTTTGATTATTATTTCGACGTTCAAAAGATTTTTTTCAGCCGTTTAGAAGGCAAAAAAATAGTTTG
>NZ_JAIQXX010000028.1 GCF_021887715.1 Winogradskyella immobilis
TTCCACAAATCATCCCAATTTGGATTCTCTTTTTCAACTAAATTAATTTTCCATTGACGATGCCAATTCTTTAATTGTTTTTCTCTAGCTATAGCGTCATTAACATACTGATATTCTTCAAAATACACTAATCTTGTCAATTTATACTTTGATGCAAAACTACTTCCTTCACCTAATTTATGACGCTCCATTCGGTCATCTATTCCGCCACTAAACCCTATATATAAAACACCTCTTGGTTTGTTAGTAAGAATATAAACCCAATAATTATGATAAGCTCGTTTAGGCATATCTATATAATATCATTATTATACGTTTTGAGTTTAAAATAGATGCTGAACTAAATTCAGCATGACAGGCTTGATGTTTTATTTTCTAATTAAGATTTATCATCCTGAACTCAGTGAGTGCTGAACTTGTTTCAGTATTTCAGGATCTAATATTCTTAGAAAACTAATTGCCTTCTACACGCTCTATTTTAGCACCAATAGCACGTAAGCGTTCATCAATATTTTCGTAACCACGATCTATTTGTTCGATATTATGAATCGTAGATGTGCCTTTTGCAGACAATGCTGCTATTAATAGAGATACACCTGCTCTAATATCTGGAGATGTCATCGTTGTTGCTTTTAATTGCGATTTAAAATCGTGGCCAATAATAGTAGCTCTATGCGGATCACAAAGAATAATCTTTGCTCCCATATCTATTAGCTTGTCTACAAAGAACAAACGACTTTCAAACATTTTCTGGTGTACTACCGCGCTACCTCTAGCTTGTGTTAATACCGTTAATATTATGCTTAATAAATCTGGTGTAAAACCAGGCCAAGGCGCATCAGCAATCGTTAATATAGAACCATCAATGTAATTTTGTATTTCGTAACCATCCTTGTGTGCAGGAATATAAATATCATCACCTTGACGTTCAATAGTGATTCCTATTTTACGAAACACACTTGGTATTTGTCCTAAATCGTCCCAGCTTACATTGGTAATGGTTAACTCGCTTTTAGTCATTGCAGCAAGACCTATCCAACTCCCAATCTCAATCATGTCTGGTAGCATTCTATGCTCAGTACCTCCAAGTTGATCTACACCTTCTATAATAAGCATATTAGAGCCTACGCCAGAAATCTTAGCTCCCATACGATTAAGCATTTTACAAAGTTGTTGCAGATAAGGCTCACAAGCCGCATTATATATAGTTGTTTTACCTTCTGCTAAAACAGCTGCCATAACAATGTTTGCCGTGCCAGTTACCGAAGCTTCATCCAAAAGCATATAAGCTCCTTTTAAGCGATCTGCTTCTACTCCATAAAATAAATCTTCTTTATTATATCTAAACTTAGCCCCTAAGTTTATAAAACCTTCAAAATGGGTATCTAAGCGTCGACGTCCTATTTTATCTCCTCCTGGTTTTGGAATATATCCTTTACCAAAACGTGCTAACAATGGACCTACAATCATTATAGAACCGCGAAGACCTTTTCCGTCTTCTTTAAATTCTACAGATTCTAGATATTCTAAATTAACCTCATCTGCTTTAAACGTATATGAACCTTTACCAACATTATTGATTTTTACTCCTAACTTTTTTAATAAAGCGATTAATTTATTGACATCTATAATATCGGGGATATTATCTATTCTAATTTCTTCAGCTGTTAAAAGAACTGCACACAGTATTTGTAGTGCTTCATTTTTTGCACCTTGAGGTTGTATTTTTCCTTTAAGTTGGTGTCCACCTTCAATTTTAAATGTACCCATACTGTTTAATAACGCTTTCTGTTGTTTGAGTATTTCTTTTTAGAACCTCCTCCTTTTTTGCTATTTTTATTTGAATTACTAAACTTACTCTTAACCCGCAATAAGTTACTAGAATCACTAAGTGCCTCAGTACTACTCTTAAGATCTAACTTTCCGTTAGAAAGTTCAAAAAGGTGATCAAAAATAACTGCATCTTCTACAGTGTCTTTATTCCAATTTAAAAAACACTTTTTCATGTGGTTAGCTATGGTAAACTTTAATGCTTCTTTCATTTCTCCTTCTTCCCAAGTAATTGCAACATCAATCATTGTTTTAATATTGTTTCCGTAAAAACGGTATTTCGGAAAGTTTTGAGGATACGCTAATGGCTCTGGTCTTGCTTGTAAGACTTCGCGCTCTGGCTTATCGTATGGAGAGTCGACATCAATTTCAAAATCTGCCATTATAAAAAGCTGATCCCATAATTTATGCTGAAAATCTGGCACATCTCTTAAATGCGGTTGTAGATTCCCCATTACAGAGATTATAGCTTTAGCTAATTTGTTACGTTCTTCTTTAGTTTCGCGAGATTTTGCATGATTAATCATCTTCTGCATATGGCGTCCATACTCAGGTATTATTAAATGCTCGCGTTCGGTGTTGTATTCTAAATCGTCTATCAAAATTATAAAATGTGTAGTAAATATAAATGAACCGAAGTTAATTAGGTTCTAGCGCAAAGTACAAAAAAATAAGATGCCAAAAAGAAAATTATAAGGAAATTACACCTTCTACTTTTTCTGCTACTTCTTTGTATTTTAAAATCACTGCATCAGGGTTTTTCATTCTAACATTTATAGATACACTTGTGTATTTTCCATTCTTAGATGCTTTGGTATTTATAACGGCTCCCATATTATTAAAAATGCCTTCTACCTGCTTAATTTTTACAGCATCTGTTTTTACTATAAACTTATATAAATAGGTCGTTGGCCAAAGCGCAGTGTCCTCTAATTGAGATTTTAATTTTTTGTAAAACTCTTCTGTTTTATCTGGCATAATTTTATTCAACTTTACAGCGGTAAAGATAGGCATAACTTATATTTTTTATTTCATTTTTTAATCCCGATTTTTACAATCAAAATCACATCTCTTTGAAGCCAAAAAAAATAGTCATAACCGGAGGTCCTGCAACAGGTAAAACAGCTATTATAGATAATTTAAATGCTAAAGGTTATGTGTGTTTTGAAGAGGTCATTAGAAAACTAACCTCCGAAGCGCAAGATTCTGGTGACATTACAGAAGCGCATTCTAATCCTATTGCTTTAGTTTCAGATTCTGAAAAATTTAATACGACTCTAATTAATTTAAGAGTCGACGACTTCAAAGCTTCTGAAAACTTAAAAACTGACATTTCTTTTTTTGATCGTGGTATGCCAGATGTGTTAGCTTACATGTCTTATTTTAATCAACCTATCGGAAAAACATATAAAGAAATCTGTAAAACCTACATTTATGATTATGTTTTTATACTTCCACCTTGGAAAGCCATTTTTACAGATGATAAAGAACGGTTTGAAACTTTTGAGCAAGCCACAGATATATATCATAAATTAAAAGAAACCTACAAGCAATTTGGATATCAGATTATTGAAGTGCCTCAGGAAAGTATAGAAGAACGTACTCTATTTATATTAGCACAATTAAACTTATAATATGCATCCTATAGAAGTTTTAGAACGGTATTGGAATTATACAGCTTTTAGACCTCATCAGGAAGCCATTATTACATCGGTTTTAAACAATGAAGATACGTTTGCCTTATTACCAACTGGCGGCGGCAAATCTATTTGTTTTCAAATTCCTGCTTTAATAAAAGAAGGTATTTGTATTGTAATATCACCTTTAGTTGCTCTAATGAAAGATCAAGTTAATCAGCTTAAGAATAGAGACATAAAAGCTATAGCTTTAACTTCTGGTTTATCTTATTCTGATTTAGATACGCAATTAGACAATTGTATTTATGGTAATTACAAATTTTTATACTTATCACCCGAAAGGCTTCAACAACCCATAGTTCAAGAACGCATTCAGCAAATGAATGTTAACCTTATCGCTGTAGACGAAGCTCATTGCATTAGCCAATGGGGAAATGATTTTAGACCTGCCTATAAAAATATTATAACATTAAGAACACTACATCCACATGTTAATTGCATTGCACTTACAGCTACTGCAAAATCTGAAGTTATATCGGACACCATTTCATCTTTAGATTTTTTAAATCCAAAGATATTTAAAGCATCATTTAGACGACCTAATATTGTTTATAATGTATTACATACCGATGACAAGAAATATCAATTAAAGCAACTTTTAAAATCACATAAAGGTTCTTCTATTGTATATGTGCGCAACAGAAAAGCCACGATAGAATTAAATACATATCTAGAACAAGAAGGTTTTTCTACAACCTACTACCATGGTGGAATTACCCATAAAGAAAAAACAGAGCGTCTAAAATTATGGTCTATAAATCAAAAACGTATTATCATTGCTACCACAGCCTTTGGTATGGGTATTGATAAACCAGATGTAGAAACCGTAATTCATTACAATTTACCAGAAAGCTTAGAAAGTTATTACCAAGAAGCTGGACGTGCTGGACGTGATGGCAATACAGCTTATGCATTTATTATAAAAAAGCATATTGATAAAGATCATTTAAAAGGTCAGTTTTTAGATACCATGCCTTCTATTAATTTTATTAAACATGTCTATAATAAACTTTGTAATTATTTTCAGGTTTCTTATGGTGAAGGAGAACAGGCCATACATCAATTAAACTTTAAAGATTTTTGTAATGCTTATCAATTAAAAAGTGGATTAACCTATAACGCTTTAAGATTATTAGACCGAAACAGTATTATTGCACTAAACCAACAATTTAATTATAAAACTAAAGTTCAATTTATAATATCTAATACAGCATTATTTCAATATATAGAAACACATCAGAACCATAATCTCGTTATTAAATCTTTACTAAGAACCTATGGCGGTATTTTTGATTTTTCGACTAAAATAAATTTAGACATTATAGTCAGTAAAGCCAATTGTTCTGAAAAACAACTTATAGCCATTTTAAAAGACCTAGAGCGACAAGAAATTATAAGTTTAGATATTGCAAACACAGACTCCGAAATTACTTTTATTAAACCTCGAGAAGATGATAAAACCATAAACCCTATTGTGAAAATTGTTACGCAGCAGCAACAATTAAAACATCAACAGGTTAATGCTGTAATTCAGTACATCAATACTAATACAGTTTGCAGAAGTTCTCAATTGTTAAACTATTTTGGTGAAGGCACAGAAACAGATTGTGGCATTTGTGATGTATGCAAAGCATCAATTAATGATACGTCTAATACTTATGATATTTCTAAAATGATCATTAATAAATTAAAAGACGAAGACTTATCTTCGCGACAACTAATGGAGCTCCTTAAGTGTTCTGAAAAAGAAATTATAGAAGCTATTACCGATTTAATAGAATACAATATTATTAAAATTACAACTACTAATACCTATCAATTAATACAATGACAAAAAGAGATCTTAAAATTGTTTTTATGGGTACGCCAGATTTTGCTGTGGCAACTTTAAAAGCATTAATTGATAATAAATACAATATCGTTGGCGTAATTACTGCGCCAGATCGACCTGCTGGTCGTGGGAGACAACTAAGAGCTTCAGCTGTAAAACAGTTTGCTTTAGAACATAACTTAGAGGTATTGCAACCTACAAACCTTAAATCTGAAGCATTTATTACAGAGTTAAAACAACTTAATGCTAATCTTCAAATTATAGTAGCATTTAGAATGTTACCTAAAGTAGTATGGCAAATGCCCGAATATGGCACATTTAATCTTCATGCATCTTTACTTCCTAATTATCGTGGTGCAGCACCAATACATTGGGCAATTATAAATGGTGAAACAAAAACTGGAGTAACTACTTTTTTTATTGACGAAAAAATAGATACTGGCGCTATCATTCTTAAAGAAGAGATTGAGATCTCAAGTAACGAAACTGTTGGAACACTCCATGATCGATTAATGACTATTGGAAGTGATTTAGTTATTGATACTGTAATACAGATAGAAAACAATACTGTAGAAACTTATATACAACCACAATCTAACAATTTAAAAACAGCCTATAAATTAAATAGAGAGAATTGTAAAATAGACTGGAATCAATCACTAGAATCTGTTTACAATAAAATTAGAGGCCTTAATCCGTTTCCTTCAGCTTGGTGTTACTTAAATAACGATTCAGAAATTGAAACGGTAAAAATTTATGCTATAGAAAAACTTGAAGCTAAACATAAGCTCAAAAATGGTGCTATTGCGATAGAAGATAATGAGATGCGCGTAGCTTGTAAAAATGGTTTTATTTTAGTTAAAGAATTACAATTACCAAACAAGCGAAAAATGGATGTAAAATCGCTTTTAAATGGTTACGAATTCAAAAAAAACGCAAAACTCTCGTAAACCCTTATTCTCATTGAGTTTAAAAAAATAATCGATGAAACGCGTTCCTTTATTAACAAATGCCATAAGTTATTAACAAAACTCTGTATTTCGCACGCTATTACTTGCGTAGGTGGATATTACGTATAAATTTGTTACAGATTTTAACATTTACGTTGAAAACTTAATTTTTAATAATTTAAATTTAACATTTATGAACAAAACAGATTTAATCAACAGCATGGCTGAAAATGCCGGAATTACTAAAGCAGCAGCTAAGAAAGCATTAGACGGTTTCTTAATTGATATTGAAGGATGTTTACAAAAAGGAAACAGAGTTTCTTTAGTAGGTTTTGGATCTTGGTCAGTATCTAGAAGAGCTGCTAGAGATGGAAGAAACCCACAAACTGGACAAACAATAAAAATAAAAGCTAAAAACGTAGTAAAATTTAAGGCAGGTTCTGACTTAAGTGATGCTGTAAACTAAGAGTTTTTTACTTAAAATATTTAAACCCACTATTTTAGTGGGTTTTTTTATATTATAATATTATACCTAAAGTCTTGGTTTTTTGTGAAATATATATTAGGTTTATTATCAAATCAAATCAATTATGCCAAATAACAAACCTGAAAAAGGTGATCTTTTATTTGCAGAACCGTCTATTATAGGAGACTTATCCTTTAATAGAGCAGTGATTTTATTGGCAGATCACAACCAATTAGGTGCCGTTGGGTTTATTATTAATAAGCAGTTAGATTACAATTTAAAAGATTTGGTTGAAGATACTGAATGTGAGTTTCCTATATATAATGGTGGTCCTGTTGAGCAAGACAACTTATATTTTATTCATAAATCCCCTGAACTTATACCAAATAGCATAGAAATTAATCAAGGTATTTTTTGGGGTGGTGATTTTGCTACTGTTTTAAACTTAATTAATTCAGGTAAACTAACCTCTGAAGATATAAAGTTCTTTTTAGGCTACTCTGGTTGGGATGAAAATCAATTAGATTCTGAATTAAAATCTCAGTCTTGGTTAATTGCTCAAAACACTTATAAAAACTCTATCATCTCTAAATGCTGTAACGAATTCTGGAAAGAAAAAATGTTAGAACTTGGTGGTGAATATTCTATATGGTCTAACGCACCTGAAAATCCTAGCTACAATTAAGTTAAACGCAACTTAGCATTTAATAGTTTTATTAAATCTACTGCCACATTATTTGCAAAAGTCTTTTTTCTATATTTTCCTATAGATTGAATGCCTACGATTACATTGGTAATAAATAATTCGTCAGCTTTTTGAAGCTCAAATGGAGATATTGAGGTTTCTTCAAACTTATAATTAGGATTGTTTTTTAATAAATCTATAATTTGTTTTCTCATAACACCTTTTAGACATCCATCGTCTAAAGGCGGAGTTTTAATAACATCTCCTTTTACTAAAAACAAATTGCCATTTAGTGCTTCAATAACACTCTTATTAGTATTTAAAACCAAACAATTATTTAATTGGTTTTCAGAAGCATAAATACTTCCTATAACTTGTAGTGTCTTATTATTAGATTTTAAACCCGACAAAAAACCAGGAGCCATATAAAAATCTTTGTATAAATCAACAATGTAATCTTCATACGGCAAATTACCATAAAAAGGTTGATGATGTGCCTCTACGGTAATATTGTAGTTAATATTTGTTTCTTCTAACGGTAAATATTTGCCGCCTTCTCCTCTATCTATATTTAATCGTACTCGCACAGTAGCCTTAAGCAAATTATTAGCTTCTACCGTTTTTAATAATTCTTCTTCTAGAAATTCCATGGTGAAATTCATTGGAATGTCCATTCTTAAAATACGCATAGATGCCATTAGCCTAAAATAATGATCTTCCCAAAAAAATATCTTTCCATTGACAACTTTAAGCGTCTCAAAAAGAGCATCTCCGTATTTATAGCCTCTATTTTCTAAATCAATATTTGCATCTGATTTAGATTGTAATAACCCGTTAGTATTCATCATAAAAAAAGTCTCGATAAATTCCGATAATTATCGGCACGAGACAAAGGTATAACAGTTAAACCATTTAATTTTTAAGCTGATCCTAAAACTTGTTTTAAGCTAGAAATCATATTCTCCCAAAGCATCTTAGATTCATCTATTTCATCTTCATCAGCAAAATCTGTAATCATTAAAGAAACATCTTTAGTAATTTCATCAACTTGGATTCTAATTTCAAAATAATACGAATCTCCTTCTTCTTCATCTTCTAACCATCTAAACTTTACACGCTCACTACTCTTCTTAATTAATAGCTTAGCTTGTTCCTCACTTCCATCCCATATAAATGTATACAGCTCACCTCTACTATTTACATTGTCCGCATACCATTCAGACAAACCTGAAGGTGTAGAAATATATTGGTATAAGAGTTGCGGAGATGCTTGTATTGGAAACTCTAATTCGTATTTTATTTTATCGTCCATATAAAAAATATTGTGCGCTCAATATATACATTTATAGCGGACATTAAAACATAATATTAAAAAATTATTTTTTAGAATCTTATGTTTGCTAGCTACTAATTTGTTTATATATTTGCACCCGCAATTATGGCGAGGTAGCTCATCCCGATAACTATCGGGAGGTTAGAGCTACTTTATAATAAATGGCGAGGTAGCTCAGTTGGTTAGAGCGTCGGATTCATAACCCGGAGGTCACGAGTTCAATTCTCGTTCTCGCTACATAGATTAAACCCTTTGTTAATAGCGTTTTCAATTAATTTTGAAAACGCTTTTTTTATAGCTGTATTTATTACCGTAAACCAATCCGTAAACCAATCCGTAAACCAATTTTTGATTCTAAGTATCTAAATGATTAATTTAGAGGGCTAATTTTTATTAAAATTCATTCATTCTATATTATGAAAAATCAACCGTTAACAAAATACCTTATTGGGTTATTGTTTATTTTTAATTGTACGTATGCAATTGCCCAAGATTCAAAAAAAACTGACGACACAAAAAAAGCGACGAAAGAGCTACCATTAGAGCCAGAGCGTAAAATTAAATTTACTACAGATAATGGCACATGGATTTCTGTAGATGTGCATCCAGATGGAAAAACCATCATTTTTGATATGATGGGAGACCTTTATACTATTCCAATTTCTGGTGGTACAGCAACCCGTATCACTGAAGGTATGCCATACGATGTGCATCCACGTTACAGTCCTGATGGTAAATCTATTGTTTTTATATCTGATAAAAGCGGCTCTGATAATGTTTGGACCATGAATTTAGCTTCTAAAGAGCAAAAACAATTAACAAAAGACAAAAACAAATACCATGTATCTGCCGATTGGAGTCCTGATGGTGAATATATTGTAGGCACACGTGGACGTCGGACTATAAAACCTTTTATACTTCATAAAGACGGAGGATCTGGATCCGCTATTTTAACTGAGAATAGAACTCAAAAATTAATAGATCCTGCCTTTAGTGCTGATGGTAATCATATTTATTTTTCATCTCGTAGAGGAGCTTGGGATTATAACGCGCAGTTACCACAATACCAAATTATAAGCTATGATCGTGAAGATGGAGATGTGTCAGCTATAACATCGAGGTATGGTTCAGCATTTACACCTACATTTTCTAATGATGGCAAATGGATGGTTTATGGTAGTCGTTTTGAAGCCGAAACCGGACTTGTGCTTAGAAACCTCGAAAATGGAGACGAGCGTTGGTTAGCATATCCTGTTCAGCGTGATGAGCAAGAATCTATTGCGCCTTTAGGCGTTATGCCTGCTATGGCATTTACGCCAGATAATAAAAATTTAATAGCATCATATGGCGGAAAAATATATTCCATTTCTATAGCTAATAATAATGCAAAAGAGATTCCTTTTAAAGTTAATATCGATTTAGATATGGGACCAATGGTTGCTTTTAAATATCCTATTGAAGATAAAAATGAAGGAACTGTAACACAGATTAGAGATGCTGTACCATCACCAGATGGAAGCAAAATTACATTTACAGCCTTAAATCGATTATATGTTATGGATTTACCAAATGGTAAACCTAAACGACTGACCGATCATAATTTTACAGAAGCGCAACCAACTTGGTCGCCTGACGGAAAACAAATTGCATTTACAACCTGGAAACCATCTGGTGGACATTTATATAAAGTAAATGCAAATGGTAGTGGCAACGCTACGCAATTGACTAATGAATCTGGTATATATACCAACCCAGCATGGTCTTACAATTCTAATAAAATTGCGTTTATCAAAGGTTCTGCGCAATCTTATCAAGATGCTATTGGTCCTTTTGCTGCTGGTGCTGCTGAAGATATAGCATGGATTTCTACTAATGGTGGATCCATAACTGTTATAGATAAAACAAAAGGGAGAACGACTCCTCATTTTACTAAAATAAATGATCGTGTATATCTTAATCATGGTGTTAAAGGTTTAATTTCTATCCGTTGGGATGGAAGTGATGAAAAATCGCATTTAAAATTAACAGGAATAAAGACTTATGGCTCTTCTGATGTTTTTGGTGTAGGTCATGACGACGCACATGCAGCATTACCTACTCATGAAGAAGGTTGGAGAGAAAATAATACAGCGTCTAGACCATCTATTATAAAAATTTCACCAGACGGTACTTATGCATTAGCCCAAATAAATAATGACATCTATAGTGTTATCATTCCAAAAATTGGTAAAACTCCAAGTATTTCATTAGCTAAAGCTGAAAATGCAGCATTTCCTGCCACAAAATTAACGGTTATAGGTGGTGAATTTCCTGCATGGGCTTCAAATAGCAAAAAAGTACATTGGTCACTTGGAGCTAGTCATTTTGCCTACGACTTAATAAAAGGAAAAGCTTTTACTGACAGCTTAAAATTAGCTAAAAAGAGAGAAAAAGAATTAGCCGCTGAAAAGAAAAAAGATTCTACTAAAACAGATGCTAAAAAAGACGAAAAGAAAAAAGAAACTCCAAAGTTTAAAGCAGAAGAATACAAAATCATTGTAAACTATAAACGTTCAATGCCTAAAGGCAGAACTTTGCTTAAAGGTGGTCGAATAATTACAATGAATGGAGATGAAGTCATTGAAAATGGAGATATTCTTATAGAAAATAATAGAATAGTAAATGTTGGAGCATCAGGAAGCTTTTCTGTACCAAGTAATGCAAAAGTTATTGATGTTTCAGGAAAAACATTAACTCCAGGTTTTGTAGATACACATGCACACATGTGGCCTAATTGGGGAATTCATAAAAATCAAATTTGGATTTATTCTGCAAACCTCGCTTATGGAGTTACAACAACTAGAGATCCTCAAACCGCTTCTACAGATGTTTTAACCTATTCAGACATGGTAGATGCAGGTATGATGCATGGTCCACGTGTATATAGTACTGGTCCTGGAGTTGGATTTTGGGCTTATAATATTGAAAATTACAACCACGCTAAAGATGTGTTAAAGCAATACAGCGAATACTATAATACTAAAAGTATAAAAATGTATTTAGTAGGAAATCGCCAGCAGCGTCAATGGGTTATTAAAGCTTCAAAAGAATTAAAATTAATGCCTACAACTGAAGGAGGTTTAGATTTTAAACAAAATATGGTGAATTTAATTGATGGATATCCTGGACATGAGCACTCCTTCCCTATTTACCCTATTTACAACGATGTTATAAAAACTGTAGCAGAATCTAAAATGGCAGTAACACCTACGCTTTTAGTGTCTTACGGTGGTCCTTGGGCTGAAAATTATTATTATTCTAGAGACAATCCGTATCACAATAAAAAGATGCAGTATTTTACCCCATATGCAGAATTGGCTCAAAAATCGAGACGTCGACCAGGATGGTTTATGGATGAAGAACATGTATTTAAAAAACATGCAGAATTTATGAAAGACCTTGTAGAAGCTGATGGCATAGGCGGAATTGGAAGTCATGGTCAATTACAAGGTTTAGGTTTTCACTGGGAATTATGGGCCGTTGCTAGTGGAGGCATGAAAAATATAGATGCTTTAAAAATTGCAACTATAAAAGGCACTGAAGCATTAGGTTTAGACAACGATTTAGGCAGTATAGAAACCGGAAAAATTGCAGATATATTAATTATGTCTAAAAACCCATTAGATAATTTAGAAAACACAAATACGCTAACACATGTTATTAAAAATGGAATTGTATATGATGCAAATACTCTTGATGAAATTGCACCTATCGCAAAAAAATCGGCAACATTCCATTGGCAAACAAAAAAACCAGAAAATCTTCCTGGTGTTAAGAATTAAATAAAATATTAATAACTTTTATGAAAGACTCCTATTTTAGGAGTCTTTTTTGTTAATAACCTTCAAAAATTGTTAATATAACCTGCTGATTTTAAGGATTAAATGAACAAAACTCTAAATGAACAACTTATAGTAATAATTATGTAATTCAACGATAATATTTTAGCAATAGCCTGATACATACTACTTTTACTTTACCCTCAGAATACAAGAATTAATAGCAAAATATAAAATTAATTAATCCGACTGTGCAAATACCATGGTTGGTTAGTGGTGTTTATTAAGTTTAAATAACCTACGTATGAAGAAATTTTACTTTGTTATATCCTTTTTCATTTCCATATGTTTTGCCTTTGGGCAAGATGTATTAAATGACTATAGATCTATTGGAACTGGCAATTGGGAAACTATTACAAGTTGGGAAACTTATAATGGAACTAGTTGGATCGCAGCATCAAATTACCCTGGACAAATAACTACAACTACTAATAATATAGAAGTTAGACTTGGTCATACAATTACTGTAACTACAAATTTGGTTACTGACCCTATGGGAACGGTTACGGTTAACGGTACTCTTGTATTAGATCCACCGAATAATCCAAGAGAAATTAGTTTAAGAACAGATTTACTAGAAATTGGATCTTCTGGCATATTAAATTTTTCTGGCTCTCAAGCCAGTTTAATTTTGCCTTCTGGTGCAGCTTTAGTATTTCAAAATGGTGGAGATATAGCAGGTTCTTGTACTCCAAACAATCAAATAGAAATCGGTGGCATAGTCTATGCAGCTTGTAGATCTAATACTACAACTGTATTTACATTTGGAGATGTTGTTGCAGCCGGTAGTACATTAAATGCTCAAATAATAACACCAAATACCTTATCTGTAAACGAAGAAATATGTTCTACACTCACTGTAGAAGGTAGTTATACTGGACCTACAAACTCAGGAGACATTATTAATTATAGCTGGTTAGTAGCTGATCCTAATGGAAATATTGTAGCAACTTCTTTAGACTCAGGTACCTTAAACGCAGTTGGTCAAATCGCCAGTACTAACTTTACAGTAACTGAATTAGGTGATTATATATTATCTTTTGAAGTTTCTGATGGTTCTTTTACTAATGTAGAAACTAGAACGATTATCGTTACACCTGATACTCAAAATCCTACAGCTTCTAATCCTGCTGATATTAATGTACAATGCTTAAGTGATGTCCCTGCTGTTAATACTGCTGTGGTTACTGATG
>NZ_JAIQXX010000029.1 GCF_021887715.1 Winogradskyella immobilis
CCGACTTACGAACATTCCTTCGGAATATTCTATCTGTGATTTATTTGCTAAATTAGTTGCTTAACCACGCAACTAACCATACACATCAACGTTGTAAACAATACGAAATCGAAATTGAGAAAATTAATCAAACATAGTTTTATTGCACTGATTTTTATAGTAGTATTTATTAGTTGTAAAAAACAAAACAATAAAATAATAATAAACACTTCCCCTCTTATTTATTACACTAAAAATGGTGAAGACATTGTGTTTTATAATGAAAGATTTGACGACCTATATGATTCTATAAACACATTAAATCTATTAGGAATTAAATTTGCTCAAGAAAACAAACTGAATAAATCTCGTGAATTCTTTTTAAAAGGTCTAGAGAAAGACCTAAACAATGTTATTCTTTTGAATAATTTAGGAAACCTAGAAAGTAATGCTAAGAATTTTAAAAAATCAATTGATTATTATAAAAAATCATTTGCTCACTCAAACTCACAATATTTTGTCGCGGGACTAAATTTAGCTCGAACATTAAGTGTTATCGGAGAAGACATAAATGCTGAAAAAGAGTTTTTAAATGTAATTAATAATTCTGATTTAGATTTTATAAAAGGAATTTCCTATTATCAATTAGCAGAAAATCACCTGAGATATGGAGAAATTGAAAAAGGATCAAAATCAATTATAAAGGCCAAACAATTATTAAATAATTATCCAGATTTTGAAAGCGATCTGATTAAAACTGAAAATAAACTTCGAGATTACTATAATGAGTGAAAAGTACTGTTTACAACACCGTGCATAATTTATTGCTGGTGGATTTTCCTTTCGGAAAATCCTCGGACACTTCCAATGTTGGTTGTTTTTTTACTATTTTAGTCTAGTAACGTCGCAACAAAACCATGCACAAGCACGTTGTAAACAATTTAAATAAACAGTATGAATAAACTAATATTATTAACTTTTTCCCTTTTAATTGGGAATGGAATTTATGCTCAAAAGTTAAAAGAATATAAAGCTTCTAATGGCATTACTTACAAAGTTGGTGATGATGTAATAATGGGGAACGGAAGTGGAAATAATGACCAGTATGTATATATGTGGATTACAAGCGCATTAGTTAAAGGAGGAGAAATAAAATCAAGAGCATACAACGGTTATGCTGTTACGATTAAAAAAATAAAACGATTTAAAGACAAAAAAAATGAAAAAGTTCTTTTCCTTGTAGGTGGTGGTAATTTATCTAATTATACTTTAGACATTGAAAGTGCAATAGAAACCTGTGAAGTTAAAGATTGCGGAAATGATAACGCAAAAGTATCTGATAAAGAAACAGACAAATACGAAAAATTAAAAAAACTGAAGGAATTATTGGATAGTGGAATTATAACTCAATCGGAATTTGACTCTGAAAAGAAAAAGATATTAGAATCTGACCAATAAAAACTGTTTACAACAAAACCTAAACGTAATGCGGGGTTTAGGGTTAAATCGTAAGGTCTGCATATATTTATAAGGTCGCTAAATCTTTGGGATTTAGCTTTGGACAAAAAAAGAAAAAGCAAAACCAAAAGCTTTAGCTTCGTGCGCAGACGGAAACGAAAAGTTTCCTTGCCCCCGCACTACGCTTAGCCCAACCGTTGTAAGCAAGCTGAAAAAACCGAATGATAGAAAAAATATTAACCATCGAGAAATTTGGAGTTTTCAATGATTTTAATTGGAATAGAGATTCTACACTTCAAGATTTCAAAGAGAAAAATATCATTTACGGTTGGAATTACTCAGGTAAAACAACGCTGTCAAGAATATTCTGCTCACTTCGTGATAAAGCAATTCATATAGACTATCCAGAAGCCAAATTCAAACTTCGCCTAGAAAATAATCAAGAATTTGAAAGTGAAAATTTAGAGAGATACGAAACAACAGTTTTTATATTTAACAAAGAATATGTTGATGCGAAACTAACTTGGGATTCTAGAACTGAATTGGGAGCACCAATAGCTTTTGATGTTGGAGAAAATACTACGATAAGAAGTGAAATCGGAAAATTGGAGGCGAAAATTGAATTTGCCAAATTAAGAAAAACTGCTACAGAACCTGTTATTAATATTTTTAATGAATATGAAAATTGGCGTTTCAAAGAAGAAAGCAAAGCAATTAGATTAATTATTTCCAATAATACAATTCCATTTGATAAAGGACACTTTAAGGCTGCTTTAAATTCAATTTCAAAAGACAACCTTGACACATATATCATTTTAGAAAATAAGGAAATTGAAGATTTAAAAATTTTATCAAACTCAACAAATAATTTTCAAGCATTTGACGAATACATTCTTGATTTAAAAGTAGCTGACTTAAAATTAGCTGTCACCGAACTTCTAAAAGAAGAACCTGCAAAAGATGTTGTAATAGATATTTTAGAGAGTAACAAGGACTTATATAGTTGGGTGAAAGATGGTTTGGCATTTGAAGAAAATGCGGAAACCTGTTCATTTTGTGGTAATGACATAACCACTAACAGAATAACTTCATTAAATAATTATTTCTCAAATGCTTCTAAAGAATTAAGGGACAAAATTTCTGTACAAAGAGATTCAATTAATGCAGAAATCGCCTTAATTAAATCAATAGAAATACCCAAAAGTAAAAATGACTTCACAGAAAGAGTAAGAGAAACTATAGACCAAAAAATCAATTCTTACAAAGCAATTAAATCAAAATACATATCTGAATTAAACCATTTATTAAATGAGCTTACAAGAAAAGAAGATGGTAATATTTTTAATAATATTTCAATATCAGTAACTGAATATGAGTTAAAAGAATTTGAGGATTGGATTTCAGAGCTTAATGAAATAATTAGAAGCCATAATTCATTAATATCAAATTTTGAAACAGAAAGAAATTCAGCAAGAGAAAAATTAAAAAAACATCTTATAGCTGACTTTTTAAAAAATGAAAATTATTTCGTAAAAAAAGAGAAAAGTCAAAATGCTCAAAATTGGAAAAAGCTATATGAAAACTACGTTAATAAGAAAGAAAGCATCAAACAGGAGAAACTAGATTCTCTAAAAACAATAACTAAAGGAAAAGACGAATTAAACAAATTCATACAAAAATTTCTTAATCGAGATGATATAGAAATAGATGTAACTTCAGATGATAGATTTATTTTATTGCGTAAATCCAGACCAGCTAGGAATTTAAGTGAAGGAGAAAAAACCGCTATCGCATTTTCTTATTTCTTGGTTGAATTAGAAAGTTTAGGTATCCTAGAAATGCAAAAAACAATAGTATTTATAGATGACCCAATTTCTAGTTTAGATACTAATCATATTTCTCAAGTTTATTCGCTCATAAACTCTTACTTTTTTAGAAAAAATGTAGATTTAGATAATCCAGCTAAAGTTGTTAATTGCTTTAAGCAACTATTTATATCTACTCATAACTTTGAATTCTTTTCATTTTTAAGAGATTCAAGTCAGCTAAACAAGCGGAAGAAAATTACAAACCCTACAACAGGAGAAAAACAAGAAGTTCCAAATTTTGGTTTTTATCAAATTCAAAAAATTGACACGGACAATTCCGTTCTAAAAGCTTTAAGTAAAGTATTAAAAAGGTATAAATCTGAATATATTTATCTTTTCAGCCTTATTTACAAATACAAACAAGAAATTGAAAATGGTGGAGAAGTTTATGATATTCTAATTCCAAATGCTCTTAGAAGGTTTTTAGAAATTTACACCTTAATGAAAATACCTAACGAGCCAGATAGTGTGGAAAACAGAATTGCTCAATTGGTCGATAACGTAAACAATTACAAAACTCTAAATCACTTTTCGCACTTTACAACATTTGAAAAAGCCACTAGACACGATGAACTTATTATGGTTCTTCCAATCGCCTGTAATGAACTTTTTTCTTTGTTGGAACTTGACGTAAAACACTTTGAATCTCTTAAAAAAGCAATATGAAAATAAAAGCCAGCTTACAACAATGGCTATAATTAATACGGGTTTTGGTACTTAACCCAAAGTTTAGAGCTTTTAACAAAGTCCGCCAAATCTTTTTGATTTGGCTTTATAAAGAAAAAGATAAAACAAAATAAAAAGTTTTGGCTAAGTGCTTAATCGAAAGTTCACTACTTTTAATTCCCGTACTAACCATAGCCTAGACGTTGTGCGTCATTAGAAGAAACTATGGAAGACAAATACAAACACTTAGAATTTATCCAAGGAATAATCAATAGAATGGGACAAAACTCATTTTTGATTAAAGGATGGACTGTTACTCTAGTTTCAGCTCTGTTTGCATTGTCTGCTAAAGACAGTAATTTGACCTTTGTAATTGTAGCATATTTTCCCGCAATAGTATTCTGGATTTTGGATGGATATTTTATATATCAAGAAAGATTATTTCGTAAACTATACGATACTACAAGAACAGCCGAAACAACCGATTTTTCATTAAACACAAAAGAATTAGATAACGGATTTAGTGATTGGGCAAGTGCAATTTTATCAAAGACTATTCTTCTTTTCTATGGTTCTGTTATCGCAACAATTTTAATTATTATGTACTTTATAAAATAAAAAATATGGCAAGAAGAACCTTTTTCAGCTTTCACTACGCAAATGACGTTTGGAGAGCAAATATCGTAAGAAACAGCTGGGTAACTCAGGACAGAAAAGCAGCTGGATTTATTGATGCTGCGGATTTTGAAGAAATCAAAAGAGGCGGAGATTCTGCCATAAAAAAATGGATAAGAGAACAGCTAGACGGAACTTCTGTAACTGTTGTATTAATTGGCTCTGAAACTAGTAATAGGGATTATATAAAATATGAACTTGAGAAAAGTTGGGAAAAAGGAAATGGAATACTTGGTATTTATGTCCATAATGTAAAAGACAGTAACGGAAATACAAGTAAAAAAGGAGATAATTCATTTGGACCAATATTCACTAACAATAAAGACGACAAAAAATACTTTTTCGAACGATTTAAAACTTATGACTGGGTTGATGATAATGGTTATAGCAATATGGGTGATTGGATTGAAAAAGCAGCTAGTGATGCAGGAAAATAACGAACGCACAACAATGGCTATAATTAATACGGGTTTTAGTGCTTAACCCAAAGTTTAGAGCTTTTAACCAAGTCCGCCAAATCTTTTGATTTGGCTTTAAAACAAAAAAGATAAAACAAAATAAAAAGTTTTGGCTAAGTGCTTAATCGAAAGTTTACTACTTTTAATTCCCGTACTAACCATAGCCGAACCGTTGGCAACCATTGATAAGAACCTATGAACAAAGAATTATCTAAAGAGGAATCTGAATTTATTGACACTTTTCTAAAGGAATATTTAGACAAGTACCAAACAGAAAGCGTTTTCAAAGGAAAGGTTACCTTTTTAATGAAAGAGTCGGGAATTAACCCTCTAAGAAATGACTTTATTTTAAAGGAATTGTATTCCTTGAGTATTTTGAGTTTTAAGCATGAAAGTGGTCACAAAAAATTAGCAATTGATTTTAACCGTGATAATATAGTTGAACTTATTAAAAATGGAGGAATGACAGAAAAGTGGCTTAACCGAGAACAAAAAAAAATTAATATAAGTCTTTCTGAAAACACATTAAAAGAATTCCCGAAAACAAAATGGTTTGCAAGAATTGGATTTTTTATCGCAGTTGTATTGGGATTGAAAGAATTGTATTTTTGGATAATGCAATTACAAGCGCAATAAAACGGTTGCCAACACTGTATATAAAAAATTGCTGGTGTTGTGCTTAAATAAAGGTCGTTGCTTGTTTTGTTACGTCTGATTTTCCTTCGGAAAATCCTCGCATACAAAACCGCAACTTTCCATATACATAAACGTTGTAGCACATTATGAAAAAACTTATCTTCGGAATAATAATGACGTTTTTAATTTCAGCTTGTAGCTCGAAAAAAGATAGCTATTTGATTAAATTTTACGAAGGAGAATTTGACGAAATAGGAGTTCCTTCTGGCTATCTGAATTCAAAAGGAGATACGATAATTCCGATTGGAAAATATTATTATTGCTATACCGACACAATTCGAGATTTTGGAATGGTAATTAGGAATAAAACTGGAAAAATAATCGGAATTGATAAAAATGGAACTGAACTATTTGAAGTCTTTAAATACGACAACGGACCTGAATATGTGGAAAGCGGACTTTTTCGGATAATAAAAAATGGAAAAATTGGATATGCAAATTCGCAAGGGAAAATAGTTATCGAACCGAATTTTGATTGCGCATACCCTTTCAAAGGAGGTTTTGCGAAAGTTTCGGACAATTGCGAAATAATAAAAGATGGAGAACACTCATTGTGGAAAAGCGAAAATTGGTATCAGATTACAAAAAATGGTAAACGTGCCGAAAAATAACGTGCTACAACAGTGTATAAAAAACATAGGGCATTTGTGGCTTAACCGAAAATTTAGGCATATTAACAAAGTCCGCTAAATATAAAATTTGGCGTTTATAATAGAAAAGATAAAAGCAAAATATTTATATTTAGCTAAGTAATAAACCGAAACGAAAGTGCTTATCATCTGCCCTACGTTTCTTATACGGTAACGTTAGCACCAATAAGAAACACCAAATATGGATATACATAAAATAATATTTGATTCAACTCTTTATCAAAAATTCACGAATTCAGTTATGATTAATGAAGATGGTGAAGAAATGGAATATTCTTTGGAATATTTGATAACTCATTTTGAGGAAAGAGTTGAGCAATATTGCACAAAATGTGGCGATAAAAGAATATTTACACCTGACAGAGTTTATAAAGATGCACCAAGAGTTCCAAATATGCAATTTGCACCTCAATTAGTTCGGAATGAACCTACACTTTATAAAACATTTAGATGCAGTTTGAACGCTCATCATAAAATTTTATATGGATTTTTAGTAGATGGAGACAAAATTATAAAGATAGCGGAATATCCATCCAAATATGATTCTGTTAAAGATGGATTCAACAAATATGAAAGTGTTATATCTAAAGAAAATATTAGTGAACTAGCAAAAGCATCACAACTTGAATCTTACGGTTATGCCATTGGAGCATTCCTATATTACAGGAGAATTTTTGAGAATTTGATTATAAAGACCTTTGTAGAAACTGATATTCAAGATAAAATTTCTGAAGAAGAATTCAGGAAAAAAAGAATGGATTCTAAAATAGAATATATACAAGAACATCTACCTGACTATTTCAATGAGAATTCACATATATATGGCACTTTGAGTAAAGGTATTCACGAATTACAGGAAGAAGAATGCAGGGAATATCTGCCAATTGTACAAACGATTATATATTTTTCATTAGATGAGGCAGTTGATAAAAGAAATAAGGAGTTGAGAAAAAAAGAATTTGCGAAAAAATTGAAAAATATAAACTCGAAATTATAAGAAATTACTGGTGCTAACACCGTATATAATTTATTGCTAGTTCTTGCCTACTTACGAAAATCCTCGCGGATTTTCTATTCGGTTTGTATTTGCTAAATTAGGTGCTTAAAACACGCAACAAACCATATACAAACACGTTACAGCACATTTGAGAAAACATATCGCTAAACGAAAAGACCTGTTCACTCATTTTGAATTTTATAATTGAAACTCTGACTTTAACTTTGCTGGAAATGAACAAAATATGATACGAATATTAATTTTTGCTTTACTTCTATCTTTCAGTAATACGATTTTCTCTCAAGAAATAAAAACTGACTCACTTCTGACTGAAAAGCAGAACGCTGAATGGATTGCGGAATTTGAAAAACTGGAATCTAAATCCGAACAAATAGCTGAATTAAAAAAGAAAATCGAGTCAGATTCAATTTATTATATTGGAAATACTCATTTTCATAATTCTGGAAATGAAAGAGTAGAACATCAAACTTTTGGTGCTGGAAAAAAGATTTACGAATCGAATTGTGTATGTAAAATAATGTTCAAGTTAATTGTAAAATCAGATGAGTATCTGCTTGACTATTCCGAATTTGAGCATACTTACGAAATTTTAAATCTGATTAACAATTCAAATATTGAGAAAATTACAGTTTATAAGAATGATTTAGCGCCAATTCTATTTGGGCAGAGAGCAAAATGTGGCGGAATAATATTGTATTCGGATAATCGGAAATTAAAGAAGAAAATAAAAAACGTGCTGTAACACCGTGTATAATTAATTGCTTGGTCACTGCCGACTTACGAACATTCCTTCGGAATATTCTATCTGTGATTTATTTGCTAAATTAGGTGCTTAACCACGCAACTAACCATACACATCAACGTTGTAAGCAATGCAAAAAAAAAATCCTACTGAAAAGAAAATTCAAGAAAATGACAATAAAAAATGCTGAAAATATTGGAGCAAAGCAAGGTCTGAAAAGTGTTTTTGTCGGAATTATTATCGCTCATTTAATTATGACTTTAATTATTTCAAGTGACAACGGATTTATTGACGGTTTTTTGTGGATTACGAGAGTCGATTATTGGTATCATATTTTAATTGGCTGTGTGATTATGATTTTGTGCGGATATTTTTACGGACGAATTGCAGGAAAAGAAATTCTAATAAAAAAGCGGAATTATATTGTTGTCGGATTTTTGACTGGAATGTCAGTTTTACTAACAACTGGATTTTTAGGAGGAATTACTGGTTTCTTGCAAGAAGGAATTGATAACATTGGAACGAATGATAATCCATTTTATGATTATTTATTTAAACCATTATATTGGATTTTTTTATTTGGACTTATACCTTCTTTAATAGTCGGAATAATATTTGGAAAACTAATTAAAAGAAAGGAAAATTAGAATGAAAAAAGCACTGCTTACAACACCGTATATAATTTATTGCTGGCTTCTTGCCTACTTGCGAAAGTCCTCGCGGACTTTCTTGGCCGGTAAATATTTACTAAATTAGTTGCTTGAAACACGCAACAAACCATATACAACAACGTTGCCATTCATTGCGGAACACACTCAAAACCGACAAATAAATATGACCAAATTAAATAAATGGATTCTAATAAATTGTTTGATTTCATTTTTAATGTTTTCATTTATTTTTTATAAAAATGTTGGCGTATCTGGTGGAGATATCGCAATTTATGCTTTAAACATAATATTCGGAATCATTCAAGTAATAGCGGTAATAATACTGATTTGGAAAAAAGAAAATAAGTTTTATAAGATTATACTTTTTATTCTACTATTTCAAATAATTGAAATTTTGATAATGACAGTTTGTGGAAATAGTTTAAATGCATTTCTGAAATCTTATTAGTCAACCGAATTGAAAAACTAAACTATAATTGAATGCAGAATTTAGCAAGTTGCGGAATTGCTCACTCAATCGGAATTGAAAAATATTGCGGAATAAAACACTGACTGAACTCACTCAAACGTTGAAAAGCGGAAAATGAAATTAGTTGAATAATTAGAAAAACGAAAAAACAACGAAATGGCAACAACGTGTATAATTAATGGCTAGTTCTTACCTACTTACGAAAATCCTCTCGGATTTTCTATTCGGTTTTTATTTACTAAATTAGGTGCTTAAACACGCCACTAATCATACACAACAACGTTGGCAACAAGCTGAAAAAAATCACGAATGAATCAAAATCTGGAAAAAATATTTGAATTAGAATCTGCAGAAAAATATAATGAAGCATATTCTGAATATCAAAACCTGATTTCGGAAAACAACGCGGATTTTGAAACGTGGAAATATTATTTCTTCTTTTTGTGGTCTATGCTTGAAGATGTGAACGGACTTTTTAAAAAAGATATTGACTTACGAACCGAATTGGAATACGAATTAAAAAACGGACTGAAAAAATACTCGGAAATAGCTGAATTTAATTTTATTGCTGGATATGCGATTTCAATTTTCCCTTACGAATTTGGCGACTACGAAGAGTTAGAAATTAAGGGGAAAGAAATGCTAAAAAAGGCGTTTGAATTGGAACAATCTAATCCGATTTATAAAATGGTTTATTTGGGTTCAAAGAGTCTGAATGAGAAAGAACAAAGTTTATATAAAAACGCTTGTGCTGAATCCAAACTGATTTTAAAAACTAAACATAACGGAAAAGGATTGTTGAACGAATATTACAATCAAGTGTTTAATCGTGAATAAAAAAAGCCAGTTGCCAACAATGTATAACCGCAATTACGGCGGATTCGACTACGTCCGAATCCAATCGGAATTGCTAAGGCTAGTGTTTAATCCAAAAATAATCGTTAATTTGCCCGTAACTGACGGTTATACGAAGCCGTTGTAAAACATTTGAAAAAAAAATATTCGTGAGAAGAATTTGGAATAAAATAAATTTAATTTCTATTGTAATAACATTAATTACTGTCCAAACCCTTGGTTACTTATCAATCAATTACTTTGGCGATTATGGCTGGACAGTTTTTATTTTAATTCCTATTATAATTGGATTTTTACCACCTTACATATCTGGCAGAAAATTAGATTTGACTAAAAGCGATGCATATAATTTAAGTTTCGTTACCGCAATTTTGGCTTCATTGGTGCTTTTGGTTTTTGCAATTGAGGGATTAATTTGTCTATTAATGGCAAGTCCAATTCTCGCAATTGGAATTTGGATAGGTTCATATATCGGATTTAAAATCACAAATAAAAATTTAATTAATCCGACAAATACAACCATAATATTGCTTTTTCTCTCTTTAGGTTTTATGAGCTTTGATTATATTAATAAGCCAACTGATTTAATTCCTGTTCGGACTAAAATAATTGTGAACGGCCCAATTGAAAAAGTATGGATGAATGTCGTGACATTTGACAAAATTGACGAACCAATCGATTGGATTTTTAAAACTGGTATTTCATATCCAACCGACGCTACAATTGTTGGACAAGGTGTTGGAGCTGTTAGATATTGTAATTTTACAACCGGAAGTTTTGTAGAACCAATTACAACTTGGGACGAACCGAATTTATTGCAATTTGACGTTAAAGAACAACCAATTCCAATGAACGAATTAAATCCGTTTTGGGAAGTTCACCCACCGCATTTAGATGGATATTTTAAATCCTATAAAGGACAGTTCAAACTGACTAAAATTAATGCGAACCAAACTGAATTAGAAGGAACAACTTGGTATAAAGTTGACATTTATCCAGGATTTTATTGGAGAGCTTGGTCTGATTATATTGTTCATCGGATTCATAATAGGGTTTTGAATCATATAAAAAAGAAATCCGAATTAATAAAAACAACTGAATAAAAAACGTTTTACAACACCGTGTATAATTAATTGCTTTGGCAAGTGCTTATTTGGAAAATTCCTTCGGAATTTTCTCAGGTTCGTATTTGTTTACTAATTTAGTTGCTTAACCACGCAACTAACCATACACAATTCCGTTGTCATTCATTTTAGGACTGAACTTTCCTGAAATAGGTTGACTAAAAATTAATCATTTAATTATAGTCAATTATGAAACCACAAAAACAGCACTGGCGAAAAAAAAGCTAC
>NZ_JAIQXX010000002.1 GCF_021887715.1 Winogradskyella immobilis
AGCTTCACCGTGTATACTAACCTTATTTCTCTCTTTTGTTCTTTCTGATTAATATATCTAATGTAATAGATTGTAAACTTAAGACGTGTATAATTAATTGCTATGGCTAGTGCTTCTCACGAAAATTCCTTCGGAATTTCCTCTGGCAAGTATTTGTTTACTAAATTAGTTGCTGAACCACGCAACTAACTATACACCAAACGTTAGGCATAATTTACGCGATTCGCCTTGAAACAGAATTTAAAATATGATTGAAAAAGAAAAAATAAAATCTTTTTATAATAAATATTTTGAAATCCTAAAATTGGAAATCAAAGAATTAGGATGTAAACCGACTGAATTAAGGCATTTAATTTGGTAGGCTTGGAGAATTTTATTGTGTTATTAAAACAAACGGAAAAAAAATTAGCGTGAAAACTACTGCTCAAAAATCTGGATTTGTTTCTATTAACAAGAAAACAATGGAATTATTTGACGAATTAATGGTTTTACAACTTATTGATTTGGAATTTCACCAACTTTATTACAGAACTATGAAAGAAATAGAACCTTTGTGTAGAGTTTGGAAAGGAAACCTTAACAAATATGAATTAGATTTATCGAAATTAAAAACTATGCCTAACAATCTTAGAAATGAAAAACATTAGAATTATCATCACCTCATTTAGCTTTATTCTGCTTACTTCTTGTGCATTAAAACCAATTACTTCAGAATATACATTCATAAAAACTAACATAGAAAATGTTGAACTGAATGACCTAGGCAATGGAAATGTTCTGATTTATAACGGAGCAAATATTTTACACAAAATGGACAATACAGCTCGACTGAATATTTGGCTTGACCAAAAACCTCTTGGACAAATTAGACCAAGCGAATATGTAATTATAAACCTCAAAAAAGGGAAACACCATTTTAAAGTATTACATATTGATGTTGTGAATATGAGAAGTGAACACGAAATTGAAATAGATAACAAAACCAAAATCATAAAAATAAAACCAACTATAACATCGAATAAATTAGAAATGACAAATGAGTTGCCTAAAAATTTCGATAAGTTTAAATATGCAGAGAAAAGATAAAAAACGCAACTACTCATAGCCGAGACCGTTATGTGCAATTTATGCATACAAAATGTAACATATTGTTATATACATATACTAATTACAACAAAATCAATCAATCAATCAATAACCTGAATGAATTACTTTAATCAAGCTGTGATAATATGCATTTGCATATTTTTTTTAATACCAAAAATCGAAGCACAAAATATTGTAGAAAAAAAACCTTTTGAAATTAACCAAATAGAGCAAAAGATTGATCGTCTTTTAAAAAATTACAATTTTAAAAAGCCCGGTTTAGCAATAGGAGTTGTCTATAAGGATAACTTAGTAATTCAAAAGCAATATGGGCTTGCAAATGTGGAACATCAGATTCCTATAACTAAAAAAACGTCTTTTCACGTCGCTTCAGTTTCTAAACAATTTACCGCATTTGCTCTTTTTCAGCTAGAAGATGAAGGAAAACTTTCATTGGAGGATGATATTAGAAAATACTTACCTGAGATGAATGAGTTTGATTTTAAAATAACGATCAAACACCTTCTTAATCATACAAGTGGAATAAAAGATCAATGGAATTTATTGAGACTTGGAGGATGGCGTTTAAATGATTTTATTACTAATAGTCAAGTACTTGAAATTCTTTTTAATCAAAAGTCATTGAATTTCAAACCGAATGAAGATTTTATGTATAGCAACTCGGGCTACACACTTTTAGCTGAAATTGTTTCAAGAGTGTCTGGAAAATCTTTTTCAGACTATACAAAGAAGCATATTTTTAATCCTTTGAAAATGTACAACACTCAATTTATAGATACGGAAGGTCAAATAATAAAAAATAAAAGTTATTCATATTATAAAGAAGGTTCTTATTTTATTGAAGATGTGTTTAACAATATAAGTATAGGTGCTACAAACTTATCTACAACCATTGAAGATTTAAGTAAATGGGCAATTAACTTTAATGAGAAAAATATTGGGAACGGTGAGGTTTTTCAAAAAATGAATAGATTAGAAAAACTTAATAACGGGAGTTTTTATGGCTATGCTAATGGGCAATTTATAAACGAATATAGAGGTTTAAAAAGAATAGAACATAGTGGTCAAGATGCAAGTTATATAGCATATTTAGGAAGATTTCCTAATCAAGGTATTAGTATTATATTCACAAGTAATAGTTCGGAGATTAATGGAAGTCAACTTGTAAGACAAATAACAGACATCTGTTTAAATGAATATTTTCCCAAAAAACAGGCTAACAATAATATATCCAATAAATCATTAATAAGTAAAAAACCAATTAAAAAAAGCTTAGAAGAATTAAAATCTTTTGAGGGGTATTATTGGAATGAAAAAGACGATTATTCAAGGCAAATCAAACTTCAAAATAATACATTGCAATATATAAGAAATAAGACAGATAAGACTGCATTAATTCCTGTCGACGATAATGAATTTGAGATGAAAATCGATGAATATGTTTCAGTACTTTTTAACCCTGAACAAGTAATCGTTACATTAGATGATGGAGAGAAGATTTTCTTGGATAAATATATTCCCGCAAATTATAGCTCGAATTCTTTAAAAGAGTTTGAAGGGAATTATTATAGTACTGAATTAAATTCTTATTATACTTTTTTTATTCAAAACGATACTCTTATAGCTAATCACCAAAGACTAGGAGATTTCAAAATGAAAGCAATCAAGAATGATTATTTTATTGGCAATAAAGGTTCCTTTCAAAAAGTAAAGTTTGTGAGAAATGATTTAGATGAGATATTAGGTTTTAAAGTATCTAGTAGTCGGGCAAAAAACGTTTCATTTAATAAAATTATAGAATAAAACAGCACATAACACCATATATAATTTATTGCTAGTTTTAGATTGATTACGAAAATTCCGCTAGAATTTCCTATCTATGATTTGTTTACTAAATTAGTTTCTTAAACATGTAACAAACCATATACCAAACGATGATGTAGAATACGCCTGCGGTGTACTTTTGTCTATGCTGCTTCGCAGACAATACATCCAAAAGCAATTCTACATCATCGCTACGCTATGCCAATTGCTACAACACATTTAATCAGTTATTATTTACTAGTTTCGCCGCTAAGGCTAATTAACTCTACATATCAATCCCTATATGCAATTGGTTGCTCTTTTTTTGTTCCCAATAAAAGAAAAATCCAAGTTAAAGCTCGCCTTGCGAGCTAACTAAAGTCGATAATTGGCAATCATCAACACGATTTTTCATTATCTTCACAAAAAAACAGACAACTGCACATAGCGCAGCGTTGTCACAGGCTTGAGACACTCTGAATAAAACTAAAACGCGCTCTTAAACTGTTCTAAAAAGCGCACGTCGTTTTCACTTAACAAACGGATATCACTAATTTGATGAAGTAACAATGCTATACGGTCTATTCCCATACCAAACGCAAAACCAGAATATTCTTTAGAGTCAATACCACAATTATCCAATACGTTAGGATCTACCATACCACAGCCCATAATCTCTAACCAACCTGTACCTTTGGTCATTTTGTAATCGGTTTCGGTTTCTAAACCCCAATACACATCGACTTCAGCACTTGGTTCTGTAAACGGAAAATACGATGGACGCAAACGTATTTTAGACTTACCAAACATCTCGGTTGTAAAATACTGCAAGGTTTGTTTTAAATCTGCAAAACTCACATCCTTATCGATATACAATCCTTCTACCTGATGAAAAAAGCAGTGTGAGCGTGCTGATATAGCTTCGTTTCTGTAAACACGACCTGGTGAAATGGTACGAATCGGTGGTTTGTTATTTTCCATATAACGTACTTGTACCGAACTGGTGTGTGTACGTAATAAAATATCAGGATTGGTTTGCACAAAAAATGTGTCTTGCATATCTCTAGCTGGATGATATTCAGGTAAATTTAATGCTGTAAAATTATGCCAATCGTCTTCAATCTCTGGACCTTCGCTAACATTAAATCCAATACTAGAAAAAATATCTATAATACGATTTTTAACTATAGAAATTGGATGACGTGCTCCAATAGAAATGGGTTCTCCTGGGCGCGACAAATCTCCATAAACTCCTTGATCGTCTTCTTTGTTTTCTATAGCTTCTTTTAAACTATTTACTTTATTCTGCGCTGTATTCTTTAGCTCATTAATAATCTGTCCAAACTCTTTCTTCTGGTCATTAGCCACATGCTTAAGCTCTGCATAAAACTCAGTAAGTAATCCTTTTTTACCTAAATATTTTATACGAAACGCTTCAATCTCTTCTTTAGATTGTGCTTTAAACGCTTCTGCTTCTACGATGAGTTCTCTTATCTTATCTATCATAATAATGCTGTTCCGATAGTTATCAGAATTAATTCAGTATCGCCATTGAATCGGCAAATTTAATCTTTTTTTCTGAGTTGAGTTGGCTATTTTTAGCTTTGATTATTTTCAAATTAACTGTTAGTCAATATATTCAGTTTCTAGAAAATAGTTGACTATAGCTTCTTTCATAAGCACACTTTGCTCACCTGCTTTTAAATGTGGTAATTGTGCTTTTACCTTATAATGCGGCCAACCTTCATCATCTACATAATCAAATTCATAAAACCCATATGGCTCTAGTAATTTACAAATAGCGATATGCATTAAATCGAGTTTATGGTCTTTTTTATAATCGCGATGCAACTGTCCAAGTTCTTGTAAACCGATTAAATATATAATAGAATCTAAGTCTAAAGGATCACCATCTGCAAACTGTTGCGATAATTTATCGACAACATTTTTCCAACGTTCTTTTAATTGTTCGTCTCTAGACATAATTTAAGTCTACATTTTGGCGTTATACAAGAGGCAAAGTTACTTTATATTTTGTCTATGAATCAACAAAAAACAAATTTTATAGAACAATTTCTACCTTAACACACGTCTGTTTTCTATATCGTTAGATAAATGATAGAACTTAAAAAAATCGTGTACTTTTGTTTAAACTACCAATCTTATGAACATCATTGATATTGTTTTAGGCGCGCTATTGCTATTTGGGTTATTGCGTGGATTATTTAAAGGGCTTTTTGTAGAAGTCGCTTCACTTTTAGCTTTAATACTTGGGCTTTATGGCGCGATTCATTTTAGTAATTTCGCAGCCGATTTTTTACAAATTAGAACCGAATGGGAAGAAAAAACCATTAATATCACGGCTTTTGCTATCACTTTTGTTATTATTGTTTTAGCCATTAGTTTAGCAGGAAAAGCATTAACTAAACTCGCTGATTTTGCAGCTTTAGGTATGCTTAATAAACTATTAGGAGGTGTTTTTGGTGTTTTAAAAATAGGGCTTATTCTCAGTGTTTTATTAATTGTTTTAGATAAAATGAATAATACATTGACCTTTATAGAAGAAGATAATATTAATGAAAGTGTACTCTACAAACCTGTAAAATCTATGGCGCCTACTATTTTTCCAAGTATTATTGCTAATGAAACTTCTGAAGATAAAAATCAAGCTTAAACCACGTCTTCAACATTTTCTTTTAGCCAAATAACACACTCATTAAACGTAGTAAAAACATGCTCTTCTGAGATTAATTGTGGTATAAGGCCTATTCGCTCAAACATATAACGCGGTTGTCTTTGAATATCAACAAGCAAAACAGGTTTACTTGCTTTTTCTAAATCAATTAATATATCCTCAAGGGCATAAAGTCCGGATTGATCTATGTATTGCATACGATCCATACGTATAATTACATGTGTGGCGATTTCGGGTATTTGGCTTGCTAATTGCTGAAAATCACTTTTTGATCCAAAAAATAATGGGCCTTTAATATGTTTAATGAATACTTCTCCTTTAAGGTTTTTGGGGAAATTACCTTCGTCATCCCAAGCTTTTTCTTCTAATAATGGTTTTACATCAGAATTCTCGGCTGTTAGTTCACCTATCTTTTTCATAAACATTAATGATGATAGAACTAAGCCAATACCAACTGCGTAAACT
This sequence comes from Winogradskyella immobilis, assembly GCF_021887715.1. GTDB lineage: Bacteria > Bacteroidota > Bacteroidia > Flavobacteriales > Flavobacteriaceae > Winogradskyella > Winogradskyella immobilis. The sequence goes on from NZ_JAIQXX010000002.1 coordinate 6,071, forward strand.
AAATTCCAGAACGTAGATAATATTAACACTACGATCATTACAATAACTTCAGAACTTAATTTTAAAGGTCCTATTTTAATGTCTTTTGGTAAACTAGGAATGGCTTTTAAACCTTTATAATCCATAACTCCGATACCTACCGTGATTAATATCCCTGCTAAAACTGCTGCAGGAATCTGAGATGCAATCGGCCCTAAACCAAGAAGAATAACAAAAAGCATTAGTCCTGCTATCATTCCTGAAAGTCGTGTTTTTCCACCAGAATTGATATTCACAACGGTTCTAATTGTTGCTCCTGCACCAGGAATTCCACCAAAAATAGCAGCTATACTATTACCAATGCCTTGCCCAACTAATTCTTTATTAGGTTTATGCTTAGTTTTAGTCATATTATCTGCCACAACACTAGTTAATAATGAATCTATAGCACCTAACAATGCCAGAGTTAAAGCTGTAAAGAAATATGGTGTTATACTAGCTAAGTTAAATTTTGTGAAAATATCTAGGTTGGGTATTGGCAATCCTCCTGGTATTTCTTCTATAGGCCTATAATCTAATCCAAATCCATACGCAATCCCAGACATTACTACAAGTGCTACTAGAGTGCTAGGTATGGCCTTTGTAATGCGCTTAAACCCATAAATAATTAAGATTGTTCCAAGTACCAAAATTAATTCTAGCCAATTGATATGCTTAATTGCTCTTGGCAATATTTTAATTGCACCTAAAACACCTGAAGCTTCTTTCCCTGCTAAGGTTTGAGCTTCTTTAAGTCGATCTTCTTGAGTCAAAGCCTTACCAAAGTCAACATTATTTTTATAATCTGTTAAATTTAATGTGCCATCTTCTTTCTTATCTTTAATATCATTTAAATGACGATCTAAAATAGATTGCTCAACTTTAGTATCAAATTTATCTACATAGTCATTATCTTCTTTAGGGTAATACCCAATTGCTGGTAAGATTTGTGTGATTAAGATAATAACCCCAATAGCCGTCATAAAACCAGATACTACTGGATAAGGAATGTATCTAATATACCTGCCTAAACCAATAACTCCTAACCCAACTTGCATTAAGCCTGCTAGAAGAAAAACAGTTAAAATTGCTGGTAATGCACTACTAACGTCTCCATTATTTGCGGCAATAATTCCTGCAATTACTATAGTACTCACAGCTGTCATGGGTGCCGTTGGACCAGATATTTGCGTATTTGTGCCTCCAAAAAGCGCAGCGAAAAAACTAATAAATATAGCTCCGTATAATCCTGCTGTAGGACCTAAGCCCGAAGCAACACCAAAAGCCAATGCCAATGGTAATGCTATAATACCTGAGGTAATACCTCCAAAAGCATCACCCCGTAAATTGGAAAAGAAGTTTTTCATGATTTGCTGGTTTTATGAAGTAAAAATAAGTTTAAAATTAAACTAATTTTAATTTAAAAATTGACAAAGGTTATAATATTCAATTGATCTCGTCCTGAGCGTTCAAAAAATTGATTTAAATATCCTAATTCTACTCTTACATTTTTGCTGAATTTATAGCCTAAACCACCATAAACACGATTTCTATCAAAAATTGATGAATCCCCATTTAAAAAGATTTCATTGTAAGCAGAAAGGTATAATTTTCGTTTATCGATATCATTCTCATCAAGAACTTTTCTTCCTAAAGGAATATTAAGATTTAAAAAATACCTGAAACGCACCCTAAAATCGTCTTCTATAAAACGTTGTTCAAAACGGTAACGATGGCTTAATGCGATACCCAAAAACTTTTGCTTAGTCGTAAATTGCTGAAAAATACGATGTTCATTTACATCAAAAGTTTCATCGGTATTTCCTATAAAATTACGCGATAGAATATATCCATAACCTAAAAGTATATTGTTATTGTTTTCGGTTAAGTTGTACCCTAAACCTGTTCTTAATAACAACTGCTCTAGGTCACCAATGGTATTGTAATTACGATATTGAACTTCGTTATGAATATTCCAACCTTTATCTAATTTTTTACTGCCAATGTAAATAAGCCAATTTCCAAAATTACTCTCTTGCGCAGAAGAAAAAATTGGCAGCATTAGCGCAAATGCCAATACTGCCAATTTTAATTGTTTTGTTTTCAAACTAGTTCGTTTTTAATAAAAATTTACTACACCAGTTTTAATATCATACATCGCTCCAACTATAGCGATTTCTCCATTATCTTCCATCTCTTTAAGTACTTGACTTCGAGAGCGAATATTATCAATGGTCATATGAACATTCTTTTCAGCTACCGTATTTACAAAATCAATATTCTTTGATGTACGTTCACTTTCATCTGCTGGTTCTGCAACAGCTGCTACTGCAGGCTCTAATTTATTAATTAAAGCTGTTAAATTTCCCATACGTGCATGGTCACATGCTCCTTTAACAGCTCCACAAGCTGTATGTCCCATAACAACTAGAACCTTAGTACCTGCTAACTTACAAGCAAATTCCATACTCCCTAAAATATCTTCGTTAACAAAGTTTCCTGCTATACGGATACTAAAAAGATCCCCGATACCCTGGTCAAAAATTAACTCTGCTGATACACGCGAGTCTATACAATGCAAAACTGTTGCAAATGGATATTGTCCTGTACTTGTATCTTCTATTTGTTCTAATAAGTTTCTATTAATTGGGTTACTGTTTACAAATCTGTTATTCCCATCTTTAAGAGCTTGCAATGATGATGTTGGAGTCATTGCTGCTTGTGTTTCTTGTGTATGTGCTTTCATTATATACTGTAATTTTTTTATTTAATAATTTTTAAGATGTTTTAGGTCTCAGTTTAAAGAACTCTATAAAACTCTCAGGGTTTTCGACTGTTCCACGCTCTGAAACCAGTTTAATATCAATACTTCGTTCTTTAGCTTTAAATGCAAAATCTTCTAAGATTTCAATAATATCATTATCTAAGTATCGTGTTTTTCTAACATCTAATTCTAAATAGCTGTTTTCAGGCAAACTATCTAACTCTTTTAAGATTGCCGCTTTATTAAAGAATGTTACTTCTTCTGCTAGTGTCATTTTAACTTTACCGTCATCAACATCTTCACCTTCAATATGTAAAAAGTGTGAATTTTGATAACTCTTTATTAAGATGACAACAACTCCTACAGCAAGGCCAAGGCCAATTCCCCATAATAAGTCTATAAATACGATCCCTAAAACAGTTATAATAAACGGTAAAAATTGTTTAAACCCTGAGTTATACATTTGCATAAATAACTTAGGCTTAGCTAGCTTGTATCCTACTATAAATAAAATTGCTGCAAGTACAGAAAGCGGTATTAGATTCAATACATTTGGTATTGTTATAATAGAAATTAATAACAAAAATCCGTGAATTACAGCTGATGCTTTACTTTTTCCTCCAGATTGAATATTAGCAGAACTTCTAACAATAACTTGAGTTACTGGCAAACCACCAATTAAACCAGATACAATATTCCCTGTACCTTGAGCAAAAAGTTCTCTATTGGTTGGTGTAACATTTTTATCTGGATCTAATTTATCCGTTGCTTCAACGCATAACAAGGTTTCTAAAGATGCTACCAAACCAATTGTAAATGCTGTTATTAATATTTTTGGGTTAGTAATTGCTGAAAAATCTGGAAATGTAAGTAAGTCTTTTAATCCGGATAAACTTTCTGCCACAGGAACAGAAACTAAATGTTCTGAACTAAGTGCTAAATTAGAATCCTTAGTTACAAAGTAATAAATTATACCAACTAAAACTGCTACTAAAGGGCCTTGTACGAGCTTAAATATTTTACCTTTTTTACTTAATACATTACCCCATAATAAAAGTATTGCCATTGAAATAATAGCAATGACCGTTGCTCCATAATCAAAATTGCCACTTATTAATGCATTTATAGCCTTCAACAATTCGGTAAGCGTATTCTCTCCATCAACTTGTAAGAATGCAAAATCTCCTTCAGGGTTTTTATCAAGCCCAAAGAAGTATGGAATTTCTTTAAGGATAATAACAATACCGATACCTGTGAGCATTCCTTTAATAACTGATGAAGGAAAATAATAGCCAATGATTCCGGCTTTAAATACACCAAGAATTATTTGAAATACACCCGCAAGAACTACTGCTACAAGAAAATTCTCATAGCCAAGGTTACCAATTGCTGTAGCTACAATTACTGCTAATCCGGCAGCAGGTCCACTAACTCCAATTTTAGAGCCAGATGCACCACCTACTATAATACCACCAACAATCCCAGCAATTAAGCCAGTTATTGGTTCTGCACCAGAGGCTACAGAAATTCCTAAACATAATGGTAGTGCTACAAAGAATACGACAATACTAGCAGGTAAGTCGTTTTTTAAAGTTTTAAACATGATATAATACATTATATTTTAGCTTATTATGCTAAAACAGTTTTAATAATTAAATTTTTAAAAGTCTCAACTAAGAATGTCAACTAGACATTGATGTTTTCGGGAGGTGGAGATATTAAGTTAAGATGTGGTTTTGGATACGTTTTATACGTATACACTATTTGATTCTCCTTGGTTTGAACGACTAAGCAATTTTCAATGTCTTCAGATAAGTTTTCAAAAACAAGTTTAAAACTTTCACTTTCCTCTTCTTCAGTAAGGCCATAAAACCCCGAAATATCTACAGAATCATCAATTGATGAAATAATTGTTGGAGCTGCAATAATTGCCATAAAAAATATGGTAAAAAAAACAGCAATTTTATGTTTGTAGATTTTTTGCATAAACAGCAAATATAGCATTAAGAGAATGTATAAATGTTAAATAACTTTTAAAAATCGTTAAACAGCTTTATCTCTTCGGAGGAAATCCATCCTGTTGTTCCGTCTGCAATTTTAATTTTACTCCATAATTTTACTTGTTCTAAAACCTGAACTTTTGTGCCTTCATGTAATCTAAACGCTTCTTCACTTCTTAGATTTGGTTCGGTTTTAACAATACTTTCTTGAGAAAAAACGATAGCAGGATTATCTGAAGCTTCTAAATTATATTTCTGAAAAGCCATAGTAACAGATAGAATCGCTATAATAAGTGAAAGTATGCTGACTATAAAAGCTAAACGTTTTCTATTAGATGTATAAGAAAAATAATAGCTAAGAAATACAATAACAAAAATGAAAATACAGACTACTGCAAGTTTTGACCAATTATCAAAACTCATCCAATTAATTGCATTTTTTATAAAACGTGAAAAACCAACTTCTGGGATTGTATCTATAGCATCAACCGTCATATTCCTTGCAAATGCTATATTATTCTTTATTTCTTCATCTTCGGGATTTAAATGTAAAGCTTTCTCAAAATAAAAAATACTTGGCGCTACATTGTTGAGTTTGTAATGTGCATTTGCCAAATTATAATAAAGTTCAGCAGAATGATTTTTAGTGTTTAAAATGGCTTCGTATTTTTCTATGGCCTCAGCATATTTACCATCATTATACAATGTATTGCCTTGCTCAAACAAAGTGTTATTTTGTGCAAATACGCTTAGCCCAAAACCAATTACAAATATGTAAACTACAAATGCTTTCATATTAACGTATCTGTTTATCTATTAACGAAATGGTTTCAGCAGATTTGTCATAATCGCGCTGCATTTCTACTTGGGTATATGGCGAATATCGTGCTAATTCGCAACTTTCTAAAAGGTTTAAAAAGTGTGAGGTCGTTTCTTCATTAACCTTTCTATTTGTAAGCAATTCATTAATTCTATCTTTACTCAATTCGTTGGTTTCTATATTTAATTTTGCTTTCAAATAATTATGTAAAGCTTTCTCTAAAGCCACATAAAACTCCTCTTTTTGCCCTAATGCTTTCTTTGCTTTACCTAAGAATTTTTTAGCTAAGCGATTTGCTTTTCTAATTCTATTGCCTTGAACATCTGCATCTATTTCCTCTTTTTTACGACGTACTAAAATAGCTATTGGTATTGCTAAAAATGGCGCCAAAAGCAGTGACCAAAATGGTGTTGACTTAAAGAAATTATTTGAAGTCATCGGTTGCAAATTTGCGTTTGTTTTAATAAATGCAAATGTGTTATTGTTGATATTTAATGCTTGCTTATTTGCAGCGTTAACTGTAGTGTTTTCATTATTATTAGACGCTACTGCTGTTGAAGGTCCATTTACAACATCTATAACTATTTCATTTGAGTTATTCCGTTTATATGTTTCTGTTTTTAAATCAAAATACGAAAATGATAAGCTTGGCAAAGGATATTTACCTTTATACTGTGGAACTAATGTATAAGTGTCTGATATACTACCTTGCATTCCTGAAAGATTTGTACGAACTTTTTCGCTATGTTCTGGTTCATAAACTTCTAGTGAACTTGGCACTGATAATTCTGGAAGTTCAAACAATTTTAAATTTCCTTTACCTGAAACTTCTATTTTAGCTTGCAATGATTCTCCTGCATCTAATTGACTTTTAGATGTCGTTACTTTAAAACTAAAATCGCCTACTGCTCCATTAAAATCTGCTGGTTTTCCTTGTTCTGGCAAAGGTTTTACGCGTATAGTTCTATTACCTGCTGTAATCGTTTGAGGCACTTCTTTTACAATACGGTTTCCAAAAATATCTGACCGACTTGTTGGTACTTCTACTGTTAAATCTAATACAAAAGGTTCTATCTTTAATTCTCCTGTTTTTTGAGGATACAAAACAGATTTCTTTAAAATAACATAACGATAATCTTCTCCTTTATATTGAGCATTTACAGGAGTAAAGCCTTTTACCTCTATATTTTGGTTCCAAAAATCGTTAAACACAGGAACTTCCTTATTTCTCCAACCACTTACACCTGTGTCTAAAGCTACATATAATTTATAGACTATTGTTATTGGCTCATTTAAATAAGGGTTAGAATTTGAAACCTCAGCGACAAAATGAATATTCTCAGAAGCAACGTACTCAGCATCATTACCATTTTTTGGTTTTTGAACCGCTTTAGTTACCTCTACAGTAACCGGAAAGGTTTTATACGTCTCCCCATCAATTTCAATAACCGCTTGCTTTATTGTAAACTTCCCTTGTCGTTTAGGAGCTAAAAAATAGCTGTATGTTTTAGAAAATGAGCGCTTACCATTTGCCCAATAATTACTTACAGAAGTATTAGGTCCCATAACAATTGTAAAGTCTTTAAAATCTGGCGGCACAAAATTATCGCCATCTTTATTCATTTCAAAGTCTATACGAAGACGCTCATTAGACCCTAATTTCTTTTTACTCACTTTAGCTTCAAACTTAACTTGAGCATTTAACAAACATGTGGTAAAAAGCAATGAAACTAAAGCTATTACTATTTTAAAATTAATATGTGTTTTTGGGGTTTGCATATATAAGTGTTAACTACTAATGTAATTACCAATCTTTTTCTGTTTTTACTTTTGCTCCTTTTTGTTTTTTAGCATTAATCTTTTTCTGCACTTTCTGCTCTTGATTATTCATTGCCTCAAGGATGTTTTTTATTTGTTGAGGAGACATTTTTCCAGGTTGTGGCTTAGGCTTTTCTTGCTTGTTTTCTTTATCGCCTTTTCCTTGATCTTTTTGCTCATCTTTAGGCTTCCCATTTTCATCTTCCTTATCCTCACCTTTCTTTTTATCTTCGTCTCCTTCTTCTTCTTTTTTATCTTTTTCTTTTTGCTCGTCGTCTTTCTTTTTCTCTTTATCTTTTTCCTTGTCTTTATCTTTATTTTCGTCTTCTTTATTGTCTTCGCCGCCGCCGTCTTCTTGCTTAGCACATTCTTTAGCAAGTGCTAAATTATAACGTGTTTCTTCATCCGTTGGCATACTTCTTAACGCTTGCTTAAAAGCCTCTACAGCTTCTTTACATTTTTCGTTTTTCATTAAGATGTTACCAATTCCATGATATGCTTTATGTTTCTCTTCTTTAGTTTTAGCATTCTTGGCCGCTTCCTGACTTCTAAAAAGTGCTTCATCGAAACTTCCTTTTTTATAATACGAATGTGCCAAATTATATGCGCCAGCGACATTATTAGATTGCTCTGAAATGGCTTTTCTATACTCCATTTCAGCAGTAATGTAATCTTCATTCTCTAGTAACTCGTTAGCTTCATACACCAAGTTGACGGCTTTTTTCTCAGCTTTTTTCTTTGCCTTATCTGTGTTTTGAGCAAAACTAAAACTAGAAATTAATAGCAATACGATTAATACATGATACTTCATTTCTTATTTCTTTAATCTAAAAACAGTATCTAAATAGATCTGTTCCCATTTATTATTTTTATAACTCCCAACAACAAAACGATAGGTTTCGTTGTCAATATACTCCCATAAATCAGTAACTACACTATCTCCATAGTTATAGGTGTACATTATATTTTTACCACCTGCAGTAACCGTGCCTTTTGTTACTCCTCCAAAAACATCAAATTCCCAGAATACAATTTCTTTATTGACACTATTATATTGCCTAATACCGTGATTTCTATTGCCAAATTTGGTTTGTTCTTTATTAATAAACCCTTTTGCTTCTGTTACAACAAGTGTTTTCTCTAAATCGTAACTGTAACTTACTTCTTGCTTAAATAAACTTCCATCTCCCCATTTGCCTTCTGCAAACCACGTTTTACCGATTAGATCATCAAATATTGAAAGCTCCCTTGTTTGTGAAAAACATACAATTGGAAACATTATCAATAGTATTACTAATCGTTTTAAATTCATTTTTTGATTTTAAAAATACTAAAGCGCTTTGTTTTAATACGTTAAAATAATTTTAAAAATTAAATTCCTGATTCGTTAAATAAATTTAATTTTTTAAGCCATCCTGTTTTTCGTTCTAAGAAAAAGATGTCTATAAAAAACAGAAAAATCCCTAAGCCTAAAAACCATTGAAATTGATCTTTAAAATCGGCAATTTGCTTAGACTCAAATTCTTTCTTATCCATTTTATCGATAAGATCTTTAATTGTGTCTACAACTTCACTTGTATTTGAACCATTGATATAAACTCCATTGGCTTCGTTAGCAATGTCTTTAAGTGTTTGCTCATTGAGCTTAGTTATAACTGTTTCTCCTTTTTGATCTTTTTTATAGTTAAGAACAATGCCATTTCTTTTAATAGGAATTGGACCACCTTTAGTATCACCAACACCTATTGTAAAAATACGTATGCCTTCTTCACTAGCTTCTTCAGCTAAATCTTGTGCATCACCTTCGTGATCTTCACCGTCTGAGATAATAATTAAAATACGATTGGTTTGCTCATCATCATCATAATACGTTTTAGCCAATTTAATTGCTTCATTTATAGCTGTTCCTTGCGAAGACAACATATCGGTATTCATGTTTTGTAAAAACATTTTAGACGCTGCATAATCTGTTGTTATTGGCAACTGCGGAAATGCTTTACCTGCATACGCAATAATACCAATACGATCACTAGCTAAACTATTAATAATCTGAGTCACTAACTGTTTAGATTTCTCCATTCGGTTTGGTGCAATATCTTCTGCTAGCATACTTTTAGAAACATCTACTGCAAAAACAATATCTACTCCTTGACTACGTACTGTTTCTAATTTTGTTCCAATTTTTGGGTTTACCAATGCCAATGACAAACTTGCAAAAGCTCCACATAAAACTAAAAGTTTAAGAATCCCTTTTAGTAGCGATTGATTTGGACTTAAGCGTTTTAAAAGTGTTGCATTAGCAAATTTACGTTGTGCAGATTTTTTCCAAATCTGTACTATGATAAATAGCACAATTATTGCTGGGATTACCAACAATGTCCAAAACCATATTTTCTCATCTATTCTAAACAAAGCTTCTAAATATTGTATGCCTTAATAGTAATTCTAATAATAATAATAACCCAGCAATAAGCACTAAAGGTCTATATTTTTCTTCGTAATTATAATATTTACGTTCTTCTACTTCAGTAGTTTCGAGCTTATTGATTTCATCATAAATCTCTGCCAACTTTTTATTATTTGTAGCTCTAAAATATTTACCACCAGTAACATCTGCAATTTCTTTAAGTAAGTCTTCATCGATCTCTACTTGAACACGTCCATATTGAAATCCGCCATTTGACAATGCTCTTACCGGAGATAATGCTGTTCCATTTGTCCCTAAACCAATGGCATAAACTTTTATTCCATATTCAACAGCTAAATTACTTGCCGTTTTAGGATCTATAAATCCCGAATTATTAACTCCATCCGTCAATAATATAATGACTTTACTTTTAGCTTTACTATCTTTTAATCGGTTAACAGATGTTGCTAGTCCCATACCAATTGCCGTTCCTTGATCAATAATAGTATTGTATTTAATATCCCTTAACGAACGTTGTACAATATTTTTATCACTCGTAATTGGAGTTTTAGTAAAAGCTTCGCCTGCATATTCTACTAAACCAATTCTATCATTAGGGCGACCATCTATAAAACTAGAAGCTACTTTTTTTAAGGCTTCTAATCGGTCTGGTAATAAATCTTTAGCCAACATACTTGCCGACACATCAATAGCCATAACAATATCTATACCTCGAGTGGTTTTTGTTTTTGTAGATACATCAACCGTTCTAGGTCTCGCCAATGCCGTAATTAAAAACGCTAGTGCAATAAGTCTGAAAGCAAATAATACATGTTTAAATTTAGGTAGTAGTGATCCTTTTACTTTAAATCCTTTAATACTAGATATTTTAAGTTCTGCTGTTTGCTTGTTATGCTTAAAGACATACCATATAATAGCTAATGGTAGTGCTAACAGCAACCAAAACAATTCTTTATTTAAAAACTCTATATTATCAAACATTATTTTTCTGTTTCTCCTTCCTTATCTTCTCGCTGAACTTCTTCTTCATCAGGTTTTAGCTCTATGGAATCTATAATACGCTGAACCATTTCATCTGCGTATTTATCATCTCGTCCCCACGTTATTATAATTTCTTGAACTATGCTGCCTACCGTAAATTGAAACATTGCATATTCTGCTGTTATCTTTTTATCGCTCTCAGGGATATTAACATTAAATGAGCCACTAGTCTTTAAACCTTCAGCAGCATTTGGTGTAATAAACTGTTCTCTGTTTACTAAAATATCACTAAAACCAGCTTGTTCTAAAAGACCTATGCTAGATTCTGAATACTTTATTAAATCTATTCTGTTAGCATCCTTATTGTCTTCTGAAGTTGCAATACTTGGTGGTATAGCCTTAAAGTTTAGTGAGTTTATAGAAATACTAAATAGGTCTAATAACGTACCATACTTAAACTCTGTTTTAGACAATTGTTTCTTAACCTCTTCTGGCAATTCAGTTTCTTGGCGTTTAAGTACTTTTGGTGTAGAAATATAAACTGGTGGAAAGCCATAAGCACTATTTACCCAATCTCCTTCTAAAAGTGTTTTACTCTCATGACCAATAATGGTATCTTTAACATATCCAAAACCGTATTTAATTCCAAAACCAACAAAAGTGGCTATAAGTAAGAAGACTGAAATAGCAGCTGTAAGTATTATTTTTCTAGTTTTCTTTTTGCGTTCTTGTTCCTCTTTATATTGAGCGTCTAACAATTTCTCTTCTTCAGATGGTTCTGGCAAAACAACTTTTACAGCATCAATTTCTTTATCTACTGTAGCCTTATCCATTTCTGCTAAAACAGTATCTGGTGCAGATTTTGCAAATTTCACTAAATCGGCACGTTTAAGAATACTTTCAATATTTTTAATAGTATCACTTTCTATGGCCAATTGATTTCCTGCTCTAATTAAATTTAGGCGTTCTATTAACTCATCTGTTGTGCTCTCCATTGCACGATCATAAACTTTTTCATCGAGGTACTTACGGATAATAAACGTTAACTCTGAGTAGTATTCTTTTAATTCTGATCGGATAAGATATTGACTTTCATCTAATTTTTTCAATGCTAATTTTGCGCGATCATAAGGTGGTAGTAATGCTATTTCTTCTTCTTCGGTTAATGGTTTTTTACGCCAAATAAACCAATACAATAAAAATGCAATTGCAGCTACAATAGCTAATATTAATAGAAAATACAACCACCATTTACTACTGCTTTTTTCAACTTGTATAATGGGCTTTATATCGTATAATTTCTGTTTAGTGGTGTCAATCTCAACAGTATTAACATCTATACGTAAAGAGTCAGTAAAAAAAGATTTTTCTCCAATTACAACTTTCTGTTTTGGGATATAATATGAGCCAGAATCGAATTGGGTGAGTTTATATTCTCTAAGCAAATGAAAACGTGATTCTTTTTTAGTAGTATCTGTTTCAAAAGCTTCTACAACTTCTAACGGAGAAAAGGTTTGTCCTTCTGGAAATACAACTAATGCTGTTGAATCCGTATCTACTTTTATTTTATAAGAAATCTGCTCTCCAATTCTGATTTTTGTAGTATCAACTTCTGTAGTGACTTGACTGAAAGAAAACAAAGAAAAGAGAAGAAAGAAACAAGAAAAAACGACGAAAGGCCTTTGATGAAAAGTCAAGGTTTTTACCGATTTAATATTTAATATTCGTGATTTGTAATTCATCATTCGTTTTATCCTCTCCGTTTAAAATAACCCAACAACTTTTTTACATAGCTTTCATCTACTCGACAATCTATAGTGCCCGAACCCGATTTAGTAAATGTATCTTTAAAATAATCTACTTTTTCATGGTAAAATCTACTGTAGTTTTGTCGCACTTTTTTTGAGGCCGTATTAACCATTAATAGTTCCCCAGATTCTTCATCTTGCATTTGCACCATTCCTAAATTAGGAATAGCTTCTTCATGTTTATCATAAATTCTAATCCCCGTAATATCGTGTCTTCCTGCAGCTATTTTTAAAGTTTGCTTATAATCGTCAGCAATAAAATCTGAAAGCACAAAAACAATGGCTTTCTTTTTCATTACATTAGATAAAAATTTAAATGCTTCAGAAATATTAGTGTTTTTACTTTTAGGTTTAAACTCTAGTAATTCGCGGATAATACGTAATACATGTGAGCGGCCTTTCTTTGGTGGAATATAAAGTTCTACTTCTTCAGAAAATAAAATCAATCCTATTTTATCATTATTTTGAGTCGCTGAAAATGCTAATGTTGCTGCAATTTCAGTTACAATTTCGTCTTTAAATTGATTTTGCGTACCAAATAGTTTACTCCCTGAAACATCTGCCATTAACATCATGGTAAGCTCACGCTCTTCTTCAAATACTTTTACAAAAGGCTCGTTATAACGTGCCGTTACATTCCAATCGATATTTCTAACATCATCTCCAAATTGGTATTGACGCACTTCAGAAAAAGTCATACCACGACCTTTAAAGGTTGAATGGTATTCACCTCCAAATATATGATCAGACAAACGACGTGTCTTAATCTCTATTTTTCGTACTTTTTTAAGAAGTTCTTTGGTATCCATTGTTTTAGTAAACAGTTTACAGTCTCAGTTTTCGGTAACTAAATATTCATCGTAGTATGGCAATCTGCATACTGCGACTGAATACTGCTAACTAGTTTATGGTACTTCGATTTGATTTACAATTTTATTGATAATGTCTTCTGAAGTCACATTCTCAGCTTCGGCTTCATAAGTAATGCCTATTCTGTGGCGTAAAACATCATAAACTACTGCTCTAACATCTTCAGGAATGACATAACCTCTGCGTTTTATAAATGCATAACATTTTGCTGCTGTGGCTAAATTAATACTACCACGTGGTGATGCACCAAAAGAAATTAAAGGTTTTAAATCCCCTAGTCCATATTTTTCAGGATAACGAGTAGCAAAAATGATATCTAAAATATATTTCTCAATTTTTTCATCCATATAAACCTCACGAACAACTTTCTGAGCAGATAAAATTTGATCTACTGAAACTACTGGGTTTACTTTATCGAAAGCCCCTTTAAGATTTGCTCTTACAATTTGCTGTTCATCATTAATATTTGGATAATCTATAACCGTTTTTAACATAAATCGATCCACTTGCGCTTCAGGCAACGGATAAGTTCCTTCTTGTTCTACAGGATTTTGAGTTGCCATTACTAAAAATGGCTTATCTAACACAAAGGTTTCATCACCAATAGTAACTTGTTTCTCTTGCATGGCTTCTAACAAAGCTGACTGCACTTTTGCTGGTGCTCTATTGATCTCATCTGCTAATACAAAATTGGCAAAGATTGGTCCTTTTTTTATGGTGAAATCATTCTCTTTAATATTGTAAATCATTGTACCTACAACATCCGCTGGTAGTAAATCTGGTGTAAACTGAATTCTACTAAAACTGCCTGATACTGCCTGAGACAGTGTGTTAATCGCTAAAGTTTTTGCTAAACCTGGCACACCTTCTAATAAAATATGACCTTGTCCTAAGAGCCCTATAAGCAAACGTTCTACCATATGTTTTTGGCCGACGATTACTTTGTTCATTTCAAAGGTTAATAAATCGATAAATGCACTTTCTTTTTCTATCTTTTCGTTAATTGATTTAATATCAATTGTACTCGTTTCTTCCATTTAATTCAGTATTTATAGCGAATATTTTTTAAATAATTTCAGTTTTGCAAATTCTCAAAATTATTCTGTTTTTGCTGTTAATAATTGGTTAAAAAATAAAGGACTGTTTTCTAAAATTTAAGAACTTAAAATTAAGTGATAATCTTAAATTAATTCGTCTTATTTAAATATTTTTACATACCAAACATAAAAATCAATTTCGCATGTCAAAATATTCAAAAATCATTAGTGGAACAATGGCATGGGGACAATGGGGAAAACAACTTTCTAATAGTGAAATGGTTGACTTAATGAATCATTGTTTGTCTACTGGGATTACAACATTTGACCATGCAGATATCTATGGAGCTTACACCACAGAGGCAGAGTTTGGTAATGCTTTTAAAACTTCTGGAATTAAGCGCGATTCGGTACAATTCATTTCTAAGTGCGGCATTCAACACCTAGCCGATAACAGAAATAATAAAGTAAAACATTACAATTATAGTAAAGATTATATTATTTGGTCGGTTGAAACTTCGCTTAAAAATTTACAAACGGAATATTTAGATTTACTTTTATTGCACAGACCAAGTCCATTAATGCATCCTGGCGAAATTGCCGAAGCTATTACTCTTCTAAAAAAAGACGGAAAGATTAAAGATTTTGGTGTCTCAAATTTTACATCTTCGCAAATGGATATGATTGGTTTGAGAATAGACATTGATGTTAACCAAATAGAATTTTCTTTAACGCAACACCAAGCTATGCATGATGGTACTTTAGATTATATGGTAACTAACGGCATTCAATCTATGGCTTGGTCTCCTTTGGGTTCTGTTTTTAAAGTTGACAATGAACAAACACGACGTATACACAAACAACTTGGGCAATTGGCTAAAAAATATAATGCTACAGAAGATCAATTATTATTAGCCTGGTTATTAAAACATCCTTCTGGTATTACTCCTGTTGTTGGCACAACAAATAAAGCACGTTTAACTCAAGCTATAAATGCTACAGTAATAGATTTAGATCTTGAAGATTGGTTTTTAATATTAGTAGCTGCTCAAGGCCATAAAGTGCCTTAGTGTTAGGCACTTCGACAAGCTCAGTGTGACATGTTAGGTGTTAGGGAAATTACAAATTCGAAACAAATTGAACTAAAAATTAAATCATAAATATTAATTCAAAAACCTTGTATAAATAGGAAATATATATGAAAAGAACAGCATTAATTACAGGAGCAACAAGTGGTATTGGACGTGCTACAGCACATCAATTTGCTAAACATGGTATTAACCTTATTCTATGTGGTAGACGACAACAACGTTTAGACAGTATACAAAATGCGCTTTCTAGAGAAACCGATATCCACACTCTTAATTTTGATGTTAGAGATAGAGAAGCCACTTTAAAAGCGATTGCTTCTATTCCTTCAGAATTTAAAAATATTGATATTCTTATTAATAATGCTGGCAATGCTCATGGTTTGGATCCGATAGAAACTGGTAATTTAGATGATTGGGATGCCATGATAGACATTAATGTTAAAGGATTACTCTATGTGAGTAAAGCTATAATTCCCGGAATGACTAAGCGTAAATCTGGCCATATTATTAATATTGGTTCATCCGCCGGCAAAGAAGTATATCCAAAAGGGAATGTATATTGCGGAAGCAAGCATGCGGTTTTAGCAATTACTGAAGGTATGCGAGTAGATTTAAATCCTTACGGTATTAAAGTGAGTGCTATAAATCCTGGTTTGGTAGAAACAGAATTTTCTGAAGTGCGTTTTAAAGGAGATCCTATCGCGGATAATGTATACAAAGGCTACAAAGCATTACAAGCCGAAGATGTTGCTGAAGTTATTCATTTTGCAGTAACACGACCAGCACATGTAAATATTGCTGATGTTTTAATGTTTTGTACCGCTCAAGCGAGTTCAACTATAGTTAAGAAAGAATTATAAACGTGAGATTCCTGCCAAGGCAGGAATGACAATATGATTA
Organism: Winogradskyella immobilis; assembly: GCF_021887715.1. GTDB lineage: Bacteria > Bacteroidota > Bacteroidia > Flavobacteriales > Flavobacteriaceae > Winogradskyella > Winogradskyella immobilis. The sequence goes on from NZ_JAIQXX010000002.1 coordinate 22,606, forward strand.
ACAAGCGTCTTCTTATTAAAAATTTACTCGCTCATAATGACGAGAACAGCTTTTATGATAAAAAAAGAAAGATAGATATTAGTCATAAAGAAGGTAAGGCCAAATTTTTAAAACATATTTGTGCACTTTCTAATAGCAATCCTAAAAATAATTCTTATATCGTTATTGGTGTTGAAGATGCAGATAACAATATTATAGGAGTCGATTTCTTTGACGATAGTAAAATCCAAAATCTCATTAATGCATATCTAGTAAACCCACCTATAGTTCAGTACGAGAATATCCCTTTTTCACATTTACCTGATGATAAAGTAGTTGGTTTGGTGACTATAAGGGCGATAGACGACATCACATCTTTAAGAAAAAACATTTGGAAATATTACGGAGGCTCTGTCTTTTTTAGAGATGGTAGCATGAGTATGCCTAAAGTGTTTGATATTGAAATTAAAGATGTTAATTCTAAAATTGTATCTGCTATTGAAAACCATGCTAAAAACAACATTGAATTAACACTTGATGCTGTTTTTAACTTTATGAAAAAGCGTAAAGATTACGATCCTAAATACGAAGTTTTCAACGAATACTTTGTGCTCTGTTGGGCAGGTCTTAAAAAAGAAGTTAAAGATGAAATTTTTTATTCTAGGGTTGATATAGAAATGATTAATGAACAAAAACGATTATTCTATTCCGCGCTAGACGAAGTTTCAATTTCTTATACCAACAATGCCTTTAAAATTATTGAATACGTTAGACTTGGTTTTCATAATACATTTAAATATTACCCATTAGAAGAAACTGTAATTAAATTCGACACAAATGTCAATTATACTATTGATACCAACCTTATTTTTAAACCGCCTCAGTTTGATAAAAAAATATTACATCATATCTACAATGCTAATAATGCCATTTTAGAAAAATTAGAAAAAGGATTGACATTAACATTAAATGAAACTGCTGATCTTAAAGATTTACCTGCAACATACCTTATTTGTTATCTTAATGAATTTGAAGAAGCATTAACAAAACTTAAAACTTCTAAACCGTTATTAAAAGCTTTTAATAATGAGCTTTACACAACCTATAAAGAAACCATGCGTATTCTCAGAAAAGTGAAATACAGCTAAATAATAATTTGCTGTTTTATATCCCTAAATACATTTAAAAGGTATTTTATACTTTTTATCTATTTAAGCTGATTATTAAAATCTTATGTTGTAAATTCGCAATGCTATTAATCATATTTATATATAAACCTCGTTTCAATAATAAAACGAGTTTTAAATCTCTTTATCTTATCTAAGTTTACAAATCAAACTTTATCCCTTGTGCTAAAGGTAATTGATCAGAATAGTTTATGGTATTTGTTTGTCTACGCATATACACTTTCCAAGCATCAGATCCAGACTCACGACCACCACCTGTTTCTTTCTCACCTCCAAAAGCTCCACCAATTTCTGCTCCAGAAGTTCCAATATTAACGTTAGCAATTCCACAATCAGAACCAGCGTATGATAAGAATTTTTCTGCTTCTTTCATTTCATTAGTCATAATTGCTGATGATAAGCCTTGAGCTACACCATTTTGTTTAGCAATGGCATTTTCAACTTCACCAGAATATTTCATTAAGTATAGAATAGGCGCAAATGTTTCATGCTGTACAATTTCAAAATTATTTTCAGCTTCAATAATTGCTGGTTTAACGTAGCATCCGGACTCATAACCTTCACCTTCAAGAACTCCGCCTTCAACTAATACATTTCCACCTTCAGCTTTTGCTTTTTCTATAGCAGCTAAATAAGTATTCACAGCATCATGATCGATTAATGGACCTATATGATTTTTTTCATCTAAAGGATTACCAATCGTTAATTGCCCATAAGCACCAACAATAGCATCACGTACTTTATCGTAAACCGATTCGTGAATTATCAGTCTTCTTGTAGATGTACAACGTTGTCCACAAGTACCAACAGCACCAAATACAGCACCAGGAACCACCACTTTTAAATCTGCAGAAGGAGTAATAATAATGGCATTATTGCCTCCTAGCTCTAATAGCGATTTTCCAAAACGTTTAGCAACCGTTGCGCCAACAATTCGGCCCATTCTAGTAGAACCTGTAGCCGAAACTAAAGGTATACGAGAATCAGTCGTGATCATTTCACCTACTTTATAATCACCATTGACGATACAAGAAATACCTTCTGGACAGTTGTTTTCTTTTAAGATAGCAGCAATAATATTTTGACAAGCTACAGAACATAAAGGAGCTTTTTCAGAAGCTTTCCAAACACATACATCACCACAAATCCAAGCTAAAGCCGTATTCCAAGCCCAAACAGCTACTGGAAAGTTAAAAGCCGAAATAATGCCGACCACACCAATTGGATGCCATTGCTCTCTCATCACGTGACCAGGACGTTCAGAAGGAATTGTTTGACCGTTTAATTGTCTAGATAATCCAACCGCAAAATCACAGATGTCAATCATTTCCTGAACCTCACCATAACCTTCTTGCAAAGATTTACCCATTTCGTAAGACACTAATTTACCAAGTGGTCTTTTTAAGTCTCTTAATTTGTTACCAAACTGACGCACTATTTCTCCACGTTGTGGTGCTGGCACATCTCTCCAAGATAAAAATGCCTTTGTAGCAGCATCCATTACCTTTTCGTAATCTTCTCTAGTAGTCGATTTTACTTTACCTATTAGTTGGCCATCTACTGGTGAGTAGCTTTCAATAAGCTCACCATCCCGATAGCTATCGGGAGAAAAATTATTGGATCCCGTTGAAGTTCCATCATTAATAGCTTTAAGACCTAATTGTTGTAAAACATCTTGTATTCCGAAATCAGCAGCTACTGCTTCCATAATATTATAATTTTAGTATCATTTAATCTTGCAAAGATACTAATAAATAAAGGTTGTTTAGTTAGAGGTAATGCACTAAGCGACACTTACAATTCTTCCTAGCGGAATTAATGTAGATTCCTTGAGTATAACATTTTTATCAGTAACTCCCCAGATGGTAGTTTCAACACGTTTAAACCCTTCATTATCTATAAATATAATCTTTACTTTTTCTTGCTCTAAGTTTCCTAAAGCCATTGCACGTTTAAGTTTATTACAACGCTCTTTGCGTTTAGCTATAGAACTTAATAATTCTTCTTTTGGGAATTGTAACGATTTTATACTCTCCTTATTTACGGTTTCTATTCTTACACATTTCATAATCTTTCTCTTTTAATTAATATATTAATTCAGTAGAATTTTACTTTAGAAAATTACACGTCAAACCTCATTTTAACTAAATTTAATACATCTTTTAACAATTAATCATTAAATTATTCTCAGAGATTATAGCTTTTATCAAGAAATTATGAGATTAGTAATACGATTATCAATTAACGCAATATTATAATTATCAAGCTATTGCAATATTCAGTTTTTATCATGATCTTTAAACCTAACTAATCAAGCTCACTTTATGAAAGTTATTACACGTTGCATACTTGTATTGGCATGTATTGTATTGAGTTGCAAACAAAATGTTGATGAATCTGATACTACTCTGGTTACTAAAGCGCATTCCGATTTAGAATCCTTTTTTAAGACGTGGCGCACTTTTGAAAATCCACCATTAATTGATGGAGTACCAGATTACACCGAAGCTACGTTTAATAATCGTCTTCCTAAATTTAAAACTTTGCAATCGCAACTTATGGCTATGGATACCACAGGTTGGTCTATTCCAGAACGTGTAGATTGGCATATCGTCTGGGCAGAGATGAATGGTTATGATTTTAACCATCGAATACTAAAACCTTGGCAACGGGATCCTGCGTATTATAAAGTGCTGTGGATGGATCGTAGCGATGTGCCTGCGCACGAAGGGCCAACTAATCATGCTATTATTGAACTTTGGCAATACAAGTTTCCGTTAGACCAACCCTCTAAAGAAAAATTGTTAAAAGCTTTACATGCCATACCTAATTTTTATAAACAAGCACAACAAAATCTTACTGGCAATGCTAGAGAGCTATGGATCGCTGGGATTAGAGATATCCGCAATCAAACTAATAATTTAAAAACTATTCGCAATTGGGAAAGCTTTACTGAACATGCCGATTTGGTTACTGCTATTGATGCTGCCATTGCAGCTACAAATACATTTGTACAATGGTTACAAACACAAAGTGACAGCAAAACTGGCCCGTCAGGCATTGGAAAAGACAACTACACCTGGTATTTGCAAAATGTACATTTAGTACCATTAACTTGGGAAGATGAAGTATTGCTGTTAAAACGTGAGTTGGCACGTGCATGGTCATCTTTAAAACTAGAAGAGCATCGCAACCGGCATTTACCAGAGTTGCCAGAAGCTAATACTGTAGCAGATCATGACGCTATGGTGGAACGTTCCGTAAAAAGTTTGATGCATTTTTTAGAAAACGACAGTATAGTTAGTGTTAAAGATTATTTTGAGCCTGCTTTGCGAGAGCATTTAGGTGGATTTGTACCTAAAGAAAATCGTAACTTTTTTCTAATCGGAAAACACATTGATGCTCGTCCGTTATATTCTCATTTTTACCATTGGTTTGAATTGGCGCGTATGGATTTAGAACCGCACCAAAGCGAAATAAGAAAAGGCCCGTTGCTCTATAATATTTTCGATTCACGAAATGAAGGCACAGCAACAGCAGTTGAAGAATTGGTTATGAATGCTGGATTGTATGACGACGATCCTCGTGTACGAGAGATTGTCTATATTATGATTGCCCAACGTGCCGCTCGTGGTTTAGGTTCACTTTATGCGCACGCTAATGAAATGACTATGGAAGAAGCCGGTAGTATCCACTCAGAATATACACCGCGTGGTTGGATGAAGACCGAAAAGGAACTATTGATTTTTGAGCAGCACCTCTATTTAAGACAGCCTGGTTATGGCACCAGCTATATTACGGGTAAATATTTATTAGAAGCTGCTATGATGGATTATGGTTGGCTTAAAGAAAAAAATGGAGAAACATTTAAGCCTATGGACTTTTTTGACAAACTGAATGCTATAGGCAATATTCCTATAAGTTTAGGACATTGGGAACTAACAGGGATTGATGCACAGGTAAAACAGATTAAGCAGTAAATTAAGACAATGCTTGGTCGAGCACGTCATATCGAGCCTGCCTTGTCTGCAGACAGGCGCAGTCGAGAGGTCTCAATTATTGAATTAGCATGATTAAACTCTTCCGTCGAATACGTAAAACCAAAACGTAATGTCATCCTATGTTTACAGAAGATAAGATGACAAAAAACAACTAATTATGAAAAAATTAAAACCCTATTACGCTGTTATTTTTACATCCACACATACTGAAAATACCAAAGGTTATTCAGAAATGGCTTCTCAAATGGAAGGTTTAGCCAAACAACAACAAGGTTTTTTAGGTATAGAAAGTGCTCGAGAAACTGTTGGGATTACTGTAAGTTATTGGGAAAACTTAGATGCAATAAAAACATGGAAAGCCAATACAGAGCATCTACTTGCACAACAAAAAGGGCGCGAACAATGGTATAATTGGTATAAGGTTAAAATTTGCAAGGTAGAACGCGAATACGAGTTTAAACATGATTAAATCACCGTTTCAATGTAAAATGCCCATTAAACTCTTGGCCTTCGACAATTATTCTATACCAATAATCTGAGGTTGGTAAACGTTGATTTCTATAGGTGCCATCCCAATTGACATTTCTATTAATAGCAGAAAACAACAACTTTCCATAGCGATCAAAGATATAAACTTCACTAGATCCTAATAGTTGTAATACATTCAACGAAAATGTATCATTAACTCCATCTCCATTTGGGGTTATAAATTTTTGAATAAAGAAATGAATATGCTGTTGAGTGACTACTATATCACACTCCTCAGACCTTACATAAATGGTATATAGTCCACTAGGTATGTTGCTAAAGATATTGCTCGTCTGAAAGTTCTCATTATCTAAAGAGTACAAAAAGTTACCATCGGTTTCGTTTACTAGATTAACAATTATTGAACTTCCATCAGATACTACACTCTCAATAACTGGCAGTTGAAATGCTTCTACGGTAAAGGTTATGATTTCAGTAAAACAACCATCGGTAACTTCAACTTCAAATATTCCGGGTTGATCAATTGTAATTGCTGGAGTAATTGCTCCTGTGCTCCAATTATAGATTGGGTTTTCTATATTAGATATTGCTTCTAGAATTACCTCATCATTATCATCACAAATACTAATAAATTCATCTCTAAATTCTAAAGGTTGTTCTCCAACAATATCCCATATGCAAGTGTCAAAATTAAATACAGCCATCTGCCAACACAATAAATCTATAGGCTCTTCGGGTTGCTCTCCTAAAACCTCCCATAAACAAGTATTATTATTAAACATAATAGTTTCCCAACATTCTAAATCTGTGGGAGCTTCTGGTTGGGTTCCACTAACTACCCAATCACAAATCGTGTTATCAAACGTAGCAACTTCCCAACACTCTATATCTGTTGGCGCTTCAGGTTGAGTTCCAGTTACAATCCAAGCACATATCGTTTCATCAAATGTTGTAGTTTCCCAACATTCTAAATCTGTGGGAGCTTCTGGTTGGGTTCCACTAACTACCCAATCACAAATCATGTTATCAAACGCAGCAACTTCCCAACACTCTATATCTGTTGGAGCTTCTGGTTGAGTGCCACTTACAATCCAAGCACATATGGTATTGTCAAAGGTTGTTTCTTCCCAACATTCTATATCTGTTGGTGCTTCAGGTTGAGTTCCACTTACTACCCAATCACAAATCGTTTCATCAAATGTCGCAGTTTCCCAACATTCTAGATCAGGCATCGGAGGAGCTGGATTTACCGTAATTTGAAACACATCTGAAAAGGTAATACAATCTGAATCGTTTAAATTTGCTTCAAATTCAGCAATTCTAGCTCTGTAAAGTGTGCTCACCGTAACATCTGTAATGTTTAACATTGCATTTGTTTCTCCTGCAATATCTTGCCATGTTACTCCATTGGTGCTTGATTCCCACTGATAAAAATGAGAGCTAAATACTGCATTATCTGGAATTGCTGTAATTGTAGCAGAAAATGGTGTTTGCGAACTACAAATTGATATTGTGTTTTCAGCATTAGCATCTTCAACAGTTATAGCATCGCCACAGCTTTTAAACACAATATCATCAATAGCTAAATCATTACCACAACCACCAGCTCCGTTATTAATCATTTTAAGAATTATTGCAGTTTGGTTAGTTTGCGTTTGAAAAACTAAACCAAATTGATTCCAATCTGGTGTAGATGTACTACCAATAGAGCCTGTAGAACCTGAGGCTAAAAGATTAGTATCTGTACTATCCCAAATTTCAAAATTAACATTAATCGGTATCACACCTGACCCACAAAACCCACCAGCAGGAGATAAATTTATTAACCATGACGAAAATTCGTAAGTGGTGTTGCCACACAAACCGTTGATATTAGTCCTATAAAATTCGCCTGCATCAAAATCTGAATTAACTACTAACATTCTCCCATTAGTATCGTTGGGAGTGATATCTGTAATATCAAACCAATCGAAATAATCGGTATTACTAGACACGGTATACAACCCATCATCTGGTGGCGCTCCATTAGCATAAACATATGTTGTAGCTCCTGCAGGAAGTGGAGAATCTTGTAAACCTGTTCCGAAAGTTTCTGTGAAAATTGGATCGCCAGAGTTCCCTTGGCAAAATCCTAATTGCGCATGTAGATCTTTTGAAAAAAAAGAAATACAAAAAATGATGAGTATTTTGAGACCTGTGAAACGATTTTGCACGTTTAAATATATAGATAAATATAAGTGTGAGTCGTAGTTTTTTACAGATACCTGCTTTAAAATCGCCTTTGTATGGTACATGTATAGGTTCATTACATGTTTTAAGCATCAAAAGATGAAATCAATACTGATTTTAGGATTCATTATTGCTTATTATTTTTGCCTGTCTAAACAATTATTAAACGACGAATTATAAGGATAGATTAATTTTATGCCATCAAAATCACTATTTTTGTTTTTCTTAACTCATTAACCTATGAACACTATTCAATTTATCCATTCTGGTTGGGCATATTTAGTTTTAATCATTTTAGTCTTAGCTACATTCAATGCAATTATCAAATTCTTTGGAGATAAAGAGTTTGATGCTAAAGATTTCAGAATATCATTATTTGCGTTAATTACTATGCACATTCAACTCTTATTAGGCATTGTTTTATTTTTTACTAAAGATTATTTTGGTACTATTAGCGAAGTTGGTGGCATGGGAGAAGTTATGAAAAACGCAGCATTACGTTCTAATATTATAGAGCATCCGTTAACTATGATTATTGCCGTTGTTCTAATAACCATGGGATATTCAAAACACAAAAAGAAGTTAGTATCTAAACCAAAGTTTAAAGTCCTTGCTATATTTTACACTTTAGCTTTAATATTGGTTTTAGCTAAAATTCCTTGGAATCAGTGGTTTTAAAACATTATAAAAGGCTTCAAATTTAAATTTGAAGCCTTTTATTTTATAGTAATATTTTAATCTACTCGTCTTTAACCTCTCTAATAACATAAACATATACAGGAAAGTGGTCACTAAATCCACCTGTATATCCGCCATCAGCAAAACTTCTAAATGGATACCCTACATAACGTCCACGTCTATTAACCAAATAAGGTTTGTTATGAATACCTGCTTTGTAATATTTAAAAGACGAAAAATCTTTATCTAATAATGGTTTTGTAACCATAATTTGGTCAAATAAACTCCAACTATCTCTATAACCAGTAGTGCCAAGACCTTCTTTTTTAAATTGATTTTCAAAAGGGTTATATATCCCTTTAAGCGGCACTTTTTTTCTGTTAGAATGTGCCTTTAAAACATCTTTGACACTAGCATTAGTAGGATTGTCATTTAAATCACCCATCACAAATACTTTAGCATAAGGATCTATAGATTGCAGAGAGTCTATAATACGCTTGTTTAGTTTTGCTGCGCCTACTCGTTTAGATCGGCTTCGCGCTTCACCACCACTACGAGACGGCCAATGGTTAACAATAACGTGTATTAAATCTCCTTCAAGCTTACCACTTACTAAAAGTTGGTTTCTAGTAAATACACGCTTTCTAGAAAGATCATCATAAATAAATAATTCGTGCGATTTAGAATTTATCGGTTGAAATAATGCTTTTTGATATAACAAAGCCACATCAATGCCTCTAGCGTCAGGAGATTCAAAATGTACAATACCATAATCTTTTCCTAATAATAAAGGGTCATTAACTAAATCTTCTAATACTTTTCTGTTTTCAATTTCACAAACTCCAATTATTGCAGGAGAATTATTGGTTTGGTCACTCCCTATATCAGCAACAGCACGAGCCATGTTTTTTAATTTCCTTTCATAGATTTTAGCTCTATCCGAATTCAATTCCATAATAGGACTCCTTTCGTCAAATTTATTAGGGTCATTAATAGTATCAAATAAATTTTCTAGATTATAAAACGCTACAGTATGTATTTTGTACCGTTTTTCATTTTGTGTATATGCATTAAATGCTATAAAAAAAAGTAGTGAAAACAGTAGTATTCTATTCATTTTCATGGTTGTATATTATATAATTGTAAAACTACATTCAATTTCCTTACCAAAAGTATGTAATTCTAATAAATAATGTAAATTAGTGTGTTCTTTCTTCAAAAAAAGAATAACCAATAAATCAATTTTTAAAATTAAGTATGAAAAAAAGTTTTTTACTCTTTCTATTTGGAGTAGCTTTTTCTCTAACAAGTTTTGCACAGCAAACCATTATTAGAGGAAGCGTTCTGGATGGAACCACAGGAGAACCTATTCCTGATGTAACAATTACCATTGAAGAAACTAATCAGACTACGACTACAGATGCTAAAGGAGAATTTTCTTTTATTAGTAATGTCCCGTTAGGCGAACAAGTGCTCAAGGTTGAAAAAATAGGTTATGTTACTAAACGTTATCCGATTGTTGTAAATGAAGGAAGTACTGTTGACATTAGTGGTATGACCTTAGATTATGATCCTGGAGACAAAAAAGATTTATTTACTATTTCTATTTCAGATGATAATTTAAATAGTGAAGATGATGGTTTAACAGATAATGTTTCTGGTTTATTACAGGCATCGAGAGATATCTTTCTCAGCGCAGCTGCTTTTGACTTTTCGTCCACATTTTTTAGACCAAGAGGTTTGGATAATGCTAACGGTAAAGTGCTTATCAATGGAATTGAAATGAACAAACAGTTTAATGGAAGACCACAGTGGGCAAATTGGGGAGGTTTAAATGATGTACAACGTAACCAGGAGTTTACAATGGGTATATCTGCTAATGATTATAATTTTGGCGATCTCGCAGGAACAAATAATATTGTAATGCGTGCTTCAAAATACAGAAAAGGAGGTCGTATTTCTTATGCTTCAGCTAATAGAAGTTATCAAGGTAGAGTTATGGCTAGTTATAATTCTGGTTTATTAAAAGGAGGTTGGTCCTATTCGTTTTTAGGGTCTAGACGTTTTGGCGCAGAAGGTTTTATCGATGGAACACTTTACGATTCTAATTCATTTTTTGCTGCTGTAGAAAAACAAATCAACGATAAACATAACCTTAATTTTACAGGAATATATGCACAAAACAGACGTGGACGTTCTACTGCAATTACTAATGAAGTTTTTGAGCTTAAAGGGCGAGAATACAATCCTTTTTGGGGCTTACAAAATGGAGATATACGGAATTCGCGAGTTAGAGAAATTGAAGAGCCTATATTAATGCTTAACCATTATTGGGACATTTCACCTAAAGTAAGATTAAATAGTAATGTAGCCTATCAGTTTGGTGAGATTTCTAATACTAGAATTGATAACGGAGGTACACGTTTAGTGACTTTTAATGGAGAAAGTAGTTTTTTAGGAGGCGCGCGTAATACAAATGCTGATTACTATCAAGATTTGCCAAGTTTCTTTTTACAAGATCCTAATCCATCGGCCCTAGATTTTCAACAAGCATTTGCTGCACAACAAGAATTTATTAACGACGGTCAATTTGATTGGAATCTTTTATACGAAGGTAATGCAACTGTAGCCGCTCAAGGAGGAAATTCTATCTATGCACTACAAGCAGATGTTATTGATGATTCTCAAATAAGTTTCAACACTATATTAGATGCTGATTTAGCAGATAATATTCGTTTAAATGCCTCTTTAAACTATAGAAATCTAAATAGCCAAAACTATGCTAGAATAGAAGACTTATTAGGAGGAACAGGCTATTTAGATGTAGACTTCTTTGCCGAAGAAATTGGACAAGATGTTACCGATTTATTAGAAACTGTAGCACAGAGTGATATTAGAAACCCTAATAGAATTGCTAGAGAAGGTGATCGTTACAAATACAATTATGAAATCGATGCTGAAGTTGTTAGTGGATTTGCGCAAGCACAATTTAAATATAACAAAGTAGACTTCTTTGTCGGTGCTAATGTATCTCAAACCAATTATCAAAGAACTGGATTATTTGAAAACGGTAATTTTACAGGTACTGGTCCGCAAGGTTCTTTTGGGGAAAGCGAAAAGTTAGATTTTACAAATTATGGCATAAAAGGAGGTTTAACCTATAAAATATCTGGTCGTCACTTAATCAATGCTAATGGTAGTTACTTTACAAAAGCACCAACTATTAGAAATTCGTTTAGTAATGCCCGGCAAAATAATTTTACCGTTACCGGTTTAGAAAGTGAAAAAGTACAATCTGCGGATGTTAGCTATATATTTAGGTCTCCAATAATTAAAGCACGTTTAACTGGGTTTTATACAGGTTTTGAAGATGGTACAGATATTGGGTTCTATTTTACCGAAGATTTAGCTGGTTTGGGTATTGATAATGGAGATGCTTTTGTACAAGAAATTTTAACCAATATAGAACGAAGAAATATTGGTATAGAATTAGGCTTTGAAGCTCAAGTAACACCAACCATTAAATTAAAAGCCGCAGCATCATTTGGCCAATACACCTTTACTAATAATCCAAACCTTTATCTAACAAGTGATGATTTTGAAGGAGAATTAAGATTTGGAGATGGTACTACTAATATAAAAGATCTTCATGTTGCTGGTGGACCAGAACGTGCTTACCAGGTAGGTTTTGAGTATAGAGATCCAGATTTTTGGAATGTTGGTGTTACCAGCAATTTTTTCTCTAACGCTTATATAGATGCTAGTAACTTATCAAGGTCTGCCAACTTTACTTCAGATTTTGACGGTAATACTTTTAATGATTTCGATCCTGCTACTGCAAGAGAGCTATTACAACAAGAACAGTTTGATGATTATTTACTTGTTAATGTCGTTGGCGGAAAATCGTGGAAAGTTGATGATTATTTCATTGGGTTCTTTGCTACAATTAATAATGTTTTTGATCAACAATACACAACTGGTGGTTTTGAACAATCGCGTTTAGGAAATTTTAGACGAATTAGAGAAGATCAATCTAGAGATAATGGCCCTTTATTTGGATCACGTTATTTCTTTGGAAATGGTACCACGTATTACCTAAATGTTTACGTAAGATTTTAAGAATATAGATACAACAATATAAATTTCAAAAAATGAAAAATTTAAAATTTAATAAAATAATACTTCTACTAATTGGACTAGTAGTATTTAATAGCTGTGTTGAAGATGATGATTTTGCAATACCAGACACTTCTATTATTGAACCCGTTTTAGATGGTCAACAAGTTAGTATAGCCTCTATTGCTGGTGCATTAGCACAAGAACAAGGTAATAACAGTGTAGATTACTCTAATGATGACGACCTAGTATCTTTTGATTTTGGTGGACCAAATCAATATTTAACTGGATACGTGGTATCTTCTGATGAAGGAGGTAACTTCTTTGAAGAATTAATTATACAAGATGCGCCAGAAAACCCAACTACTGGTATAAAGGTTTTAGTAGATGTAAATCCATTATTTACACGTTACGAAGTAGGACGTAAAGTCTTTGTTAAACTTAATGGTTTAGTTGTGGGGATTTCTAACGGGGTACTTGCCATCGGACCTCAAGATGGAGATCGTGTTGGTCAAATTCCTGGTGCTTCTGAAGAAGATTTTATATTACGCTCTGCCGAAGTAGCTACAATTGTTCCGCTTCCTTTATCTATTGCAGATTTTACTGAAGATAGAACCAACTTAATGATTGAATTACAAGATGTACAATTTAACAGAGGACAAGTTCTTGGAGATAATCCTTTGAGTTTTGCTTCTGAAGGTTCAGATCAATTTGATGGAGAACGTCTTTTAGAGAGTTGTTCTTCTGCTACCACTGCTATATTTAGTACAAGTACATTTTCAGATTTTAAAGCATTAACGTTACCTAGTGGTCGCGGAAATATGACTGCTATATTAACTCGTAATTTCTTTGGTGACACTTTTAATATTGCTATAAATTCTCCAGAAGATATCAATTTTAGTAGTTCTGATCGTTGTGATCCAGATTTCTTAGAGTGTAGTGGTACTTCTGGCGGAGGTTCTGCAATCTTCTTTGAAGATTTTGAAACGTTTTCTAGTTTTACTGCTGAAGGATGGACTAATGTTAACATCAATGGTGGTGGTACAGAATGGACAGAAGGTGGTTTTGGTGGTAATGATTATGCCCAAATTACAGGCTTTAATTCTGATGAAGACCCTATAGAAGTGTTTTTAGTAACTCCACCTATAGATTTAGATACTACTACTGGTGAAGAATTGTCTTTTGATGTTCAAACCAACTTTGATAATGGTACTATTTTATCTGTTTTAGTATCAACTGACTTTACAGGAGATCCAACAACTGCAACTTGGCAACCTTTAGATGCTGTTATTCCATCAGGACCAGCAAATGGTTTCGGTACATTCCAATCTGTTGGTCCGATTAATGTTTCTTGTCTAGATGGCACTGTACATTTTGCCTTCTTCTATGAAGGAGCAGATCCAGGAGCAACTACGCGTTATCATGTAGATAATGTTGAAGTTACAGGAAATTAGTAACTCTCTTAAAACAATAAAACCACGTCTCTATACTTTTAGCTAAAGATGACGTGGTTTTTTGGTTTTATTCTCATTATGTTTGATCGTTATTACATATCCGCCTTTAATACTTTAAAGTCGTCCTTTGGTAAACATGCTATTCGATATGCGTTGTATTATGTTAATCTTCTCGAGTTTTTAGTTTACGCTTTAATTGCTTCATTTTTTATGGCTTTTGCTAATCAAATGGGTATTATTACAATGCATATAACGAAAGTGATAACACTTTCAGTAATAATTTTTCTGTTTGTATGTTTTAAAAATTGGATACGTTATAACGGAAAACGAAGGCATGTTTTAAATGCAAAATCTAAACACAGAACATCATTGCAATTATGGAAACTTGTTATGCTTCCTGTAGTTTGTATACTACTAATTGTTGTCTTTTCTAAAGCTATCTAAATAAAAAACGCTATCCTAATCGGATAGCGTTTTTTAATATGTTTGACTTTTCTTGTTTATTTTTTGTCCTTCATAATGCAATTTTCATCCTTACAATCAGCTTTACAATCTTTATGCAAACCTGTCGAAGTTTTTGTAGAAAACTTATCTACAGTTTTTATTTCTTGCACTTTATACATCTCACTTACATTAACAACTGCCTCTTTTAAGGAACCCGGAGTTACTTTAGCTTCATCAAATTCTACCATTGCTAATTGTCGGTCAAAATCAACTTTTGCAGACTTTACTCCTTCCATTTTAGCCATTTTCTTTTCAATAGTCTTTGCACAACCAACAGCACAAGTCATGCCTTTAATATTAAACTCTACTTTAGCATAGCTTGCATTAGGATCTAATGTTTGAGTTATGTTTGGTTTAGAACTTTCAATCGCTATTGTTTTTACTTCAGGTTTTGCACTAGTGTTGCAAGCAACAACGGTAACAATTAATAAAGCAATAGTTAAAATAGGTTTTAAGGTCTTCATATAATTTTTACTTGAATTATGAACAAATCTAACAATTACTATGAATCTTGAAAAATAATTAACGAATTTTGTGAACCTCGATTAACAACACATTATGAAAAGCCCTAATTCTAAGTGGATTTACTTGTTTTTATTAGCCCTAATCTGGGGAAGCTCATTCATTCTTATTAAAAAATCATTATTAGGTTTAACTGCTTTTCAGTTAGGATCACTTAGGAATATTATCACTGGTATTGTTCTTTTGATTGTTGGCTATAAAGGGTTAAAACAAATTGATAGATCTAAGTGGAAATGGATTGCTTTATCTGGGTTTTTAGGCTCTTTTTTTCCTGCGTTCTTATTTGCTATTGCCGAGACTGAAATAGACAGTGCCATAACTTCTATTTTAAACTCATTAACTCCATTAAACACTGTTTTAATGGGCATAGCCATTTTTAAAATAGCAACGACTAGACGTCAAATTACAGG
Source organism: Winogradskyella immobilis (assembly GCF_021887715.1). GTDB lineage: Bacteria > Bacteroidota > Bacteroidia > Flavobacteriales > Flavobacteriaceae > Winogradskyella > Winogradskyella immobilis. The sequence goes on from NZ_JAIQXX010000002.1 coordinate 38,175, forward strand.
AGTTATTATAGGGTTTATAGGTACAACACTTCTAATATTAGAAGGTGCAGAACTAAATCCTAATCAAAACTACTTATATGCAGGTTTTATAATTACATCAACATTAATGTATGCTGCTAACGTAAACATTATAAAACGTCATTTACAAGATGTAAAACCATTGAGTATTGCTGCTGGGAATTATGTGTTTATTCTTATCCCAGCTATAGTTGTATTGTATTTTTCGGGATTCTTTAAAGCGAGTACATTTGAAAACCCCGAACTTGGTAATGCACTAATATATGTGTCTATACTCTCTATTTTTGGCACTGCATTAGCTAAATTTTTATTTAATACATTAATACAGCTCTCTACTCCTGCTTTTGCATCTTCTGTTGCCTATCTAATGCCTATTATAGCTTTAATGTGGGGAGTTATTGACGGGGAAGATTTTAGTTGGTTACAGGGTTTAGCTTCTTTCATTATTTTATTTGGTGTCTATTTGGCTAATAAAAAGAATGCATAAAAAAACCGAAGCCTAAGCTCCGGTTTTCTTTCATTATGTATTTTTAATCTTAATTAAAATCTTCAGCTGTTACTCCTTCGTTAATTTTAACTTCAGTAGTATCTAAAGTAAATACTTGTGGTCCTGTAGTAATCTTCATTGTATGAGGAATCATAATACCACCAACTTCTTTATAATTAGAAAAATCTGTAATTGTAGTTATAGATTGTCCTTGTGCTTCATTAGTTACTTCAGTTCTTACTAAAAACCCTGTTTTAGCATCATAGTAACTAAAAGAATCTTTATCTCCTTTAGTCACTTTAATCTTATACACATCTGTTCCATCTATAGCTGTTAAACTTTCTAAAGCAATATTAGATGCTTCCATATAGAGTTCTGGGTATAGTCCTTTTTCTGCTTTTCTAGAAGATACATCAGAATCTGTCATTGGTATTTTTTGACCTTGTGCTTCTTGGTAACCCGAAGATCCATCAAATTTCTGTTTCATTATTGTACCAAAACCGTCTGCTACCATTTCCATAGAGAACTTATTTGGAGCCATTTGCTTAATTATTGCTTTTGGTTTGAATGGAGCTCCTTGTATAGTAACTTCTGCATTGGTTAATGTAGAGTTTACAGCTCTTAATGCTGTTTCTCCACCAATAGCCTTTACATAATTTTTAACCACATCTGATGCTGTTAAACCTTCTGGCAATGGTTTTGAAAATTTAGGTTTCTCTGTAGCATTTGCGTATTTATCGTAATACTTAATTGGTAAGCCTACTTTTTCAAGGTTTTCTAAGACATCGCTCCCCTTACCAACAACAATAACACGTGCGTTATCTAATTTAAAATATTTATTAGCAACACGTTTTATATCTTCTTCAGATACTTCATTGACGCTATTTAAATAGTTGGTGTAAAAGTCTTCTGGCAAATTATTTCGCTTAATATTTAACGCATAGTTAGCTATAGTTTGTGGACGTTCTAAACGGAGTACAAAATTACCAACATATTGCGCTTTGGCATTTTCTAATGTTTCAGGTTGAACTAATTCTGTACGTATGCGTTTAATTTCTTTTAAAAATTCAACAACAGCACTATCTGTAACCATGTTACGTACTTTTGCGCTTGCTGTAAAACGTGAAACCCCATAACGATTTGAGCCCAAGCTAGAGCCAGCTCCGTAAGTATAACCTTTATCTTCTCTAATGTTCTTGAACAAATAACTGTCTGTACCACCACCTAAAATAGAATTAGCTATTATAGCTGCAAAATAATCATCATCATTTTGTTTAAGATCAACATTATTAGTTACAGAAATACTAGATTGTGTAGCATTTGGCATGTCAACGAAATCAATCTGAGTTGAAGTAACATTAGCAGTCAATTCTGGTGAAGGCACTTCTGGTAAATCCACTTTTTCCCAATCTCCAAAATGTTTATTAATCTGTTTTTTTACTGCCTTAACATCAATATCACCTACAACAACGATATATGCGTTATTAGGGCTAAAACGTTTGTTATAAAAATCTTTTACATCTTGAAACGTAACGTTATTAATTGTTTCTGCAGTTAAAAACTCACCATAAACGTGATCTTTACCATAAGATAATGCAGAACTTACTCTACCTGCCGCAGCATCAACGCTTTTTTCATTTTGTTTTAAATTCTCAATAAGCTTGTCTTTCTCTTTTTGAAACTCTTCTTCTGTTAATAATGGGTTTTTAGTAGCATCTGCCATTAATTCAATAATTCTATCCGAATATTTTGATAATGAACTTGCAAAACCTCCACTAGATCCGAAGTTAATGTTCGCTCCTAAAAAATCAACTTCCTCATTAAACTTATCTTTTGAAATCGTTGTAGTTCCGTTACCCAACATTGAAGATAACAAACTTAATACTCCTGCTTTGTCTCCTTCAATAGCTGGTTTATTATCTATACTTAATTGGTAAGATACTCTTGGTAATTTATTATTCTCTACAACCAAGACCGTAATTCCATTTTTTAATTTGAATTCTTCTGGTTTTTCTAGAGAAATTTTTGGTTCTGGGCCTGGCTTAGGCATTTTAGATCTATCTATCTGAGCACTAACTCCAAAAGTCATTAATGCTACAAGAATAAAAGCCCATAGTTTATTTTGAATATATGTCGTTTTCATATTATTTATCGTCTTTTTTAGGTAAATATTCAATTTCTACACGTTGATTAGGGCTTAAATATTTTGCAGCCACATCTCTAATTTCTTCTCTGGTTATAGAACGGTATAAATCTAATTGCGTATTGATTAGATTTACATCTTCATATAGCAAATAATACGTTGCTAATGTGCTTGCAATGCCAGCTACACTAGAATTAGAACTTACAAATTGATTTTCAAATTGATTTTGAAGTTTTTGATAATCGCGTTCAGAAATTAATTCGGTTTGCATTTTTGCTATCTCTTCATCCATTTCTTGTAAAAGTGTAGCTAAACTAGTACCTCCTTGTGGTAATGCAAATAAGGCAAATATATTATAGTCTACTTGTGGAAGATTAAAAGCTGCTAGTTGTAGTGCTTGTTTTTGTTCATCAACTATTTTCTTCGTTAATACCGAACTTTTTCCACCACTTAAATATGAAGAAATCATATTTAAAACATAGGCATCTCTACTAGCCTGACCTGGCAAACGATATGCTGCAATAATTGCAGGTATTTGAATATTGGCATCGTATGCTTTTACTTTTTTTGTTTGTGTGATAGGTGTTTCTTTAGGGAAATTTCTAATGACTTCTGGTCTCGATTTTACAGCTCCGAAATAATCTTTAACCATAGCTTTAGTTTTTTCTAAGTCAAGATCTCCAGCAACAACTAATACCGCATTATTAGGGCCATAATATTTTTTAAAATACGCATTAAATTGATCTAAAGTAGCTGCATCAAGGTCTTCTGCATAACCAATATTAGGATCTTTGTAGGGATGTACTTCAAATAAATTACTCCCTATAGTTTCTAATAGTTTCCCATAAGGCGAATCGTAACGCAAGCGTTTTTCTTCTTTTACAACTTCGTTTTGTGTATCCACACCAACCTGATCTATCACAGGATGCAACATACGCTCAGATTCTAACCATAATGATAATTCTAACTTGTTAGATGGAAATACCTCATAATAATCTGTACGATCTTGAGATGTAGAGGCATTAAATGTTCCTCCATTTGCAGGTATAATTTTCATAAATTCACCACGCTCAATGTTCTCTGAGCCTTCAAATAAAAGGTGCTCAAAAAAGTGAGCAAAACCAGTACGATTCTTTTCACGATCTTTACCTCCTACATTATACATTACTGTCGTTGCAACAACTGGTGCTGTATTATCTTGATGAAGGATTACATGTAATCCGTTATCTAAATCAAATTCTTCAAATTCTACCTTCTGTGCTGTAGCTGTATATCCCACAAATAACAGAAGCGCTAAACTTAATAAGTTTCTTTTCATGTGCTAATTTTTAATTGTTCTCTTAATACTAAATAGTTTTTATGTATGTCTTACTATAATACTGTTTGTTACAATATAAGGAAACAAAAATACGGAATGATTTTTCTTCTATACATCTATTATGTGCTAAAAAGCTAAATAGTGTATGCCTTTAAATTAAAAATAACTTATTTATATCATTGTTATACTTTTCAAAACGTTTGTAGATTAAGAATTTAGGAGTATATTTGCATCCGCTTTCTGAGAAGAAAGTATTTATTTAAACAAACAAATTAATAAAAACGTTACGCTATGTACGCAATTGTAGAGATAGCAGGGCATCAATTTAAAGTTGAAAAAGACCAAAAAGTTTTTGTTAACCGTTTAGCTACAGAAGAAGGTAAGAAAGTAGATTTCGATAACGTTCTTTTAATTGGTGACGGTAGCAATGTTACTTTAGGCGCCCCAGCTATAGACGGAGCACAAGTAAGTGCTAAAGTCTTAAAACACCTTAAAGGTGATAAAGTTATTGTTTTCAAAAAGAAAAGACGTAAAGGTTACCGTGTTAAAAATGGTCACAGACAAGCCTTAACTGAAATCGTTATTGAAAGTATTACTGCTTCTGGAGCTAAAAAAGCTGCACCGAAGAAAGAAACTAAAAAAGCTGAACCTAAAGCTACTGCTCCAAAAACAGAAGCTAAAAAGGCAGCACCAAAAGCTAAGCCAGCCGCTAAAAAGGCAACAGATAAGGCAGATGACTTAAAGAAAATTGAAGGTATTGGACCAAAAATTGCATCTACTTTAGTAGAAGCTGGTATAGCTACCTTTGCTGATTTAGCTAAAGCTAAACCGGAAGCAATTTCTGAAATCATTGCAGGCGTTCGTGGTAACCATGTTACTGATACTTGGCCAGCACAAGCTAAATTAGCTGCTGATGGCAAATGGGACGAGCTTAAAAAATGGCAAGACGAATTAGATGGTGGTAAAGCTTAATTGCTTAACTACTTAAGTATAACAATATAAAACCTTAAGATCATGGCTCATAAAAAAGGAGTTGGTAGTTCGAAGAATGGTAGAGAATCAGAATCGAAACGTCTAGGCGTTAAGATTTTTGGTGGACAAGCTGCTATTGCTGGAAACATTATCATAAGACAACGTGGTAACACACATCACCCAGGTGAAAATGTATACCAAGGAAAAGATCATACTTTACATGCCAAAGTTGATGGTATTGTAAAATTTACTAAGAAAAAAGATAATAGATCTTATGTATCTATTGAGCCATTTGAGGCTTAAGATATCTTTTCTTATTAAAAAATTTAAACCTCTTTCTGAAACAGAAAGAGGTTTTTTTGGTTTATTAAAATATTATAAAGAAAGATTCTTCACTGTGCTTTGAATGGCATTATTTTATTTTTTTTAAACAATCTCCATTTTCTTTAATAAAAAACTAGCATTCATATTCTGGCAGACTCCAAGTTTTAACTTATAATCAAAATAAAGTTCATCATTTATAATCTCTGCATCAAAATAATAGTTCTTTACTGCTTTTAATTCGGTTTCTATTTCGGTAAGACTTAAATCGTGTGTAGCTATAATTCCTGTTGCATTTAACTTTACAAGCTTTTCAACAAACTTTCGGGAACCAATGGCTTTATCTGTACTATTAGTGCCTTTTAAAATTTCATCTAAAATCACAAAATAATTAGACCTTTCTTCAATAGTATCTACTACAAATTTAAGGCGCGTTAATTCTGAAAAGAAATATGAACTATCATCAGTTAACGAATCTGTAGTTCGCATACTTGTGATGAGTTTAATAGGCCTGTATTTACTCTCTAAAGCGCAGATAGGCAAACCAATATTCGCCATTACAATATGAAGCGCAACAGTTCTTAAAAATGTACTTTTTCCTGCCATATTTGCTCCAGTAACAATAAAAAATTGTTCTTTATCTAATTGCAAGTCGCTATTTATTCGTTTCTCAGCATTTAATAACGGATGGCCTAGATCTTTTGCAAGAATTGTTGATCCTTTATCTGTAATTTCTGGATACGAAAATGATTGGTGATTAAAGGCATAATTTCCCAAACTGTTATAAGCATCAAAAAACGTCACTACTTCAAACCAATCTTCTACAGTATTTGTATATGTCTTAATCCATTGCTCTATATAATAGGTTTGACGTATGTCCCAAAGCAAATAACCATTGCCAAAGATTGCAGAAATTAAATTGTTACGGTTATCTAAAGCATCTAACGCCTTAGAAAATTTTGAAAATATCTGTGAAGCTTTTAATCCTTTAGATTGAATCTGTTGTTGTTGAGCAATTAGTAAATCTGAAGTAAATTCTTCATTCTCAATCTCTGCTAATAACAAAGCATATTGCCGGAATGTGTCTTTTGCTTTAGATGTATTTGAAGCTAGATAATTAATTTGTTTTAAAAATCGTGCTGTAATAAATAATCCTAATAATAACCAATAACCTGCATATGCAATCGATAGAACTTCCATAGCACCTAAAACAATTAGAGCTAAAGATGCTATAGTAAAAACTACAGTAAACCCTAACAATTGTTTATTTAGAAACGGCTTATAGTTTTTAAGCCAATCTATAATATGCTTAGCTGAATGTTCTACATCTACTCCTTTGGCGACAGCAGAATAATGTTGCGCCCATTTAGGTTTTGTTGCCAATTCTTTAATTGCAGCTTGTCGTTCTTCGATATCTGTAGTATTGTTAGCTAAAAGACATTCAACCAGTTTTTGAGTACCTTCTGTAATAGTTGTTCTGTTTATAAATTGATAAAAAGAACCTTTTCCAAACAAATCGATATCTAAACTGTAAAAATGTTTTGGGTCTTCAAATTCTGAACCTGTAGCTCTATCGTAAAAGTTACCAGAAGCAATTTTAAGTTCTTCTTCATTAATTAATACTAAGCGTTTATGAAGCGCACGTTGCGTTTTAATATCGGTATACTTTGATAATAAAAATAAGAATATAGAAATGCCTACAATTACAATAATTGCAACTGTTTTCCATTGTCCAAAAGTAAAGTAAACACCAAAACCAGAACCTGTAAATACTGCTAATCTGAGCAGACTTAACAAGCTCATTCTTTTAAATAGCGTTTTTGATTTATCTTGATTATCCTTTAACTGTTCTTTAAAAAAAGATTCTGGATTTTGCATTGATTTTTATTAGACTCGAAATATAAGAAAACTATAAATCCTATACTCATTGCATTACCTTTTTAATAAAATAATAAGATGCATTTAAAAGTCTAAAAGTGCTTTATTGTAAACATTATCTTTCAATTGAGGAATATGAGCTTCTCGAACCGGAAGGTAAGATATGTCTACTTCTTTACCATTTCTTATTATAGTAAACTCGGCTTTATTTGTAATAGAGCCACTAAAAACACTAATTCTTTTAAACTGATCACCAACTCTAAGTCCTGCCTTATAAGCTTCTAAAGTTTCATTAATTGTCGCTACAGATTTATTTCCTTCTGAAAAAGTAAACCCTAAGTCAAATACTGTTGATGTTGGGCTATATTCAAATTCAAAATCTTTAAAAATATTTTCTAAATTGTAAAGTCTTCCTTCTTCAATATGCTGATCAAAAAAAGGTTTAAAATCCTCTTTTAAATATTTATTTACGGTTTCTATAAAATATGGATGTGTAATTTTTTGCTCGCTTTTAAGTGCATCTTCTTTAAATTCTAATAATACATCATCTAAACTTTTTTCTCCCTTCGTGTCTTGTTTTATCTTATTATCGGTGTAGAATGCCAATAAAGCACCTCTTCTATACGGTAATTTTTGCATGCCTTCTTTACCACTCCAAAAGTTATCGTAATTCATCTCACTGTTAGGTAATTCTCTAATTGGGTTTGTATATAATTCTTTTACAAAACCATTAAATTCTTTTATAAAATAACTTTCATCTAAATTATATACATTGGCTTTTGCTATGTTTTTAATGGTATAATATTCGGTAAATCCTTCACTAAACCAATATTGTTTTTCTTCATCATCATTTTTAATTAGTGATCCTGTCCAATTATGCTGTAACTCATGGTTGAATAAATACACCAATTGTTCAACATCTAAATATTTATTATTAGATGCATTTGTTGCAAAGGAATTGGTTAGTCCAGAACCTTGAAAACTACTTCCACGCTCAAGTACGGTTGGCATCATTGTTACTGCAAAATAATCTTGAGTATGATCTTTCCAAAAATTGTGTTGTGCATTAACCGTTTTATTTAAAACCTTTAGCATGGTTGAATCTTTGAAAGCTTCCCATTCTCCTCTAATAATAAAAGCAACTTTATTTCCCTTTATATCCATTTCATGTATTCTGAAATCTCCTCCTACAAATACAGCTGTATGAAACTTTTCTTCTGATGTATTCTCTATATTTTGAATACGTTCATTACTACCAAAACTATTTGCTATTTTATAATCTTCCTCAAATCCTTCCCAGTTAATAGAAACATTAAAATTATCTTCTGAATCATCGATAATATGTTTTGGAAGCATAAAAAAGTTATGTGAAAACACATGAAAATATTTGGGTTGTATTACTGGTCTATATGTATCCCAAGTTGTTAGATCTCCTTCAGAATCTTGTTTAACTATATATTCAACTTCTAGGCGTTTTATGTGTTTTGGATGTTGAATATAAAACCATCCACTATCTTTATTAGACGTTATTTCGCCTTCTTCTGAAAGGAGCTTAATCTCTTTAATTACATTATGTAAACTGTCTTGTCCCCATGCTTTATCTTGAAAAAGCAAAGTCGTTTTCCCGATAGAATTAACATTAAAACTCGTTTTTACTTTTAAAAATGATTCTCCATTTTCTTTAACTGGAGATACAGTATAATTAATTGTATTTTTAGATGTCTTAGAACATGAAAAACATAATAATAAAAGAGAAGTGACGATGATTAGCCGTTTCATTTTTTTGATTGGTTTTTAGTTTACAACTAAAAGACGAATCAAATATATAAATGTTACAAAACGTTATTTACAGACCCGAAGCATCTAAATCTTTAAAAACAGAAAGAATAATTGCTACTGTATTTCTATAAAACTGAGGAGTAATATTTTTAAACTCATCTGAAGGATTATGATAACCTGGATGATCCTCATCACCAAAATACAAAAATGGAATTTTTGCTCTATGGAAAGAACCGTGATCTGAAGCAGATGTCCAATTTTGCTTTCCATCTGTGCCGTCATGACCTTGTAACAATTTAGTATTCGTTGGGTTTTTTAAATTATCAATTATATTTTTAAGTTTTTCATTGTATTTACCACCAACAACATAGATTTCATTTTTTTTACTTCGGCTAATCATATCCATGTTTATGTTAGCAACTATTTTGCTGTTTTTCATTTTATCCACAAAATATTTAGAGCCTTGCAAACCCAACTCTTCAGCATCAAAAGCTGCTAGTATTACTGAATGCTTTGGCGGATTTTTCATTAAATACTCAGCAAAACTAAATAGGGCAGATACACCAGAAGCATCATCATCAGCCCCATTATAAATCTCATCTCCTTTTACTCCTAAATGATCATGATGCGCACTAATAACAATATATGACTTAGGATGTTCTGTGCCTTCAATCTTTGCTAAAACATTAACAGCATTATATGATTTTCCTCTTGCTTCAAATGTAAATTTATGCTCGTATTTACCTCCAAATGATGGAGCATTTAAAGCTTTAAATTGTTCTACAATATATGCTCTTGCTTTTTCATTTCCTTTTTCTCCTGTTTGTCGTCCTTTAAACTCATCAGAACTTAAACGTTCTAAACGTTCTAGCAATTTATCAGAATTAAAATCTGTGTTCTTCGTTTGTGCACAACTAAAGTTAAAAAAAACGAATAGTGCTATTGCTTTAAAAAGGATATTCTTCATTATTTAGGGTTATAAAGTTATAGGGTTTAATGTCGTAAATAAACAAAAAAATCCTAAGATAAAATTTATCTTAGGATAATAAAATTATAACATTTTAAGCCGCGTCCTTTATAGGAATAACGACTTATTTTAACCTTTTAAACTAGCTGCTAAGTACTCACGATTCATACGTGCAATATTCTCTAAAGAAATGCCTTTAGGACATTCTACTTCGCAAGCTCCTGTATTGGTACAGTTACCAAATCCTTCTTCATCCATCTGGCTTACCATGTTTAACACACGGTCTGTAGCCTCAACTTGTCCTTGCGGTAATAATGCAAATTGCGATACTTTAGCACCAACAAATAACATAGCACTTGAATTTTTACAGGTAGCTACGCAAGCTCCACAACCAATACACGTCGCAGCCTCAAAAGCTTTATCTGCATCATGCTTTTCTACAGGAATCGCATTTGCATCAATGGTGTTACCAGAAGTGTTTACAGAAATAAATCCTCCTGCATGTTGTATGCGATCAAAAGCGCTTCTATCAACTATTAAATCTTTAACTACAGGAAATGCAGTAGCTCTAAATGGTTCAATTGTAATTGTATCACCATCTTTAAACATACGCATATGTAATTGGCATGTTGTTACTCCTCGATCTGGCCCATGTGCTTCTCCATTAATATAAAGAGAGCACATTCCACATATACCTTCTCGACAATCGTGATCGAAAGCTACAGGTTCATCACCTGAATTAATAAGTTGTTCATTTAAAACATCAAGCATTTCAAGGAAAGACATATCTGGCGATACGTCAGCAATTTGATAATCTACCATTTTTCCTTTATCGTTAGCGCCTTTTTGACGCCATATTTTTAACGTTAAATTCATGTTTTCTGATGCCATTCTCTAATTATTTTCAAAATTCATATTAGTGGTAAGCTTTTTTATTTTAGAATTTTTATTATTCTTAATCCTATTATAAGCTTCCATAGCTTTCTCTATATTCTCCTTTTTTTCTTCAGTTCTACTAGACTTTGCGATTTTAGCATTAATATGTTTCTTCAAAACTCTATTTATCCGCTTTACATGCTTTTTATTACTTGGAGAATAAGGTTCTATTCCTACCGCTGCAATAAACACGCCTATCTTAGCTTTTAAATCAATTACATAAGTTTTGTTAGCCTCTAATGTTGCTTCTACAAAATCTCTATTTTCTGAAGCTGCCCAAAATAAATGCTCACCTGGATCACATTCATACGTGAAATATGCTCTAGACGGAAGTGCTCCTAAAAATATATCTTTATCATAAACTCTAAAGTTAAGTCCACCTCCTGCTAAATCTACACTTCTCATTATATAAACTAATGCTTTTCCTTCTGATGGTTTTTCAAGATTCTGTGCAAAAGTGCAGTTCAATGAAACTAATAGCAAAAAAGCTATTGTAAAAAACTTCATAGTACTATTTATAACTTCTTTGTTTTAATTCAATATCATGGAACTCTAATTGTTCTTTATGTAAAACCGCATCGCTAGGTTCTCCTTTATATTCCCAAGCAGATACATAAGCAAAATTTTCATCGTCACGTAATGCTTCTCCTTTTTGAGGACCATCTAATTCTACAGATTCTTCTCTAAAGTGTCCACCACAAGATTCAGTTCTTTCTAAAGCATCTTTTGCAAATAATTCTCCTAACTCTAAGAAATCTGCTACACGACCAGCTTTTGCCAACTCTTCATTATACTCATTTTGATTACCCGGTACTTTGACCTCTTTCCAGAATTGATCGCGTAAAGCTTTGATCTCTGAAATTGCTTCCTTCAACCCTTTTTCATTACGAGACATTCCTACTTTATTCCACATAATTTTTCCTAAGCGCTTATGGAAATAATCTACAGAATGTTCTCCTTTATTGGTCACAAAGAAATTTAGTTTTTCTTTGACTTCGTTTTCAGCGTCTTCAAATTCTTTTGTATCTGTAGAAATTGGTCCCGTTCTAATATCATCAGACAAATAATCACCTATTGTGTATGGTAATACAAAATAACCATCAGCTAAACCTTGCATTAATGCAGAAGCACCAAGTCTGTTTGCGCCATGATCAGAGAAATTGGCTTCACCAACACAGTATAACCCAGGAACCGTTGTCATTAAGTTGTAATCTACCCAAACGCCACCCATTGTGTAATGCACAGCTGGATAAATCATCATTGGTGTATTGTATGGATCTTGATCTACAATCTTCTCATACATTTGGAATAAGTTTCCGTATTTATTTCTTATAACTTCTTGACCTAATTCTTTTACTACTGATGCATCATTAACATCTAAATGATGAATAAGCGCTTGTTCTTTTCCGTATCTTATTATTGCTGAAGCAAAATCTAAAAATACGGCTTCACCAGTTGCGTTAACACCATAACCAGCATCACAACGTTCTTTAGCCGCACGAGATGCAACATCACGAGGCACTAGGTTTCCGAAAGCTGGATAACGACGTTCTAAATAATAATCGCGATCTTCTTCTTTTAAATCTTTTGGTTTTAATGTTCCTGCTTTTATAGCTTCGACATCTTTCATATGCTTTGGCACCCAAATACGTCCATCGTTTCTTAAAGACTCAGACATCAATGTTAGCTTAGATTGATGGTCTCCAGAAACAGGAATACATGTTGGATGAATTTGTGTATAACAAGGATTTGCAAAATAAGCACCACGTTTATGCGCTTTCCAAGCTGCTGTTACATTAGATCCCATGGCATTGGTTGATAAAAAGAATACGTTACCATAACCACCAGTACCTAAAACCACAGCATGTGCTGAATGTCTTTCGATTTCTCCTGTAATTAAGTTACGTGTAATAATACCACGAGCTTTACCATCAACTTTTACAACGTCTAACATTTCGTGACGGTTGTACATTTTAATTTTTCCACGACCAATCTGACGATTCATTGCAGAATACGCTCCTAGTAATAATTGTTGTCCTGTTTGTCCTGCTGCATAAAATGTTCTTGAAACCAAAACGCCTCCAAATGAACGGTTATCTAACAATCCACCATATTCACGAGCAAAAGGAACTCCTTGTGCTACACATTGATCTATAATGTTCACAGATACTTCTGCTAAACGATATACATTTGATTCGCGCGAACGGTAATCACCTCCTTTTACAGTATCGTAAAATAATCTATAGGTTGAATCACCATCACCTTGGTAATTTTTTGCTGCATTAATTCCTCCTTGAGCTGCAATAGAATGCGCACGTCTTGGAGAATCTTGAAAACAGAATGCTTTTACGTTATAACCTAATTCTGCTAAAGTTGCAGCAGCAGATCCACCTGCTAAGCCTGTACCAACCACAATAATGTCGATGTTACGTTTGTTAGCTGGATTAACTAAGTCTATGTGATCTTTATAATTGGTCCATCTGTCTGCAATTGGACCTTTTGGTGTTTTAGAATCTAAAGCCATAAAGCTGTTTTTTAGTGATTAAAGTGATGGAATAACGCAATAAAAATGAACCCAAGAGGAATTCCTATTGCATAAATCTTACTAAACCTTTTTAATCCTTTAGTATATTTATTATTTGCTCCAACGGATTGGAATGCAGAGTTAAAACCGTGTAAAAGGTGTAATGCTAAGAATACAAAAGCAATGACATAAGCACCTACACGTAATGGGTCATGAAATTTTTCAACTAATTCATGATAATATCTAAATTCCCCATTATGCATACCTGTCATATCTCCAAGAATATATTTTGTGTTAATTTCAGGAATCCAAAAATCAATAAAGTGTAAAACTATAAATGATAAAATCGCTAATCCGCTCCAGATCATATTTCTACTCATCCAAGCAGAATTGGCGCCACCATTATTTTTAGCGTAACTTACTTGTCTTGCTTTTCTATTTTTAATCTCTAAAGCAAACCCCATGACAAAATGAAAAATAACTCCAAAAATTAAAACAGGTTGCAGTCCATATTGCACTAACGGGTTTGTTCCCATAAAATGAGAAACCACATTAAATGTGTCTGGAATAAAAACCGAAAGTATGTTAATTGAAAAATGTTGTAGTAAAAAAACCATTAGGAAGAATGCTGAAAGTGCCATTGCAAACTTTCTTCCAATCGACGAATTTAGAATTCCGCTCATTGTAAATCTTAATTTGTTAGTCTTACAAAGATAACGTTATCCTTGTTTTAAAACAACTTGAGCAATAACAAACCGCTTATTTAGAATGATTTTAATTTAGAAGCCAAATCTAGGATTTACTATTGTATTATATATTGACCCAAATGAATAATTAAATCCTAAGTTGAGATTAAAGTTAAATCCTGACGGTAATTGTTGATTATTTAATAGTAATTCTTCTAGAGTTACTCCGCCTGCAGATAGTTCAACTTGATTACTAGTAATACTATAACGACCACCAATATTAAAATTAAAACCTTTAAATATTCTAATATTGGCATTGAGTCTAAAACTCAATTGATTTAAGGTTAAGTCTTCTACGAACTGCTCAAAAGAAGCTTCTCCAGAAATATTTCCCCATTTTTGATTAATACTACTTCCTAAAGACAATTCGTGTTCCCATAAATATTCTTCTGTTACACCAAAAATCGTCAATTCTATATAATCGTTAAACCGTACACCGTTTCTATAAGATAATGTAATTTGTTTCTTAGCAGAGTCTGCATAGTCATAAAAATTATATTCTATGGCTGGTCTAAAGCCCCAAGAAAAATCAAGATTACTAAATATTGAAGTTCTTAGATCTGCAAATGCGCCGATTGACCAATGATTATTAATACTAATGGCGTCGTTGATATTTAAGTTTCTTGAATTTCTAATCGTTACGCTTTCTTCTCCTTCAAAATCAAAAACATTTCTGTTTTCATTATAACTTGCTCTAATAAAGAGTTTATTCTTTTCTGTTACTCTTCTGGCAGATATTGATGCATTTACTCTACTATTTCTTCGTGTTTCTTGTCCACTAAAGTTTCCATTAGCTCCTAGTCTAAACACCCAATAATTCCAAGGGTCTTCTACATCTTCGCTTACAATTTCCTCTTTAGTCTCTTGTTTTATATTAATAGAAATGGCATCTGTTTTCCCTGCTTTTACCCAATACCTAACAAGACCTAGTTTAATGAATTTTAATGTTAAGTTTCTAACCTCATCATTGGTCATGTTAGTATTTGTATTGAAGGCGAATTTATCTTTAAGCTCAATATAATCGCCTTTCCCAATAAAATCTACAACAAACTCATTACCGCCACTTCCATTTCTCTGCGTTGTAAAAAACAAATGAACATCTGCAAAATTCTGATCTCTTACAAACTGAACATTTTCTAGGTTTTGTCTTATATAGGTATTATCGCAAGCATCACAATCTAAGAAGATTTTTAATTGTTGATTATCACTTTCTTGAGCAGACAGGTTGAAAATAAAACAAAAAGCTACAAATAGCTTTGTTAGATTGGGCATGATTAATATCGATGAAATAGTTTAGTTACGAGCAAATGTAATTGCATCTATTTCATTATGCCTTATGTTTTAGTTTACTTTAACATCAGAGTTTTCTTATTTAAAGTAATTCTAAAATAAACATTTAGTTTCTACTCTACTTTTAAAAATTTTGAAACTCCATCAATGTTAACAGTATATTTACCTGATGGCAGATAATAGTTTCCGTTATCCGCTTTATTAATACGCAACTTTGAGTTTTCTTTTAATAATGCTTTTCTTCCTTTTTCTGTAAGTTGAAGATTATACTCAGCAGTATTAAATCCTTTATCTGCATTAACTGATATTGTATTCAATTCTGCACCTCCTTCAGATAAAATTTTAATCTGCATACTGCCAGATGCATTACTATAAAAATTAATAGCTACACTTGGTTCAAAAGCTTGCGAATATTGGTTTCTTATACTTCCCCAAAACGAAGAAGAGCGTAATGACGATATATCAAAAATACTTACCGAATTAGATTTTACCGTATTAAATTGTTGTAAGCCTGAAATATCAGCTTTGTATATCGATCGCCCATGAGTACCTACAACTAAATCTTTTGCTTCTTTCTGAATTACCAAATCATGTACTGCTGCATTAGTTAGACCTTTTGAAAACGACTCCCAAGAATTACCCTTATTAAAAGACACATACACCCCATTATCTGTACCTACATATAAAATGTTTTCATCTGATGGGTCTTCTTTAATTACATTTACTGGTGAATTAGGAATATTGTTAGTAATAGCTGTCCAAGTACTTCCGTTATTTTCACTCACATATACATAAGCTTTAAAATCATCATTTCGGTAACCATTTAATGTTGCATAAACTCTGTTTTTATTATGCTCAGATGCTATTACACGAGACACCCAAAGGTTTTGTGGTAATCCATTGGAAATTCTTGTCCAATTAACACCGCCATCATTCGTTAAATTAATATATCCATCGTCACTACCTACAACAATTTTTCCGAATGTAAAAGGACTTTCAGAAATGGTAGTTAATGTTCCATAAGGCACATTCCCTTTTTTTCCTCCGGTAGTTAAATCCTCCGAAATTACCGTAAACGTTTCTCCTTGATCTAACGAGCGCAACAATTTGTTTGCACCCATATATAAAATGTCTTGATTGTGTGGCGATAACAGAATTGGTGTCATCCAATTATAACGGTATGGCGAATCCCCTAATTCGTGACGCGGATTAATAAATAAACGTTCTTGGGTTTCTAAATTTACACGGTAATAAAATCCAAATTGCGAACCTCCATAAACAATATTATTATCTCTACTGTCAATTTGAACTTGCATACCATCGCCACCTCCAATTCTTTTATATGGATATGCTCCAGACCCATTCCAACTCTTAGATGCTCTGTAATTACTTGGTCCGTACCAAACTCCATTATCTTGTAGACCACCATAAACATTATACGGTTTTTGATTGTCTACATTGATATAATAGAATTGCCCAACAGATGGTTGATTGTTTTTAATCCAATTTTCTCCATCATCATAAGTGATATTAATACCTCCATCATTTCCATTAATAACATGACCTTCTAATTTTGGGTTTACCCAAATCGATTGATGATCTGAGTGCACATTTTCTTTACTCATTGAGGCAAACGTTGCTCCGCCATCATCCGATTTTAACAAAGGAACACCTCCGATATAAATTTTATTTTCGTTAGATGTATTTACTGCAATTATACCAAAGTAATACCCATAAGAACTGTACACTCCATCTAAATAGTCTTTATGTGTTTTTTTCCATGTTTTTCCACCATTAGTAGACTTATATACCTCAGCTCCGATAACTGGAGAGTCAAACAATAACGAATTGGCATTTTCTAAATAAGTGGCTAAATCTGATGGTTTAACATCTCCTTGTTTTACAGATTTTTTTACACTTTTTGCAGAATACTTTCTAGGAAAACGATTGCTTCTTAAATATCTATTTAATGCTCTATTCTCTAGTGCTAAAAAGTCTCCGTTAGACATGCTTTTAAAGTCGTCTTTTTGAAGTCCATCATTTGTTGAACCTGAAGCAGCTTCAACTGGACGTCTAAATTGGTTATCTAAAAACGCATAAACCACATTATCGTTAAATGTTGCTAAACCTATACGGCCAACACCACTGCCTGTTGGAAAGCCATTTCCCTTTTCTGTAAGTTTTGTCCAAGTATTTCCTGCATCTGTACTTTTATATATCGCCGAACCATCTCCGTCTCCATTAAAATTCCAGGCTTTACGATCACGCTCCCAACTTGCTGCATAAAGAACATTAGCATTATTAACAGAAACGCTGATGTCGATAACTCCTGTGTTTTCATTAATAAATAAAGTATTACTCCATGTTTTTCCTCCATCTTTTGTTTTAAAAATACCACGTTCTTTATTTGAAGAATACAAATGACCTATAACACCTACAACAACTTCGTCAGGGTTGTTTTGGTTAATGATTATTCTACCAATATGATGTGAATCTGTTAGTCCAACATTATCCCATGTTTTTCCTTTATCCGTACTTTTTAAAATTCCGATTCCTGAATACGAAGAACGCGAAGAGTTGCTTTCTCCTGTACCAATCCAAATCGTGCCATTTTTCCAGTCAACAGCAATATCTCCCATGTTTTGTGTTGGAGCATTGTCAGTTACTGAAGTAAATGTTGTTCCATTATTATTTGTATACCATAATCCGCCTGAGGCATATGCCACATAAAATTCATTAACATTATTAGGATTAACATCAACATCTACAACACGACCACTCATTATGGTTGGTCCTATGTTTGTAAATGAAATATTTTTTACTATAGATTTCTGTAATAATGCTTCTTTTTCTTGTAATGCATTTTGAATGTCTTGCGCAGATGTTTGCGCATTGCTATTTAAACCTATAAAAAAGGTAATTACGAATACTGATAAGATACGGTACATGGTATGGTTTTTAAAAGTTTTGAAAATTACTTAAACTTTTAGATAACAATGATGATTTTTAAGATTATTTAAGATTTTATCCTGTTGTTTTCCAAATTTTATATAAACTCTCTGTAAAAGAAAATATCTCACTAAACTAATGTTTAATGAGATATTACTATAATACGTTGTTATAATTCTATGATTTATAACACCACTATTTTTTTGGTTACAAAAGCATCTTCAGTATTTATTTTAAAGAAATACATACCTGAGGTTAGTTGACTAATGTTTAATACCATATTAGTATTAACCCCATTATTAATTCTATTATTTAGTACTAATCTGCCATTTACGTCATAAACATTTATGGATTGTAAATTTAGATTTAGCGTATTCTTTATATAAATTTCTCCTTTGCTAGGGTTTGGGTAGACTACTAAATTTTGATCTAAGGTCTCATCATCTACACTAAGTCTTGCACAACTAAATGCAGTAGTTAAAGGTTGACCACAAACAGGGTTTGTACTACTTCTTGTATCTACTTCTAATCCTCCATCGATATCATTATCACTTAGCGACCTCGATTCTTCACCATTAGATAAAGAGAAGTGCATTATGGTATTGGTATTTATAACATGTCCCATTTGACGACCATGTCCAAGCTCATGAAGGGCAACACTTTCAAAATCAAATTGTGATGATAGCGGTGAAGCTGGCCCATAATTCCAATTTACACCATCGTCAAACACAATATCTAATTCTGCAACGTACCAATTAATTGTAACTCCATCTGGCGCAAAACAACCTGAAAATCTAGATGTACACCTTCCTAAAACACCATTAGGTAATTCTGAACCGACATCAAATCTTACAATATTTACACCATCATCAGCTATAGTATTTATAGATGTGTCTGCACCTTGTTTCCAATTTATTTTAGTACCACAACCCCAAGTTTCCGCAGCACGGTTAAATGCATCTTCAGCTCCAGCAACATTTTTAAAACCTGTATACATTTGCCATGTATATCCACCTTCTCCATTAACATCTACATGTTGCGTTGGATACGCTATTTGTCCTGTTCCAATATCAACTGATGCATTAATATGTGCATAATCAATAATCAATTCTTCTGAAGACGTTATTACCGTTGTATCGTCTCTTGTTATACGAATATCACCAGTGCCAGCAAAATCAGGTACTTGAACTTGTATCTCAGTATTTGACCAACTCATAATTTGAGACTCTAAAGCATCACTAAATGCAAATCCTCCAAAATCTGAGTTAGAAAACCCAACAGCACCTATTGCACTGCCAAATCCGGTTCCTGTTATTGTAATAACATCACCCGTACCAGCTGTAGATACCGATGGAGATATAGATCCTATTGTCATTGCATTTCTGCCTGACACACTTTTATTAATAGCTTCATTAACATCAAAAGCGGTCATTCTTTGATAAGGATTGCCCGAATTATCTTCAATGATTTTATAGAAGTTGTTAGAAATGCCTTTATAACCCGAAAATGGATTTACAGCAATATCACCACTTGCATTATACTTATAAAATCCCTGAATAGCACTGTAGGCTTTAAATGTATTGTTTTGAGGTGTTGCTTGCCTTTGCAAACCAATCTCATTTTTAGCTAACATAAAAACACCTAAATCTCCAGGTTGTAATCTTAAACTATGCGAAACATGTTGTGCTTGTAAGCCAATTGTACCACCTTCAGTAATAAGTTCAATATAATTGCTAGATTCTCCTTTAAATACTTTTGAAACTTCTATTCTATTTAAAGTATAAATATTCTCGCCATTAGTATCCCAAAAAGTGCTTTTATCAACGACTTTTCCTTCAACAATAACGTCCGAATTACTAATCTGACTCTCTATAGATACCTCTATAAGAGTAGATTGCGACCAAAGTTTATTTCCGTATAAAAACGTAATAAACACCGCTATTACAGCGGTTTTAAGCGTAAAGTTCTTCATTTTAAGTAGATTTGGGAGATGCAATATAAGCATTTTATCGTTAAAAAAGTGCATTTCATCGATTTTTGTAAAATAATTTAATCTCATTACTTTTACAAAAAATACATATACGATGAAATACACCCCAATAGATTCTGCATTATTCACAAAAAATAGAGCCCAATTTACAGCCCAAATGCAACCCAGCAGTTTAGCTGTTTTTAACTCTAATGACATCTATCCGATAAGTGCAGATAGCACCATGCCTTTTGAGCAACATCGTGATATTTTTTATTTAAGTGGTGTGGATCAAGAAGAAAGTATTTTGGTTTTGTTTCCGGATTGCCCAAAAGAAAGGCATCGTGAAATTTTGTTTTTAAAAGAAACTAATGACCTCATTGCTGTTTGGGAAGGAGAAAAGCTAACCAAAGCTAAGGCTTTAGAAACTTCTGGTATTAAAACCGTCTATTGGTTACAAGACCTAGAAAAGGTAATGTTTGAACTTATGACGCAATGCGATACCGTTTATATAAATACTAACGAGCATTACCGTGCTAATGTAGAAACCGAAACCCGTGAAGACCGTTTTACCAAATGGTTAAAAAATAAGTATCCGGCGCATCGTGTAGCTAAAAGTAACCCTATTTTGCAACGTTTACGCTCTGTAAAAGACGCTATAGAATTAGACCTTTTACAAAAAGCTTGTGATATTACTGAAAAAGGATTTCGACGTATCCTTAATTTTGTAAAACCTGACGTTTGGGAATACGAAATTGAAGCCGAGTTTATGCATGAGTTTTTACGCAACCGATCTAAAAAATTCGCGTACACACCTATAATTGCTTCTGGCAACAATGCCAATGTCTTACATTATATAGAAAACAATCAACAATGTAAAGCTGGTGATTTAATTTTGTTAGATGTTGGTGCTGAGTATGCCAACTACTCTAGCGATATGTCTCGTACAATCCCCGTTTCTGGCAAATATACCGACCGACAAAAAGCCGTATATAATGCGGTAAACCGTGTAAAAGATGAGGCAACAAAATTATTAGTCCCTGGTACTATTTGGGCAGATTACCATGTAGAAGTTGGTAAACTGATGACCTCAGAACTTTTAGGTTTAGGCTTATTAGACAAAGCGGATGTACAAAACGAAAACCCAGATTGGCCCGCATATAAAAAATACTTTATGCATGGCACGTCTCACCATATGGGATTAGACACACACGATTATGGTTTGTTGCACGAACCTATGCAAGCCAATATGGTCTTTACCGTAGAACCTGGCATTTATATCCCTGACGAAGGTTTTGGTATCCGTTTAGAAGACGATGTGGTGATACAAGAAAACGGTGAACCATTTAATTTAATGCGAAACATACCTATTGAAGTTGATGAGATTGAGGAGTTAATGAATTAGTAAGTTGAATTATTTAAAGTACAAAAAATGAGACAAATGAGTGAAAAAGAATTATTATCTATTATTACTAATTATTTCGAGAAAAAAATCTTTGACAATCATAAAATCAACGCTCTAAAAACTCATTCACAACTTAAATCTTATAAGATAAATCCAATTATTGTAAAATACTTATCTAAAATTTTAGAAGATGATTTTACTGCAATTGGTATTGCTAAAGCTTTATATTATCCACGAATTTTAGGAACTTCAATTAACACTTCTTTTGGCACTAGAATTCAGAATATGTTTGTTGAACTTGAATTAGCTGAAGGTTCTTTAATCAAAGGAATGGATATTGAATTTATAGATAAAATTGATAACAGAAAAAAATGGTGTCAATTAAAATCTGGGCCTAATACTATAAATTCAGAAGATGTAAAACCTTTGCTTCGAAAATTTTCTACAGTTACTAATTTAGCAAGAACTAATTCAATAAATCTTAATAATTCAGATTTAATTTTAGGTGTGCTATACGGTGAAGAAGATCAATTAAGTCAGCATTATAAGAAGATTAATGAAGAATTTCCTGTTATAATTGGTAAAGAGTTTTGGCATAGAATAACGGGATTCCAAGATTTTTATGAAGCACTTGTTTCTAATCTAGACAAAATGACTTTAAGTCTTGATACTGAAGATTTTTTTAAGAAAGGTTATATGGCATTAGCAAAAGAAATAGAGTCTTCAGACCTGTTTGATTTAGAATAAAGTTTATTCAAAAACTTAACAATCGAATAACCAATTTCTAAGCCTAAATTACAAGGAACAGCATTTCCAATCTGTTTGTACTGTTGAGATACAGAACCCATAAACTTCCATTCATCAGGAAAAGTTTGAATTCTTGCGTATTCACGAACAGTAAAAGGTCGTGTTTCATCTGGGTGACAACGTTCTGTTTGTTTTTGAGCAGGACTACAAGTTAATGTTAAACTAGGTTCGTCCCAACCAATTCTTCTAGCCATACCTGTTTTTCCTCCTCCTAAATAAAAACTTTTACCCATAAATTCTTTCTGAATATCTAATGGCAAATCTCTCCAATAGCCTTTTGGAGGAACTAAGTCTAAAACTTCTTTTTTATGTTGAGGATACTTTGAACCTTCAGACTTCGGAACATCAGAATCATATAAAACACCTTTTTTTAAAGCATCGACAAGGTTATAAATTTTGTTATATGGTTTTGGATATTCATAATTGATATCAATATCTTTTCTGGTTCCAACCAAAATTAATCTTTCACGTTTTTGTGGAACATTATAATTAATTGCTTTTAAAACTTTATGTGGAACAACATTATATCCAATTTCATCCAGAATAGATATCATTCCTTGAAGTGTTTTGCCTTTTTCATGAGACAATAAGCCTTTTACATTTTCGCCAATACAAATAGGTGGTTTAACTTCATTTATTACTCTGGCAAATTCATAAAACAAAGTTCCTCGAGCATCTTCTAAGCCTAATTTTTTTCCTGCATAACTAAATGCTTGACAAGGAAATCCTCCAGTAACTACATCAACTTCATTTTCATATTTCTCAAAATTGAAACTCTTTATGTCACCCTCTAAAACATTCCAATTAGGTCTATTTTCTCTAAGTGTCTGGCAAGCCCATTTATCTATTTCATTTAACGCAACACATTTCATTCCTGCTTTTTCTAAACCAATTGCAAGGCCTCCCGCGCCTGCAAATAATTCTAAAACCTTGAATTGCTTCAATGGCTCTTCAAAGTTATTTGTAGTTTCTATAATATCATCATCAAATAAATTGATGAGTGAATCAATTTCTGACTTCTTATAAATTCTATAATCACTAATGGGTTCTCTAGCTGCTATTAATTTTTCATCTCTATCCCATCTTCTTAGTGTTTCTTTACTTTTTCCAAGTTTTTCTGCAGCTTCTGCAAGCGAATAGTAATCTTTTATAACCATATTGTGCAACCTTATACAATGGTTACAAATTTAAAAGTATTTTTTGAATAAAAAAGGTATGCAAAAATAAATTTAAAAAAAAGAAAAGTCATCCTGTATAAACAAACAACCGTTCCACACTTTCTTTAGTCGATAGGTTTTTAGCATGCCATGAAAAGGTGGTTTTTGCTCCTTTTTCCCAGATGCACTTAAAATCTTCTGGTGCATTGTATTCGCTAATAAACACTTGGTGACCTGCTTTGCTTTGTTCTCGGCACCAACTCCAAAATTCATCGTGGTTAAAACCATCTCTGTATTTTGTGGTGGATGCATAAGGTGGATCGCAATAGATAATACTGTTTTTAGGAATTTCTAGATCTGTGTACGATTGACAAGAGAGTTGCACTCCTTCTAAATTAGGTACTTGTTTGGTAATATTACGGTAATGTTCTCCCCAATAATCGCGTTTGCCTTCTTTATCGCGTCGGTAACCCGAAAACCATTTGCCACCAAAAGAATTAAAACCTACATAACCTAAAAGATGTTTTGGGTATTCTGTTTGATGGGTTCTTATATGTTTGTACTCAGCTTCACTAATCGTTTTTGGCGGATCCCAAGCGTCGTAAATTAAAGCTTGCCACATGGCCATGAGTTCTTGGTGTTGGTCATTAGCAATACGGATACCATCAACCTTGTCAATCATATTCATTCCACCAGCAAAAGGTTCAATATACGCTTGATTAGGCTTTCTATCTTTTAGAATAATTGATAATAAATCTTTAGCAAAGCGTGCTTTGCTGCCCATATATTTCACCTGTTTAAATTTTAGTAATTAACGTATTTCTATCTAAGAATTCAATACTTATTGCTTCATCTCAATAAAAATGAAAAATTCCCTTGAGCGCAGTCGAAAGGTTCTTAAAATCTAATGTTTTAAATAGGTTTCGACTGCGCTCAACCTGACATTAGCTTTTTAATTATTTGATCGTAAATATTAAAATATTTATACCGAAATCATGTTAATTAATTGATTATTTTTTAATTATAAAATTGAGAATCTATGTAACCACTGCGTTCTCTCATTAAAAATTTATTGATGTTCGTTTTATGCCATCTTTTTATTGAACATGCACAAGATACATAATGCCTTTATCAAATAAAAAAGAGTGTTAAAAAACACTCTTTCTTATATAAACTACGTTTTAAAATAGGATAT
Source organism: Winogradskyella immobilis (assembly GCF_021887715.1). Taxonomy (GTDB): domain Bacteria; phylum Bacteroidota; class Bacteroidia; order Flavobacteriales; family Flavobacteriaceae; genus Winogradskyella; species Winogradskyella immobilis. The sequence continues at coordinate 63,036 of NZ_JAIQXX010000002.1, forward strand.
TAAAACAACACAGAATACTGCTATTTTTCTATCGTAGTTTAGGTTTTCTTTTTCATTATATGTTAGGCCAATACCGAGTGTGTTTCAAACACATAACGGTGTAGTTTTTGTAAAGTTTCTAGTTTGTCACTGCTATTTACTAAAAGTGAAATGTTATTATTACTACCTCCGTAAGCAATCATTCTTACATTAACATCTTGTAGTACTTGAAACAATTCTGGCGTATCTGGATGATAGATAATGTTATTACCAACTAAACATACAATACTCATAAAATCATCGATCTCAACGGTTGCAAATTTTTCGAGCTCTCTAACGATAATGTCTAAATGTTTGTCGTTATCTATAGTTAAAGACACTGCAATCTCTGATGTGGTTACCATATCTATCGATGTTTCGTAGGTCTCGAAAATCTCGAAGACTTTCTTTAAAAACCCATGTGCTAATAACATTCTGGCCGATTTAATTTTTATGGCCGTAATATTATCTTTTGCTGCAATGGCTTTAATACCTTCTCCATGAATTTTATCTGTTATTAAAGTTCCATAAGATTTAGGCGACATGGTATTTTTTAAACGCACAGGAATATTCAATGCTCTTACGGGCATTACAGTTTGCGGATGCAAAATCTTTGCTCCAAAATACGCCAACTCTGCGGCTTCATCAAAAGATAAATTAGAAATGGCTTTGGTATTGGTTACAAATCTAGGATCGTTATTATGAAATCCATCAATGTCTGTCCAAATTTGTACTTCTTTAGCATGTAAAGCTCCTCCAATAATGGTTGCAGTATAGTCACTACCTCCTCGATCTAAATTAGAGAGTTCTCCATCTGCATCTAAACATATAAATCCTTGAGTAATGTATATATCTGCTTCTGGCAAAGCATCTATTAATCGGTTAACATTTTGTTTTATATAAAAATTGTCGGGTTCGTTATTTCTATCAATACGCATAAACTCTAAAGCTGGTAATAATTGCGAATTAATTCCTTTTTGATTTAAAAATCGATTAAAAATTGTAGTCGACAATAATTCTCCTTGCGCTATAATAGTATTGTGTAATAAGGTTGTATGTGGTTTGTTAACAGCATCTCCTAAGCGTCTAAAAACAGTATTAACAAAACCTAAAACGCTATGCTCAATAGTTTCGTCATTGTACAATGTTTTAATTGTACTTGTATATGTTTTGTATAAATCATCTATTGCACTCAGCGCTTCTTCAGTCGCATTGTTTTTTATAGATTCTGAAATATTTACTAGCGCATTAGTTGTGCCAGACATTGCCGACAATACCACTATCTTTTTCTCTTTGGTATTGATAATATCTTTAACGTTGTTCATATTCTCTACAGAACCAACAGATGTACCACCAAATTTTAATACTAACATTATTCTAAATGATTTAAGATCGCAAAAATATATGGATTTACTGTCTCTGTCATGAAAATGTAAAAAATAGTATACATTTGCACAAAATGTTTATTATTTAACAAAATGAAAACTATAGCAGCTTGTGTTGAAGAAGTTTTAATTACTCAACCTTTTTTAGAAGAAGCCTTATTTAGAAATATTATTAATTTTTCTGCATTAGCTGAAGAGTTGCAACAACCTATTAGCGATATGCTTAGAAAGCCAGTAAAGACTGGTGCAATTATGATGGCACTTCGTCGTTATAATCCTCCTACACATTTAAGAAGTTCAAATAAATTAAAACGTGTTTTAAAAAACTTAGGCGACATTACGGTAAAATCTAATTTAATTGATTTTACGTTTCAGAATTCAAAAACATTGATTAACAAACATGCAAAGGTTTTAGATACATTAGATCCTGAATCGTTTTATGGGTTTTCTCGTGGAATTTATGAGAGTAATATTGTGGTTTCAAAATCTGAACAACAAAAGGTTTTAAGTCATTTTAAAAATGAAACAATGATTGGTTCTCAAGATGATCTCTCTGCAATTAGTATTCGGTTGCCTAAAGACAATTCTAAAATATCTGGATTGTATTATCAGATATTTAAACGTTTTGCTTGGGAAGGCATTTCACTTTACGAAGTGATTTCAACTACCAATGAATTTACTGTTTTAGTAGAAAACCATTTAGTGGAAAAAGCTTTTTCTGCAATTAAAAACTTAAACGCTTAATTGTTTAATGATTTGCTTTAAGAAACAGTTTAGAAAAATTTAAACCTATAAAAGTTACAAAAGCCGGAATTACCCAACCTAAAGTATATTGCGCTAACGGAATAGTATCTACAATACCTTGAATGTTTTCTCTAGGAATTATAAATCCTAAAAAATCTGGAATACTGAATATGAATGTTATTAAGACTACTCCTCTAAAAACGGTTTTACTAGCCAATCGATCTGGCATTACATTCAATAAAATTAAGATGATTGTTATTGGATATATAAACATTAATACTGGTAATGCAATATGAATAATGGTACTAAAATCTAACTGACCAACTCCAACACCAAAAGCACAAGCTATTACAGCTGTAATGATATAGGCATTTTGAGAATTATGAAACAACCCTTTAAAATAATCTGCAGTACCTGCAATAATACCAACAGCTGTGGTAAAACAGGCTAAAGAAATAAGAATACATAATACGGTGTTTCCAAAAGCACCTAATGCAGATAAACTTATACCACTTAACAGATTGGCACGTTGCATATCATTACTTAATGAGTTGTCTATATTTATTTCGGTTCCGTAATAAGCTCCCACAGAAATTAAACCTGCATAAATAATAAACAATCCTAGACCGGCTATTAATCCAGATCTTCTAATCAATTGTTTTTTAATCTCAAAAGAAGCCGTGTTTTTAAAATTAATAGAAATAATAATCACTCCTCCTACAACAACTGCTCCAATAGCATCAAATGTTTGATAGCCTTCTAATATACCACTAACAATAGGTGTTTCAAACGTACCTATATTAGTAAAACTGCTAGAATACAAACCGATTCCGATCACTAACAATAACATAATAACAATCATTGGTGTTAAAAATTTTCCGATGATGTTTAAGATCTTAGATCGGTTTAATACAAATACTAAAACCAAAATAAAATAAATTAGGCTGGTTGTTAATGGGCTAGTGCCAAACGCTGGGTGAATAGCAATCTCATGTGTTGCCGATGCTGTACGCGGCGATGGTATGGCTACTGAAATTATATAAACAATGACACAATACACTAAACTGAAAATTGGTGATACTTTTTTACCAAAATCATACATAGTGCCTTGTAATTTTGCATGTGCAAATATGCCTATTATTGGTATGGCCACGGCAGTAATCATAAAACCAATAGTGACCCAAACCCAATCTTCACCAGAATTATAGCCTAATAATGGTGGTAATAATAAGTTTCCGGCTCCAAAAAAAAGTGAGAATAAAGCAAAGCTTGTTACGAAGAGTTCTTTTCTAGAATTCAATTAATTTTTCTTTTTAAGGTTAAGGTCATGGAAATCGAAACTAAAATCTGTAATTGGCGCAATAAAGCTCATTGTTGCTCCATTAGCATTACCAGATTCGTCAAATGTAAATTTTACATATACATCTGCATCATAACTTCTGTCATCCCATTTTGCTATAAATGTTGTAGCGTTATAAGGTAATAATTCACCAAAAAGTCTAGGTGATCTCATACATTTAATAGAATACTTATTATCTGTATTAGAAATAAAAATATCCCCAAACCAATCATCAGTGTATGTTCCAACAATTTGTGAAGCTTTTGGTATGTCTATTGCTGTTTTTGCAACTTCAACAGCTTTAAAAACGTCAGCTTTAACTTTATCTGTATTCTCTAAGAATAGATTTCTATTATCCCCATAACGTTTTAACCAATTTCTATCCTCATATCCTAAATAACTATCTTTAATTGTATTGGTAATGGCGTTAAATGCAGATCCTACCATTTGGTTGGTTAATACAACGATAGCCAAATCTAAATCCGGAATTAACGTAAACTGTGTTACTGTACCGATTAATCCTCCTGTATGAGAGACTTGTTTATAACCACCTTTAACATCTGTTAAAAACCAGCCTAAACCGTAACCTCTAAAATTAGAGTTATAACTGTCATTAGGGCTAACTTTAAGTGGGGTTTGTAATTGCCACAACTCATGAAATTGTTCACGACTTAATAAGCGTTCTCCACTTTCCGTTACGGCATCATTCATTAAAAATTTTGCCCAAGTTAACATATCTGGTATGTTACTAACTATGCCACCTGCTGGATTTGCGACATCAGACCAATCATGAGGGATTTGTATTACTTTACCATCTGCTCTTGTATGAGCTTCTATAATATTAGATTTATCGGTAACTCTGTTATAAGATGCTTTACTATTACTCATCCCAACGGGTTTCATAATCTTATTTTCAATAAATTCTTCCCAAGCTAAACCACTAACACGTTTTAAAACTTCGCCAGCAATGATATACATATTGTTATTATACCTAAACTTGCTTCTAAATGAACTTTCGGGCTCTAAGTGCCTAACATTGTCAATAATATCTATGACTTTAAAATCTCCACCTTCAGGAAAAAACATTAAATCTCCTGCGCCTAATGCTAATCCACTTCTATGCGTTACTAAATCTCTTATTGTAAATTCTTCTGTAACATAAGGATCGCTCATTCTAAACTCAGGGATATATTGACGTACTTTATCATCCCAATTTAATTTACCAGCATCAATCATCATTGCCAAAGCAAAACAGGTAAACCCTTTACTATTAGAAGCTACACCAACCTTTGTATTAGCATTCATTTCTTTTTGCGTTTCTAAAGAACGAACACCATGACCTTTAGCATAAACAACTTCGCCATCTTTTAAAATACCTACTGAAATGCCTGGAACTTCAAAAACAGATAAAGTTTCGGTAATTAATTGGTTGAGTTTAGCTTCTTCAATTTGAGCATTTAGCACAAAAACAGATATACATAGACAGAAGCTAAGTATCTTTCTTATGGTCATATCCGAAATTTTTAGTTAGTTAGTGTATTCTCAAATATAGTAAAATGTTATTGATGTTTTAATATTGATAAATACTTTCAAAAATTATCTTTGTTTTAATTATGGTTTTTTACAAAAACATTTCATTAAACTATACAGAAACTGGTATAGGGAAACCCGTTATTTTATTACATGGGTTTCTTGAAAATAGTACCATGTGGAAGGATTTAATTCCTAAATTAAAATGCAGAACAATAGCTATAGATTTACTTGGACATGGCAAAACCGATTCGTTAGGTTATATACATACCATGGAAGATATGGCTGATGCTGTTTTGGCTGTTCTAAAGACTTTAAATATCAAAAATGCTCATTTTATAGGGCATTCTATGGGAGGTTATGTTGCGTTAGCATTAGCAAAATCATCCCCGACATTATTTAGCGGTTTGTGTTTAATGAACTCTACATTTGAAGCGGATGATGAAGAACGAAAAGAATTAAGAACTAGAGCTAATAAAATGATACAAACCAATTTTAATAACATGGTTCGTGTATCTTTTGCAAACCTGTTTGCCCCAAAAAGTAAAACTATTTATAAAACAGCTTATGAAAAAGCTTTAGTCGAAGCTTTAAAAACATCACGTCAAGGTTATATGGCTGCGCAAGAAGGTATGAAAATACGACTTGATCATTTCGATACTTTTAAAAATTTAAAAGCAAAAAAGTTAATTATAATTGGGCGTAAAGATCCTGTAATTAATTCTGACATTCTTATAAAAAAAGTAGAACATACAGATATTGAAATTACTGAATTATCCGAAGGGCATATGAGTCATATTGAAAATAAATCAGAATTATCTTACTTTTTAAATCTTTTTATCGAATAATTACGTAATAAAACTGTTATTTGTCTTTTTTTGAATAAGTTAGTCATCCCAAATTTACCAATTATGAAAAAAACTACTAATGCCTTGACAGCCTCAAAATTGTATTGTGATGTGTTTGGTCATAATTATAAAATGACAAAAAAGGTGACGTTTCATGTCAAAGAATATACTTGCAAATGTTGTAAAAAGCAATTAACGACTGATAGTAATGGGAAGTTAACAGAATTAACCCCTAAATTTCAAGAGATCAATTCTGTATTAGCTAAAATTTATTCAAACAAAATGATGCGTATGAAGAAGCGTCGTTCTTTTCAAACTACAGCCGCTTAATTTATTCTATTCTATATTCTCTCCTAAAGCATTCCATCCTTTTGCTATAATAGGAATTTTGGTTTCGCCTCGAGTTACCAAATGCATACCTCTATCTTTTTCAGTAATATACCCAACAACGGTTAAATTAGGGTTTCCTTTTATCTTAGGAAAATCATCTTGAGAAATCGTCATTAAAAGCTCATAATCTTCACCTCCGTTTAAAGCAATCGTCGTGCTGTCGATATTAAATTCTTCACAAGTTGAAATTACTTGAGGATCTAATGGAATTTTATTTTCATATAAATCGCAACCTACATTACTTTGTTTACAAAGGTGTATAATCTCTGATGATAAACCGTCACTAATATCAATCATACTCGTTGGTTTTACATTAAGTTGTTGTAATAGGTCTACAATGTCCTTACGTGCTTCAGGTTTTAATTGACGCTCTACGATATAAGTATACATTGATAAATCTGGTTGGCTGTTAGGGTTTACTTTAAAGACTTCTTTTTCTCGTTCTAATACTTGTAACCCCATATATGCGCCACCAATGTCCCCAGAAACCACAATTAAATCATTTGGTTTTGCTCCAGATCTTAATACCACATCATTAGCATTAACTTCACCAATTGCTGTAATAGAGATAATTAATCCAGATGTAGAAGATGTAGTATCTCCTCCAATAACATCTATATTATACAATTTAGATGCTGTTGAGATACCCGCATATAATTCTTCTAAGGCTTCTAATGGAAATCTGTTAGAAACTGCAATAGACACAGTAACTTGAGTTGCTTTAGCATTCATTGCACAAATATCAGAGATGTTAACCATCATGGCTTTATATCCTAAATGTTTGAGTGGTACATAGCTCAAATCAAAATGTACACCTTCAACAAGTAAATCTGTGCTTACTACAATCTGCTTATCTTTTATATCTATAATTGCAGCATCATCACCTATACCTTTTATTGTCGTCTCTTGAGTAATCTTAAAATGTTGAGTTAAGTGTTCAATTAACTTAAACTCACCCAGTTCACTAAGTGGAGTGCGTTGTTGATTTTTATCTTCTATCATTTTGCAAAAATATTATGCTTTTTCTGATTTACACACAGTTTGAATGCTTATTTAACATTAATCTTATTATTATTTTCTTAATTTAATCTTAAATTGCATAAAAGCATCTCTCATGAAAGCATTTCGTTTTTTTAAAATCTTCTTAATTTTTATTTGTTGTTTTTGTTATATCAACTGTTCTTCGGACGATGATTCTTCAATTACAAACCCAGATATGGATAATGATGGTTTCTTCGATTTTAATGATAATTGTCCTACTATTCCTAACACAGATCAATTAGATACAGATGGTGATGGGCTTGGTGATGTTTGCGATGACGATGACGATGGTGATGGAGTCCCAGACGATCAAGATAATTGCCCGTTAATTCCAAATGCAGATCAAGCAGATGATGATAACAATGGAGTAGGAAACGTATGCGATGCAAGAACCCAACCCTTATTTAGGTGTGTTGGTGGTACTGCTGGTCCTTTTCCATGTAATGGATATGACTTAATGAGTATGATTTCTGCAGCTGAACTTGGTGGAACAGGTGCTCAAGGTAATGATTCTTGGGGATGGACAGATCCTACAACAGGTAGAGAATATGCTTTAGTTGGCCTAACTACTGGCGCTGCTTTTGTTGATATTACTGACCCTATAAACCCTATTAATTTAGGCCGTTTGCCTACTGCAACAACCCCTAGTCCATGGAGAGATATAAAAGTTTATAATAATCACGCCTTTATTGTTAGTGAAGCTCCCGGTCATGGCATGCAGGTTTTCGATTTAACACGTTTAAGAAACGTTACCAATCCTCCAGAAACATTTACTGCTGATGCTAGGTATACTGAATTCGGTAATGCCCATAATATAGTGATTAATGAAACCAGTGGTTTTGCTTATGCTGTAGGCACAACCACATTTGCTGGAGGTCCTCATTTTGTTAATATTCAAAACCCTACTAATCCAACTGCTGCTGGAGGTTATGCAGAAGGCACTTATTCTCATGATGCCCAAGTCGTAACTTACAATGGTCCCGACACAGATTATACAGGACGTGAAATATTTATTGGAAGTAACGAAGATGAAATCGTTATTGCCGATATCACAGATAAATCTAATCCAATTACTATCTCAACAATGGTATATAATAGAATTGGTTTTACACATCAAGGTTGGTTTACAGAAGACATGACCTATTTTCTTTTAGGTGATGAGCTCGATGAAATTAATTTTGGGGATGCTTCTAGAACCATTGTTTTTGATTTTAGCGATCTGGATAATCCACAATTTCAAATGGATTATTTTGGGCCAACAAATGCTATTGACCACAACGGTTATGTAAATGGTAATAATTTTTATGTCGCTAATTATACTGCTGGAATCAGAGTTATCGATGTGAGCAACATTAGTAATGGAGTTATGACAGAGACAGGCTTCTTTGACACGTTTCCTGCTAACAATAATACAAGTTTTAATGGAGTCTGGAATGTCTATCCTTATTTTGATAGTGGTAATATAGTGATTAGTGATATTGAAGGTGGTTTATTTATTGTTAGAGCAAATTAATATGCGTTTAAAAAGAATGTCTTTAATTAAATACCTAGGTGTTATTCTATGTGTCATTTTTAGTTGCTCATCTAATGACGATGGAAACTCATCGCCTGACATAACAAATGGAACTATAGATTTTTCTATTACTCTTGGTGGCAGCTTAAATGATAGCGCTCAATCTGTTATCAATACTACTGATGGCGGTTATGCTATTTTAGGTTTTACTCAAAGTATAGATGGAGATGTTTCAGATAAACAAAATGAAAATTTCGATTATTGGGTATTAAAATTCGATGCTCAAGACCAATTGCAATGGAGCAGAACATATGGAGGTAGCTCTGATGATAGAGGTCAAGATATTATACAAACTCAAGATGGTGGTTACGCTATTATAGGTTCTAGCTTAAGTAATGATGGAGACGTTAGCAACAATGCAGGCATGGAAGATTATTGGCTTGTAAAGCTAGATGCTAGTGGAGCTGTTTCATGGCAAAAATCATTTGGTTTTCAGGGTAATGATAGTGGTTTTTCTGTCATTCAAACTAATGATCAAGGCTATTTAATTTCTGGCATTTTAGATGTTTCTGCTTCTGGCGGACAAGGCAATTCATCCAGAACAAGCAATAGACATGCAGGAGGAGAATATTGGGCTATTCGTCTAAATGCGTCTGGAGATATGCTTTGGAGTAAATTCTTTGGAGGAAGTTTTACAGATATGCCAGAAGGCATCGTAGAAACTGATGATAATGGATTTATAATTGTTGGAGGATCAGATAGTTTTGACATCGATATTACTAACAACCTTGGGTCTTACGATTTTTGGATCATTAAAATATCTGATGTCGGAGATTTACTTTGGGAAAAATCATTTGGTGGAGACGAAATAGATCAAGCCAGAGCTATTGTAAAATCTGGAGATGGCAATTTTGTCATTGCTGGAGATACGCGCAGCAATTCAAATGATGTTTCTAATAATAATGGTGCCGCCGATTTATGGTTGATTAAAATATCTCCTGAAGGTGAATTAATTTGGGAGAGAACCATTGGTGGATCAAGTTTTGATGTTTCACGATCAATAAAAAGGACACGAGATAATGGGTTTATTTTAGCAGGAAGCTCAAGAAGTAGTGATATTGATGTATCTGAAAATAAAGGGCAAAATGATGCATGGGTACTAAAAGTAGATAGCAATGGAAATCTACAATGGGAAAGAAGTATTGGAGGTAGCAATATTGATTTTGCCTATGGTATCGCAGAATTAAATGACAATACTATTGTAGTTGTTGGTGACACTGCCAGTAATGATCAAGATATAACAGAAAACAGAGGATTTACAGATATGCTATTAATAAAAATGTTATGAAAAAGAAAATTTATCTACAAAACAAAACAGTTAAAAACTATATTAATAAACGCCTTTTTACACTATTGGCTTTTTCAATTTTATTTATTGTAGCCTGTACTAGTGATAGTGAAAATATTCAAAATACAGATGTAACTGTTTTAACTACATTTAATTTTACACATGATTGGGACGGAGCTTTAGTGACTAACTCAGATTTTAATAATTTTCAATTTACCAATCAAAACGGCGAAACTATAAGTATTGAGCGCCTACGTTATTTAATTTCAGATATTACGTTTACTAATACTGATGGAGAAACTATTGAGTTAGACACCCATAATCTTGTTGACCTAACAAATGGTAATGGTTTAAATTTTAGTCCAGAAACAAAAATTTCTACAGGCAATTATACTAATGTGTCTTTTACTTTTGGGTTTGATAATGAAGATAATTCTGAAAACTATATAGATTTAAATTCTGCATCTTTTAATGTGCCTGATATGCTAGGTGGTGGTTACCATTATATGCAATTTGATGGTAAATATCTCTCTTCTACAAATAACGAAGAAGGCAATTTTAATTATCATGCTATAAGAGCTGCCGATAATCCAGGGCCAAACCCAACATTTCCACAAGACACTTTTTTTACTGTGGATCTAGGGCCTATAAATATTACAAGTGATACCAATATAGAAATTAAAATGAATATTGCTGAGTGGTTTAAAAACCCTAATCAATGGGATTTAAATGTTTTAAATACCGTTTTAATGCCCAATTCTGCTGCGCAGATAATGATGTTTCAAAACGGACAATCGGTATTTAGTTTAGGAACAGTATCTCAATAAACTAAATGATGAGGTCTAAATTGGTATTTTTAAACCTAATCTTACTCGTTAGTTTTTCTTGTTCTAACGAAGGTGTTGGCTACGAACCTGTGCCTGCTGCACTAGAAATCCCACTGATATTTTCAGACAATATTATTCCTCCTGTAATTCCTAATGATAATCCTCAAACTGTCGAAGGTATTGCCCTAGGAAAACGATTATTTTTTGACCCCTTATTATCTGGTAATGAAACCATTTCATGTGCAACTTGCCATAGTCCTCAAAATGGGTTTTCGGACAACACACCAACTAGCGATGGAGCCCAAGGTGTTTTTGGTACTAGAAACTCAATGCCATTATTTAATTTGGCATGGAATTATGATGAACGTTTTGCTTGGGATGGTAAAGAATTAAGTTTAGAACGGCAAGCCTTAGAGCCTGTTCAAAACCCTATAGAAATGCATAGTAATTGGGATGATGTCGTAACTAAATTAAACCAACACCCTGATTATCCAGAATTATTTCTTCGTGCTTTCAACTCAGACAATATAACTAAAGAACTTGCTGTAAAAGCTATAGCACAATTTGAGCGTACTTTAATTTCTGCAAATTCTAAATTCGATCGGTTTCTATTGGGGCAAGAAGCATTAACACCTGAAGAAGAAAATGGACTTAATGTTTTTATGGATGAAGCTAGAGGAGATTGTTTTCATTGTCATGGTAGTCCAAACAATCCGTTATGGACAGATAATATCTTCCATAATAACGGTTTAGATAATGAAATTACAGATCTTGGATTAGGTGCTGTAACAGGTGATCCTAGTGATAATGGCAAATTTAAATCCCCATCATTACGTAATTTAGCATATACAGCTCCATACATGCACGATGGTCGTTTTAGTACTTTAGATGAAGTTATAAATCATTATAGTGAAGGATTAAAAAGCTCACCAACTATAGATCCTTTAATGAAAAGTCTAGATCAAGGCGGAGTTCAACTCACACCTCAAGATAAAGCGGATTTAAAAGCATTTTTACTCTCATTATCAGATCCTTCTTTTATTAATAATCCTGAATTTCAGAATTAATAAAATCAACAAAAAAATGCATTTCATCGAAAATATTTACGCTTAAGCGTTAAAATTAAATCGTTTTCTTATATTCATAGCCCCTAATCTTATAACAACCTATGAAACCCACAACTAATAACGATTTTACATGTCTAGTTTTTGGTCATAATTACCAGAAACTAAATACCTCTAAGCTTATTTGTAAAAATTGTAATACAATTACCTGTACTGACGAATATGACAATTTAGATGCCAGTATATCTAAGGACAAAACTTTTGAAAAAACCTTAAAAAAACTCTTTCTTTTAAAGCGTAAACTAGCCTCTTAATCTTTTTTACTCCCGTTTTAACTCAATATATTTCGCATACTTTAATCTACTGCAGTTCAAGTATAATAAAAAGTTATTATGGTATATCTTAATATAATGTTAGGAGTTATCTTAAAAACTGACTTAAATCGTATATTTGCATTCTATTTAGATTAAATCTATTTAAAAAATGATTAAAGTATCTGAGACAGCTAAGAATAAAGTTGTAGAATTAATGACTGAAGACGGTTACAATTACACTAACGATTATGTTAGAGTTGGTGTAAAAAGTGGTGGTTGTTCTGGTCTATCTTACGATTTAAAATTTGATAACGTTCAAGCTGAAGGAGATAAAGTCTTTGAAGACAACGGCATTAAAATTATAGTCGATAAAAAAAGTTTCCTATACTTAATTGGTACTACTTTAGAATATTCTGGAGGATTAAACGGAACAGGTTTCGTGTTTAATAACCCAAATGCAAACCGTACTTGCGGTTGTGGAGAGTCCTTTTCTCTCTAAATTAACTATAACATTAAACTCGAAATAGAGTTATGAGCAAATATACAGAAGACGATTTAAGAGAAGAATTAAAAACCAAAGAGTATGAGTATGGTTTTTATACTGATATCGAATCTGAAACATTCCCTATTGGATTAAACGAAGACATTGTTCGTGCTATCTCTAAGAAGAAAGAAGAGCCACAGTGGATGACCGAATGGCGCCTTGAAGCATTTAAAGTTTGGAAAGAAATGGCTGAGCCAGAATGGGCTAATGTACATTACCAAAAACCCGATTTTCAATCAATAGCTTATTATTCTGCGCCTGTAGCCGTAGATCCTAACAAAACATTAGACGATGTAGATCCAGATTTATTAGCAATGTATAAAAAGCTAGGGATCTCAGTTGACGAACAGAAAAAGATGAATAATATTGCTATGGATATTGTTGTAGATTCTGTCTCTGTTGCTACAACCTTTAAAAAGACTTTAGCCGAAAAAGGCATTATTTTTATGAGTATTTCTGAAGCTATTAAAGAGCATCCAGAACTTGTAAAAAAATATATCGGTACTGTTGTACCTACTAAAGACAATTTTTATGCTGCTCTAAATTCAGCGGTATTTAGTGATGGTTCATTCTGTTATATTCCAAAAGGAGTACGTTGTCCTATGGAATTATCAACCTATTTTAGAATCAATCAAGCTGGTACTGGTCAATTTGAACGTACACTTGTTATCGCAGATGAAGGCAGTTATGTATCGTACTTAGAAGGTTGTACAGCTCCTAGCCGTGATGAAAATCAATTACATGCTGCTGTTGTAGAGTTAATTGCTTTAGATGATGCTGAAATAAAATATTCAACTGTACAAAATTGGTTCCCTGGTAATGCCGAAGGAAAAGGTGGTGTTTACAATTTTGTAACTAAACGAGGACTTTGCGAGAAAAACGCAAAAATCTCTTGGACTCAAGTAGAAACTGGTTCTGCTGTAACATGGAAATATCCATCTTGTGTATTAAAAGGTGACAATTCAGTTGGTGAATTCTATTCAATAGCTGTAACTAATAATTATCAGCAAGCAGATACAGGCACTAAAATGATTCACTTAGGTAAAAACACCAAGTCAACCATTATCTCTAAAGGTATTTCTGCAGGTAAATCTCAAAATAGTTATAGAGGTTTAGTACAAGTCAGTTCTAGAGCAGAAAACGCTCGTAATTTCTCGCAATGCGATAGTTTATTAATGGGTAATGAATGTGGTGCGCATACATTCCCTTATATAGAAGCTAAAAATAAATCAGCCCAAATTGAGCACGAAGCTACTACGAGCAAAATTGGTGAAGATCAAATTTTCTACTGTAACCAACGTGGTATTGATACAGAAAAAGCCATTGCATTAATTGTAAATGGTTTTAGTAAAGACGTATTAAACAAATTGCCAATGGAGTTTGCAGTTGAAGCTCAAAAATTATTAGAAATAAGTTTAGAAGGTTCAGTTGGTTAATTGTATAAAAATGAAAAAAGGATTTTTAATTTTATTATTATCTATTGCCTTTATGAGTTGTAAAAAAGAAAGGCAATCTCAAGAGAATCAATCTCTAGATTCTACTATTGAAGCAGTAAACGATGGTTTAACTACAATGCGCGGAGATTTTATTTATCATTCTGATGCAGCAGTATTACAAACTCAAAACAACATTTATGCTGTTGTTATTGATGATAATATGCACAAACTCAATGCGCGTGTTAAACCTTACAAAAAAGAAAATACGGATATGATTCCTGTAACGGTTAGAGTTAAAAAATTTCCTAAGCCGGAAGATGAAGAAGGATGGCCATTTCGGGTAGAGATAAAAGAAATTATAGATGTTCACCAACCAACCGACACTAACGATGTTATTAGAATTGGTGAAAAATAACACACCTAAACAACTATTAAAATGAAAAAAATTGTAATTCTAGTTTTTGCTTTAGGCTTAGTTTTCTCATGTAAAAATGAAAATAAAACTACAGTTAAAGAAGAAACTATAGAAGTTAAAGACACACCAAAAATAACACTTCAGGTTGTTAATGGAGGTGATATTACAGTGAACAAACTTGAAGCGTTTTCTGATAGTTTGCACCTTTATCAAGGACAATCTAAAGTATTTGTTGACCCTATCTATATTATTACTCATCAAAGTGGTAAACGTATGATTTGGGACACAGGTTTACCTGAAGCTATAGGTTCAGAACCCGTAACACCTGGAGATGGTACATTTACTATTGCCAGAAAAGATTCTATTGGTCATCAATTAAAAACGTTAGACTTAACCTATGAAGATTTTGATTATATAGGTATCTCTCATATTCATTTTGACCATACGGGTACTGCAAATTATTTCAAAAATGCAACTTGGTTAGTCCAAGAAAACGAATATGATTTTATTACTAGTCCAGAGCAAGCTACAGGTTTGGGTGCTGCTGTTTCAGAATTAAAAAATGTACAAAAACTAAATGGAGATCATGATGTGTTTGGTGATGGTAGCGTTATTATAAAATCTACACCAGGACATACTATTGGACACCAATCTTTATATTTAGATTTAGGATTAGAACGTCCTATTTTATTAACTGGAGATTTATACCATTTCCAAGAAAATCGTCAAAGCAAAGTATCGCCTAGTTTTAATTACGATTTTCCACAAACCAGAGAAAGTATGGCTGTTTTTGAAGCTTTTGCAAAAGAAAAAAATGCAGAAGTTATTATACAGCATAGTCCAATGGACTTAACCAAATTACAGAATATATTAAAATAAATTAATTAAGATTACGTATAAACAAATCGTATGTTAAAGATAAAAGATTTACACGCTAGTGTTGAAGATAAAAACATCTTAAGAGGTATAAACTTAGAAGTAAACCCAGGAGAAGTACATGCTATAATGGGACCAAACGGTTCTGGAAAAAGCACATTAGCTTCTGTTATTGCTGGTAAAGAAGATTACGAAGTAGAAGGAGGAAAAATCCTTTTAGATGGTGAAGATATTGAAGAATTAGGTGCTGAAGAACGCGCTCACAAAGGTGTGTTTTTATCGTTTCAATACCCAGTAGAAATTCCTGGAGTTAGTGTTACTAACTTTATGAAAACGGCAATCAATGAAACACGTAAAGCCAAAGGTTTAGAGGATATGCCAGCTAAAGAAATGCTAAAATTGATTCGTGAAAAATCTGAACTTTTAGAAATTGATCGTAAATTTTTATCGCGTTCATTAAACGAAGGGTTTTCTGGTGGCGAAAAAAAACGTAATGAAATTTTTCAAATGGCAATGTTAGAGCCAAAATTAGCCATATTAGACGAGACAGATTCTGGTTTAGATATTGATGCTTTACGTATTGTAGCCAATGGAGTTAATAAACTAAAAACTAAGGATAATGCTGTTATTGTAATTACGCATTATCAACGTTTGTTAGATTATATCGTTCCTGATTTTGTGCATGTATTACATAACGGACGTATTGTAAAATCGGGCGGAAAAGAATTAGCTCATGAGTTAGAGGCTAAAGGTTACGATTGGATTAAAGAAGAAGTAGATGCTTAGTATCAATTAGTCTCAATTGACAATAAAAATAACTAAGCTATAAATTAAATAAAGAAAACAGTCTAAAGCATCATAAAAGCGTATAACTGCTAACTGAATACTAAGACTGCATACTTAATAAGATGGATTTAAAAGAAAAATTAGTATCGTCTTTTTTAGCATTTGAAAACACTGTAGATGTAGATTCGCCAATACACGATATTAGAATAGAAGCCATGAAAGCTTTTGAAACCGAAGGGTTTCCTAATAAAAAGCAAGAAGCATGGAAATACACTTCTTTAAACAGTATTTTAAAGAACGATTATAGCGTGTTTCCAAAACATGAAGAAGCTTTAGATTATAAAGATGTAAAAAAATATTTTATCCACGATATCGATTCTTATAAGATCATTTTTATTGATGGAAAATATTCTTCTCACTTATCCGAAACCACACACGATGATATTGATGTGTGTTTAATGTCTGCTGCATTAACTAAGCCTAAATACCGTTTAATTATTGAAAATTATTTCAATAAAGTTGCATCTAAAGATAGCTTAGCATATTTAAATACGGCGTTTTCAAATGAAGGAGCGTATATTCATATTCCAAAGAATAAATTGGTTGATAAGCCAATACAAATTATTCATTTTTCTACAGGTAATGAAGCCGCTTTAATGCTTCAGCCAAGAAATTTAGTAGTTGTTGACGAAAATTCTCATGTTCAGATTATTGAACGTCATCAAAGCTTAACAGACAACCCTGTATTAACAAACAGTGTTACTGAAATCTTTGCAAACAAACGCGCTATTGTAGATTACTATAAAATTCAAAACGATAGACAAACAGCATCTTTAATTGATAATACATATATCAACCAAAGAGCAGAAAGTTTAGCAAAAGTGCACACCTTTTCTTTTGGTGGAAAATTAACGCGCAATAACCTTAATTTTTATCAAAACGGTGAGCGCATCGATTCTACAATGAAAGGCATTACTATTATTGGAGATAAACAGCATGTTGACCATAACACATTAGTACACCATATAGAACCTAATTGCGAAAGTCACCAAGATTACAAAGGCATTTTTGATGCCAATTCAACGGGTGTTTTTAATGGTAAAGTTGTTGTTGAAAAAGAAGCACAGAAAACAAATGCATTTCAAGCAAATAATAACATCTTAGTCAGTGATAAAGCAACCATTAACACTAAACCTCAACTAGAGATTTTTGCAGATGATGTAAAATGTTCTCATGGTTGTACTATTGGTCAATTAGATGATAGTGCTTTATTCTATCTGCGTTCTCGTGGTATTCCCGAAAACGAAGCTAAAGGTCTATTAATGTATGCCTTTAGTAATAATGTTTTAGATTCTGTAAAAATTCCACAAATCAAACAACGCATTACCAAACTTATAGCTAATAAGCTGGGAGTTAATATTGGTTTCGATTTATAAACGTATGTTCAACGCAGAAGATATTAGGCAAGATTTCCCTATTCTTAATAGAGAAGTTAATGGTAAACCATTAATTTACTTAGATAATGCAGCCACATCTCAGACACCTCAACAAGTCATTGATGTTATTGTAGATTACTATACTAATTACAATGCTAATATTCATAGAGGTGTGCATAGTCTTAGCCAAGAAGCTACAGATGCATATGAGCAAGCTCGTATTAAAATTCAAAAGCATTTTAATGCCAAATATGCGTATGAGATTATATATACTTCGGGCACAACGCATGGCATTAATTTAGTTGCTAATGGATTTTCATCTTTATTAAAAGCAGGAGATGAAATTATTGTTTCTGCATTAGAGCATCATAGTAATATTGTGCCTTGGCAAATGCTCTGTGAGCAAACGGGTTCTAAGCTTAAAGTGATTCCTATGAATCAGGATGGAGAACTTGTTATATCCGAGTTTGATGCTGTTTTAAATACTAATACCAAACTTGTTTTTGTAAATCATGTTTCAAATGCATTAGGCACTATAAACCCTATTGCTTCTATTATTGAAAAGGCTCATGCTGTTGGAGCCGCTGTTTTAGTTGATGGAGCACAATCTAGTCCGCATATAAAAGCAGACGTACAAGCTTTAGATGTAGATTTTTACGTCTGTTCTGCTCATAAAATGTGTGGTCCTACTGGAGTTGGTGTTTTATACGGCAAAGAAGAATGGCTTAATAAATTACCACCATATCAAGGAGGTGGAGAAATGATTGCTGAAGTTACTTTTGAAAAAACAACATATGCAGATTTACCGCATAAGTTTGAAGCAGGCACACCAAATATTTGTGGTGGTATTGCTTTTGGGGCTGCCATAGATTATATGAATACCATTGGTTTTGAAACCATTTCTAATTATGAAGATGAATTGCTTCAATATGCTACGGAGCAGTTAAATAACATTGAAGGTTTAAAAATCTACGGAACTTCAAAACATAAAACTTCAGTGATTTCTTTTAATGTTGCAAATATTCATCCTTATGATATAGGCACATTATTAGACAAAATGGGAATCGCCGTACGTACAGGGCATCACTGTGCGCAACCCATTATGGATTTTTATAAAATCCCAGGGACTGTACGTGCTTCATTTATGTTCTATAACACTAAAGAAGAAATTGACCAGTTTATTACCGCATTAAAAAAAACGGTAACAATGCTCTCATAAAATAGTCTCGTTTCAAAAACACTTTACAAAAATCACTTAAATTTTAAGTGATTTCTTTCTTTTAAAACGTCTGTTTAATAAAATGTTATCTCAGATATAAATGCAATAGAAAAATAGATATGTCGTACCTTTGTAAAAAAAATAGCATGACTATTAAAGCTGTACAAGAAGAAATCATTGATGAGTTTTCTATGTTTGAAGACTGGGAAGAACGTTATCAGTATATGATTGATTTAGGTAAAGATTTACCTTTAATTGACGGACAGTACAAAACGGAAGACAATATTATTAAAGGTTGCCAAAGTAAAGTTTGGGTGCATGCTAATATGGATGATAACAAAGTAGTATTTACAGCAGATAGTGATGCTATTATTACTAAAGGGATTATTGCTATTTTAATCCGTGTATTTTCCAATCAACACCCTAAAGATATTATTGAAGCCAACACTGATTTTATAGATCAAATTGGTTTAAAAGAACATTTATCGCCAACAAGAGCAAACGGCCTTGTAAGTATGATAAAACAATTAAAATTGTATGCTATCGCATACCAAACACAACTTAATTAAAATGAGCGAAACAACTATAGATACAAATGCATTAGGAGAGAAAATTGTTCGTGTATTAAAAACCATATACGATCCAGAAATCCCTGTAGATATATACGAATTAGGATTAATCTACGATGTTTTTGTTAATGAAGATTTTGATGTTAAAATTTTAATGACACTAACAACACCTAATTGCCCTGTTGCAGAAACTTTACCATTAGAAGTTGAAGAAAAAGTAAAATCTATTAAAGATGTTAAAGACGCAGAAGTAGAGATTACTTTTGATCCACCTTGGACACAAGACCTTATGAGTGAAGAAGCTAAGCTAGAATTAGGCATGCTATAAAGTTAGCAGTAGTATTCAGTCTCGGACATATAAAACGTCACCTTGAGCGCAATCGAAAGGTTTAGATAATGAAAGATGAAATTATAAATAGAGTAGCTAATAGTAAACTACAGGTTATAGATCTCGAAGATTTTTATCCTGATGGTAAACGCATACTTTTTGATATTAAAGATTGGCTTTTAGAAGGTTTAGTATTACGTGAAAAAGAGTTTAGAGTATATGTTACTGAGCACAACTGGAAGCAATATCAAGATTGTTATGTAGCTCTTCATTGTTCTACAGAAGCTATTATACCTGATTGGGCTTATATGCTCATTACTGTTCAATTGCAACCTTATGCTAAGTTTGTAATTAATGGCAATTTAGAGCAATTAGAAACTGTTCTTTACACTTCTATTATTAATGATTTTAATGTGGAAAACTATAAAGACACACCTGTTATTATTAAAGGTTGTTCTAATAAGCCAGTGCCTCTAAATGCACTTATTTTATTAACCAATAAATTAAAGCCAATAGCTAAATCCATTATGTATGGTGAGGCTTG
Organism: Winogradskyella immobilis; assembly: GCF_021887715.1. Classification (GTDB taxonomy): domain Bacteria; phylum Bacteroidota; class Bacteroidia; order Flavobacteriales; family Flavobacteriaceae; genus Winogradskyella; species Winogradskyella immobilis. The sequence continues at coordinate 83,550 of NZ_JAIQXX010000002.1, forward strand.
TTCTGCAGTACCACTTTATAAAAAAAGTAAATAAATTGTGACTTTTCAGACTTGTTTTAGGTCTAAGTCTATAAGTGACGTATTTTAAAGATTTGTTTTGCTTTATATTTACTTCAAATTTAACCAATAATTTATAACTTAAAATTTATTACAATGATCTCTAAATTTCGTTTAGTTGTATTACTTTTATTTGCAACCTCAATAGGTTTTGCACAAACAAAAGAAGAATTAAAAGCTGAAAAAGCTAAAGCACAAAAAGTAGCAGATTCTGCCCAAGCAGTTGCTGATGGCGCTCAAGCCAAAATAGACGCTTTACCTGGATGGAGAAAAGCTATTTTTGGTACTTTAGGGTTTAGTATCTCTGAACAACGTAACGCTTTTACTCAAGGTGTGCCTAATAACTCTACAGGAAATATAGGTATTTCTGTAAATGCTTATGCTAACTTAATTGAAGAAAAGTTTTTCTGGAGAAATTCTGGTCTTATAAATTTTGCTTGGACAAGACTAGATGATAGAGATGACCCAAATGACAATGATAGTTTTGAACCCACTACTGATATCTTTACATTAACATCACTATATGGACGTAATATAAGTAAAAAATGGGCGGTTTCTGCGTTAGCAGAATACAGAACAACAGTACTTAACGATTTTAACGATCCAGGATATTTAGACTTTGGTGTTGGTTTTACATGGACGCCTATTACCAATCTTGTGGTTGTAATTCATCCTGCCAACTACAATTTTGTGTTTAGCAGCGGTGATACAATTTTTGAATCGTCATTAGGCGCTAAGATTGTTGCTGATTACACACGTAAAGTAGGAGCTATTAATTTTAAAACAAATTTATCTGCTTTTATAAGCTATGAAGAAGTTGATGATTTATCTAACTGGACATGGAATAACTCATTTTCGTATACACTTTGGAAAAAAATTGGTGTTGGTTTCGATTTTGGATTGCGTAGCAATAAACAAGAAGCACTTAATTTTGCATTAAACCAAAACCCTGCTACTGCAACTTCATTTGATGATGTAGATAATGATTTACAAACGTATTGGACGTTTGGATTGAGTTATGCGTTTTAAACATTATAACAAATATTGTATATTAAAAAAGAGATCTAAATATTTAGGTCTCTTTTTTATTTCAACTAATTCTAAGTGTTTGATTTCTGTAAATCATTAAATTAGCACATACTTCATTGAAAATGGATTCCTGTCTACACAGGAATGACAACACAATACAATTATGATTAAATTTTTTCGAAAAATACGATACAACCTTATGGAGCAGAATAAAACAGGCAAACCTGCCTTGCCGGCAGGCAGGTACTTTAAATACGCCATTGGCGAAATTATCCTTGTGGTCATTGGTATTTTAATTGCTCTAAGCATTAATAACTGGAATGAAAGCAGAACACAAAATGTTGTAAAACAAGAGCTCATTGCTTCACTTATTGAAGATTTTGAATACAATAAAGATGCATTAAAAGTAAGCAGAAACTATGCCGATTCTCTATTTACAAATATGAATACGTTTCAAGAATTAATACAGAGTGGTACGCCTTTGGTCTCTGTAGACTCGCTACGACAACTTGCGCACTCACATTTTAGAGGTGCTATTTATGATCCCAACCTTACAGCATATGAAGAAGCGAAATCTACAGGTAATTTTAGTTTATTAAACAATAAAACACTGTCTGAACTATTTACTGTATTCATTAGAAATTTTGAAAATTACGAAGACCTAAATGATGAAGGTAGATATTCTTATTTTAATGGGTCATCCTGGGAGTTACGAAAAACAATAAATCTATCGTTAATAAGTGCTGATCAAAGCACTATAGACTCCCCTTTAACACAAACATTATCATATCAAGATTACAAAACTATGGTAAGCACATCACTAGCAAAAGCTGCATTACAAAATAGTAGTACTTTGTATTCGAATATTATTAGAGTATATGGAAATATGGATAACGCTACTACAAAAATTCTTGAATTGCTTTATGAGATGAAAGAAGAGTAATCATTATAGCTAAAATTCAACTTTTATCCTGCAAGGTTTTAAAACTCTTGTAGGTATAAAAAAATAAAACTCAAAAATTTACTCTTCAATAATATCTGGATATAAAAATTGATTGTACGGAAAACGTGTTACGTGAATATTTCGGACTTCTTTATACACGCGCTTTCTAAACTCGTCCATATTCTCTTTATTAATTGCTGATATAAACAAAGCGTTGTCTCCAACTCTACTCATCCAAGTACTTTTCCATTCGTCAATAGAATAATTAACCTCAGAACGTTCAGTAATTAAATCGTCTTCATCAAAAGGTTCTGCTTTATAAGCATCAATTTTATTAAAAACCATTATGGTTGGTTTATCCTTACTATCGATATCATCTAAAATCTGGTTGACAGAATCTATATGTTCTTCAAAATTAGAATGCGAAATATCTACTACATGTAATAACAAATCTGCTTCTCTTACTTCATCTAAAGTACTTTTAAAAGACTCTACTAATTGTGTTGGTAATTTTCTAATAAACCCAACTGTATCACTCACTAAAAATGGCAAATTACCGATTACCACTTTACGTACCGTAGTATCTAAGGTTGCAAACAATTTGTTTTCTGCAAAAACTTTACTCTTACTAATCACGTTCATTAATGTAGATTTCCCCACATTGGTATAACCTACTAAAGCCACTCTAACCAATTTACCTCGATTACCACGCTGAACAGCCATTTGCTTATCTATGGTCTTTATTTTAGCTTTTAATAATGCTATTTTATCACGTACAATCCGTCTATCAGTTTCAATTTCTGTTTCACCAGGGCCACGCATACCTATTCCTCCTTTTTGACGCTCAAGGTGCGTCCACATTCCTTTTAATCGAGGTAGTAAATATTGGCATTGCGCCAATTCTACTTGAGTCCTTGCATAGCTTGTTTGCGCACGTTGGGCAAAAATGTCGAGAATTAAATTGGTACGGTCTAAAATTTTACAATTCAGAATTTTACTAATATTTCGTTCTTGGGCAGGTGATAACTCGTCATCAAAAATAACAGTGCCTACGTCATTAGCTTCAACATAATCGAGAACATCTTCCATCTTTCCTGTGCCGATAAATGTCTTAGGATTAGGCATGTCCATTTTTTGCGTAAACCGTTTTAATACCTCTCCTCCTGCAGTATAGGTTAAAAACTCTAACTCATCTAAATATTCTTTAGAGCTTTCTTCATCTTGTTCTCTAGTGATTACACCAACTAAAACCGCTTTTTCTAAATGGATGTCCTTTTTTTCGAGCATAAATTAAATAAAGTACAAAGTTACATAATTGCCCAATGTAAAATTTAGGTTTTAAGTGTTATATTTAGCCTTATGAGTAAAGACAAATTATACACCATCGCATTTTATAATATTGAGAATCTATTTGATACCATTGATGATGAAAACACCAATGATGATGATTTTTTACCAACTTCAAAAAAACGTTGGACGACCAAACGTTATGAAAATAAATTGCGAAAATTAGGACAAGTTATATCTCAGATTGGAGATGAAAATACTAACACTCCTCCTGTTATTGTTGGTTTAGCAGAAGTAGAAAATAAACGTGTAGTTGAAGATCTTTTAAGCAGTAAATATCTTAAGTCGCATAATTATGATTTAGTCCATTACGATTCTTCAGACGAGCGTGGTATTGATGTTGCTTTAATTTACAATACCGATGTTTTTGAGGTTACTCATTCTGAACCTTTTGCTATTTATCTCGAAAATGAAAACGGAGAGCGAGATTATACAAGGGATGTATTATTAGTTACCGGACGATTACAAGGAGAACAAATTCATGTTATTGTTAATCATTGGTCATCACGTCGTGAAGGCGAAAAAGAATCTGAACCCAAACGTCTTGCTGGTGCTGATACTGTTAATAGAATTACTGAAATCTTAAAAACCAACTATACCGATCCTAAAATTATTGTTATGGGTGATTTTAATGACAACCCTAATAACAATAGTATCCGTTCTATTGAAGAAACATCTCAATTATACAACCCTTTTAAAACGGTTTTATCTAATGAAAAAGGCAGTATGAATTATGATTTTGAGTGGAACTTATTCGATCAGATTTTAATTTCTACTAATTTCTTTGATCCAAAATCTACATCGTTAGATTTTTATAAAGCTGATGTGTTTAATTCTAAGTTCTTAACTCAGTATCATGGAAAATATAAAGGGCAACCGTTTAGAACTTATGTTGGCAAACATTACAAAGGTGGTTATAGTGATCATTTTCCGGTATATATTGAGCTTGAAAAAGATCATTAACAATGAGAAAGCTCTGCATTATAATCGCATGCATTAGCGCTTTTCAGTTGTTCAGTCAACAAGACCCGCAGTATACACAGTATATGTATAATTTGTCTGTGATTAATCCGGCTTATGCAGGTTCTACGGAAAACCCAAGCTTTGGATTATTATACAGAAATCAATGGACAGGTATTGATGGAGCACCACAAACAGGAACGTTTTTTGGGCATACAGCATTAAAAAACAAGCTTGGTATTGGTGCTTCTGTAATTGCAGATCAACTCGGCCCTGTAAAAGAAACTAACGTATATGCTGATATTTCTTATACCTTAAAATTTGAATCAAATCATCGTTTGGCTTTTGGACTTAAAGTTGGAGCCACTTTCCATGATATTGGATTAAATAATCTCACGGTCTTTGATGCTAACGACCCTTTTTTTAGTGAAAATATAAACAGTACAACTCCTAATTTGGGAGTAGGTGTTTTTTATTATTCTGAAAATTATTATGCTGGAATTTCAGTGCCAAATCTTATAGATGCTGTTCATTTAAATACTAACGGAGTTAGGTTGGGTTCCGAAACACAACACTATTTTATAACTGCTGGATATGTGTTTAACCTATCAGAAAACACAAAATTAAAACCTTCTTTTTTAGTAAAATCGGCTTTTAACGCTCCTACATCTTTTGATGTAAATACAAATGTTTTATTGTATAATAAATTAGAATTAGGCGCTTCTTACCGTTATGATGATTCCTTTTCTGGATTAGTAAATGTTTATATCAACCCTAATTTAAGAATTGGTTATGCTTATGATGCTGTAACCTCTAATCTACGGCAATTTGCTTCAGCTTCTCATGAAGTTTTTATTTTATTGCAATTGCCATCAAAAGAAAAGGACCGAAGAATAAAATCCCCGCGTTTCTTTTAATATTAATTACCAATCCTTATAAGGGTTTTTACTTAAGGCAGAATTATAATATTTAGTATCACCTGTAACTTCTTCTCCAAGCCAACTGGGTTTTTCAAAGCTTTCATTTGTAGATTCTAGCTCAATCTCAGCAATAATCAAGCCTTCATTATTTCCATAAAATTCATCCACTTCAAAGATATGATTCCCGCTTTTTATTTCATATCTAGTTTTATCAATAATGCCTTTTTCACAAAGTAAAAGCAATGCTGTAGCATCATCTTTAGAAATTTCTTTTTCCCATTCAAAACGAGATAAGCCATCATCCGTAGATTTTCCTTTTACAGTTAAAATTCCTCGATTATTTTTTAATCGTACTCTTACTGTACGTTGAGGATCTCTATTTAAAAAGCCTTGTTTTATACTGTACGATTTATAAGCTTCAGTTTTAAATCGATTTGAATTTACTAAAAATTTACGTTCTATTTCTATGTTCATATTTAGATATTATAAAAGGCATTTAATGCCTAAATTTACAGTATGCTAAGCGATTTACCAATCCGAAAAATTATTCATGTAGATATGGATGCCTTTTATGCTTCTGTAGAGCAACTAGATGATCCTAATCTAAAAGGGAAGCCAATTGCAGTTGGTGGCGGAGGAAAACGCGGTGTTATTAGTGCTGCAAGTTACGAAGCACGTAAATTTGGTGTTAAAAGTGCTATGTCTGGTCGGTTAGCAGAAAAACTATGTCCCGAGCTCATTTTTGTAAAGACTAATTTTACACGCTACAAAGAAGTCTCTCAAAATATTAGAAAAATTTTTCATGATTATACAGATCTTGTAGAGCCACTTTCTTTAGACGAAGCCTATTTAGATGTCACTGAAAATAAAGTTGGTATGCATAGTGCTTCAATAATAGCGCAAGAGATTAGGCAACGCATTTTTAAAGAAACAGGCTTGACTGCGTCAGCTGGCATTTCCATTAATAAATTTATAGCAAAAATTGCGAGTGATTGTAACAAGCCCAATGGCCAAAAAACAGTAAATCCTGAAGATGTATTACAGTTTTTAGAGGACTTAGATATCCGTAAATTTTATGGCGTAGGCAAAGTTACCGCTGAAAAGATGTATCAGAAAGGCATTTTTACTGGTAAAGATTTAAAATCTAAATCACTTGAATATCTCTCCGATAATTTTGGTAAATCTGGCCGTTATTATTACCATGTAGTTCGTGGTATTCATAATAGTGAAGTAAAACCAAATCGCATTCGAAAATCGTTAGCGGCAGAACGTACTTTTAGTGAGAACTTGTCTTCAGAAATTTTTATGCTTACAAAATTAGAACATATTGCAGAGGAAGTTGCCAAACGTTTATCTCATAGTAATGTTGCTGGAAAAACGGTAACTCTAAAAATAAAATATAGCGATTTTACACTACAAACTCGAAGTAAAACATTACCCTATTTTATAAGTGATAAAGCCATTGTATTAGAAACAGCTAAAAGTCTATTATATCAAGAAAAGTTAAGCAACTCGGTCCGGTTATTAGGTATTTCTTTATCTAATTTAAATACCGAGAACAAAACTTCTAAACCAATGGTTGTTAAAGAAAAGACAGTTAGTGTTCAGTTAAAGTTTGAGTTTTAAAAAGTTATTGTATCTTTTTAATATGAGAAAATATATATTCTACATTTTAATTACCAAAATAGTATTTGTTTCAAATGCTCAAGTCAATGAGGTTTGGAATTTTAATGTCGAAACCTATATCCACAATACATCCTACTACCATGAAAAAAATTTACCAATAGAGATTATAAAATTTAATGACCAAACGTACATTATCTTAACTCAAGATAAGAGTTTGATAAAAATGAATTTGTCTGGAGATATTATTTGGAAAAATGAAATCTCACGTTGTGCTACACAAGGAATTATTAAGTCTGATGATGAATCTATAATGATAATTTGCGGTAAACGATTAAAAAAATATAATTCTGATGGAGGTCTAGTATGGGAAAAAGACTATACTGAGATTTTAAAAGATACACATGCATTAATTAATGATATAACTTTAGGTGAAGATGGAATAATATATTTAGTTGGTCATTTTTGGTATCAGTCGTCTAAAATATTTATTTCCGCCATTGATATCGATGGTAATATTTTTTGGAATGAAATTTTTAATCAACGAAATATTGAATCAAATTCAGTAATTAAACCTAAAGAAATCCTCATAAATAATGATAACATTTTTATATTGGCGCAAGAACGTGCCAAAAATGGTTCTTTTCTATATACCACAGATTTATTTGGTAAAAATAGAAAAGAAGTAGGATTTCAATTTGAGATTACAAAAATAAAACCGTATAATAATGGCTTAAAGACAATTGGTAATTCTAGTGGTTTAAAGGACTATTTAATAATTACTAAGTTTGATGATAGTTTAAATATTTTGAAGCATAAAACATTTAAACTTCCTCGAAATATGGTCTATGAAAAGGCAACTCGATTCTATTCATTCAAAATATCAAAAAAGAAGTTTTACAAAACACATGAAACAGTCTATACTGTAAATGATTTTCAATATGTAAATGACGAAGAATTAATTGTTGTGGGTAACTCATTTGGTGATCCATGGATAATCAAAGTAAACGAGAATTCTGGTATTTTATGGAATTGGGCTAAAAAAGACAATAGATATTTCAAATTTGATAAAAAATATACCGAACATCGTTACACATATTCAACCATATCAAAAACAGGAGATGACTATATCTTAACAGGGATTGCCACAGAAAAGGATAATGACGAATGGCTTAAAACGTATATCAATTTATTTTTTAGAAAAATTAAATTAGATTAAGCTATTACAAATCACAACTTTCAATCTCAGTAACACGTAATGTATTCACCATACCTCGATTTTTAATTGGCATAGCAGCCAAACTGATGAGCATGTCTCCAACATCGAGATATCCTTTTTTACAAGCTATAGCATTTACATCTTCAATAGTTTCATCTGTACTCACAAATTTGTCGTAATAAAATGCAGTGACTCCCCAAAGCAAACTTAAACGTGTTAAAATGCGTTCGTTAGAGGTGAATACCAAAATATGTGATGATGGTCTCCATGCCGAAATTTGAAATGCTGTATAACCACTATTGGTTAATGTTGATATTGCTTTGGCACTAATTTCATTAGCCATTTTAGCGGCGTGATAACAAATAGATTTAGTAATGTATCTATTGGTACGAATATGAGGTGGTAATTGTGGCACCTCAATTAATGAAGAATCTTCAACACTACGAATAATATTTGCCATTTGCCGAATCACTTGAACAGGATATTTACCAACCGATGTTTCACCAGATAACATTACAGCATCTGCACCATCCATAACCGAATTAGCAACATCATTAACCTCAGCACGTGTTGGCGTAAGGCTAGTTATCATGGTCTCCATCATTTGAGTCGCAATAATAACAGGAATACGCGCTCGTTTTGCTCTATGTACCAATTGCTTTTGTACTAATGGTACTTCTTCTGCCGGAATTTCTACTCCTAAATCTCCACGAGCCACCATTAAACCATCACAATAAGCTACAATTTTATCAATATTTTCTACAGCTTCTGGTTTTTCAATTTTTGCTATAATTGGGATTTTTTCATCGCTATGTTCACTAATTAATTTTTGTAATTGCATTAAATCTTCAGCATGCCGAACAAAGGACAAAGCAATCCAATCTACTTTTTGTTTAATTGCAAAAATGGCGTCTTCAATATCTTTTTCAGTTAATGCAGGTTGAGAAATATTAGTATTAGGTAGATTTACTCCTTTTTTAGATTTTAATGGACCTCCTTGAATAACTTTTGCTTTTACTTCCGTTTTTTTATCTGTAGAGACCACTTCAAAAATTAGTTTTCCATCGTCTAATAGAATGCGTTCACCCTTTTTAGCATCTTGTGGAAAATTATCATAAGTCATATAAACTCGATCCTTAGTCCCTTCAAAACGTTCGCCAGTAGCAAAAATAATTTCATCTCCTGGGTTTACTACAACCTCTTCTTTCATTATTCCTACACGCAATTTTGGGCCTTGTAAATCCGCCAAAATAGCTGCATTGTAATCATGCTTTTTATTTAATTCTCTAATCATCTTAATACGGGCTTTTACACCGTCGTAATCTGCATGAGAAAAGTTAATTCTAAATACATTTGCGCCTTCTTCTAACATGGCTTTTAAAACCTCTTTCTTGCTTGTTGCCGGTCCTAATGTTGCTACTATTTTTGTTTTTTTATTTACCATTAATTCTAAAAAATTAAATGTTCTTTTGATTTTATTGTATCCAAATCAATTTGGTAACTTGTTATAATTTGAGGTATTGTTTGTAACTTATCTATAATGAGTTTTTCATTTACATTTTGTATTTCATTAGAGATTTTAACAAAGTAATCCACTTGTTTTAATTCGGGGATTAAGTTATAAGTCTTTAAAGTTCTATTTTCATTACTAAAAAGTGTTCCTGTACTATATAAACTTTCTTCTTCTTTTTTACAAACGTTAGCAATTAAATTCCAAGTAATATAATCTGAAGAATTGTTCCATTCATATATTGAATACGATGAAGATGTATAATTGAAATCTAAATCATTAGGATTGCGCTCTAATTTTAGATTTAAACTTTGGTTTAATAAATAAGCTAAACGATAATCTTCTAAACGGCAATGAATGGCTATTAACTTGTAAGTAGCGTCATAAAAATCATCAACTAAAAGTTTATGTAGTGCCATGTTTAACCCTATTATATCTGTAAATATAGTGCATAAAACATATTTTAATGATAAGTTTATATGAAAGTTAACGTGTTTATATTACGAAAACGTTTTAGTTGTGTTAATTATACAGCAGCTAAATTATATTGGCTTTGTAATTTGTTTTTGGAATGCAAAAAAGGCGCGTTTAGACGCTTTTTCTTCAGCTTTCTTTTTTGAAGTCGCTCGTCCTTTTGCAATGACTTTTTCGTCAATACTCAACTTTACTGAAAAATGTTTTAATTCATCTTTACCTGTATCTTCGTATACATCATAATCAAAAGATTTTTTTTCTTTCTGGCACCATTCAATAAGTAAGCTTTTATAACTAATTACTTTCCCTTCTAAAGTTTCAATATCTACATAAGGAATTATCACGTTTTTATGTATAAATTTTTCGCAATAACTATAACCTCTATCTAGATATATGGCTCCAATAAGTGACTCAAAAAGATTTCCATGAATATTATCTCCAAAACTAGATTTTGAAATTCTACTTACCACAAAATCTATAAGTTTAAGATCTTTACCCAATTCATTTAAATGCTCTCTACTTACAACTTTAGAGCGCATCTTAGTTAAATAACCTTCATCTCCATGAGGCACTTGACCGTATAAATATGCTGCAATGATAGAACTTAACATCGCGTCACCTACAAACTCTAAACGCTCGTAATTAATTGGGTTGCCTTTTTTATCTTTAAGGTTCATAGACCTATGGGTAAAGGCTTTTCTGTATAAGGATTTGTTCTTGGGTTTAAATCCTAAAATGTTTTGAAGTTGTAAAAAAAAATTCCCGTCTTTTGAAGAGCGGGAATTTAGTATGTTACGAATGAAACTCATTCGGGATTTAATCTATTTTTTTGAATAATACGCAAGCATTGTGTCCGCCAAATCCAAAGGTATTACTCATTGCGACTTTAATATCTCGTTTCTGAGCTTTATTAAGTGTTAAATTTAATTCTGGATCTATGTTTTCGTCAACCGTTTCGTGATTAATTGTAGGTGGTATAATACCATTTTCTATTGCCAATATAGAAGCAATAGCTTCTACGGCTCCAGCAGCACCTAACAAATGACCTGTCATAGATTTTGTGGAATTAATATTTATGTTTTTAGCATGGCTGCCAAATACTTGAGATATAGCTTTTAACTCGGCAACGTCTCCAAGAGGAGTTGATGTACCGTGTGTATTAATATGATCTACATCTTCAGCATTTAGGCCCGCATTTCGTAAACAATTTTTCATTACCGCAATAACTCCTATCCCATCAGGATGTGGAGCCGTCATATGGTATGCATCAGAGGATAATCCTCCACCAACAACCTCAGCATATATTTTTGCTCCTCTTGCTTTTGCATGTTCATACTCTTCAAGCACAATAGAACCTGCTCCTTCGCCTAATACAAAACCATCACGGTTAGCATCAAAAGGTCTAGAAGCCGTTTCTGGGCTATCATTACGAGTAGACATAGCATGCATAGCGTTAAAACCTCCCATACCAGCAATAGTAACTGCAGCTTCACTTCCGCCTGTAATAACAACATCACAATGGTCTAAACGAATAGTGTTTAATGCATCAATCATTGAATTAGCAGATGACGCACATGCAGATACTGTAGTATAGTTAGGTCCCATAAATCCATGTTTAATAGATATGTTACCTGGTGCTATATCAGCAATCATTTTTGGTATGAAACGTGGATTAAATCGAGGAGTACCATCACCAGCAGCAAAGTTTAACACTTCTTCTTGAAATGTTTCTAAACCACCAATACCAGCTCCCCAAATAACGCCTACTCTTAATTTGTTTACTTTATCTAGATCAAGTTTTGAATCTGCAATTGCTTCATCAGAAGCCACCATTGCATATTGCGAAAACTTGTCCATTTGCCGTGCTAACTTTCTATCAATAAAATCAGTAACTTCAAAGTTTTTTATTTCACAAGCGAACTGCGTTTTGAACTTTTCAGCATCAAAATGTGTTACAGACGCAGCTCCACTTTTTCCATTAATTAGGCCATTCCAATACTCATCCTTGGTATTGCCTATGGGTGTAATTGCACCTAATCCGGTAACTACGACTCGCTTTAATTCCATAAAAATAAAGTTCTTATTTTGCTTCTTCTATATAAGAAATAGCTTGACCAACTGTTGCAATATTTTCAGCTTGATCGTCTGGGATTTGAATATCAAATTCTTTTTCAAATTCCATAATTAATTCTACAGTGTCTAATGAATCTGCGCCTAAGTCGTTAGTGAAGCTAGCTTCAGTTACAACTTCGTTTTCATCAACACCTAATTTGTCTACGATAATCGCTTTTACTCTTGATGCAATGTCTGACATAATCTTTTAATTTTAAGTTTTAATTAGAGGGCAAAAATAAAAAAACTTTATCTTAAAAATCACCTTTACAGTTAAAATGTGGATTTAATTATACATTTTATCCTTAAGTAATTCTAATTTGCGTTCTAATTGTAAATTATTATTCTTTTTTTTGTTGAAGTAATTCAACCTCTATCTGTAAATGAAACGTATTGTAATTTTTGCTTCCGGATCTGGAACTAATGCTGAAAATTTAATTAAGTTTTTTCACAACAGAGAGAATGTATCTGTTACTCAGGTACTAACTAACAATCCTCATGCCAAAGTTATAGAGCGCGCTAAAAACCTAAATGTTAGTGCATTATCATTTAACAGAATAGCGTTTTCAAAATCTGATGATGTCCTTAATGTATTAAAAGCTGCAAAACCAGATCTTATTGTTTTAGCTGGATTTCTTTGGAAATTTCCTGAATTTATTCTTAGTGAGTTTGAAAATAAAGTTATAAATATTCATCCAGCACTTTTACCTAAATATGGTGGAAAAGGTATGTATGGCATGCATGTGCATGAAGCTGTAGTAGCTAACAAAGAAACAGAAACAGGTATTACCATACATTATGTGAACGAAAATTATGATGAAGGAGCTATTATTTTTCAAGCTAAATGTAAAGTTTTAGAAAACGATACCGCTGAAGATGTTGCTACTAAAATTCATGAATTAGAAATGGAACATTTTCCTAAGGTAGTTGAAGAACTCCTTATAAAGGATATATAGATCTTAAAATAAAAGATCCTGAAACCATTTCAGGATGACGCATATGTCAAAGAAAAAGAAATATTACACCGTTTGGAAAGGTCATAAAACAGGAGTTTTTGAGTCTTGGAGCGATTGTAAAGCGCAAATTAAAGATTTTAAAGGTGCGCAATACAAATCTTTTTCTACGTTTGAGGCCGCTAAAAAAGCATTAAAAGACAATTACAAAAATTATATTGGTAAGTCTAAAACTTTTAAAAGTGAACTTACTGAAGCACAACTCAAAAAAATTGGGCAGCCCAATTATAATTCTATTTCTGTAGATGCAGCTTCTAGCGGAAATCCCGGAAAAATGGAATATCGTGGAGTAGATACTAAAACCAAAAAACAACTGTTTATACAAGGACCTTTTGAAGAAGGCACTAATAATCTTGGCGAATTTTTAGCACTAGTGCATGGTTTGGCATTTCTTAAAAAGAATAATAGCGACCGTATTATTTACACAGATTCTAAAACAGCGATGAGTTGGATTCGTAAAAAGAGTTGTAATACAAAGCTAGAGCGAAATGAAAAAAATAAATCCGTTTTTGAGTTAGTAGACCGAGCTATAACTTGGCTAAAAACGAATACTTACAAAACTACCATTGTAAAATGGGAAACCAAAGCTTGGGGAGAAATACCTGCTGATTTTGGGAGGAAATAATTTAATTGCCCAACCAAGTTTTAAATGGTTTTGAGCTGTTTCTACTTACTATAATTTCGTCTTCATCATAAGAGTTTAACTCAACCTTATATCTATTATTACTAAAAGAGCGTATCTCATTTATAAATGATTTATTGACAATAAATTTTCTGCTTACTTTAAAAAACAACTTCGGATTCAACTTTTCGTCCAAATTTATTAGTGCATCATTAATAACATAATTACAGGCGTTAGCCCTTAAATAAGTAACGTTATTTAAGCTAAAAAAACATTCGATAGCATCAGCTTTAATAATTTTAATTTTTTTGCCTACTCGTATTGCAAATTCTGTTTTATAAACACTAAGGTTTTCATCTTCAATAATTTGTTTTAATACTCTTATTTCATTTTCATTCTTGTAAAATACATCTGCTTTTTCAATTGCCTTTTCAAGATGTTCCTTTGTAATTGGTTTTAATAAATAAGACACACTATTGTAATCAAAAGCTTTGATGCTATATGCGCTATATGCCGTTGTAAATATTATTGGGACTTTAATCTCTACATGTTTAAAAATTTCGAAACATAAGCCATCTTCTAAATGAATATCTAAAAAAATTAAATCAACAGGTTCTTGGTTTTTAAACCATTGTACTGCAGATTTAATTGATTTTAAAGTGGTTATTATATTATAATTATAACCTTTTAGCTTTCGTTCTAACCGTCTGCTCGATACTATTTCATCTTCAACAATAACAACTCTCATTATAATTCTGGGTTTAATAAAGGCAGTTTAATTGTAAAATGTGCGTCATCTTGTTTTATTATCACTTCCTTATCTGTAAAATATGTATAGCGCTGTTTTATATTGTCTAAACCCGAAGGTTTTTTTGCATTTGAATCATTTTTAGAAACTCGAGTATTGCTAATTACTATATAGTTTTCTTCAATTGATAGGTCTATTTCTATTGGCATTTCTATACTAAGTATATTATGTTTTATAATGTTTTCTACAATCTGTTGTAATGCCATAGGGATTATATAAAAATGTTCTGTTGCATTAATTGTATTCTTAACTACTATGGCATTTTCAAAACGGACCTTTAATAAATCTAAATAGGTGTCTGCAAAAGATAATTCTTCTTTTAAAGTCACCAAATCTTTAGCTTCTTGATCTAAAAAGTAACGATATATAACTGCCAAATTCTCTGAAAACAAGACTGCTTTTTCTTGATTTTCTTCAATTAAACCTGTTAACACACTTATATTATTAAATAAAAAATGCGGAGCTATTTGTGTTTTTAATTGTTGATATTTTAATGATGCTTCTAGGCCTATTTGCTTTAAGCTTTCCTTTTCTGCTTTGTTATTAAAGTAAATGTTATACACATGTATAGTTAATGTCAATAATAATAAATAAGGGCCAATTAAAACCGTGCCTTGAATCATTTTAATTATATTACTGAAATCAGAAGATAAAATTAAAAATCTGAACCCTATAAATGGTAAAACTATAACATTGATAAAATATGTTATGCCAAATATTACATATGAATTGTACTCTTTCTTGTAGGATAAAACAATAGCGTAATAGACAATGCTAACTGATAATAACCCTAAAGAAAAAATTATAATTGAAAAACTTGACTCTACTAATTGATAGTTGAAAAAAGAATAAATACCTAAGTAAATTAATGATATTATCATCCAGGGCAATAGGATGTCTTTAAATTCAATTATCATAAAATCCTGTTTTTGCTTCCGCTTATTAGTCAATAAAGAATAAATCAAATAACTAATTACAGATATGATTCCTGATATCGTTCCGTTGAAAAGAAAAACATCATTAAATAAAGATAATGACATCCCTCTTTTATCAATAGAAAATTGAATCCATGCAAATACATAGGTTATTATAAATGACAATAAAAAAATAATACCAATAGATTTAAGAACTTGTTTAAAACTATATTTTTGAGGAGATTTAAATAAAATTACTGATATAAAACATGGTACAAAAAAGAGAGCTATCGTAAATATGCCTATTTCTTTAAAATTTGCTATAGCGTCTTCAAGGCTTTCAAGACTTATATTAACAAGGTAACCGCCTAAATTAATTGAACCAGATATTACTAATGCATAAATAAATGCGTTTTTTAACCTTTTATTCATAATTACAAGATATGTTAAACTCTAACAAATCTTATTGTTTTTAAAATTCTAAAAAAATAAAAAATAGTGAAGTGTTTCTTTTTAATAGTGAAAGGTTAAATTTTAACTAAATCTTTGTAATGCTTTAATTGATTTGGCAACTAATGCTTTTTAATATTAGTTGTAATGCTTAAACACATATTTTCAATTTTTCTTCTATTTACTTCTACGCTTTTACTAGCTCAAACGGATTGGACTTTAAAAAAAGATGATAATGGTATAAAGATTTATACCAGACCCGTTGCAGATGAGACTTTAGACGAGTACAAAGCAATTACAGTTGTGGATACAAGAATTGATAATGTTGTCTCAGAACTTTTAACGGCACCAAAATATGAGGATTCTTGCGAACCTGGAATTAGTTATTACATTAAACAATTATCAGATAATCAACATGTGTTTTATGCCCACAAACCACTACCATGGCCTATACGCGATAGAGATATCATTACGCTTTTAACTGTAGAAAAAATTTCAGATTTAAAATACAAATTAATTTTAGAGAGTTTACCAGATGCCATTCCTGAAAAAGAAAAAACTATTAGAATTAAAAAACTTATGGGCTACTGGCTTTTAGAAGCCGATGGTAATACTACAAAAATAACACAGCAGCTTTTTGTTAATCCTGAAGGCACATTACCCGCTTTTGTTATTAATAATTTACTTATAAAAGGACCTTTTAAAACTTTTTCAGAATTAAAGGAAACACTTAAAGATTCTGACGATAAGTTTTAAAACAATAAAAATATGAGTTTGCAATTAATCCCTGTATATTTGCACAGAAATTTGAAATTAATCTTATGAGTAAGTTAGTTATTGTTGGTACTGTAGCCTTTGACGCTATTGAAACTCCTTTTGGAAAAACCGACAAAATTCTTGGTGGTGCAGGTACTTTTATTGGCTTAGCAGCATCTCAATTTAAAGTAGATTCTGCTGTAGTATCTGTAGTTGGTGGTGATTTTCCTAAAGATTATTTAGACCTTATGTCTAATAAAAATATAGGCATCTCTGGCATAGAAATAGTTGAAGACGGAAAAACATTTTTCTGGAGTGGTAAGTATCATAACGACATGAACTCTAGAGACACTCTTGTAACTGAACTTAACGTATTAGCTGATTTTGAACCTAAAGTACCAGAAAATTATAAAGATGCTGAAGTTGTAATGCTAGGTAATTTACATCCGTTAACTCAAATGAGTGTATTGAATCAAATGCACAATAAACCAAAATTAGTTGTTTTAGATACTATGAATTTTTGGATGGATTGTGCACTAGACGATTTACATAATACAATAAAACATGTAGATGTTATAACTATTAATGACGAAGAAGTAAGACAATTAACTGGAGAATACTCTTTAGTTGTCGCTGCTAGAAAAATCCACGAAATGGGACCTAAATATGTGGTGATAAAAAAAGGAGAACATGGCGCGTTATTATTTCATGACGATAATGTTTTTTATGCTCCTGCTTTACCTTTAGAGGAAGTTTTTGATCCAACAGGAGCTGGAGATACTTTTGCTGGAGGATTTACGGGTTATTTAGCAAAAACATCTGATTTCTCTTTTGAAAACATGAAAAACGCTGTAATATATGGTTCAACATTGGCGTCATTTTGTGTAGAAAAATTTGGAACAGAACGCATGTTAGATTTAAATGCCGATGAAGTTAATAAACGCTTACAACAATTTAAACAGCTAACGCAATTTGAAATAGAATTGACATAAAACACAAACGCGCACAATTACGAGCGCGTTTTTTCATATAAAAAACAAACAACTCACAACACAACAACAATGAGTGACGCTTTAAAACACGAATGTGGTATTGCACAAATTAGACTCTTAAAACCACTAGAGTACTACAAAAAAAAATACGGAAGTGCTTTTTATGGTGTAAATAAAATGTATCTAATGATGGAAAAGCAGCATAACCGTGGACAAGACGGCGCTGGTTTTGCAAGTATTAAGTTAGATGCTAAACCTGGCGAACGCTATATTAGTAGAGTTCGTTCTACTGAACAACAACCAATTCAAGATATTTTTGCGCAAATTAATGCACGTATTAATAAAGAGTTAACTGAGCATCCTGAATATAATGACAATGTTGCCTTACAGAAGAAAAACATTCCATACATCGGCGAAGTACTTTTAGGCCATGTCCGTTATGGTACTTTTGGAAAAAATAGTGTAGAAAGTGTTCATCCGTTTTTAAGACAAAATAACTGGCAGCACAGAAACTTAATTATGGCTGGTAACTTTAACATGACTAATGTTAAAGAACTTTTTAATAACCTTATTGAACTTGGTCAACACCCAAAAGAATATACAGACACCATTACTATAATGGAAAAAATAGGTCATTTTTTAGATGATGCTGTTAGTAAAATATATAAAGATCTTAAAAAAGAAGGTTATAGTAAAAATGAATGTTCTCCTTTAATTGCAGAACGTTTAAATGTGGCTAAAATTCTAAGGAAAGCTGCTAAAAATTGGGATGGAGGTTATGCTATGGCTGGCTTATTAGGTCATGGAGATTCATTTGTGCTTAGAGATCCTGCAGGTATTAGGCCTACATATTATTATAAAGATGATGAAGTTGTTGTTGTTGCTTCAGAACGTCCTGTAATACAAACGGTTTTTAATGTAGACTTTGATGAGGTTAAAGAATTAGAACCTGGTCATGCAATAATTACTAAAAAGTCTGGCGAAACTCAGATTAAAAAGATTTTAGAACCTTTAGAACGTAAAGCATGCTCTTTTGAGCGGATTTATTTCTCAAGAGGTAGTGATGCTGAAATTTATAAAGAACGTAAAGAGCTTGGACGTCTTTTAATGCCAAAAGTATTAGAAGCTATTGATAATGACACCGAGAACTCTGTCTTTTCTTTTATTCCTAATACTGCAGAAACTTCATTCTTTGGAATGATTGATACTGTTGAAGAACATCTTAATGAAAAGAAAACTGCAGCTATTTTAGCTGGTGAAGGTAAACTCTCAGCAGAACGCGTTACAGAAATATTACAAGAACGCCCTAGAATTGAAAAAATAGCGATTAAAGATGTAAAACTAAGAACCTTTATTACTGAAGATAGTAGTAGAGATGACCTTGTTGCGCATGTTTATGATGTAACTTATGGTGTGATTAAACCAACAGATAATCTTGTTATTATAGATGATAGTATTGTTAGAGGTACAACACTTAAAAAGAGTATCATTAAAATGATGGATCGACTTAATCCTAAGAAAATTGTTGTTGTCTCTTCTGCTCCACAAATACGTTACCCAGATTGTTACGGAATAGATATGGCTAATCTAGAAAGCTTAGTTGCTTTTAGAGCCGCTTTAGAGTTATTAAAAGACACTAACAATTATGGTATTGTAGAAGAAGTGTATCATAAATGTAAAGCGCAAACAAATCTTGAGGATAAAGATGTAAAGAATTTTGTTAAAGAGGTTTACGATAATTTTACTGATGAAGAAATCTCTGATAAAATTTCAGAATTATTAAGTGATAAAAACGTTAATGCAGAAGTTAAAATTATTTTTCAACCTGTAGAAAATTTACATAAAGCTTGTCCTAAAAATTTAGGGGATTGGTACTTTACTGGTGACTATCCTACAGTTGGAGGTAACCGTGTGGTTAACAGAGCATTTATTAATTTCTTTGAAGGCAACAAAGAGCGAGCATATTAAAGAAAATTATTCGTTTTATCGATAATTTTACTTCTTTCAGCCAAAAAAAATGCATTTCATCTATTATTTGATCGCATTTTAACAAAATAAATCTACCTTGTTACCACCATAACATAAGTAGGTTAAGTTCATGGTAGATTTGGGGCAAAAAAAGGTGATTTTACGATCACCTTTTTTTATGCACATAACTTAAACAAGCTATTTTTATTTTAAGGAAATATTAATGTCCTTTCATCGGTTAGCCTAATTTATAAGTAGTTCATCTGTTATTTTACTTTTATTAAAAAGTGTTAATATATATTTGCTTCACCATAACATAAGTAGGTTAAGTTTATGGTAGATTTGGGGCAAAAAGGATGAACAGATGTTCATCCTTTTTCATTTTATTCTCACAAAAGTGAGAATCTATTTGTCTTAAAAACAGAAAAATAAAGCATAAAAAACCCAAGCTTTTAAGCTTGGGTTTTACTATTTAGAATATTTCTCTATGCTAATAAATTATTTAGCTTCGGCATATCTTCTTTCAACTTCATTCCAATTAATAACATTAAAAAATGCATTAATATAATCTGGTCTTCTATTTTGGTAGTTTAGGTAATATGCGTGCTCCCATACATCTAATCCTAATATTGGTGTGCCTCCGCAACCAACTCCAGACATTAAAGGATTGTCTTGATTTGGAGTAGAACATACTTCTACTTTTCCTCCTTTGTGTACACATAACCAAGCCCAACCTGATCCAAATTGTGTAGCTGCTGCTTTACTAAATGCTTCAATAAAAGCATCTTTTGATCCAAACTCAGCTTCAATAGCATCTTTTAATTCTCCAGAAAGATAACCTCTATCTTCAGGGTTCATAACATCCCAGAACAATGAATGGTTATAGAAACCTCCTCCGTTATTTCTAACTGCGTTATTGTTCATGTCTAAGTTTGTTAATATATCTTCAATAGATTTTCCTTCTAAATCCGTGCCTTCGACGGCAGCATTTAATTTTGTAGTATATCCGTTATGATGTTTAGAATGGTGGATTTCCATTGTACGTGCATCAATATTTGGTTCTAAAGCATCGTAAGCATATTTCAATTTCGGTAATTCAAAAGCCATAATCGTCTATTTTTAAAAGTTAAAAAATTAATTTTCACAAATTTACAATATTGATTGCAAGAAATTCTAAATTAATTATTAAGATTAGCTATTTTGGTATAAAATTTATCTGTTGCTAGATTCTTCATTTAAAATATACAATGCCTCAGCTGGGAGTGGAAAAACATTCACTCTTGCTAAATCTTATCTTAAACTTTTAATTGTTTCAAAATACTCAGAACAATTTAAGCATATACTAGCCCTTACATTTACTAACAAAGCTGTTGGCGAAATGAAAACTAGAATCATTGATATGCTAAGAGCTTTCTCAGATACAGACAGCCTTAAAAAACCTAATTCTATGTTTTTGGCAATTTGCGAAGAAATGTCTATTGAACCTAGAGTACTTCAAACAAAATCTAAGCAAGTTTTAAAACATATTATGCATAATTACGCTGCTTTTGATATTTCTACTATTGATGGATTTACTCACCGTATTATTAGAACTTTTGCTTTTGATCTTAAATTACCTGTAAACTTTGAAGTAGAATTAGACCAAGATCTATTACTGCATCAAGCTGTAGATCGTTTAATAGCTAAAGCAGGAAGTGATAAAGAACTCACAAAGACATTAGTTGATTTTGCTATTGAAAAAGCAGATGACGATAAAAGCTGGGATATTAGTTACGATTTTAATAAAATTTCTAAACTACTAGTTAATGAAAACGACTTATCTTATTTAAAGACGTTAAAAGATAAAACCTTTGACGATTTTAAAGTATTAAAACAAAATGTTTTAAAAAAACTAAAAGATTGTGAGCAGTCAATTGTATCGTCCTCTCAAAAAGTACTGCTATTAATTGAAGAAGCTGGGTTACAGTTTGATGATTTTAATAGAAAATCATTACCAAATCATTTTTTAAACCTTAGTAATAAACGCTTCGATATTAAAATGGATTCTGCTTGGCAAACTACTTTAATGGAAGGTGGTATCTTATACCCCAAAAGAGTTACTGAACATATTGCTTCTATAATTGAACAAATTCAAAATGACTTATCATTAGCTTTTATAGAAACTAAAGCACTAGTATTTCAACATCGATTTTTAAAATCCGTATATAAAAACATAACCCCTTTGTCTGTTTTAAATGCAATACAAAATGAATTGAAAGCCATAAAGGAAGATCAGAATATTCTTTTAATATCTGAGTTTAATACACTGATAAATAATGAAATTAAAAATCAACCAACACCATTTATATATGAACGTCTTGGTGAAAAGTTTCTTCATTATTTTATAGACGAGTTTCAGGACACTTCTACAATGCAATGGAGAAATTTATTGCCCCTATTAGATAACTCTATCTCTAGCACTAATGGTTCTGTAATGCTTGTTGGTGATGCTAAACAGGCCATTTACAGATGGCGCGGTGGACAAGCTGAGCAATTTATAAATCTATACAATAAAACAGAATCTCCATTTTATACAGAACCTATAATCTATAATTTAGATACTAACTATAGGAGCTCTGAAGCGATTATAAATTTTAACAATTCGTTTTTCAAATTTATTTCAAATCATTTTCTAAACGATAAAAACTACCAATTGCTTTATGAAAATTCTAAACAAAATACATTTAAACAGCATACTGGTTTTGTGGATCTTAATTTTTTAGAATTTAATAAAGATGATGATAAAGCACTATTGTATTCAGAAGAGACCTATAAAATCATTACCAAATGCTTAGATCTCAATTATAGCTTTAAGGAGATTACAGTTATTGTTAGAAAGAAAAAAGAAGGCATAGCAATTGCTAATTACCTAACTCAAAAAGGCATACCAATTATTTCTTCAGAAACCTTATTGATTAATAATTCTCCTAAAATTAAATTTATAAATCATATTCTATATCTATTATCTAATCCTAACGATAATTCTAAAAAAATAGCTGTTCTTAATTTTATTGCAGAACAAAAAAACATTGCTGATAAACACTCCTTTTTTAAAGCACTTATCGGTTTATCAATTACTGAAATCTTTAAACACTTAAGTCATTATAATATAAATATTAGTTATTCTAAATTATTGCAAATGCCAATTTATGAAGTGGTAGAATGTATTATTAGAAGTTTTTCTTTAGTTGATGTGTCTGACGCCTATATTCAGTTTTATTTAGATCTTGTTTTAGAGTTTAGTCAAAAACAAATTGCAGACATATTAGGTTTTTTAGATTATTTTGAAAAGAAAAAAGACAGTCTTAGTATTGCTATGCCTAGTGATAAAGATGCGGTATCTATAATGACAATCCATAAATCGAAAGGATTAGAGTTTCCTGTTGTTATTTTTCCTTTTGCTGATTTAGATATTTACAGAGAGTTAGAGCCCAAAGCTTGGTTTCCTTTAGATGCTGAACATTATAATGGTTTTGATTACGCTTTATTAAATTATAATAAAGATTTTGAAAATTATGGAGACACAGGTATTTCAATTTTTAACAAGCATCAATCCCAATTAGAGTTAGATAATATTAACCTCCTTTATGTTGCTTTGACAAGAGCAGTAGAACACCTATATATTATATCGAAAAAAGATATTTCATCAAAAGGGATCGTTAATGAAAAAACATATGCAGGTCTTTTAATTAATTATCTTAAAAATGAAAGTTTATGGAATGAGAATAAAAATAGTTTTGTTTTTGGATGCAATGATAAATTTTCTATAACAACTACCGAAAATGATACAACAGATTCATATCAATTTATATCTACATCAAAGGAGTCTCATAATCTCAAAATAATAACAAATTCTGGTACTATGTGGGACACCGATCAAGAAGAAGCTATTGAACGTGGCAATTTAGTTCACCTCATATTATCTAAAATTAATACCAGTCATGATATTGAATTTGTTTTAACTGATTTTATAAACTCTGGCGAAATTAAAGAAAGTGATGCTTCAAAGCTAAAAAAGAGTATTACTAACATTATCACTCATCCTGATTTAAAAAATTACTATACTGATAGTTATACCATATATAATGAACAAGATATTATAACTACTAATGGTAACATAATAAGGCCCGATCGTTTAGTCATTAAAGATAACCAAGCTATTATTATAGATTACAAAACAGGAGCAGAAGATATAAAACACAAATCTCAACTAGATAATTATACTTCTGTTATTAATAATATGGGTTATAACGTTCTAAAAAAAATACTAGTTTATATCAATCATTCTGTTAAAATAGTTCAAGTATAATATTAACTTTGTAATCCTAATTTTTATAAAATCAAACTGATGTACGGATCAATAAAAGAACATTTACAAACCGAAATAGAAAATATTAAAGAAGCAGGTCTTTTTAAAGAGGAACGCATTATTACATCGCCTCAAGATGCTGAAATTACATTAAACACAGGAGAAACTGTTTTAAATTTTTGTGCAAATAATTATTTGGGATTGTCTTCGCATCCAGACGTTATACAAGCTGCTAAAGATGCCATGGACACGCATGGTTTTGGCATGTCTTCTGTTCGTTTCATCTGTGGTACACAAAACATACATAAAGAATTAGAACAAAAAATCGCAGATTTTTACGGAACAGAAGATACCATATTATATGCTGCTGCTTTTGATGCTAATGGTGGTGTATTTGAACCTTTATTAGGAAAAGAAGATGCTATCATATCAGATTCTTTAAACCATGCTTCTATTATTGATGGTGTACGATTATGTAAGGCTGCTAGATACCGCTATCAAAACAGTAATATGGCAGATTTGGAAGCGCAATTAATAGAGGCTAATAAAAATGGGGCGCGACATAAAATCATAGTAACAGACGGTGTTTTTTCAATGGATGGCCTAGTAGCTCCATTAGATAAAATTTGTGATTTAGCGGATAAATATGATGCTATGGTAATGATTGATGAATGTCATGCTGCAGGTTTTATAGGAGAAACAGGTATAGGTACATTAGAAGCTAAGGGAGTTTTAGGCCGTATAGATATTATTACAGGCACGTTAGGAAAAGCACTTGGTGGTGCTATGGGAGGTTATACAACCGCTAAAAAAGAAATTATAGAAATTTTAAGGCAACGTTCTCGTCCTTATCTATTTTCTAATTCATTGGCTCCAGCAATTGTTGGAGCATCTATTAAAGTATTTGATATGCTTTCTAACGATACATCTTTAAGAGATCAATTAGAAGAGAACACCAATTATTTTAAAACAGGGTTAAAAAAAGCTGGCTTTGATGTTATTGATGGAGATTCTGCTATTGTTCCTGTAATGCTGTACGATGCTAAATTATCTCAAATTATGGCAAATATGCTATTAGAAGAAGGTATATATGTTATTGGTTTTTTCTTTCCAGTAGTTCCTAAAGATAAAGCCAGAATTAGAGTACAGTTGTCTGCAGCACATAAAAAAGAACATTTAGATAAGGCCATTTCAGCTTTTATTAAAGTGGGTCAAAAACTAGAAATTATATAAAGTTATTTAGAAAGTCTTTATTTTAGGGCGTTGTATCAATATTTTTATATATTTGTCTTTGTTAATAATATTTAACAACTTACATTTGCTAACAATTAACACTTAAAAATTAAATTATTTAGAATATGAAAAATCTTAGCAGATTATTTTTAGTAGCTGTGCTTTTAATAGGTTTCAGTAACGCAAATGCTCAGGATGCAAACAATCCGTGGGCTTTCGGTCTTGGTATAAACGCAGTCGATTTCTTTCCAGTAGGCGAAGATGCACCTCAAGGAGATTTATTTGAAGAATTTTTCAACGCCAATGATCATTGGAATACAATATCATTTTTATCTAGAATAACTATTTCTAGGTATTTAGATGAAGGATTTACATTAACTGTTGCAGGAGCATTAAACGAAATTGATGACTTCGGATCTTTCCCTGGACCAAATGGAGATGTGCCAAACAGAGTAGATAATCTAACATACTATTCGGTAGATGGTACTATTAGTTATAGCTTTAAAGATCTTATTAATTCTAACAAAATTGACCCTTATTTAGGAGTTGGTGGTGGTTACACTTGGGTAGATAATATTGGTGCAGGTACTCTAAACGGAACCTTAGGTTTTAACTATTGGATATCTGAGAGTGTTGCATTCAATTTGCAAACATCTTATAAAAATTCTTTTGAAGATTTCTTAGCTGATCATTTCCAACACTCAGCTGGTCTTAGATTTAATTTTGGTGGTTCTGACACAGATGGTGATGGTATATATGATAAAGATGATGCGTGTCCAGAAGAAGCTGGTTTAGAAGCTTTCAACGGTTGTCCAGATTCTGACAATGATGGTATTCAAGATTCTAAAGATGATTGTCCTAGTACTGCTGGTTTAGCTGAATTTAATGGTTGCCCAGATACTGATGGTGATGGTGTTATGGATAAAGATGATCAATGTGCTAACACTCCTGGATTAAAATCTTTAGGTGGATGTCCAGATGCTGATGGTGATGGTATTAAAGATGGTGACGATAAATGTCCTAACGAATCAGGTCCTTCTGCTAACGGTGGATGCCCATGGCCAGATTCTGATGGTGATGGTGTATTAGACAAAGATGATAACTGTAAAGATGTTGCTGGTACAGTAGCTAATAATGGTTGTCCAGAAGTAACTAAAGAAATTCAAGATACTTTAAATAGCTATGCTAAAACAATCTTATTTGACACAGGCAAATCTTCAATTAAAGATGAATCTGCAAAAGTATTAGCAGATATCATTGCAATCTTAAACAAGTACCCAACTGCTAAGTTTACTGTTGAAGGTCATACTGATAGTGTAGGTTCTGAAAAAAGTAACCAATCTTTATCTGAATCAAGAGCATTGTCTGTAAAAGATTATTTAGTTGCTAATGGTGTTGATGCATTTAGATTAAGCTCAAGAGGTTTTGGTGAGTCTAAACCAATTGCTGATAACAAAACTAGAGCTGGTAGAACAGAAAACAGAAGAGTTGAAATTAACTTAGCTAACTAGTTAGTAGTTTAAACTCATAAAATATATAAAAACGCTTCGGGTTTCCGAAGCGTTTTTTATTTTTATATAATGACAACTTTCATTGAAGAAGTTTTACATGATTTAAAAAAGAAAAATACTGATTTTTCAAAATTAGTTTTTATTCTTCCTAGTAAAAGAGCTGGTGTTTTTCTAAAATATCAATTGACAAAGATTAATGATAAAACTATTTTTGCGCCTCAAATTATAAGTATAGAAGAATTTGTAGAAGATTTATCACAACTTAAAAATCTATCAAATTCAGAGTTACTTTTTCATTTCTATAATACATACAAACTATTAACCCCTGAAAAAGATTTAGAATCTTTTGCTTCCTTTTCTAAATGGGGTCAAATATTACTTCAAGACTTTAACGAAATTGATCGCTATCTTATAGCACAAAATCAAATTTTCGATTATTTAAATGCCATACAAGAATTAAATCATTGGTCATTACAAAACGAGAAAACAGAATTTGTTACTAATTATCTCAATTTCTGGAATAAATTAAAAACTTATTATTATCAATTTACTAGTAACTTACTAAATGAAGGTATTGGTTATCAAGGCTTAATTTACAGGGAGGCTGTTGAAAATATTGAATCTTATATACAAAACACAAATAAGCATCATGTTTTTTTAGGGTTTAATGCTTTAAATTCTTCTGAAGAACGCATCATACAAGAATTTTTACAACAAGGATTAGCCTCTATATATTGGGATATAGATTCACATTTTATAAATGATGACTTACACGATGCAGGATTGTTTACAAGACAACATAGAACCAATTGGTCTCATTATAAAACCCACAGTTTTAAATGGATTTCGTCAAACTATGATTCTTCCAAAAATATAAAGATTATTGGTTGTCCAAAATCCGTAGGTCAAGCTAAATATGTTGGAGAAATATTAGCAAAACTATCTAAAAATGATCCTAATCTCAGACAAACAGCTGTCGTTCTAGGCGAAGAAGAATTATTACTACCTATTTTAAATTCTATTCCAAAAACCATAAACACATTAAATGTTACCATGGGTTTTCCGCTTAAATCCATACCATTAGCATCATTATTTGAACAATTGTTCTCTCTTCATAAAAAAAACAATACTTCTTTTTATTATAAAGATATTTTAAAAATACTATCTCATCAAATGGTTCAACCGTTGCTTAAAGGTTCAAATACCATTATAAAATACATTCAAGAAAATAACATAGTTTATCTCACTGCCAAAGATTTAAAAGCATTAACTAAAGATTATAAAGCTGTTATTGTATTACTTTTTGAAAATTGGACAACTAACATTCAAAGTTTATTAAATACATGCTCTAAAATTATTTTTAAAATTAAAAGTGAGCTAGATAATGATAAGTCGAATAATCAATTAGAGTTAGAATATTTATATCGTTTCAATCTATTATTTAACGAATTAAACCATTTAAATACTAAATACAATTATTTAACAGATATTGAATCCTTGCATGCGGTATATAAAGAGCTTTTAAGTTCAGAAACATTAGATTTTAAAGGCGAACCTTTAGATGGTTTACAAATTATGGGAATGTTAGAATCTCGTGTTTTAGATTTTGAAACTGTAATTATAACATCTGTTAACGAAGGTATTTTGCCCTCAGGAAAAAGCAACAATTCATTTATTCCCTTTGAGGTAAAATTAAATAATAACCTTCCTACGTATAAAGAGAAAGATGCTGTATACACTTACCATTTTTATAGGTTATTGCAACGTGCAAAAAATGTGTACATCATCTACAATACAGAAGTTGATGCTTTAAAAGGCGGAGAAAAAAGTCGTTTTATTACGCAATTAGAAATTGAAGGTATTCATAAGTTAAAACACACTATTGTTTCACCTAATGTTCCTGTAATAGAGAAAACATTAACTACTGTTATAAAGAATAAAGATATTGTTGAACGTATTAAAATAATTGCTAAAAAAGGGTTTTCACCATCTTCTCTAGCTAATTACATAAGAAACCCCATTGATTTTTATTTTGAAAAAATATTAGGTATTAAAGAAACTGAAGATGTTGAAGAAACAGTCGCAGCAAATACATTAGGCTCAGTAATACATAACACGCTTGAAGATTTCTATAAACCTCTTGAAGGTCAGCAATTAACAACTGATCTCATAAAAAAGATGCAATCTCAATGTACTGAACGCGTTCGTTTTCACTTTTCAGATATCTATAAAAAAGGAGATATAGAAAAAGGTAAAAACCTCATTATATTTGAAATTGCAAAACGCTATATCTCTAATTTCTTAAACAAAGAAATAGAAGTTTTAAAGGCCGGTAATACCATTAAAATTATTGCTATTGAAGTTGAAAATACTATTGAAATTAACATTCCAAATATAGATTTTCCAATCAATCTTACGGGTAAAGTAGATCGTGTAGATGAGTTAAATGGAGTTACTCGTATTATAGATTACAAGTCTGGTAAAGTAGAGCAAAACAAAGTTGAAGTTGTGGACTGGGAAGCTATTACTACAGATTACGACAAATACAGCAAATCATTTCAGATATTGATGTACGCCTATATGATGTATAAACAAAATAACATACAATTACCTGTTGAGGCAGGAATTATATCATTTAAAAATTTAAAACAAGGGTTCTTAAAATTCGGAAAAAAAGAATCCCCATCAAGTAGGACTAAAGAACAATCAATCACAGAAACAACTATTGAAGCTTTTGAAATTGAACTTAAAAAACTTATAACTGAGATCTGTGATATCAATACAGATTTTATAGAAAAAGAATTAGACTAATGCATATTGAGAAAAATATTATTATCTCTAGAGATAAAAAAAAATCTATTCTTGCAGACATATATCAATCTAAAACAGAAACAGCAACTCCAATTGTTATATTCTGTCATGGATATAAAGGTTTTAAAGATTGGGGCGCTTGGCATTTAATGTTAGAAGCTATTTCAAAATCTAAATTTTGTTGCGTAACATTCAACTTTTCTCATAATGGAGGTACAATTGAAAACCCTATTGATTTTCCAGATTTAGAAGCTTTTGGAAATAATAATTACACTAAAGAATTAGGTGATTTAAATGATGTTATCGATTGGGTTCAACAACGTTTTATAGATGATGTATCTATTAATGAAAATGAGATTTATCTCATTGGTCATAGTCGTGGTGGAGGCATTGTATCTATTAAAACCGAAGAAGATTCTCGTATTAAAAAAGTAATCTCATTAGCTGGTGTTTGTGATTATAAGTCTCGTTTTATAGAAGGTGATGCTTTAGATAAATGGAAAAAAGACGGCGTTTATTATGTTGTAAATGGACGTACAAAACAGCAAATGCCGCACTACTATCAGTTTTACACAGATTTTATTTTAAATGAAGAGCGATTAAACATACAACGTGCAGTAACTCATCTAAAAATTCCACATTTAATTATTCATGGGTCTAATGACACATCTGTCACTATGGATAATGCTAAAAACCTTCATGTATGGAACCCAAAAAGTAAATTGGTTATTATTGAAAATGCAGATCATGTTTTTAACACCAAGCATCCTTGGAAATTAAATGTCATGTCTAAAGAACTCCAGCATGTTGTAGATTCTACAATTCAATTTTTTAAGTCTTAAAAATCTGTGGAGAAGATGGATTCGAACCCACGACCTCTTGACTGCCAGTCAAGCGCTCTAGCCTCCCGATAGCTATCGGGATGAGACATCCCCATTTTATTTTAAACCTCTTAATACTAATACAGGGATGGTTGTACTATGGAAATCTTTCTTTAAAATGGTATTGTCTTCCCATAGTTTACTAAAGAAGCCTCTTTTACGTCTAACCACACACAACAAATCAGGATTGTACGTTCTATAATGTTCTAAAACACCTTGAAATGTGGTAACCGCATCTTCATGATTGATATTTGTGACCATTTCTGACAACTCTTCATTAACTTTAAAATCACCCTCTTTATGATTTGGTGTTTTTACTAATAACAAATTAACGATAGACTTAAATTGGCTTTTAATATTAACTAATGGTATTAAAGCTCCTTCTTTTTTTATAATTGCTGATTTTAATGCCATTAAAACAGAAACTACTGGTTTGTAGACATAGCCTTCAGGCACAATTAAAGCAGGGATTTGTGTTTGCTTTACAATTTTTCCTGAGGTTTTGCCAAGGTAAACTTCTTCCTTTATAGAATTTGTCCTAGGTTCTAAAACAATTAAATCTATTTTTAAAGCTTTACAGGCCAATTCTAAAGTATCTACCAACTTTCCTTTAAATACTTTAGTAACTACCTCAACTCCTTTTTTATCTATTGAAGCAACATGCTCTTCTAAAAAAGCCTGACTTTCTCGCTCTAAAATATAATCTATCTTAATCATCGTTCCTGCTTTGGTATAAACATTATATATTTGAACAACGTATACTTTAGCACCAAATGCTTTTGCAAAATCTATAGCATATTGTAAATGCGATTTTGCGTTTTTTGAAGAGCCGACAGGGACTAAAATGTTTTTCATATTACAACGATTTAAAACAAAAATACATATAATATATGATTCGGAAAGCGGTAATAACTGATATTGATTCAATATTATCAATTACAAAAGCTTGTACAAAAACAATGATTGAAAATAATATTTTTCAATGGAATGCATTTTATCCCTCCAAATCAACGTTTATTAATGATATTAATCGTAATGAGTTATATACTATAGAAAAAGAGAATGTAATTATAGGTTGTGTTGTTATTTCTACGCTTATTGATGAAGAATATAAACCTGTTAAATGGCTTACAGAAAACGGATCTCATATTTACATTCATCGTTTAGCTATTCATCCAAATTTTCAAAAAAAAGGCTATGCACAGCAACTTATGGATTTTGCTGAAAGTTATACAAAAGATCAGCATTATACTTCAATACGGTTAGATACATTTTCGCAGAATAGAGGCAATCAAAAATTTTATGAAAAACGAGGTTATCAAAAATTAGAGTGTATTCATTACCCAAAGCAGAGTATGCATCCGTTTTATTGCTATGAGTTAATACTATGAGTAATTCTATATCCTTAAAAAATATAAATAAACTTGCTATACCGGCATTAATAGCTGGTGTATCAGAACCTATATTGTCGTTAACAGACGTAGCTATTGTTGGCAACATAGAAAATAATGCTACAGAATCATTAGCGGCTGTTGGTATTGTCTCTACTTTTTTATCTATGTTGATTTGGGTTTTAGGACAAACGCGCAGTGCTATCTCTTCAATAATATCTCAATATTTAGGAGCTGACAAATTAGATGCTGTTAAAAATCTACCTGCACAAGCTATATTTTTAATTACATCATTGAGTATTTTAATTATTCTAATTACGTATCCATTTGCAATACAAATATTCAAGCTCTATAATGCATCAAATCTTATTTTAGATTATAGTGTCGATTATTATCATATTCGTGTTTTTGGATTTCCTTTTACCTTATTTTCTATTGCTGTATTTGGTACATTTAGAGGTTTACAAAACACCTATTATCCAATGATTATTGCTATTATTGGAGCTATTGCTAATATTATTTTTGATGTCATTTTAGTTTATGGAATTGAAGGGTATATTCCTGCATTTCAAATTAAAGGGGCTGCCTACGCAAGTGTCATAGCCCAACTTTTAATGGCTTTATGTTCAGCTTATTATTTGTTAAAGAAAACAGATATTCCGCTTTGGGTACGTTTTCCATTTAATAAGGAAATTAAGCGTTTTACAATAATGATTTTAAATCTTTTTATTAGAACCCTTGCTTTAAATACCACGCTTTATTTCGCTACAAGTTATGCTGCAAAATATGGCACAACCTATATAGCTGCATATACTATTGCTATAAATTTATGGTTTTTAGGAGCTTTTTTAATTGATGGTTATGCAAGTGCTGGAAATATTTTAGGAGGCAAACTTTTAGGTGCTAAACAATATAAAACACTTGTAAGTCTCAGCAACAAACTTATAAAATATGGTATAATCGTTGGTTTATTATTAGGTAGTATAGGTGCTCTTTTTTATTATCCTATTGGGCGTATATTTACCAACGATATTGATGTTCTAAACACGTTCTACAATGCCTTTTGGTTAGTATTGGCTATGCAACCGCTTTGTGCTCTAGCATTTATATTTGACGGAGTGTTTAAAGGCCTTGGTAGAATGGCTGATTTAAGAAATATTTTGTTGTTTTCTACCTTTATAATCTTCATTCCGGCATTACTTTTATTTGATTATTTAGGCTATAAGCTCATCGGTATTTTTATTGCTTTTACGCTATGGATAATTGCTCGCGGAATCCCTTTAATTATAAAATTTAGAAAAACATACAAACCACTGGCGCAAAACGCTTAAATTTGATGAAATAAAAATATATAGAATGGACATTCTTAGTTTTTTTAGCGGTAACGGTTTATTTCTCATACTAGGTCTAGTGCTTATTATTGTTTATTTTGTAAACCGAAATAAAAGACGTTAATGAGTAATATTCGTATCACTAAACAGTTTTCTTTTGAAACGGGTCATGCACTCTATGGTTATGACGGCAAATGCAAAAATGTTCATGGACATAGCTATCGGTTAGATGTTACTGTTATTGGTAATCCAATTACAGATACAACCAATGTTAAGTTTGGTATGGTTATCGATTTTGGCGATCTTAAAACCATTGTAAAGCAAGAAATTGTAGATGTTTTTGATCATGCAACGGTATTTAATAAAAATACACCTCATGTAGAATTAGCTAGAGAACTAGAGAAAAGAGGTCACAACGTCTTATTGGTCGACTATCAGCCTACTAGTGAAATGATGGTTATTGATTTTGCTCAAAAAATAAAGAAACATTTACCTTCAAATATTAAATTACATTCTTTAAAACTACAAGAAACGGCAACATCATTTGCAGAATGGTACGCTAGTGATAATGAATGATATTCCTCACATATCTATTCCTAACGGGAAAAAAATTTACTTTGCTTCAGACAATCATCTTGGAGCTCCTACTGCTGAAGCTTCTCGTCCTCGAGAAAAAAAGTTTGTTGCTTGGTTAGACGAAATTAAAACAGATGCTGCTGCTATTTTTTTGTTAGGTGATTTATTTGATTTTTGGTTTGAATACAGAACTGTTGTCCCAAAAGGCTTTACGCGTACACTTGGTAAACTTGCAGAAATCAGTGACTCTGGCATACCAGTTCATTATTTTGTTGGTAATCACGATTTATGGATGAACGGTTATTTTGAAGAAGAATTAGGTATTCCTGTATACCATAAACCACAAGAATTTACTTTTGAAATGGTTGCTGAGCGAAGCCGAAGTACATTTTTTATCGGACATGGAGATGGATTAGGGCCTGGAGATAAAGGTTATAAACGCATGAAAAAAGTGTTTTTAAGTCCTTTTTTTAAAGGGTTATTTAGATGGGGTCACCCAGATATAGGGATGCGAATTGCACAATACTTTTCTGTAAAAAACAAATTAATCTCTGGTGATGATGATGCTACATTTTTAGGAGAAGAGAATGAATGGCTTGCTATTTATAGTAGAAAAAAATTAGAGGAAAAACATCGTGATTATTTTGTGTTTGGCCACAGGCACTTGCCTTTAGAGATTCAGCTCAACAAACAATCTAAATATATAAATCTAGGAGATTGGATTCAGTACTACACTTATGGTATTTTTGATGGTAGTACATTTATTTTAGAAAAATTTCAGTAAATTCATATCCATGAAGTTACATTACTTAAGCTTAATTTTAGGGTTGATATCATGCAAACCTTATTCAAACATCGTAAAAGACAGTTAGCAAATGACTTATTCTCAATTTAGATCAAAACAAAACACATTTACCTCAAAAGATGGTAATATAAAATATCTAGATCAAGGACAAGGAAATGTTATTGTTCTACTTCACGGAGTACCAACATCGGGTTGGTTATATCGGCATATGATTGATGATCTCTCTAAAAATTATCGTGTTATTGCACCAGACATGTTAGGTTTTGGTTCTAGTGATTCCCCAAAAGGTTATGATATTTATTCAGAAGAACAACATGCCGATCGACTTATTGCTCTAATGGATCATTTAAATATTGAAAACTGGACGCATGTTATGCATGATGCTGGTGGTCTTTGGACCTGGGAACTTTTTAAAAAGCAACCTCATCGTATAGAAAAACTCATTGTCTTAAACACCATTATTTATGAAGAAGGCTTCGATCCTCCTATTCGTTTTAAACCTGGTTTAATGGCGCGTACTGCAATGTGGAGTTATAGAAATGGTATTACTACAAATATGATGCTTAAAGGTTTATTTAAATCTGGAATGACCCAAAATACTTTAAGCAAAATTGATATAGAAGGTTATAGAAGACCGCTTCTTGAAAATAAAACTAGGGCCATGTACTATTTCTTTTCGCAGACTTGCAATAATTTAGATAATTACCAATCTGTTATTAAAAGCATTGATATTCCTGTAACTGTGATTTGGGGAGAAAACGATTCGTTTTTAAAATGGATGTCTCAGCAAGAGAAGGTGATTAATGATTTAAAAATTGCTAAAGGAAACATTCATTTACTTAAAGCAAGGCACTTTATTCAAGAAGAGCAACCTAATATTATTACTAAAATTATCTTAGATTTCTAATCAAAAGTATTTTGATTAGAAAATAAACTAAGTTTTACTCTTTCAAATCATCACTCATATGTTTAAATATTGTTTCTTGTAGTTTATTAAAAATAATGGGTTTTGTTATAAAATCATGCATTCCATTTGCAAGTGATTTTGCTCTATCTTCAGGAAATGCACTTGCTGTTACAGCTATTATAGGTAATGGGTTTTCTTGATATTTTGGTAATTTCTTTATTTCTGAAACCGAAGTAAAACCATCCATAACAGGCATATGCAAGTCCATAAATATTAGATCGTATTCATGCTCTTTAAAAAGAGTCAATGCTTCTAATCCATTTGTGGCGACATCTGCCTCTATATTTAACCGTTTAAGAAAATTAACAATTACTTTTTGATTTATTAAATTATCTTCAGCAATAATTGCCTTGCTGCGATTATAATCTGTTGGCACCTTTAAATGATTAAGCTCTTTTTCTATTAGTCCAACTTTATTCGTATCTATCTTTAATGGAACTTCAAAGTAAAAACAACATCCCTTTTTAGGATTGTTCACAATACCTAAACTACCTTTCATTATTTTAATAATCTGATAAGCAATTGTTAATCCAATACCTGTGCCTCCATATTTGCGCGTGTTCGTATGATCTATTTGCTCAAAAGCGCTTAATATGTTTTTTGCTTTGTCTTCATCTATCCCAATACCTGTATCTGTTATTTTAAATCTTACGTTTTGTATATCATCTTCTTTACTAATAAGTTCTGCCTTTAATGTTACACTTCTGATATCTGTAAATTTAATTGCGTTGTCTAAAAGATTAATCAATACTTGCTGAATACGTATATTATCACCTAATATGTTATTTTCGATTGCAGGGTCGAAAGAAAAATTAAGTTTAATATTCTTATCGAGAGATCTGTATTCAAAAAGACGTACTAATTTATTAAGTTCTCTTTTTATGTTAAGTGGATCTGCATTTAAAACAAATATCCCTGTCTGTAATTTTGAGTGATCTAATATCATATCGACCAACCCGATAAGATGATCTGCACTATTTTCAGCAATCTCCATATATGCTATTTGTTGAGCACTTAAATCTTGGGATTTTATTAAATTAAGCATGCCAATGACTCCATTAAGAGGAGAGCGAATTTCGTGACTCATATTAGCCAAAAATTGAGATTTGAGCTCTGATGTTTTTTTAACTTTCTCAGTTGTTTCTTCTAATTCTCTAATGTTTATTTCAAACTCTTCTTTTAATGAATCGTATTTATTACCAAAATTGAATACCTCTTTAATATTTGCTTTTTTATAGTATTTATTACCTTTTAAAATAATAATAGCAAAAACTACTGATAATATAATTATGACAACATAAAGTATTTGTCTTAACATATTCATATAATGAGTATTCTTCTCTAAAATATTTTGATAATTAGATGCACTCGTACTCTCCTTTAGATGTATAATATTTTCTATTGATTCCCTAGAGCCTATCCAAAAACCACCAATTATAAAAGCAACAAAACCAGTTATTAATATAATTCTTGCTAGCGTTTTATTTTCGGATTTAAGTACTCTATATATATAAATATAACTAGCAAAGTATAAAGGCAACCCTATTGTACTTAAAAAGAGAATAGTCGTTAAATTATTAAGAGACTTGAACTTAAAAAAACTATAATTATTCGGGTGTTCTAAAATACTATTTGAATAATACAAAAGATATTCCCCTGCAAATATCAAACTGACAAAGCCTAATAAGCCTATGAGACCTATAATTTTTGTTAATCTCATTCTGTAGTAGATTTGGTTTACTTATGGTTTTGTCGATAAACATTAACATAACTTTCACAATTTCTATAATGTCCATCAATTACATGGCAATGCAACTAGCAATGTTATTAAAGGTAAGTTTAGTAAGTAATGTAATACTAAGAATTGATTTCTTCTTTTTCGTGAGCTTCGATATCTTGTTGCAAATCGAGTTCTCGAAGTGGTTTATTTTTAACACCTATTATAGCAACAATAATAAGAGTTGCTGTACCACCAAGCATTACTGCTAAAGGAGCTCCAAAAATACGAGCCGCAATACCACTCTCAAGAGCTCCAAGTTCGTTAGATGATCCAACAAACATAGAATTCACTGCGCCAACACGACCTCTCATATGATCTGGAGTTTTGAGTTGAAGTATCGTTTGACGTACAACCATAGAAATGCCATCAAAAACACCTGAGAAAAACAAGGCTAAAACACTAAGCCACATCAATTTTGAAGCTCCAAAAATGATCATACAAATCCCAAATCCAAAAACTGAAATCAGCAGTTTCTTTCCTGTATTTTTTGTAATGGGTATATAGGTTGTGGCTAACATAGTAATTATACTACCAGAAGATAATGCTGCATTTAGTATTCCAAAACCTTTTGGTCCTGCATCTAAAATATCTTTTGCAAATACAGCAAATATTGCTACTGCACCACCAAACAAAACCGCAATCATATCTAAGGTTAATGCCCCTAAAATAACTTTGTCATTAAACACAAAACGAAGCCCAGCTTTAAGACTTTCTTTTACCGATTCATTAGAATTTTTGTTTAAAACTGGTTTTTTG
Organism: Winogradskyella immobilis; assembly: GCF_021887715.1. Classification (GTDB taxonomy): domain Bacteria; phylum Bacteroidota; class Bacteroidia; order Flavobacteriales; family Flavobacteriaceae; genus Winogradskyella; species Winogradskyella immobilis. Next base: position 121,657 of record NZ_JAIQXX010000002.1, read on the forward strand.
CCTATCTGAAAAACCAATAATAATGCTATCATTATCAGTAAAAAGATGATGCCCAATGTAGAATTTACACCAATCCAAGCAATTAAAAATCCGCCACATAGAGCTCCAAAAACATTAGCACCTTTCCAAGTACTGCTGCTCCATGTTGCGGCATTAGGATATATTCTCTTAGGAACAAGTAGTGCTATAAGTGAAAAGATTGTTGGACCGAAAAAAGCCCTTAATACTCCTCCAAAAAATACTAACCCATAAATTCCATATAAAATAGTAGTCGTCTCCCAAGAGGATTCAACTTTGCTAGTAGTTAGCCAAAACAATCCAAAACTTATTAAAGAAAAAAGCGCAATGCAAAGGGTAAATAAGTTTCGTTTTTCTTTTTTATCAACAATATGCCCTGCAAAAGGCGCAAGAAAAAAAGCAGGTAAAAACTCACAAAGGCCTATAATTCCGAGCGAAAGTGGATCTTTTGTTAAGGCATAAACTTGCCACTCAATAACAACAAACTGCATAGACCAACCAAAAACCAATGCAAAACGCACTAATAAAAAGATGTTAAATTCTTTAATGCGTAATGCCGCGTATGGATCGTTTTTTGCCAATGTTAGTCGTCTATTATTTTAAACTCAACACGTCTATTTTGTTGTCGTCCTTGTTCTGTTTCATTACCTGAAATTGATTTGGAGCTTCCAAATCCAAAGGATTTTATTCTTGCTTTATCTAGACCTTGTAAAATTAAATAATCTGCTACAGCTTTAGCGCGTTGATGAGATAATTCTTCATTCCTTTTTTGAGTGCCAATATTATCTGTATGTCCATAAATTTCAATAGATAAATCTAAATTATTATTTAAGTACTGATATAATTGATTTAACTCTTTAACGGAAATATCTAATAATTCAGCTTTATCAAAATTAAAGAGTACATTTTTAAAAATATAAACTGTATTTGTTTTAATGACTTCTGGTGTAGGTCTTTCTTCAATAGCTTCTGGTTCTTTAACTTCTTCTTTCTTTAGAAGTTCAACACTAATGTTATCTATGTAGTAATAAGAGAACTGATGTTTAACTTTTGTTGTCCTTAAAAGCTCTCGCTTTGTTGTCTTGTTATTTGGTTTAAAGTTTCCTATTGTAAAGTAATTTTCAAAACCATTGGCTGTAAATTCAGTTGAAATCTCTATCCAATTTACCTTGTCGTCATAAAAGGATTTAGATGCTATATCATTAAGTTGAAATTCTCCTTTAGTATATTTATTTGGCTTTATATATTTTTTACTGATATGTCGATATACATTATAATTACTGCTTTTACTAGTTAAAATTGAATTATTATTTTCTGATTTCAGTTTTACAAAACCTAACAGGTTTTCTGTAAATAAAACACTTATAGTTTTTAATGTGTGGGTCGATTTATCTGCCAAACTGATGTGGAATTTTATTCTATATCTTTTCCCGGCTTCTAGCTGTTTTGTAAAACGCCCTTGAATATACTCTCTATAATCATCTGGAGAAAACAAATAAAACCCCGCATAAGTATGTCCGTCTTTAGGACTCTGATAGCCATTATAATTGTTTATACCAACACTTTTACTACATGTACTGAAAAAATCTGTAGTTCCTAAATTTGGTGTTGACCAATAATTGACATTGCCTGAGAATTTCCCTATTATCCATGGGCACTTATTATAGTCTTCAAAACTTGGATTACTGACTAAATTTTGAGAATATATTATTTGCGCCCCGATAATAGTTAAAAAAATAAGTAACGTAAATTTATGCATAGTCTCTTAACGAAACACTAATCGTTTTAGTCTTTAATGTCCTTTAGTTTTAATTGCAAACTGGTATTTCCGTTCCAATGATTTTCTTCAATAGCATAAGCGGCACTAAAAGATTTTCTATTTGTTATTAGGTCTAGTTTATCGCCTAAACCAAAGCCAATACCTACAATTTTATCTGAATTTGATTGCGTCGTCGTTAAACGCAAATGCGATTTATCTTCTCCAACACATTTTCCATAACCAGTGTCTTTAACATTCTGTGTCATAAATACTGGAGACATATTTCTTGGTCCAAAAGGTGCAAATTGTTTGATAATTCGCATTAATTTATTATTGACTTGATTTAGGTTGATCTCCATATCAATTTTAAGTTCTGGAGTTAACAATTTTGGGTCAATAGTTTCTTTAACTACAGTTTCAAACTTAGCTTTAAAGGTTTCATAATTTTCTGGTAACAAGGTTAATCCTGCAGCATATTTATGTCCTCCAAATTGTTCTATGTATTCTGAGCAAGCTTCTAAAGCATTATAGACATCAAAACCTGAAACCGACCTTGCTGAAGCTGCTAATTTATCACCACTTTTTGTAAACACTAAAGTTGGCCGATAATAAGTTTCTATTAAACGTGACGCCACAATACCTATAACCCCTTTATGCCAATCTTCTTGATAAACAACTGTTGTATATTGGTCTTGTTCATTATCTTTCTCTATATGTAACAACGCTTCTTTCGTTATCCGTTTATCTGTTTCTCTCCGATCTGTATTATACTGATCTATATCCACAGCGTATGTAGCCGCTAAATTGAAATCGGTTTCTGTAAGTAACGTTACAGCGTGGTTACCATGCTTCATTCTTCCGGCAGCATTAATCCTTGGCGCTATTATAAAAACAACATCGGTAATGGTAAGTTCTTCTTTTTTTACCTCAGCAATAATAGCTTTCATACCTGGTCTTGGATTGGTATTAATCACTTGTAATCCAAAATAAGCTAATGCTCTGTTCTCACCAACAATAGGTACTATATCAGCGCCAATTGCAGTGGCCACCAAATCTAGGTACTCTACTAAATCTTCTGGGGTTTGTCCATCTTTTGATGCTAAAGCTGAGATCAGTTTAAAACCAACTCCGCAACCACATAGTTCTTTAAATGGGTACTTGCAATCATTCCGTTTAGGATCTAAAACAGCAATTGCGCTTGGTATTTTATCTCCAGGTCTATGATGGTCGCAGATAATAAAATCGATTCCCTTTTCTTGAGCATAAGCAATCTTTTCTATAGCCTTTATACCACAGTCTAAAGCTATAATTAAAGAGAAATCATTGTCGTGAGCAAAATCAATACCTTGGTAAGACACACCATAACCTTCGTCATATCGATCGGGAATGTAGGTGGCTACAGCTTCTGTTTTTGTTTTTAAATACGACGCCATTAAAGCTACTGATGTAGTACCATCGACATCGTAATCCCCATAAACTAATATGTTTTCACTATTAGCTATTGCAGTTTCAATACGCGCTACCGCTTTATCCATATCTTTCATTAAAAATGGATCGTGCAATTCATTAAAACTCGGTCTAAAAAATATTTTTGCGGATTCGTATGTATCTATGTCACGTTGTAATAATAGCGTCGCCACTACATCATCTACCTGAAGCGTTTTTTTTAGAGCTTCAACTTTTGAAATTTCAGGTTTTGGTTTTAGCGTCCAACGCATGTATTAAATAAGATGTCTAATTAATTTTAAAGAATAATAAATCCAAACAAATATAATGATAACGAATATTTTCTTAAATAGACAATTAATGGCTATAAAGAATATACGATTCTGCCTAAAGTAAGAAACATCCTTTTTTATTAGTAAATTTAGGTTTATTACGTCAAACCAAAATAAACACAAATTAATGCTATAGTGTCAAAAAAACCATGCACAGCTATAACAAACCACAAATCGTATTTACGTAAGTAAAATATCAATGCTAAAAGTGCACCTACAATACCAGTAACAAGTTGACCGGTAATACCTTGATAACTGTGCATGAATCCAAAAAAACACGCAAGTAAGACAATATTAAGTACTATGCTGACTTTGCTTTCTCCAAAGAATTTTACAAATTGGCGCATAAAATACCCACGGAAGATAATTTCTTCTCCAAATCCAGCCGTAGCCCAAACGACTACTAAGGCAATTAAACAGGCAGGAAGATTGCCTTTTAATTCATCAAAAGCGGAGTAATCTATAGGCGCATCTGTGAGCATTGTAATTCCAGGGACCAATAGAAAAACATAAAATGCAAAGAGTCCTAATGCAAGTAATGGCGCAAATAAAAATATATTTTTGAATGTGAATTTTTCACGTTGAAAACCAAGTGCTGCAAATGGTTTTCCTTTATATTCTATATAATTGGCTATAATGATGAGTATAGAAATTAGGATATTCTCTATGTAGCTGATACGGATGGGACCAAACCATAAAAATAAGATGATTGCTATGGTAATTAATGGAATTAATACTTGTCTCAAAGTGATTTTGTTCATTTTTTTAGATTGTAAATTCTAAACGAAGTAATGAACTAAATCTCTGAAAACCCTTTTAAATGCTTATGTTTTTACTGAGTGGTCGTAAATTTATAACTGAATAGTCAGCATCTTTTATTGAAACCAATCTAAAAATGCTTTTCGTTTGTAACGACTGATATTGATGACACCAATGGCATCGTTTTTAAAGGACGATTTTAACAGAATATTTAGCTTCCCATTTTCTATCTTTTCAATTTGATCTACAGCATCTTTGTGAACGATAATTTTTCGATTGGCTCTAAAAAATAATTGGTCATTAATTTTTTCTTCTAGCTCATTCAATGTAAAATCGGTGTTAATTGTTTTGCCATCATTCTGAACCGTATACACAATTTTGTTTTCGCTATAAAAACATGCAATGTTCTCATAGGTAAGCTTTGTTATTTTTGCACCACTCTCTATAGTGATTTCAGCATCTTTTATGGATAATTTATATAAATCATATATGTCTAGTGCATACCATAAACCTATGAAAATAAAACATAATAATAAAGTAATTAGTAAACCAATTAATATATAATAGAACTTTATTTGTCCATTAGAAACTAATTCTACAATAATATTTACAGGAATATATATTATTGTAATATATCCTAAAGTAGAAGCCATAAACTTTACGATAGTAGCAGTTTCTATTTTTCTATAGAAATACTTTTTCTTATAAAATTTAAAATTAAGATCTGCTATAATTCCAATTAGAATCGAAAAAACAATAGTAAACAGAAAACCTTCTATCGGGAATCTATAGGATTTGCTATCTATAAAATTATCACTAGTTGCTATATGATTTACAACTAAAGAGAAAATGATTAATATAATTACTTTCTGAAACCAACGTCTTTCAGAATTACCTATAAATCTATGCCATATTGTTTTTGTTGTACTCTTGGTTGGCTGTTTAGTACTCATGGATTAGAAACTCTTTTTTTATCAGATTCAAAATTAAAAAATAATTCCTCTATAGAATTTTCACCAAGAATATTGCTATCAAGTATTTATGGCAGCTATCTTAATAATTAAGGCTTAATTTAAATCTTCTGTTTCAAATTTAAATGTAGTATATCCTAAAATAAGATGTTCTGTATGTGTGTTTGCAGCATTATATGCACCTGCTTTTAAGTAATAACCATTAGAAATACTAGTATCATTTACCCAATCGGTTGTAGCATCTGGTTGAAAAGATTGATCTAGAATTATAGTGTTGTTTTGCATTACTGTAATATGCGCATAACCTCCACTTTTTTCTAAAATAACTTTTAACGGAAATTGATTATAATCAACACCATTTAAAAATGGATAATCCACTTTGTTAAATGTCGTTTGATTAGAACTTACTTCTGGGTCTTTACGGATTACTGTTTCTAGTTTATTATCATGAAGTTCTAGTCTAAAAAATGGCTTGTTAGAATTGCCTCCTCTATTATGAACTTGCGCAATTGTAAAACCATCATCTGGGACATCATAATATACAGCTTCAAATTCCATTTTTGAATATGATGTTAATGGGCCTTCTGAAATTTGCTTAAACTCTGCACGTCTACCTTTTTCTTGTTGGCATTCAAGGTTTAATTCAACCAAATCATCTTCCATATAAAAATAAGGGTCATTAGGCAAGGTGTTTTCAAAAACATTAACTAATGCATCTTCGTCAGTATCGCAAGGTGGACTATCACAACCGCCTGTATTCCAACTGTGCTCAATAACCAAATTTTCATTAAATACAAAACGAGAATTTAAAACCTCACTATTATCTGGTTCTGTATCCTCATCATTATCATCAAAATCATCTTCTAGAGATTGCTCATTTGATGTTCTATCTTCAGAAGAACAATTCTCAACAGTTAAAAATAAAACCCCGAAAATAATCAGGTATTTAATTATGTGCGTTAACTTCATTCTATAATATAGTTATATAACTGATTGTAAAACTATAAAATTTTTATCTAAACTATTTTACTCGTTATTATGCAAATGTACACTTGTTGTAACCTCTGCAAAGCGCCTAAACATTTCCATCACTCCGCAGTATTTTTCAATAGATAAATCTACAGCTTTATTAATCTTAGATGCATTTAAATCTGAACCGTAGAAGTGATACTTCACGTCTACTTTATGGTAATATTTTGGGTGTTCGTCTGTTAATTCTCCGAACACTTCCATTTTAAAATCTTCTGGTGAGGCTTTCATTTTCTTTAGCACAGATACCACATCTAACCCAGAACAACCTGCTAAAGATGATAACATCATTGCTTTAGGGCCAAGACCTTCGTCATTACCACCGCTAGCTTTTCCTGCGTCCATTAATACTGTGTGATTGCCTTCTCTAGGATTGTCAGATTCAAATAACATATTTCCTTTCCAATCTACAGTCACTTTATCTGCCATAAGTGTATTTGTTTTAAATTAAAAAATATAGAACCTGCATAAAGTTAAATTTACTAAAATCGTCATTAAGTATTTTAGGCAATTTGCGCATTTGGCACTATCTTGTTGCCTCAAAAATACTATTTATAACCTTAAAAAAATATTAAAATGGCATTAGTAACACCATTATCTGCAGATCATGATTTAGAAACTAAAGAATTGGCTGAATTCTTTAATGAAACACTTGGGTTTTGTCCTAATTCTGTATTAACCATGCAACGTCGACCTGCTATATCTAAAGCTTTTATTAATTTAAACAAAGCCGTTATGGCTAATGAAGGTCGTGTCACTTCTGCTTTAAAACGTATGATTGCTTGGGTAAGTAGTAATGCCACAGGATGTCGTTATTGTCAGGCACATGCTATTAGAGCTGCAGAACGTTATGGTGCTGAGCAAGAACAGTTAGACAATATTTGGGAATACAAAACGCATTCTGCATTCTCTGAAGCAGAGCGTGTAGCTTTAGATTTTAGTTTAGCAGCTACTTTGGTGCCAAATTCGGTTGATGCAGATCTTAAAAAACGATTATATGAGCACTGGAACGAAGGAGAAATTGTGGAAATGCTTGGTGTGATTTCTTTATTTGGTTACCTAAATCGTTGGAATGATAGTATGGGAACCGATATTGAAGATGGTGCTGTTGAAAGTGGAAATCAATACTTAGGAAAACACGGTTATAATGTTGGAAAACATGATGGGTCAAAATACTAGATCGCTTCACTTTTAGACCATAGGCAGCCTCTTTGAGGCTTTTAGATAAATTAGATTAACCTTACCAGAAATGGTGAGGTTTTTTGTGAAAATTTTCATCGTATCTAATAAAATAAGCTCTTCTACGTCCAAAGCACTTTTAAAATAAATCAACCTATATAAGGAATTTAAGAAAACGGGGGTATTAGTATCCCAGTTTTTGTCTTTTATAAATCTAATTATTTGTCTTTTCTGTTTTTTTGAAGGAAATAAAAAGCAGTTCCTAATTGGAACCGCGAAAAATTATTATCTATATCCATTAAGTCATTAGAGATACTATATCTTACAAATACTTTTGATGATGTAGAAATATCGAGATAGGCCATAAATTCTATAGTGTTTATCCAATTGCTTTTTTCATTCAAAACACTTCTGAATTCTATATCGTCAGTTAAAATTTCATTGAATGATAGTTTGTCAGAAACAAAGATTCCATACCTTTTTTCTGGAAAGAAATGGAGTCTCAATTGTGAAGCCCATTCAAATGAATTTGTGTTTTTTCCTTCTTCATCTTCTGTAAATCTATATCCGCTTCTGGCGAACTCAATACCTGAATCAATAAAACCATTAAGTTTTAAGTTTTGGTTTTCAAAAGCTAATAAATTGAGATTTCCCCCTACAGAAAAATTCCTATATTGATAGAGACTCAAATTATCAAAACCCCCATTTTCAGGGAGTAAAAATTTATTGTTTTCTTCTATTTTAGATAATAAGACCTTACCATCTAAATATTCAAAAAAACCTCCTCCACCTCCAAGAAAATCACCTCTCGCTGTATTGATATTAAATCGCTTTGAAATTTCGGTTTGAATAATCCCATTAGGGTTATCTTCTTCTAATGCGCCTATTAAGTCTGAATATACAACAGCTTCAAGAATTTTAGTAGATTCTTCTTTATATAAATTTGATGATTTTTGATTCAAATCCAATAATATTTTCTGCTTAGAAGGACTAATATCATTTGCATTAACATCTATAATTCTTTGATAATCTATAATGTCATTTACAAACATAAAAGGTTTTACTTTTTCAGTTGATATAGGGATGTAATTAGGGTCTACTTTAGATGATTTATCCTCTCTTTTTACAATGAAGTTTTCCCCATTAGGAAATACTTGAGTATCATGAGTCTGAGTAGGGTTGGCTTTTATCGAGTAATCATAAAGGCTGTACAGTTTCATTAATCTAAAACCTCTTAGATTACTTATTGAAGAAACACCAATAGAATATTTATTTACAAATGTTATATCAATACCATCCAGTTTACCTCTTACCTCTATTTTTTCGATAAATCCCGAATAGAAAGATATCTCTACAACTGGATTTTCAAGCTCACCAATAACGGTGTCAAAATTTTTGACACTTTTTTTGCCTATACCTAAAAATCCTTTATTATTTTCACCATTAGAATGCTTGATGCTAGCATAAACATCTATTTCTTCACTTTTTAAATTTATAGTTGCAACTTGTGGGCGTTCATTTACTGTAAATAGATAAGAAGCTATCTCATTGAATAAGCCTTTTATTTTATCCCTCTGATTAATAGTATAATTATAATTGCTAGGTATCATCTTCTTTTGCAAAAGAGTTAAGAAACTATTCTTCAATTTTGCTTCAAAAAGGCTATAATTAAAGGGCTTTAATGAGAATTTAACTATTTTATTACTGTTACCAAAAGATTCAATGACAATATTAGTAAAACCATTCTCATTCTGAGATACTTTTATGATTACATCATCAGGAATGGCGCCAGAAGTTAATGTAATGTTAGATTTATTAAGCGATGATTGATATTCTTGAGAAAAAGAATAATTATAAATCATCAATAACATTAATAATAGTAGTAATCTTTTCATATTTCTTGATTTTAAAATGAATTTTTTTCTGCTAGGTGGTTGATAGACCTTGCTAATTTATTTGTTAAAACAGCATCATACAATACTTAGAACTGGGTATATTTTAGAAAATATTTAATTCATTTTAAAACAATAGTAGCTACTAATTGTATCATTACAATTATCGATGATAAGGCACTTCTAAGTCCAAAGTGTTTTTAAAATAAGTCATTCCTTATAAGGAATTTGTTAAAACTATGTTTACTTTTTTCTGTAACTCAGGTACAATCAATTCTTCAAACCAAGGGTTTTTAGCACGCCAAAATCGGTTAGTTGGTGATGGATGTGGAATAGGAAAATACATGGGTAAATAACTTTTATACTCACCAACGGTTTCTGTCAAGGTTTTTTTGGCTTTCCCTTTTAAATAATATTTCTGGGCATAAGCGCCAATCAACAACACCATTTTTACATTTGGCATTTTACTTAACAGTTGCTTGTGCCATTGTGGTGCGCATTCTGGTCGAGGTGGTAAATCTCCTGTTTTTCCTTTTCCTGGATAACAAAACCCCATAGGGATAATGGCAAATTTTTTAGTGTCGTAAAAATCCTCGTCAGTTACATTAAGCCACTGTCGTAACTTCTTTCCACTTTGGTCATCCCAGGGTACACCAGAGGCATGTACTTTTGTTCCTGGTGCTTGGCCAATAATTACAATTTTAGATTCTGGATGTGCTGTTACTACAGGTCGTGGACCCAATGGTAAATGTGCTTTGCAAATGTCACATTGATTAATATGCTTTAGCAGGTCTTTCATTTTATCAACCTAATATAGGATATAAGATTGCTTCGTATCCCGATAGTTATCGGGATTCCTAGCAATGACATAAATTTATTTTTTCTTTAGCGGAGTGCCTTCAAAAAATAAGCCTTCAAATCCTGTTTTCATAAAATTACGAATATTTTGATGACCTTCGCCATTTGGGTCTTTTAACACATCTTCAAAATAAAATTGCCCAAAACATGCTAATGTTTCTTCTTTACTTAAATTTTGGAGTTTTGCAAATGCTAATAATTTACAAGATCCTAAATTTTCATCCTTGCTATTTTCTAACACCCCATTTTTAAAAGTCGTTGGTGTAAAATTATAGTACGTTTCTATAACCATCATGGTTTCTGAAAAGGCAACTTCTGTTGAATTGTTTTTTAGCTTATTTATAAATACTTCTATATTCATTTTTGTTATTAGATTCTTCAGTTCGTTCTGTATAGCATTCTATTTTTTACCTCCAACAATAATTACCAGTTCTCCTTTTGGTGGTTTATTGGCATAATACTCTAAAACTTCTTTTGCAGTACCGCGAATGGTTTCTTCGTACAATTTGGTTAATTCCCTAGAAACAGAAACAGGTCTGTTTTCACCAAAATACTCACAGAAATGACTTAATGTTTTTATTAGTTTATGTGGGCTTTCATAAAAAATTAAGGTTCGTGTTTCTTCCGCTAAAAGCTTTAAACGGGTTTGACGCCCTTTTTTTACGGGTAAAAACCCTTCAAACACAAACTTATCGTTTGGCAAACCGCTATTAACCAATGCAGGCACAAATGCTGTAGCTCCTGGTAAGCATTCTACTTCAATACCATGCTCTACACAAGCTCTAGTCAATAAAAATCCTGGATCTGAAATGGCTGGTGTTCCGGCATCACTGATAACAGCAATAGATAGCCCAGATTTCAATTTTTCTACAATGGCATTGGTCATCTTATGCTCATTGTGCATATGATGACTTTGCATTTGTGTGGTAATCTCAAAATGTTTTAATAATTTTCCTGAAGTTCTGGTATCTTCAGCAAGAATAAGATCTACATCTTTTAAAACATCAACAGCTCTAAAAGTCATGTCTTTTAGATTGCCAATAGGAGTCGGAACTAAATACAATTTGCCCATATTTATTTTCCACTAATGTGGGAATCTATTAACTGAATTTAGCCTCAATAAGCTCTATAAAACGTGTTTCGTACTCGTCTTTGCCTTCCCAATAATTATAATCTGGTTTTACTAAATCGGTAATAAATTGGTTCGCTTCAGCTAGAGAAGTTGATGTATTAATTTGAGAAATAACACGGTCGTAATCTTCGTTTTTTCCTTCAAACAAATGCTTAATAAACGCTAATTTATCATTCAATCCTATTTGTAGACCTCCGCTTTTTAATTTATCGTTAAGTGATTTTTTCTCTTGTTCTACTTCACGTTTTTGCGCTTCTTCAATAGGTTCAAACTCAGGAATCTCAGCAAAGTCTTGAGAAATATTTTCAAACTCTACCGTTTTAGGTTGCTCAACAGCTACGGTGGTTTCAATTAAATCATCAACCGCTTGCGTCTCATGTGGCATCTGTGCAACCATGTCTTTTATCTTCTCCATTAGAGGTTCCATAATGCCATCATCTTCTCGTTCATCGACATTGATATAAACCTGATCTTCTACCTCAACAGTATCACTTATTTTATTGTTGAAAGCCGTATCTAACATATCGAAAAATGAAGAATCATTACCAATTGTTGGCATATCATCTTCAAAATTTTCTTGAGCAAATTTTAATACTGTAAGCTTTTCGTAAAGTTTTGCAACCTCTTCATGCATACGATCCACATCTTCTCTTCCTTTTAATTTTAGAATCCTATGTGCTATACTAACTAATTCTGATTCTAATTTCTTTTTCATTATAATACCTTTTGATTTTTAATAAATTTGCGCCACCTTTATACAAACGAAAAATGATTGCATTTTAGTGCTAAAATTACAAAATGTTTCTCGAAAATACTGTAAATCATAAAGAACAATTTGGTTGGATCGAAGTTATCTGTGGATCTATGTTTTCTGGTAAAACAGAAGAATTGATTAGAAGACTTAAACGTGCTCAATTTGCACGTCAAAAAGTAGAAATCTTTAAACCTGCTGTAGATGTACGTTACGATGAAGACATGGTAGTCTCTCATGACGCTAACCATATACGTTCTACACCAGTGCCAGCAGCAGCAAATATTCCTATTTTAGCTGATGGTTGTGATGTCGTTGGTATTGACGAAGCTCAGTTTTTTGATGACGAAATTGTACGTGTTTGCAACGATTTGGCCAATAAAGGGATTCGTGTTATCGTTGCAGGTTTAGATATGGATTTTAAAGGCAATCCTTTTGGGCCTATGCCAAACCTTATGGCTACAGCAGAGTATGTAACTAAAGTGCATGCTGTGTGTACAAAAACAGGAAATTTAGCGCAATACAGTTTTAGAAAATCTAAAAATGATGATCTCGTGCTTTTAGGTGAAGTTGAAGAATATGAACCGTTAAGTAGAGCTGCATATTATAAAAGTATGCTTAGAGAAAAATTGCGTCACATGAAGGTTAATGATGCTGAAGAAATAAACGCTAAAGACAAAAATTCTGATGCCTAAAGCCCAAGAAACTATTCTTGAAATAGATCGATCTGCGTTAACGCATAATTACAATTACCTAAAGTCTAAATTACAATCCAAAACTAAATTTTTAGCTGTAGTTAAAGCATTTGCTTATGGTAATGATGCTGAAAAAATTGCAAAACATTTGCAATGGCTTAATGTCGATTATTTTGCAGTAGCATATACTAGTGAAGGTGTTGCGCTACGAGAAGCTGGTATTACCAAACCTATTTTAGTATTGCACCCGCAGATTGTAAATTTTAAAACAATTATTAAACATTGTTTAGAACCGAGTTTATATAATACAAACGTTTTAAATGCATTTATAACTGTTGCTAATGAAGAAGCGCAGACCAACTATCCGGTTCATATAAAATTTAATACAGGCTTAAACCGATTAGGATTCTGGGAAAGCGATGTCGATTATATCATCAATAAATTAAAAGCGACGTCTTCTATAGTAATCACTTCTATTTTTTCGCATTTAGCAGCAAGTGAAGATGCTAATGAAGCCGATTTTACGGTAAATCAGATTAAAAGTTTTAAAGTCATTGCTACTGAATTTCTTTCAAAATTAGATTATAAACCCTTGTTACATTTATGCAATACATCAGGCGTTATTAATTATCCTGAAGCTCATTTAGATATGGTACGTTGTGGTATTGGCCTTTATGGTTTTGGTAATTCCGCTAATGAGGATAAATATTTGAAGCCTATTGCAAGTCTTAAATCTATTATTTCTCAAATTCATAAAATAGAGCCTAATGAGACTGTAGGTTACAATAGAGCTTATGTTGCTAAGACTTATGAGAAAACGGCAACAATTCCTATAGGCCATGCCGATGGCATTGGACGTCATTTAGGCAACGAAAAAGGTTATGTAATTATTAATGGTCAAAAAGCATCAATAATTGGCAATGTTTGTATGGATATGATTATGGTAAATATCACAACTATTAATTGCAAAGAAGGTGATGAAGTGATTATTTTCGATGGAAACAATAAAGCAACTGATCTTGCTACATCTTTAAATACCATTTCTTACGAAATTATTACTTCAATCTCTCAACGCGTAAAGCGCTCATTTATAGAGTGATTCTAAAATTTTATTTAATATAAGTGTTGTAAATGTTAAAATTTTAACTAAATTGCTAGACAATACTAACTAAATACATTTTATCATGTTAAAAGAATTTAAGAATTTTATTATGACAGGCAATGTGATTGATTTCGCTGTTGCTGTAATTATGGCTGGTGCTTTAGGCTCTGTTATCAATGGTTTTGTTAATAACATCGCTATGCCATTTGTAGGCTATTTTGCTGGTGGTATGAACTTTGAAGACATGCATTATGCAATGGATGGAAATGAATATGCAACACTTGCTGCGGCTAAAGAAGCAGGCGGAGCGGTAATTGCTTATGGAGCGTGGATTAACACTATTGTTAATTTAATCATAGTAGGATTTATTATGTTTTTAATAGTAAAGGCTTATAATAAAACTAAAGCTCCTGCTGAAGAGCCAGCTCCTGCAGGACCATCTGAAATTGATTTATTAACAGAGATCAGAGATTCATTAAAAAAATAAAAGTTAATTATATAACATATTGTTATTTCTTGTTAAAAGACCTTATTTATACTATTAATAAGGTCTTTTTTCATTTAATTTGCGCACCATTAAAAAAATGAAAAATGAAAATAGCCATTGTTGGTGCTACAGGTTTAGTTGGTAGTGTAATGCTTAAAGTTTTAGAGGAACGCAATTTCCCCTTAGATGAATTATTAGTTGTCGCTTCACAGCGTTCTGTAGGTAAAGAACTCACCTTTAAAAATAAACAGATAAAAGTTATAAGTATTCCTGAAGCCATTAAACAGCAACCAGACATTGCCTTATTTTCAGCTGGCGGAAGCACATCTTTAGAATGGGCACCTAAATTTGCTGAAGCAGGTGTTACTGTAATTGATAATTCTTCGGCATGGAGAATGGATTTAGAAAAAAAATTAGTGGTGCCAGAAATTAATGCGCATACATTAACTAAAACAGATAAAATTATAGCAAACCCTAACTGTTCTACTATACAAATGGTAATGGCATTAGCACCACTTCATAGAAAATATAAAATGAAGCGTGTTGTTGTATCTACATACCAATCCGTTTCTGGTACAGGAATAAAAGCTGTTGAGCAATTAGAAAATGAAATTGCTGGTATAAAAGGAGAAATGGCTTATCCGCATCCAATTCATAAAAACGCCATACCACATTGCGATATTTTTGAAGAGAATGGTTACACCAAAGAAGAAATGAAACTCGTTAGAGAGACTCAAAAAATATTAGACGATAGAACCATTGCAGTTACAGCTACCGCAGTACGCATACCAACTGCTGGCGGTCATAGTGAAGCTGTTAATGTAGAGTTTGAAAACGATTTTGATCTTGCTGAAGTTAGACAAATTTTAGACCATACAGATGGTGTTACTGTACAAGACAATTTAGAGGTCAATACCTATCCAATGCCAATGTATGCTAACGGAAAAGATGAGGTTTATGTAGGTCGTATCCGCAGAGATGGCTCACAACCTAATACGTTAAATTTATGGGTAGTAAGTGATAATCTTAGAAAAGGAGCAGCTACAAATACAGTACAAATTGCAGAGTATTTAATTAAAAATAACTTAGTGTAAGTTTATACTGTTAAATATATTACCTAACCCACTTAAAATATAAGTGGGTTTTTTATTCTTACTTTTGTCTGGTGCTTCATGTAAAAAACATATCATTTGGATATACTAAAACTAAGGTTTTAGAAACTATCGATTTCAAGGTTAATTCTGGTGAAAATACAGCCATTATTGGAGAAAGTGGTTCTGGGAAAAGTACATTGCTTAAACTCATTTATGGCGAATATGATTTAACTCAGGGAGAAATATTTTGGAAAGGTCAACAAATTCTTGGTCCTAAATATAACTTGGTTGTTGGTTATGATTTTATAAAATATGTTACTCAAGAATTTGATTTAATGCCTTTTACAACAGTTGAAGACAATATTGGTAAACACCTTTCTCGGTTCTTCCCTAAAGAAAAGCAACAACGCACAGATGAGTTAATTAAAGTGGTAGAACTAGAAGCTTTTGCTAAAACAAAAGTAAAAACTCTTAGTGGTGGACAAAAACAACGTGTTGCGCTAGCTAGAGCCTTGGCTAAACAGCCTGAAATTTTATTGTTAGACGAGCCCTTTAGCCATATTGATAATTTTAAAAAACAATCGTTAAGGCGTAGTGTTTTTAACTATTTGAAAGAAAAACAAATTGCTTGTGTGGTTGCTACCCATAATAAAGGTGATGTTTTAGGGTTTGCAGATAAAATGTTAGTATTAGAAAATAAAAAAATTATTGCTCAAGACACTCCTATAAATCTTTATAACAATCCCAAAACACCTTTAGTCGCTTCTTTTTTTGGAGAGTTTAATAGTATTGAACCTTATGGAATTGTTTATGCGCATCAACTCAAAATCGTAAAACAATCCCATTTAAAAGCAATTGTAAAACAGGCTTATTTTAATGGTAATGATTGGCTTATTGAAGCATTGCTTAATAAGCAAACTATTTTTTTTCAGCACAATAAAGCACTTGACTCTAAAACTTTCGTTTTTTTAGAAATTTCTATATAACTTATTTATTCTTATTAGGAATAAATGGCATTTCAGAATCACAATAATAATCGTTATTGTGCTTTCTAGAACAATCTGTTTTTGGACTTATCGTTGATAAAACAGTTTTTTTACAAAGGCCAACAAATCTTTTTAAGTTGTTTAATGTTGTTTTCATAATTATTTGTTTTCATAATTATTTGTTTTCATAATTATTTGTTTTCAACGTTTGTCAAAAAAAATACGATTACCTTACAAATCAGAGGCTTATAAGTGCTTAAAATAAATCCTCTTTCTCACTATATTCTAATCCGTTTGGTAATTCAATGGATGAAAACTCTAAATGCAATACACGACGATGTTTTTGTATTTTAGTTTCTGAAGATGCATGTAACAATAAGGGTTTTAATAACTGTACTCCGCCTGATGAAACTTCACTTATAAATGGAATTGAGTTAGTGCTAATCAATTGGATTTCATCATCACTTAAACGTTTATTGTGAGACCCAGGAATAACTTTTAATGCGCCATTCTTCACTGTAGTATCATCCAAATGAATTCTCATAGAGAATATGTTTTTAGAAATAGCTTCTGGAGGACAAACACTAATTACCCCTTTTTTATTGGTCCATGACGAAAAATCTTTTGTCTCAACTTTCTCTAAAACATTAATAGGTACGTCTTGATGCCATGTTACATACCAATTATCTTTTGGTGATTTATCAAAGAAAATAGCTTTGGTTAAAAATGCATTATTATCTATTGACTTTATCAACTTCCTAAAATTCTTATTGAAGAGAACTTCTTTTAATTCTGGCATCTTTTTTAGCACCTCTCGCATACCAAAAGTTTGTTCGTTGTGCGTTTTAAAATAAGTGTTAAACTTAGATTTCAATTTTCTAATATCTCTTTTAGAATATACGTGGTTTAAAACTCCAAAACCTTTATATTCTAATCGTTTAGCAATAGTTCGTAAATTTTTATCATTAATTTCTGTTTCATAAGCATCAACCGCATCATACAAACGTTCTTTTATACTTCGTTTTAAACGTTCAGGAGCTATAACTTTAACAGCTTCACCTAGTCCTAATATTTCTTTTTCTAATTCAAAGTTTAATTGTACTTCTAATGAAATAGTAACTCCATAATGATCTCTACTTACTTCTTTTTGAGAGCTGTGAAATGGTTTCGTCAGCATATAAGGAGCGTGTTTATGATTAATATAAAGTAATACATTTTCTGTTTCTAAAGTAGGGCTTACAGAAACTCCGATAGCATTTTTATAATAAGTTTCTGTATTAAAACTAGTATCATAAACATAAGCTGAATCGCTCTTTTTAATGGCAATAATTCTATCGAGCGCTAAATTCATAATCCCTTCACTCTTTCTTCGCTTACCAATGACAAACCACCTGTTTCTATATTCTTTTAGTAAATAGGGATGATAAGTAAACGTACTTTCTTGGCGAGCTTTAAACGATTTATACGTGATGTCAATAGCGCATTTTTTTAATATAAATTGATAGAGTTCATCCAAAAACTCTAGGCCTTTTAAGTTTTCATTTTTTTCGAAATCTATAAGTGATTTTTCTTGAGTCTTTTGAGTATAAACATGATCTTCAAGTTTTTGAACCATACTTCCTAAATCCGAAAAATGAGAAAAGCCTTGAAATTGTTTTAAAAAAGATACTGCTTCAGAAAGTTTCGTTAAATCTTGATTAGATATCGGGCTATTTGTTATACTATAGTCTTCGTCTTCGTACTTATAAAATTTACGATCGTAAACAACAATTGGTGCATTATAACCCAACTTATCACTTCGCATCATTTGTATATCCAATTGTATGGTTCGTTTACTTACATCAACATCTTTTCCTTCATACTCATAAAGCGCATCAGAACAGGCTTCAATTAGATCGTTTAGTGTCCATTGTCTAAAATTATTTTGCAAACATTTATCAATAGTTTTATATCTAATCAATGCATTTTTATTTACCGCCATTTTTAAAAATCTCTATTTTAAACTAAAATATAAAATAACTACGCAATAATTTTGCGTAGACATAAAAAAGAACTCAAATATTAAGTCATTTCTAAATTATTTGCATTTTTCAAAAAAATATAATACTTCGTATTATGCGTAGATATTTTTCATGATTTAAAAAATAAATTTTGAAAAGTCAAAAAATAATCTAAATCTTTGCAGCGCATTTCAACCAAAACACAAGTTGAATTAAAATTAAAAATTATGAGTTTATTTATAACATATCAAAACGATCCGAAAGGCATAGAGCCTTTTGTGATGCTTCGTGATTATCGTTAGATAAACTTTTTCAAAATTATAAATGAAAAATCCGAAGCAATCTAAAACTGCTTCGGATTTTTTGTTTTCAGTCATTAGCAAGCCTGCTAAAACAATTTCCAAACAGTTATTACAAAACAAATCGCATTATCATGATGAGCTTGTAAAAGTATCTCATTTCAATGCAAATTATTAAAACATAAAAAACAATGGACACGAATTTGTTAAACAATTACGTGCTTAAAGCTATAAATGCTTATCCATACGATTTAGAAGAAACCGTAGAGAACCTAAATTATGCTTTGTCTTACGAACCAAACAATGCCTATGCATTATACCTCATGGGACGTTTACAGGCAGAGCAATTTGGAGACTACGAAAAAGCAAAAGCCTATTATGCTGAAGCTTTAGCTAATAAAATGGATTTTCAAAAAGTGTACTCTAGATATATTTTAGTATTAATCTGGAATCATGATTATGAAGAGGCACAAAAATTAATCGACTTTGCCTTTACAGTTAAAGGCATCTACATAAGTGAAATACACTTATACCAAGGTTATGTTTATGAATGCCTTCAAAAATATAAAGATGCATTAAAGGCTTTAAAGCAAGCAAAAAAACTTGGTTACAATAACAATTTTATAAGCTTTATTGAAAGTGAAATTAAAAGAATTAAAAATAAAGTAAAGCCAAAAAAGAAAGTGAAAACCAAGAGTAAAAAGAAAAAAGGAAAGAAAAAGAAAAAATAATTTTTACTGCGCAAAAACATTGCGCAATAGCATAAAATATTTGCAGAGTAATTAATAAGAAGTCATTTGGAATCAGGCTTCAATAAGTAGTGCTCTGCCAGATACAGGAAGCTGGCAGAGCTTAATAAAAGTTCTTTAAAATATTAAAACTGGAAGCATTGAGCAATTGGTTGGCTCACCAGACTGAAATGCGTTTTTACGCATTCAGCGAATCCTATTTAATAAAATAGAAATCGTTGAGCTAAAATCTCGTTTCTGGCAGAACATGTAGGTTCGAGTCCTACTGCTTCCACATCAAGCAAGTCTTGTTAAGTGTTTCGGTATAGCGCTATTGTATAAATCCTTACGGTTTCGTATAAGGTTTTTATATTCAACTTGACTTGAAGGCTTCGGTTATTGGCCAAATAATAACCACCGTCTATCGGTCGTGGGTTCGAATCCCACTTCTGCAAAAGCAGAATAGTTCAGTCTGGTTAGAACAATAGATTCAAATGTAGGTTCGAATCCTACCAAGATCAAACGGTCTTGTGGCGAAACTGGTAAACGCGCTGTATTTCAGTTACAGTTTTGAAATGGACTTTAAATCCATATTTAAGAAAAGAAAACCAACTTTTATAAATAGGTTACCAAGTGCGTCTCACTTAAAACGGCAAAAAACAAAGTGGATTAAAACTGGTAAAAGCAACATGTTGTTTGAGCAGTCTAGAAAACACCTTGACATGCACATGTATTTTAAGAAACTTTAAGTATTCTTTTAAAGATTCATTATTTGATTTTTAATTTGAAAATCTTTCAAACTAAAATTGATTAATCATCTGCAAAACGATTCTTAAAAACACTTTAAATCGGTTGTATTTCCGTAGTTTGAAAGATGGTTTTTCTTTCACTTTGTTTTAATTAAGAATAGTCATTCTCTTAAAGAGAATTCTATTATAAATGTTTAACCGTTCTGATATAAAAAGAAAACATCAGAACTAAAATTTAGAAATCATGAACAGAGTAAGAATTCATGCAGGAATGGTAGGTTTAGTGTTTAAAAACGGAAATTATACACGTGTAATTACTGAAGGAAAGCATTGGATAAACTTTAGAGAACGTGTTATTAAATACAGCTTATCTCAAGCATTTAACGCGCCAAAAGCATTAGAGATCTTACTTAAAGATCAGGCTTTGGCAGCTATGTTAACAGTTATCGATGTAAAAGATAACGAGATTGTTTTGGTATATGAAAACAACAACTTTAAGCAGGTGTTAACTGCTGGTCGTTATACGTACTGGAATAGCTTGATCAACTATAGATTTGTAACTGTAGATTTAAGCAAAATCGAAATTACAGAGAGCATTGAAAAAGCAATCTACAACAAGCCTGAATTGCGCCAATACATCAGAGTATTTGAGGTAACTGCTTACGAAAAAGCGATTATGATTGTAAACGATAAGTTTGAAAAAACTTTAGAGCATGGTACGTATCATTTCTGGAGAAATGACCAAACCATTAAAATCGCAAAAGCCGATTTACGTCAATTACAATTAGAAATTGCTGGTCAAGAATTGTTAACCAAAGACAAAGCAACCGTTCGTATTAACTTTTACGCGCAATATAAAGTTACTGATATTGAAATTGCTTTAATGCGCAACAAAGATTACGAGAAGCAATTGTATATTATCTTACAATTGGCATTAAGAGCATTTGTTGGTGCTTATACTTTGGACGAATTGTTAGAGCAAAAGGAAACAATTGCAAATGCTGTTTTACAAGATGTAAAAACACAAACTAGCAAATTGGGTGTAAACATATTACATACAGGTATTAGAGACGTTATTTTACCAGGTGATATGAAAGGTATCATGAACCAAGTATTAATTGCTCATAAAAAAGCGCAAGCTAATGTGGTGACAAGACGAGAAGAAACAGCATCTACACGTAGCTTGTTAAATACCGCAAAATTAATGGAAGACAACAGCATGTTGTTTAAATTAAAAGAGATGGAATATGTTGAGAAAATCGCTGATAAGATTGGTGAGATTACAGTTGCTGGAAACGGAAATGTGATTGAACAATTAAAGGATATTTTCTCGGTGAATAAGTAGAACTAACCTGTAAGTTGAAAAAATACTTGCAGGTTTTTTTACAAAAAAATTACTACGCAAAAACATTGCGTAATACTCTACAATATTTGTAGTGTAATTAAGAAGTTAGAAACTATGAAAACAAAAATCACAGGAAACCATTTATTAGAATTGGGTTTTAAGCAAGGTAAATGGATGAAAGAAGCTATTACTTATATCAATGACAATGCATTAGAAGGTGAGGCTTTAACGAGTTACTTAAAGCAATTTAAGTTACCTAATCCAATTGCTTTACACGATAAACCATTAGCGTTTTCTATAAACATCAAGGCAGAGAATGAAGAGGAAAAAGACAATGTAGCTAAAGTCATTAACTCTATGCAAACCTTAATGAAAACACCGACATTGGTAGATGGTGCTATTATGCCAGATGCATGCCCAGCTGGTCCTGACGGAACGATTCCTGTTGGTGGTGTTGCGGTTGCTAAAAACGCTATTCATCCAGGAATGCATAGTGCAGATATTTGCTGTTCGGTGATGTTAACTGATTTTGGTAAAGTTGAACCTAAAGCCATTTTAGATGCCGCACATGCCAATACACATTTTGGTCCTGGTGGACGTGATAGAGATTCTCAATTTAGATTTCCAAAAGAATTGTTAGAGGCTTTTGAAGCCAACTACTTTTTAAATGATGGTAATATGATTCAAATTGCACGATCACATTTAGGAACTCAAGGAGATGGTAATCATTTCTTATTTGTTGGAACCTCTAAAAAAACAGGTAACACAATGATGGTAACACATCATGGATCACGAGGTCCTGGTGCACGTTTGTACACAAAAGGAATGAAAATCGCTGAACGCTTTAGAAAAGAATTATCACCAGACACAAAAAAACAAAATGCTTGGATTCCTTTTGAAACTGAAGAAGGGCAATCGTATTGGAATGCTTTGCAAGTGATAAGAAACTGGACAAAAACCAATCACGAAGTATTGCATAATTCTGTTGCTGAAACTTTAGAAATTGACATTGAAAACCGATACTGGAACGAACATAACTTTGTCTTTAAAGATGGTGATTTATTTTACCATGCTAAAGGAGCAACTCCATTAGATGCTAAGTTTATGCCAGATATTACAGGCCCAAGATTAATTCCATTAAACATGAGCGAACCTGTTTTAATTGTTGAAGGTGCTACAACTAAAACCAATTTAGGTTTTGCACCACATGGAGCTGGTAGAAATGTAAGTAGAACTCAGCATAGAAAAAGTAAAACTGGTACGACTATGCAAATCTTTAAAGAAGAAACACGAGGTATTGATGCACGATTTTTCTCAAAAAAAATTGATATTACAGAATTACCATCTGCTTATAAAAATGCAAAAGCTGTGAGAGCTCAAATGGACGAATTTGGTTTAGGAACTGTTATTGATGAAGTGATGCCTTATGGTTGTATTATGGCGGGAGATTGGCAGAAAAACGCTCCATGGAAAATTCGCAGACAGCAGGACAAAAGAAGTAAGCGATAACCTTATAATCTTAACCTACTTTATTTCTTAAAAGGAATAAATGGCATTTCAGAATCACAATAATAATCGTTATTGTGCTTTCTAGAACAATCTGTTTTTGGGCTTATCGTTGATAAAACAGTTTTTTTACAAAGGCCAACAAATCTTTTTAAGTTGTTTAATGTCGTTTTCATAATTATTTGTTTTCAACGTTTGTCAAAAAAAATACGATTACCTTACAAATCAGAGCTTTATAAGGATCTATATGATGTTTCTTTATAATATAGACCTCAAAAATTATTTACCAAAAAACATTGTCTTTCAATAAATTTATCTAACTTCATATTAAATAATTTAAACCAAACCCAATGCTTAAACCATCAACTTTATTTAAAATTCTATTTGTATGTATATTATTTGTAACCTGTGATGATGAGCCTCTAGAGGGAGAGTTTATTACTAACGAAGATGTTGCTGATGATGATGACACAGATAATGACGACAGTGACGATACTGATAACCCAGATGAGCAAGCATTTTTAGTATCACAAATAGTTGCTGATATTCAAGGCTTACAAACTGCTCTTATCATAGATTATACTTACGATTCTGAAAATCGTGTAATACGAGAACAAGCAAATAATGGTTTCTTTTTAGATTACACTTATGAAAACAATCAACTTGTTGGTACTTTATCTGGTAATGGTGTAGATAATACTGACGACATTATCGAAACTTATACCTACGATGATCAAGGAAGGGTCGCTACAGTTAATATAAATATCCCTGATATTAGTAATAATACCAGTAATCTTGTTTATAATTCTGATAATAATGTCATTGAAGTATTTGATGCACAAACCAATGAGTTAGACTCCAGAATTACTTTATCTGACGGTAATATTACAAGAATCGAAGAATTTGATGGAGAAGAGATAATCACATCAGAAACTATTACTTATGATAATATGAATAATGTTCATAGTGGAGCTAACTTAATAACAACAATCAATACTATTTATTCTGAAAACATTCCTAGCTCACCTTTTTTCTTTGGCAATAATAATATTTTAACTCAAGAATTTACTGAAGAGGGAGAAGTTGTTGAATTATATAGCTTTTCATATACATATAATGATGAAGGCTATCCAATTTCGGCAGTCGAAATATTTGAAGGAGATACTAACGAAACAGTAAATTACACTATAACTTATACCCCTGCGAATTAAGAATCAAACCGCTTTAACAACGCTGGCAAATAAAAGATGTCTGTTATTAAAGCAATCGCTACGGTTACAGCACAAAGCAATCCAAAATCTCTAACGGATGGTACAGCACTTGTGCTTATAATTAAAAAACCACCAACTAAAGCTATGGTTGTAGAAAATAATGCGCTACCTGTATAACGCATGGCATTATCCATTCGGGTTTCTGGTGAACCCACAACAGTTTTACTCTTTCTGTATTTATATACTAAATGAATCGTATCGTCCATAGCAATCCCTAGCATAATAGGAGTAATCATCGCTGTAGAAACATCTAACGGAATGTCTAATAAACTCATAAATATCGCCAAAATAGCTAAGGGCATAATATTAGGGATTAAAACCAACACTGTAGTTTTAAAGTTTTTAATAAATACCCAAAGGCATAAAAATGCCACAAAAAATGCTGCAAAAAAGGATTTAAACTGTGTCTCTAAAATGAAGTTATTTAACTGTGAAAACACTACTGAAAACCCATTGATTTTAAGCTCATAATCTTCCGTATTAAAACTGCTTTTAAAATCCGTTTCAATAGCAGATAAGACCTCTTCTAGCTCAGATGTTTTTAGCTCTTTTACTCCTAACGTAATGCCTGCGGTTTTAAAATCGTCAGAAAACAGTTTAAAGAACTCATCTCCATTATCACTAATCTCAGAAATAGTAGTAGTGATTTTTTCTTTAGAGACATTAGATTGAAATAAAATTGGAGAACGTTGTTCTAAAAACGATTTTACATTAACTACCGATACAGGTGAGGTCATTAATTGATTCGTATTCAATTTATTTTGAAATTGCTCTAACTGTTTCAATACATCTCGCTCTAGCATATTGCTATGTTTAGATGTAATATTAAGTTGTAATCGAGAGCTACTATTCAACTTGCTTTCAACCCATCGTAAATCGTCTTTTGCTTTTCCTTCAGCCAATAAGTCTAAAGAGTTGGTGTCAATTTTTACGTTAAACACAGAATATAACCCATACACTAAGATTAATGTAGAAACTACAATAATGCTGTTTTTATAACGAGATGTAAATGCATTTAACCAATCTATAGTTTTAGATTGACTATAGGCTTTTAAATTTAAAATAGGCTTAGACACTTTAAAGTTCATCGTCATAAAACTAAAGCCTATAATAGTAACTACATAAACCAAAAGAAAACTCAATACCAATCCAATACAAGTAAAAACTCCCATGTTTTTAAACGCTGGTAATGGTGAAATATACAGTGCAAAATAACCAACAAACGTAGTAAGCGTAGTGTAAAAACAAGGTGTAAAACTCTTTTTTATCGCCGAGGTTAGTAATTCTATTTTAGACAATTCTGAATTCGTAATGCCTTCTTTATGGTAGATATTAATAATATGCACCGCATCACTCACGCTATATACCATAAGTATCGTTGGTATAAGCATAGATATCATATTCAAAGCAAAACCTAGACTTGTAATTATTCCTAAAAGCAATACAATTGGAACTGCTACGGACAACAACGATACTATTAAATACCGTTTACTAGGCAATAAAAACAATAACATTATGGTAATAATAAGTACTGTTAACACACCAAACACAGTACTCTCTTTATAAATACCTTTACTATACGCTTCGTTTAAAACTGGTGCGCCAGTTATATAATAATCTTCATAATAGTTTTCAATGACTGTTCTAATTTCTGAAGCAATCACTTCTCGTTTTATTTCAATGGTTGGAGTTGGTTTTAACTGAATGTAGAAAAATAAGTTTTTATAATCTTCAGTCACCAACTGCTCTGTAATATTTGGCAATTTTGAAAACAGGTTTTTTAATCCTCTTTCACTTCGTTTTGAAGTATAGAGCTCATCAAAATTAATTTTATCATTGGCGTAAATAGGATATTTAGCTTTTGCTAAACTGAATGATGTTTTTACATACCAAAGCGAATCTATAGATGCGTGTAAATCCTTAAGGCGGTTAATTTGTGTTTCTTCTAATGCATTTTCAACCGGAAACATGGTAACAAAAATCTCATCAGATCCAAACTCTTCTTGATAATTGATATACGCTCTATAGTTAGGGTTATCCTCTAAAAACCATATCGATAACGAATTGTCTACATTTAATTTGTTTAAGGTTTGGTAGCCCGAAAGTCCCATTAAAATAGCTAGAATTGCTATAATCGCAATTCTGAATTTAATAATAAACGTTATTGTATTTTGAAGTTTGTTCATCATATCATTCCTGCGTCCGCGTGTCGCCAAAGCTTTAGTGGAGTCGCAAGGCAAAGAATTTTTTTATTAATTATAATTAAGCATTTCTATTATAGTAATTTCAAATGGTATTATATCCGGCAAGGTCTTTTTTAACCTTGTAGGTATTGTTTCTATGCTATTGTATACCTACAAGGTTTTTGAAACCTTGCAGGATCTGAAACCGCATAAGCTCCATAATTGCCATGATGACTTATAGATATGTCTATATTTAATTCTTCTAAGTTAACATAAACTGAAGGTATTCCAAATTCTGATTTTGAGATACGTAGTTGTGATTTTGGAATTGTATACCGATCTGAAATCTTATTTAATAATATTTCCTTAGTTATTTTACTTAAGGTTTTATAATCATTTTTATTAAAAATTACAGCTTCGGAAATCATATCTGTTTTATCTAAATGCGCTTCGGAAAGAATGTATAGCAATGTAATTTTGGTATTAACATAACACTCAAAGTCTTTGTATTTTACCTTTCCATTTAAAGTATTAACCGAACATTTAAATGCCTTCGGGTTATAAAAACGGCTGGGATATAATTGTGTGTATAACTTATAAGCAGCTTCTTTCATACTCCACAAACGCCAAACCATAATAAAAGGGTTTGTTGCTTTTGAAATGTATTGCTGTTCTTTAGCAGTAAAAATTTTATCTAAAAACCCTGGACGTTGCCAGTTAGATTGTTTTTTGGCTTCAACAATATCGACAATATCATTACCAACCATTAGGCATTTAGTTTGGAAGTTACTATAGCCATCGCCGATTTTACATCAAGCATTTGCTCCATATCTTCATTCTCTAATCTGATATCAAATTCGTCCTCAATATCTAAAATGATATCTACTAAATTGGCTGAATTCACCTTTAAATCTTTCACAAAATCCGTATCTTCATTAAGCGTTTTAAAAGCTGCTTCATCTTGAATATACGGAGCAACAATTGCTTTTAATTTTACGATTAATTCTTCGTTTGTCATAAGGTTAATTTTAATGTAAAGTTACTAAAAACACTTCGACATGATCAGTGCGACATATAGTTACTAATTGTATTTATTCAGAAACTGAAATATTAAACTATTTCAATAGAAAAATAGATCATCTAAACTTTTAGAAGACACTATTTAATCCTTGTATTTTTTGAAAATTACACAAGCGTTAACATCACCAAAACCAAAACTAGCTTTAGCAATATTATCAAAATGTTTTTCTATAGCTTTTGTCGGAATTTTTTCTGAAGCTATCATAGCTTCAATCTCTGGATTAAGGTCTTCACAGTTTATATTTGGCGCAATGAATTGGTCTTTTAATTGAATAATACTCGCCACACATTCAATAGCGCCTGCAGCAGCCAAGCAATGCCCAATCATAGATTTAGTAGAATTTATATACGGAAACTCTCCGCCTCGACGCTCTAATGCTTCCGACCAATTTTTAATTTCTAATCCATCCTTTGATGTGGCTGTAAGATGTCCATTTATAATATCGATATCATTGGGCGTCATCCCTGAATTTTCTATGGCTTTTACAATACAACGTTTTACTGCTTCTGCATTTGGAGCCGTCAAAGTTCCTCCTTGACGCTGACCACCTGAATTGATTTCGCCTCCTAAGACCTCAGCATAAATAGTGGCTCCTCGTTCTTTCGCACTTTCTAACGATTCTAATATCAAAGCTCCTGCTCCACTACCTGGCACAAAACCAGATGCCGTTTTACTCATTGGTCGTGAGCCGTCTTCTGGCGTATCATTATGTTTATACGTCATTACGCGCATAGCGTCAAAACCTCCCCAAAGATATGGACCATGATCACTACAACTGCCAATAAGCATACGCTTGGCTTTTCCTGCTTGGATTCGGTCAAAACCCATAAGAAGTGCTTCGGTTCCTGTAGTACATGCTGAAGAATTTGTTGTGACTTGATTTCCTAAACCTAACATGCCACCTAAATACGCAGAAACACCACTCGCCATAGTCTGAACCACAACTGTGCTTCCCAATCGTTTAACTTTATTGTCATCGAGTTTATAAATGGCTTCGCGAAATTTTTCTACTCCAGATGTTCCTGTTCCAAAAATGAGACCTGTATTATAATCGAGTTCGCTATCAGGTATCATATCAAAACCAGCATCTTTCCAAGCATCAATACCAGCAATACAACCATATAAAATACCAGAACTATTAAAACCTCTTAATTGTAAATCTGTAAAATATTTCGATTTTAATTCTTCAGAAACTGGTGGAATTCCTCCTATTTGACATGAAAAATTAAGATCCTTAAGCTCTTGATGAAACCGAATTCCTGATTTTCCTGTTTTTAAAGCTTTAGTAAAATCAACAACTCCAACTCCGTTCGGTGCTACAACTCCTAAACCTGTTATGACTACTCTTTTTTTCATAGTATTCCCCATGAAAATGGGAATCTTATTTTATTAATTAAACACTTCGATAAGTTCAGTGTGACATATAAATTTTTAATTGACGTCATTACTTAAAATAGAATTTTAAAGTTTACTCTAAACACAATTGATAGTTCTTTTGTCAGTCTGAACCTGTCGAAGACTAATTTGGCTTAATTCTATTATCATATTCCTTATAATTCTTAGAGAATGTTATCAAATCTTGCCAATTTTCATTTATCAGTGCTTCTTTTTTCCTATGTGACCATCCTTTTATTTGTTTTTCAATCTTTATTGCTTCAGATGGATTAGTACACAGTAGATGCCATTTTAATTCTACCGGAAGTCTTGAGGCAGTATAACTATCTTTTTTGTGTCCTGACTTATGTTGTGTTAATCTCCGCTCTAAGTCATTTGTCATTCCTGTATAAAATGTATTATCAGAACATAGTAATATATAAACGTAATAATTTTTCATTTTAATTAGATTCCGCTTCGACAAGCTCAGCGTGACAAATAGGTTTTAATTGTGTTTATTAATAAAATATCTACTGTTTTTAAAGACACTTAAATTAACAATGTAATCTATGATTGTCGAAAGTTTTATCCATTTCATTAGGTATTCGTACTTTTCATCATTCCTGAGATCAATCCTCTAGCAACTAATTCTCCTTTTTCATTGTGCATTTTAACTTTGCATTTTAACTTATTAAAACGAAAAACCTCCTTCTCAGAAATCACCGTCACTTTTTCATTAGGCAAAACAGGTAAATAAAAATCCATTTGGTATGAAGTTAGCGCTATTTGAGGTTTTGATTCTTCTTTTAATTCATTCTTTAATAGATAAATGCCCAAACACACCAAGCCAATTTGAGCCATACATTCTGTTAGAATGACTCCTGGTGTAATTGGGTTTCCTTTAAAATGTCCTTGATAAAACGATTCATCTTCTTTAAATGTATAATGTCCTGATATACCTTTTTCAGATATCGCATCAATACCATCTACAAATAAAAATGGTTTTTGATAAGGTAAAAGCAATATGATTTGATCTGTTTTCATCTGTCATTCCTGTGAAGGCAGGAATCTTATTATTAATTCTTAAAATATTCTGTTTTTATAATTTTATTTTCTTCTCAAAACGATTATGCTCATTGATTTACGATTCAGAGGTTCCTGCCTTCGCAGGAATTTGTCTAAGACAAGTGTTCACCACCATCAACAGGAATAATTGTTCCTGTAATCCAAGCAGCTTCATCTTTACTTAATAAATATACAGCATTTGCTACATCTTCAGGCTGTGTTAAACGCTTATTAGGGTTGCGTTTTAATGTATGTTCTATTATTTTGTCACTTCCAGGAATCATCCGTAAAGAAGATGTATCCGTTACACCTGCTTGAATACAATTGGCTTTTATGCCATAAAGTGCAAACTCTAAAGCAATGTTTCTTGTAATGGCTTCTAAGGTTACTTTTGCCGCAGATACAGCCGCATAATTTTGCCATGCTTTAGTATTGCCTTCACTTGTAAAACTTATAATTCTTGAATCTTCAGCAAATACGTCAGCTTCAAATAAAGCTTTGGTCCAATCGTATAAACTTATGGCCATTGCATTTAAGGTTAAAGCAAAATCATCGTGCTTTAATGTTGGTATATCATCTTTTGAAACCATTGGTTTTAAATTTCCTTTGGCAACACTATGCACAAGTGTTCTTAATTTTCCTGATGTGCCAAAAATAGTTTTGAGTTCTTCAACAATAGTATTTTGTTTTTCAGAATTAAAAGCATCAACATTAAAGGATTTAAACTGAACTCCTTCTCGTTTTATGGTTTCAAATTCAGCATTTATAGCAGTTTCTTGCGTTCTAGAATTTCGATGAACAATACAAATATTCATGCCATGTTTGGCTAGTTTTTTTGCAGTTGCTAAACCTAATCCACTACTACCGCCTAATATTAAAGCCCAGTAGTTTTTATTTTGAAATTCTTTTACCATTTTATGTTTTTCCACACACTAATTTCACAAATTTTCACTAATACGTAGTTATCTAATTTCTCTATTCTTTTTTCTTTATTTTGTAGTTATTGAGTTTTTATATTATGAGATGCTGAAATAATCCCGATAGCTATCGGGACAGCAAGACATAAATTAAAATTTTGTCACCATTCTAATAAAATGCGTTGTGCTGAAAATCCTGGTCCAAAACTAAGCATTATCCCTTTATCTCCTCTCGGTAAATTTTTATCCATAAAACGTTCTAAAACATAAAGTACTGTAGCACTACTCATGTTGCCATAAAGTTTTAAAACTTCTTTTGTATCGTCAATATTTTTACCTAAAGCGCCAAATAAATCTTCAACAGTTTGTACTATTTTTTTACCTCCTGGGTGAAATACTAAATGATCAATCTCTTCAATCGTTAAATTATTTTGTTCTAAAAACGGATGAATAATCTTTGGAAAATGATCAGCAATGGTTTGTGGTACGGTTTGGTCTAACACCATTTGCAACCCAGTATTTCTTAATTTAAAGCCCATCATATGATCGGCATCATAAAAATGATACATAGCTTCGTCTTTAATTTCTGGACCAACTTCATCTTCATAAGACGACAAAATAACACTAGCACAACCATCTCCAAAAATTGCGGCACTTACAATATTTACCATAGAATAATCATCTAGCTGAAATGTTGCTGTTGGAGACTCTACTGCAATAACCGCAGCACGTTTATTAGGGTTTGCTTTTAAAAAATTTTTAGCATAAATAATTCCTGACACTCCTGCCGCACAGCCCATTTCAGTAACAGGTAGACGTACTATATCTTGTTTCATCTTCAAACTATTTATTAAATAGGCGTCTAAAGATGGAATCATAATCCCTGTACAACTTACCGTAATAATGTAATCGATGTCTGTTGATTTAAGATTTGCTTTATTTAAGGCTTTTGTTAAACTAGCTTCTGCTAATTTTATAGATTCAGTAATATATATATCATTTTTTTCTTCAAAAGATGTTTTTAAAAATACATCTTCTGCATCCATTATGGAATAACGTTTGTCTACTGCAGCATTTTCAAAAATCTTTAAAACTTTTCGTTTAAAACGATCTTCTTGACCTTCTAACCATAGCTCTACATATGGTAAAATGTCTTTTGTGTGTCTTGTATATTTAGGAAGTTGTTTTGCAACTGATGTTATTTTTACTGCCATATCGTTTCTCGTAAAACGAGAATTTTTTAATTAATATTATCTGTACTAATTATCCACTGATAACGGAATGCCCATTTCCAACGGATTTGTGATTTTACTTTTAATTTTTTTGATAGAAGTTCTAAATCTTTACGCTTAAATGCACGAAGAATTGATGTTAGTCCATCTTGTCGGATCATATGATTTGAAATGAACAAGCCTAAAAATTTAAACAAGCCATAAGCCAATTCACTTCGTTGTAAGTCGTTAATAACGACACCTAATTTCGCTGATCTACATAAGTTTGTCAATAATGTTATTATTTCATCATTCGTAAAATGATGTAAAAACAATGTAGACAGCACAATATCATACTTTCGGTTTAGAAAAGTTTCTGAAAAAATATCTTCATTTACATAGGATATTTCTGAGTAATCTACAGATAATTCATTAGCATAATCTATAGTATCTTGATTGGCATCAATACCAATGAGCTTTAGTTTGTATCCGTTTTTCCTTCCAAAATCAGCTGCTATTCTTAGCATGTCTCCATGTCCACAACCTAAATCTATAATGGTATACGTTATATTTTTAGATTGTGTTTTTAGCAAGTCTTTAATTCCGTTTATAGTAATTTGATTGCCTCCTAACCACTTATTAATTTTCCCTAGCTTATCTAATGTGTCTCGCAACAAATCGCCTTTCATGGAAAAATCGTCCATAATTTCGGTGTCATTGCTTCTGTATGTTGTATCTATAAACAAACTCATTAAACTTTCATAGGTTTACCATGTGTCATTTTTATAATTCTCGACAATAAAAACGGAAACATCTGCAATAGATTTAAAAGTATTGGAGCCAACCAATTTTGTCGAAATAGATATGCTATAATATGACCTGCTTTAAGTCGTTTAGTAAATGTGGTTTTCCAAACTTTAGTATATTGATTTTCTAGATCTGTTCTCGTTGTTATTTTTCCTTCAAGGTAATCAATAATAGCTAATGAGGCTAATTGCGCACTGCGTATTGCCATACCCATTCCGTTACCACATAAAGGATGAATCATACCTGCAGTATCACCACACATAATAATATGGTTTTCTACTGGCGTTTTAGTCTCAAACGAAATTTGACTTATGGTTAATGGTTGTTCAAACTCTAGTTTTGAATTATGAAACAGTTGTTTTAAAGCTAAATTTTTAAACATAACTTCTTCTTGAAAAGCATCAATATTCTTATAGGTTTTAAATGCTTTAAAATCGGCAATATAACATAAGTTGATATGGTTGTTTTCTACTTTTGAAACTCCACAATAGCCTCCTTTAAAATTATGAAGCGCCACTTTATCTTCTGGGAAATCTCCAGACACATGAATTTTTACGCCTAAATATGGTGATTTTTTTGCAATGAAAGAACGGTTTAATTTAACGTCTAAGTTAGATCGTTTACCAAAAGCTCCTAATACAATTTTTGAAGTAAAGCTTTGGTTAGATTTTGTGGTGACGTTAAAGTGGTTTGCTTTAAAATCAACATCTACAACAGTATCTTTAACAACCGTAACTCCATTTTTAACGGCTAGTTGATAAAGCTGAAAATCCATCTCATAACGGCTCATTCCAAAACCTCCTAATGGTAAACTGGCTTTAATACTTTTATTGTTATGTGTTGTGAGTTCAAATTTTGAAATGCGCTTTGCTCCATAATTAAATGGATTAAAATCTAGGAAATTTAAATACGGTAATACTTCGTTAGACACATACTCGCCGCAAACTTTGTGTTTTGGGTAAGTGTTTTTTTCAACTAATACAACTTTAAAATTAGATTTAGATAAATGAATGGCACTTGTTAATCCTGCTAAGCCTCCTCCAATTATAACAACATCTAAATCTCCTCTTGCCATCTAAAGGTTTTGATAATGAATGACATTAATCTTTACCGTTTTACTCATCACAAAACTACTGCCGCCAACATTAAAGTCTAAACGATTAATCTCAAAGTTAGAAGTCACTTTATAGGTGTTGTCTATCTTTTGCGCTTTAACAGGAATGCTAATTTTCGCGGTCTTTCCTTTTATAGTTAAACTGGCTTTTACAAGATAATTACCGGAATCTTGTTTTATAATTTCAGTACTTTTTAAAGAAATTATTGCGTGTTTTTTAGTGTTAAAGTAATCGGGTTTTAACAAATGTTCGTCTCTACTCTCAATACCCGTATCAATAGAACTCACCATAATCTCACCAGATAGATGAATTAATTCATTTTGAGTATTAAAGTTTGAAATGATTGAAAATTTACTAAAATGGCCTTCTACATTAAGTCCTAAATTACGAATTGTAAAATCTATACTTGAGGTATTTTGCGAAAAAGAAGATAGTGCTATACTAAAGAAAAGTAGCACTAGGTAAATACGTTTCATATGCTAAATATTTATTTAATTGCTTTAATTAAAAACTCGATATCTCTAAATTTAATAGCATCTCCTATTTGTCTAGACATTAGTAACTTTGCTATTGGCGTAGACGCTGATATGGCATAAAACTTACGGTTTTCTACTTCTATTTCGCCTGCGCTAATTGCAATGAAATAATTTAATTTAGTGGTAAAAACTATACTTCCTAACGCAACGTTTTGATGTTCCATTTCTACATCTATTTTATGAAGGGTTTCCTGCAGTTTTTGAAGTTCTGCTAATTGCTGTCTTGCTTTTTCGCGTTCTAACTGTAGCATCGCTCTACCTGTTTCATGTTTATCTCCCGCACTACTTTTAGTTTCCGATTGTAATGCTCCTTGAATGTCATCAATGGTTTTTTGAATCACACTAAATCTACGATTCAAAAACGCCTCGCATTTTTTATACAGAATTTGTTTCGTTTTCATTCTACCAAATCTGCTAATGCCTTACCAACTAAACTACCAATAGCTACTCCCATTCCTCCTAAACGCACTCCACAAAATACATTGTTACTCAACTGTTTTATAATGGGGGTTTTTTGTTGACCTACTCCCATAATACCAGACCATTGATGCTCAATTTTAAAAGGTGTTTCAGGGAGAATAGTTTCTTTTAATAACTCTATTAATTTATCTTGAATCTGTTTTATTGCTCCAAATTCAGAAGTTTCTTCACCATCAAAATCTAAATTTCTTCCTCCTCCTAATAATATTCTATCATCAATATTCCTAAAATAATAATAGCCTTCCTCTAAATGAAATGTGCCTTTTACGTGTAAATTATCTATTGGTTTAGTAATCAACACTTGTGCTCTTGCTGGTTTTACATTCTCTTTTAATAACGTAGAAGCAAAACCATTATTAGCAATTAATAGTTTTGAAGTTGAAAATTGGAAATGATTGGTTTTTAATTTTACTGCATTATTGGCTTCAGAAAATGTGTCAAGTGCTGTAGAATTTAAAATTTTTATGCCATTTTCTTGTACTTTTCTTAGTAACATTTCCATCATTTTACCTGTGTCGATTTGCCCTTCAAAAGGATTAAAAATGTAGTGCTGCTGTATGTTTTTAAAATTAAAACTATTATTCTTTACTCTAAAAACCTCTTCTTGAAACAATGGTTTTAACAAGGTATTTATACGACTTCTTTCACTTAAACAATTACTATATAATTCGGAATCTGATTTAGTAAATAACTCGTAACCTCCAAAAGGTTTGTAAGCAATTTTATCGTCTCCTAAAATTTGTCTCAGCGTATTTAATCCTTGTATCCGCTGTTTTATTAGGCTTAAGACTTCTAATTCAGAATGTGCTTTTAAATCGTCTAAAATTTCACTTAAACTTCCAAAACATGCAAAACCTGCATTTTTAGTACTTGCGCCTTGCGGTAAAATCCCTTTTTCTAATATTATAATTTTTGCTTTAGGGAAACGCGTTTTTAATTGCAACGCGCAATTAAGGCCTACAATACCACTACCAACAATAGTATAATCTATATCGGTTAGCCACGATTTTATTTCCCAGTATGATAAATTCATTGTATAAAAAAAGCTCCTAAATTTAGGAGCTTTTTATTTAATCTTCTGTTTCTGGTGCTATTTGAAAGTCTTCCATAAACTTTGTTGTGTAGTTACCAGCAATATAATCTGGATGCTCCATTAATTGTCTGTGGAACGGAATTGTAGTTTTAATACCTTCAATAACAAACTCATCTAAAGCACGTTTCATTTTATGTATCGCTTCTTCTCTTGTTTGCGCCGTAGTGATCAGCTTAGCAATCATAGAATCGTAATTAGGAGGAATACTATAGCCCGCATAAACATGCGTATCTAAACGTACACCATGACCTCCAGGTGCATGTAATGTTGTGATTTTTCCTGGCGAAGGTCTAAAATCATTAAATGGATCTTCAGCATTGATTCTACATTCTATAGAGTGTAAGTTTGGAGTATAATTTTTTCCAGAAATTGGCACTCCCGCAGCCACCATGATTTGTTCTCTTATTAAATCGAAATCTATAACTTGTTCTGTAATTGGGTGCTCTACTTGAATACGTGTATTCATTTCCATAAAGTAGAAGTTTCTGTGTTTGTCTACCAAAAACTCTACCGTACCCGCACCTTCATACTTAATATATTCAGCAGCTTTAACGGCAGCTTCACCCATTTTTTCTCTAAGTTCATCTGTCATAAACGGAGAAGGTACTTCTTCCGTTAATTTTTGGTGACGACGTTGAACCGAGCAATCTCTTTCTGAAAGGTGACAAGCTTTACCCTTTGAGTCTCCTACAACTTGAATTTCAATATGTCTTGGTTCTTCGATCAGTTTTTCCATGTACATATCGTCATTTCCAAATGCAGCTTTAGATTCTTGACGTGCAGAATCCCATGCGTCTTTAAGATCTTCTTTCTTAAAAACTCCTCGCATCCCTTTTCCGCCACCACCAGCAGAAGCCTTAAGCATTACAGGATAACCTGCTTCTTCTGCAAGTTTTTCGCACTCCTCATAACTTTCTATAATACCATCACTTCCTGGGACACAAGGTACGCCTGCCGCTTTCATCGTTGCTTTAGCATTGGCTTTATCTCCCATTTTATCAATCATCTCAGGAGAAGCTCCGATAAATTTAATATCGTGCTCTTCGCAAATTTTAGAAAATTTGGCGTTTTCAGATAAGAAACCATACCCTGGATGTATTGCATCGGCATTAGTAATTTCTGCTGCTGCAATGATATTAGATATTTTTAAATACGATTCTGAACTAGGAGCTGGCCCAATACAAACCGCTTCATCAGCAAATTTAACATGAAGACTATCCGCATCGGCTGTAGAATATACAGCAACGGTTTTAATCCCCATTTCTTTACAGGTTCTAATAACACGAAGTGCTATTTCACCTCTATTGGCAATTAATATTTTTTTAAACATAAATTCTTCAAATTTTCAATATTCAAAAAACAAATTCTAAAATTTTATATTTAGGATTTGGGAATTGAAAATTGGGATTTATATTATGATGGGTCAACCAAAAATAAAGGTTGATCAAATTCAACTGGAGAAGAATCATCTACCAAAATCTTAACGATTTTACCAGAAATTTCAGATTCAATTTCATTGAATAATTTCATTGCTTCGATTACACAAAGCACATCACCTTCTTTAATATCTGTACCTACTTCTACAAACATTGGTTTATCTGGAGATGGTTTGCGATAGAATGTTCCAATAATTGGTGATTTTATAGTTACGTATTTTGAATCCTCAGATGCTGCTGACGCAGGAGCTGCTGTTTCTGCCGCTGGTGCAGGAGCTGCAAGAGCAGGAGCTTGTTGTTGAATCATAGGTGCAGAAGCTACTGGCATTTGTTGCACAATAGTTGTTTCATTTTCAGAACCTGTTTTAATGGTAATTTTAACATCATCCATTTCTAACTTAACCTCACTTGCACCAGACTTGGCCACAAATTTTATTAAGTTTTGAATTTCCTTTAAATCCATAGTTATTCAGTTTATTAAATTTAGTTAGTTTTAATCTTAGGAATTATAAGCCCATTTAAAATAAATAGAGCCCCATGTGAATCCACCTCCAAAGGCAGCAAATATAATGGTGTCGCCTTTTTTAAGTTGTGATTCATAATCATATAATAATAAAGGCAAAGTTGCTGATGTTGTATTTCCATACTTCTCTATGTTCATCAGTACTTTTTCTTCTGGTAAATTTATTCTATTCGCCGTAGCATCAATAATTCTTTTATTTGCCTGATGAGCTGCTAACCAATTGACATCATCATTGGTCAAATTATTACGCTTTAAAATACGCTCAGCGACATCTGCCATATTAAATACTGCGTTTTTAAATACGGTTTTTCCATCTTGAAAAACACAATGCTTATTTTCATCAAAAGCTTCTTGAGTTATTGGGTAAGATGATCCGCCATAAGTTGCTTGTAAAAAAGCTCTTCCTTCGCCATTGCTTCTCAATAATTCATCTTGAAGTCCCAAACCTTCTTCGTTAGGTTCAAATAAAACTGCGCCAGCTCCATCACCAAAAATGATACAAGTCGCTCTGTCTTTATAATTTATAAATGAAGAATTTTTATCTGCTCCTATTAGTAAAACGTTCTTATAACGTCCAGATTCTATATAAGCTGCTGCAGTAGACATACCAAATAAGAAACTAGAACATGCCGCTTCTAGATCGTATGAAAATGCGTTAGTTGCTCCGATTTGAGTTGCTGTATAGGCTGCAGTAGAGGCTGCTTTCATATCTGGAGAAGCTGTTGCTACAATAACAAGTTCTATATCTTTAGGGTCTATTTTGCGTTTTGAAATAAGGTTTTCAGCTGCTTTAATAGCTAAAAAAGATGTTCCTTTACCTTCTTCTTTAAGAATTCTACGTTCTTTAATTCCTGTTCTTGTAGTTATCCATTCATCATTGGTGTCGACCATAGTCTCTAGCACCTTATTTGATAAAACGAAGTCGGGAACATACCCGCCTACAGCTGTAATAGCCGCTGTGATTTTACTCATTATTAGCTTTTAGATTAGTCAAAAATATTGAAAAAACCGTGAAAACATACAATTCTTGTTAGTTTTCGATGTTTTTTGGCAAATAATTATACAAATTAAGTAGTTTTTGTCCGATTTAAAGCATTAAAACAAAAAAAACGCTCATTTCTGAGCGTTTTATTATATGCTTGCATAATACTTATGCTAAATTTTCTTCTTCTGTAGAATTATCAATTAACACTTGGCCTCTGTAATACAGCTTACCTTCGTGCCAGTGTGCTCTATGGTATAAATGTGGCTCACCAGTTGTAGGGCAAGTTGCTATTTGAGGAACTGTTGCTTTGTAGTGCGTTCTTCTCTTGTCTCTTCTTGTTTTTGATATTTTACGTTTTGGATGTGCCATTTTAAATGTTATTTATCCGTTAATAGTTTTTTTAATGTATTCCAACGAGGATCAATATCCTCTGATGTCTTTTCTATATTTTCATCCATTTCTGGACTTAGTTCTTTTAGTTTATCTAGTATTTCTGATTTTAATGTGCCATCTTCTATACCTGGATGTGTTTTTTTAGCAGGCAAGGCAAGTATAATGAGTTCATATATATATTGCGCTACATTGATTTGGTATTCACCATGTGGTACAATTAATATCTCTTCATTGTCATTGTTATAGTCATCGCCAAACTTAACCACCAATTTAAAGGTATCTTTAATGTACAAATTAAAAGGCTCATTTGTCACGTCGCAATTGACATTAACTGTACCTTCTGCTTCAAAAGACAACTCCAATAATGTTGTTTTCTTTTCGAAAAGAAGCTGAGTCTTTACATCTACAGCATTAAATTCGTCATATTCAAAATCTAAAAAGAACGCATTATCAATTTGATAATCAAAATGATGTTTTCCTACTTTTAGCCCTACAAATGGAATTGTATACGCTTTCATTGTTTTCATTATCACACACATTTTGAGCGTGCAAATATAATACTTTTTCTTTATCTAAAGGAAGATATAAACAAAAAATGTTGATATCTATTTAGTCGCTTTTTTTAACGGGTTTTTGGAGTATGTTTGATACTCTTCTCGCCTTCTAAATATTTCAATACCTGTATATACTGCTTTTTTAAATGAACTCTCATTAGCTTCACCTTTTCCTGCTATTTCATAGGCTGTTCCATGATCTGGTGATGTTCTTACTTTGCTTAATCCTGCAGTGTAATTTACTCCTTCGCCAAAAGTTATGGTTTTAAAAGGAATTAATCCTTGATCGTGATAAGAAGCGATAACAGCGTCAAAATTTTTGTAGTTATGCGACCCAAAAAAACTATCTGCTGAATAAGGTCCATAAACTAAAGTGCCTTTGTCTTTAATAGCTTTGAGCGTGGGCTTTAATAAAATGTCATCTTCATTACCTATAACACCATTATCTCCTGCATGTGGATTAATTGCTAATACTGCTATTTTTGGTCTGCTAACAGCAAAATCTTGTTTTAAAGATTTTGATACTGTATCTATTTTTTGGCGAATTAATTCTTCGGTTATATGATTAGGCACATCTTTAACCGGAACATGGTCTGTTAATAGACCTACTTTTAAATTATCAGTAACCATAAACATAAGGCTATCTCCATTTAATTGTTCTGCTAAATAGTTGGTATGCCCCGGAAAATTAAACTGCTCTGACTGAATATTGTGTTTATTAATTGGTGCAGTCACTAAAATATCTACAAAATTATTTTTTAGAGCTTTTACTGAAGCTTCTAATGACCGTATAGCAAACTCACCAATTTTTGGATCCTCTTTGCCAAATTCTATCGTAACATTTTCTTTCCAAACATTAACTACATTCAATTTTCCAGAAACAATATCTTTAGTGTTATTTACTTCGTAAGCGTTTATTTTACTTTTAAAATGCTTTTTAAAAAAATTAACAACACGAGAAGATGCAAAAATAACAGGAGTACAAAGTTCTAAAGTTCTTGGATCTTCAAATGTTTTAAGTATTATTTCCGGACCAATACCATTAAGATCTCCTATTGATATACCTACTCTTATATTTTCGTCTTTTTTCATTAAAACACTTTTTTGTGTGTAAATTTGTATTGCAAATTTAACCAATTAAAACAGAACTATGTTTACAGGAATAATTGAAGATTTAGGCCAAATAACTCAATTAGAAAGTGATAAAGAAAATCTTCATCTGACTATAAAAAGTAATATTACATCAGAGTTAAAAATTGACCAAAGTGTGGCTCATAATGGAGTGTGTTTAACTGTTGTTTCAATTTCTGGAAATGAATATGTAGTTACTGCAATTAAAGAAACTCTAGATAAAACCAACTTAGCAAACTTAATTCAAGGAGATACTGTTAACCTTGAGCGTGCTATGAAACTTGGTGGCCGTTTAGATGGTCATATTGTTCAGGGACATGTAGATCAAACTGCTATTTGTACGTCTGTAAACGAACAAAATGGAAGTTGGACATTTTCTTTTGAATATGACTCATCTTTAAACAATATAACCATTGAAAAAGGCTCTATAACTATAAATGGTGTAAGTTTAACTGTTGTAGATTCAAAGCCAAATGCATTCTCAGTTGCTATTATTCCTTATACCTATGAACACACTACATTTAAATCCTTTCAAAAAGGGTCTGTGGTAAATTTAGAGTTTGATGTGATTGGTAAATATATTAAACGCTTAAACGATTTACATCGCTAAACTTCTCTTACTCATTTTATTAATCATATATGCGCCATACACTAGTGCTATAAAGAAAAGCACATAAACAAAAGTATCTATCGGTAAGCCTGGAGGTGGTGGAGGACCACCACCACACGGAGGTGTATTATCGCAGCAAGGTGGATTAGGTCTCCCAACTCCGCAAGGACCTCCTTGCATTAAGCTTGTAGTAAATAATAATATTGAGGCTATGTTCATTATAAATATACAGGGTTAACGCAAAATTATAAAAAAAAGTGTGTTGACAAAATATATTTGTTCAAAAACATCTTTAAAATACTAAAAAGTTCGATAAAAGTTCTTTTTTGAGCTTTTTAAAGACTTTTTGAGGCCGTATTCTTACATTTATAAGTTATTGTTAATTTATTTGAGTTATTTTAAACATTAAAAGTAAAATAAAAATCTGTTATGTAAGGTTTTAGATATAATCTTTTCAACAATTTTATTAAACAAAAAACACCACAATCTATTGCTATTATTATTAGTTTAAAATCGATCTTTCTTAGCTTCTCTCGACTACGCTCAGGATAAACTCCTCGCCCAATATATTTCTTTATAAAAACACCTAATCGAGGTTTTGTCCGTGAAAAATTGACTACGAAAAACTCTTATTATGACTCTTATGAATATAAGCACTCATAATCATAAAATTACATATCTTTATCTCACACTCGATGCAAGCATCGGGGAATTCTAATGATTTAAATGAGAAAAATAATATTTAATATCGTAATAGTTATAGTAGTCTTTAGCTGTAATAGTAAAAGCAATAGCAATTACCAAAAGATTAAAGACATAGATAATGTAAAAAAAGGAAAAGTATTATTTATTGGTAAAGCAGATGATTTAGAAGCTTTTAATCATATCAATGTAATGAATTGGTCTTCGGCTTCACTTAATCATACAAACAGCATAACAGATAAAAAAGTGATAGGTGACTCTATTGTCATGGAGATCGATTCTATTATAGAACCCCAACAATTACTCTTAACTTCTTGGTCCAAAGATTCCAATTATCGTGCTGAATTTATTGGAAAACCAAATGATACAATAATTTTTGAGATTAAAAATAAGCGATTACGTATTAAGGGAGAAAAAGCAGATGAGCATAATTTTTATTCAAGTTTACGAGATTCTACTCCAAGATACATACATAATCCTTATAAGGGTAGTATCATGGAATATAAATCTAGAGTGGACTCTATTTACAGAAAACAAGTAGACTTTTTTAATAAATACGTAAAGAGGCATAATATCACATCTAAATCATTTATTGATTTTGTAGAGTCTAGTTTGAAATATTCGCACATGTATCAATTACTAACCCCAAATACAGAAAAAAGAGGGGACTCAGTTTACTTGAGTGGCCCAGACGAATTTTTTACAATTATTCAAAAAGAGTATGGCAGTAAAGAACGGTTGTTTGATCTTAAAGACTACATAGGAGATGTTACAATAGATGATTTTAAAGATGAGAGCCACTTAAATAGACTTTCTTTCAAATCTGCTTTAACAGTACTCATAAGAAATTACTTTGAGACTTCAGACCATCCAAGTTATTCCAAAGAAAAATTTTTGGCAGAAAAAGCTATTATAGAATATAATTTTGATGAAAAAATCCAGGAGTACGCAATCGCTTCTCTTATTACTGTTTATCATGATAGAGGCCTTGGGCACAGTAAACAAAGCGTTTCTTTTTTAAAAAATGAAATTCACCAATATGGTAAACAATATCCAGATTCAGAGTATACAAAGGAAATGGAAGATATTCTATTAGATTTAAATTCCTTCGAATTAAAACTTCCTGAATCAGCATTAAATACCAAATTACTCAGTAAATATGGGGATACTTTAACATTAGGCGAAATTTTTAACCGCTCCAATAAAAGGATAAGAGTTGTAAATTTTTGGGCGAGTTGGTGCCCTCCTTGTATTAGCGAAATACAAAAGACAAAGGATTTTAGAGATAAGCTATCCGTTGAAAATAACGTAGAGTGGATTTACCTATCAATAGATGAAGATGAAAAGAAATGGTTAGAAAAATCAAAAGAACTTGAAAGCTATCTTAATGTCCGTAATCAATATCTTGTTATGAATGGTAGTAAATCGCCACTAGGAAGAGATCTAAAAATCCATTGGATTCCAAGATATATAATTCTAAATAAACAAAATCAAATAGTATTAAATAACGCACCGCACCCTTCAGATAATGTTGCATTTAAAAAAATAATTGATAGCATTAAATAAAAGCATTAAGATAAATTTGAGAAAAGCTTTCCCATTTTACAAGCAACCCGATACCAAAGATTTTAGTCCCACTTGAGCTTCCTTCGACTACACTCAGGATAAACTCTTCGCCCAATATATTTCTTTATAAAAACAAAAACTGCTTCAAATTAATGAAACAGTTTTTGTATTGTGGTCCCACTTGGGCTCGAACCAAGGACCACCTGATTATGAGTCAGGTGCTCTAACCAACTGAGCTATGGGACCAATAAGGGTGCAATATTAACACATATTTTAATACTCTACAAGAAATTTACAGCAATTTACTCTGCAATGTCTTGGCACAATTCAATAAGAACGCCGTTTGTAGATTTAGGGTGTAAAAAAGCAATTAATTTATTGTCGGCTCCTTTTTTA
Organism: Winogradskyella immobilis; assembly: GCF_021887715.1. Lineage (GTDB taxonomy): Bacteria > Bacteroidota > Bacteroidia > Flavobacteriales > Flavobacteriaceae > Winogradskyella > Winogradskyella immobilis. The sequence goes on from NZ_JAIQXX010000002.1 coordinate 166,203, forward strand.
GGAGATTCATGGATCATTTTAAAGCCTTCCTTTGTTAATCGTTTTATCTCTTTTTCTATATCATCTACAGCAAAAGCAATATGGTGGATGCCTTCTCCTTTTTTCGCTATAAATTTAGCTATAGGACTATTTTCATTTGTGGCCTGTAATAACTCAATTTTATTAGGTCCGCATTTAAAAAAAGATGTTTTAACTCCTTCGCTTTCTACGTCTTCAATTTTATAATGTTGTTCTCCAAATAATGAGGCAAATAACTGGTTTGAATCATCTATATCTTTTACAGCAATGCCTATATGTTCAATCTTTTTCATCTTTTAACCTTAAAACAGTATCTATTGATTATATATTATCAATTTTATAGTGCAAAAATACTATAATACTTAAATAACTTCTACTTTTGCAAAATGGAAAGTAATAGACAGAAAAAAATAGCGGGTATTCTTCAACAAGATTTGGTTGATGTTTTACAACGCGCTGCCTCATCTGGCGGTTTAAAAGGTGTTATTATTTCTGTATCTAAGGTTAGTGTTACGGTAGATCTATCTATCGCTAAAGTGTACCTCAGTATTTTTCCGAATAAAGAAGCAAAATCTTTATTAGAAGGTATTCGGTCTAACACACCGTTAATTAGACATGAATTAGCACAACGTACGCGTCATCAACTAAGGCGAATGCCTCATTTGGATTTTTACATCGATGATTCTCTAGAATATATAGATAATATTGAACGTTCTTTAAAAGGAGAAGATAATCCTATTAAAGATGAAGATCTACTAGGGAAACGTAAAAAATCTTAATTCTTACTTAAGGGTTTAATTTAGTAATAACATAATCCTTATTTTTATCGCTTAACGGTACTTATGAATGTTTCTTTATACATCGCTAAACGTTACCTATTTGCAAAAAGCAGCAATAATGCTATAAATATTATGTCTATAATTGCTTCGGGTGGAGTAATTGTTGCAGCTTCTGCACTTTTTATTGTATTATCTGGTTTTGCTGGTTTAAAGGATTTTAGTCTTCAGTTTTCTTCGTTTGCTGATCCTGATTTAAAACTATTGCCGTTAGAAGGAAAGTCTTTTATGTTTTCTGAAGACGATATGCTTTCGCTTAAGGCTATTGATGGTATAGAAGTTTATTCGCAAATCATTGAAGAACGCGTTGCGATTAGATCTGAAAATAAGAACCTTTTAGCAACACTTAAGGGTGTTGATCTTAATTTTTTAAAAGTAACACACCTCGATTCTATGGTTACATCTGGTTCTTGGATTATGCCAGAAAGCCATCAAGTTGTTGCTGGAGATGGTATTTCTAACAACCTGTCTTTCGGAGTTTTTGATGTTTTAAAACCCTTAACACTTTATGTTGCAAAGCCCGGAAAAGGTCAATTAAGTTCTGCTAGTGGAGCCTATAATTCTGTTAGTGTTACCAATGTTGGTATATTTAATATTAATGAAGCGCTTAATAAAGAATATATTTTTTCGGATATTTATTTAGCTAAAGATTTGTTGAATTATTCTGAAAATCAAATAAGTGCTCTTGAGCTTAAATTAAATTCTAATGCTAATGAAATTAGCGTTAGAGAACAGATAAATTCAATTTTTAAAAATAGATTTACGATTAAAAATAGAGCGCAGTTGAATGACGAACTTTATAAAATGTTAAATACCGAAAACCTTGCGGTTTATCTTATCTTTACTTTAGTAATAATAATTGCTTTATTTAATGTCATTGGAGCAATTATTATGATGATTCTAGACAAAAAGCAATCACTAAATACATTGTTTAGTTTAGGGGCGGAAGCTAAAACAATTAAACGCGTATTTTTTTTACAAGGCAGCTTAATGACTATTTTAAGCGGAGTCATTGGTGTCACTTTAGGCTTAGTTATTGTTCTACTTCAATCACGGTTTGATTTAGTAATGTTAACTCCAAGTCTTCCTTACCCTGTGAAATTTCAATTTATCAATATTATTGTCGTTTTGGCTACTATATTCTTTTTAGGCATTGTTGCTTCTCGAATTGCATCGCAGCGTATCACAAAAAATTTGATAATAAACAGTTAGTGTGTAAACTGATAGTCTGAAAATTTTTCTAAGACCTCATCAAAAGCAGCAAATACATCTTTAGAATCGTCGTTAGTGACCATTTTCATTCTATATTCTTTAAAATTTGGAATGCCCTTAAAATAATTGGTGTAATGTCTTCGAGTTTCAAAAACTCCAAGTTTTTCTCCTTTCCAATCAATTGACATCTGTAAATGGCGCCTAGCAGCATCTACACGTTCTGCTAAAGAAATAGGTCGGTGATACTCTCCGGTTTCAAAAAAGTGCTTTACTTGCTTAAAAAACCATGGATTACCAATCGTTGCTCTACCAATCATTGCTCCGTCTAAACCGTAACGATCTCTCATTTCCACTGCACGTTCAGGTGTATTAACATCTCCATTACCAAATACAGGAATATGCATTCTAGGATTGTTCTTTACTTCAGCAATAGGCTTCCAATCAGCATCTCCTTTATACATTTGCGCTCTTGTTCTACCATGTATAGCTATTGATTTGCAGCCTACATCTTGTAAACGCTCTGCAACCTCAACAATTTTAATTGAATTATGATCCCAACCTAAACGGGTTTTTACAGTTACTGGAAGATTAGTACGCTTTACCATCTCGGCAGTCAACTTTTCCATAAGACAGATGTCTTTTAAAATGCCTGCACCAGCACCTTTAGAAACAACTTTCTTAACAGGACAACCAAAATTAATATCTATAATATCTGGATTTGATTTTTCTACAATATCTATGGTTTGTAGCATACTTTCCATATTGGCGCCAAAAATTTGAATACCAACAGGTCGTTCTTTCTCATAGATGTCAAGTTTCATAACACTTTTTGCAGCATTACGAATTAAGCCTTCGCTAGATACAAACTCAGTATATACGACATCAGCGCCTTGTTCTTTGCACAATGCTCTAAACGGAGGATCACTGACATCTTCCATTGGCGCTAAAAGCAACGGAAAGTCTGGTAGTTCTATATTACCTATTTTAACCAAGTCTTAATTTTTGATGCGAAATTATTACTATTTTTTGAGTAATTTGCTTTCAAATATATTTTATATGAAAGGTGCTGTGCTATTTATATGTTTGATATTTGTTACAAATATCAATAATTCTTATTCACAAAATCAATCTATTACTAAATTTAAAATCCATAAAAGCAAAAACTATAAAGCCAAATTTTATTCCTTTAGATTCAGAAAATATTGAAACTGTTCTGGAGAGTCATGCAAAAACTTTATATCCACATGAAGCTAAGAAGAAATATAAAATAACTAGAATAAGTGATCATCCAAAATTTATCTTTAAAATAGATTATGACTTACTCTTAGACTATGGAGACGAGATGCATAAATCAGTTGCTTTTTTCTACAAAAAAGGCAAAAAACTCAGATATTATTCTTACTTAATGAAGGTCGATTTATTTGATGAATTTTATGAAGAAGCTATGTTTATTATAGATTCTATTGAAGACAGGTTCTAACTTTTAAAATTAGAACTTAACTTTTGTCTCAATAATTTTTTCTCCGCGTTTAATTGTAATTGCTGCTTCATCTCCATTATCAAAAACTGAAAGTGCTCGCATATAACTCATCATATTTGTCACAGTGCTATCGCCCAATTTTATAACAATATCGCCTTTTTGAAGGCCTGCGTTTGTGGCTGGCGTGTCTTCGCGTGTGCCATCGATACGCATCCCTTTTCCATCAAATAAATAATCGGGTACTACGCCTAAACCAACTTTAAATCTAGGGGTTTCTTCACTTTCGTTTTTTGTTTTTCTAAATGGTAGTTTTCCGTTATCGTTTAAATCATTAATAATATCAATAATATAATCTGAAATAAGATTCATTCCATCATAATTCAGCTTTTCAGAATCATCTCCCGGTTTATGGTAATCTTCGTGCTGTCCCGTAAAAAAATGCAATACCGGAATGTCAATTAAATAAAATGAGGTGTGGTCGCTTGGGCCTACTCCACTTTCATTTTCAATCAATTTAAATTTATCGTTATTTGACTTTAATGTTTGTTTAAATATAGGTGATGTTCCTGTTCCGTATACAGCTAAGGTGCTATCTAACTTCATACGACCAACCATATCCATGTTAATCATATAATTAATTGTTTCGCTATCAATTGTTGGGTTTTTTGAAAAATAATTAGACCCTAAAAGTCCCATCTCTTCACCAGAAAAAGCTATAAATAGATAGTTGTTGTTGTCCCATATTTCTGCTCCCTGTTTTTTTATTGATAACCGAGTTGCTATATCTAAAAGTACCGCAACTCCACTAGCATTATCATCAGCTCCATTATGAATAGCCTTGTCTTTTTCTCTATATAAAGAACCTTCGCCTCCAAATCCTAAATGATCGTAGTGAGCACCAATAACAATAGTCTGTTCTGCTCTGTTATCTAAATACCCAATAACATTATGTCCTGTAATAGTACTATCTGCATTAGTCGTAAATTCCACTTCTTTATGTGGATCTGTTTTGGGCTTAAAAGAAAATGTTTGAATAAAATCATTTGTTCCTTTAGGTTTTAATTCAATTTCCTTAAAGCGTTCTGCAATATAACTCGATGCTTTAATCTCTCCTTCTGTTCCCGTTTGTCGACCTTGCAATTTATCATCCGCTAAAAAAGAGACGTCTTTTTTAATCTCATTTTTATATACAAGCCTTCCTTCTATATGCTTATTGTCATTTTTGCAGGATAAGATTCCCACTAAAAGGAATAAAAACACAAATTTTTTCATCGCTATATATTACTTTTGAACAAAATTAGGCATTAAATACCATTTTTAAGAACTGCTTATTATGAACCACCAATCTATACTTTTAATTTTTACATTTTGTATCTCATTTTTATCTTGTAAAAACGAAGCGTCAAAAACGGAATCAAACGATTCTAATATTTCCACTGTTAAAGATTCTTTAATCTATCCTGAAGAAACTCATTTTAAATCTATAAAACAAGTAACCTTTGGTGGAGATAATGCAGAAGCTTACTGGAGTTTTGATGACAAACAATTAGTATTTCAGTCTAACAATACAGCTTGGAATGTAGGTTGTGATCAAATGTTTTTGATGAATGTTGACCAAACTTTTAGAGACAAAACTCCACCTATGATTAGTACAGGAAAAGGCCGTACTACATGCGCTTATTTCTTGCCAGATAACAAACATATTATATACGCTTCTACGCATTTAAAACAAGACGAATGCCCTGATACTCCTTTACGTAAAAACGGAAAATACATTTGGCCGATTTATGATAGTTACGACATATTTGTAGCCGATTTAGAAGGTAATATTGTTAAACAACTTACTGATGAAATTGGATATGATGCTGAACCCACAGTTTCACCAAAAGGAGATAAAATTGTGTTTACCTCAACAAGAAGTGGAGATTTAGAATTATATACTATGAATATTGATGGAAGCGACGTAAAACAAATCACCAACGAATTGGGTTACGATGGCGGAGCGTTCTTTTCTCCTGATGGTACAAAGCTTATTTTTAGATCGTCTCGCCCAAAGACAGAACAAGAAATTAAAGATTATAAAGATTTATTAGATCAAGGGTTAGTAGAGCCTACTGAGATGGAATTATATATATGTAATGCCGATGGAAGTGATCTAAGACGGCTTACAGATTTAGGAAATGCCAATTGGAGTCCGTTTTTTCATCCTTCGGGAGAAAAAATATTATTCTCTTCTAATTTTGAAGCTGAGCGTGGTTTTCCTTTCAATCTATATTTAATAGATATCGATGGAAAAAACCTAACACGAGTAACTCATGGAGAAACCTTTGATGCATTTCCTGTGTTTTCTAACGACGGAAAATATTTAGCATTTTCTTCTAACAGAAATAATGGTGGCGGAAGAGATACTAATCTATTTATTGCAGAATGGGTCGATTAAATATCAATCTGGATCTTTAATACGCTCGCGCTCTTCGGCATCTATATCTCTCTTGTTCTCATTTAGTTTGGTGTTACCAAACTTATAACTAAAACCTAGCGTAATAAATCGGTTATCTAAATCTGTAAACTGACGACTGTCTTGATTCAGGTAATTAACGCTTGTCGTAAAATCTTGTTCGTTAAATAAATCGCTTACCGTTAAAAATAGCGTGCCTTTATCTTTTAATATTCGTTTAGATATACTGAGATCAGACACTAGACGATCTTCTACAATGGTTAAACCTTGTAAATTTCTACTCCCGAAAACTAATAATAAAGAAAGGTTTAAACTATTATCTTCTAAGAACGAAATATTATTGACCAACTGACTATAATTTGCCCATTGATCTAGTTCCACAAAACCTTCTCCAAAATTTGCCTCTTCAGTGATGTTATAAAACGAGGTTACAAAATAGAGGTTCCATTTTTCAGTAGGATAAATATCAAAAGAAAAATCAAAACCAAAATCCACAGTTTTATCTAAATTAACTGGGCTAAATGCAATTATGTTTGTGGCATTATCCTGTCTTGGTAATTCATTAATCGCTCCGTCATAATTAATGTAATACGCTTCAATGGTAAAATGTTCTAAGAAATTTGTACCTACCACAAAATGATCTTTAAATGTGGGTTGTAAATTAGGGTTTCCTGTTACGACAGTGTTTTCATTTAAGAAAAAGGTAAACGGGTTTAAATTGGTAAAATTAGGTCTTGTAATGCTACGTTTATAATTGCCGTAAAGGCTAAAATTCTCTGTAATCTGATGCGATAAGCTAAAATTAGGAAACCATTCTAAAAAATCTTGAGTATTCGTTTGGTTTAGGGTTTCAGAAAATCCTTCAATATCGGTTTGCTCAGCTCTTAATCCTAAAACTAAATCCCATTTTTTCCATGATTTGTTATAATTAGCATACGCAGCAAATACGTTTTCATCATAATCAAACGTATTACTATTTGCTGTATTTAGAATTTCTGATCCATTAATAATGTCTAAGCGTGTTATGTCACTTTGCGTGTTAACACTAGAGTATTTAATACCTGCGTTAAACGTTGAAGATTCGCTTAATGGCACATTATAATCTACCTGACCTGTAACTATTTCTGTATCTTGGTTTGCTAATGTATTAAACTCTGATGTATTTGTAAATGTATTATTTATATCAAAGAAATTACTCAACACATTTTGATTTCGTTCATAATCATATGTGGTGAAATGCCCATTAATAGATAAACTACTGCCTTCTTTAAACTCATGTCTAAAATTAATATCTGAGCCAATATTTAATTTATCATCTCTAGATAAGTTGTCTGATGTAAAACGTGATAAAAAACTAGAGTTAGCCTCAAAAATATCTGTATTGTTTCTAATTTGATAATTAAAAAACGGAACATATAAACCTGTTGAAGTTAAACTCAATGTTGTTTTATCGTTAATAAAATAATCAAAATTAAAGTTCAGGTTATGTGTTTCGGAATCTGTATTTCTGTTAGCGTCAGAATTCCAAATTTGATCTATAGTATTATTTGTGTCTAAAAAGTTAACCGTATCTTCTTGAGATCTGTTAATCTTTTTGTTGGTATAGCTATAATTAACATTAAGGTTAATTTTATCATTTTTAAAATAATGACTTGTTGCCGCATTATATCTAGGAAATACTCCTTGCGTATAATTTGTTGCAATACTTCCTCGATATCCAGCAATTAAATTTTTACTCATTATAATATTAACTACTGAGCCACTATCGGCATCGAAACTCGCAGGAGGATTCGTAATTACCTCTACGGATTGTATGCTATTTGCAGGAGCGCTTTCTAAAAGCTGAATCAATTCGTCTGAAGTTAATTGTACTTTTCTATTATTAATATATATAACAGCAGGAGAACTCTTTATATTAATGCTTCCTTCCGAAACAATAATTCCTGGTGTGCTTTTTAAAACCTGAAGCGTTGTACCTTCTATTAAAGCCGTATTGGCAACGTTAAAAATAAGACGGTCTGGTTTTCTAGTAATTGTAGGGCGTTTTGCTGTAATCGTAATCTGGTCTAAAGCTTCAGAATCTTCTATGAGTTTTAGATCTTGTAAACTCAAGTTATCCGAAACAATAATAGATTTTTCAATCGTTTTATAACCTATAAAACTAATTTTTAAAAGATATTCTCCGGGTTCTATGGCATTTAAAACAAAGTTTCCGTTATCATCAGTGCTTGTGCCCTTTACAAAAGTAGCATTAGATGTGGTTTGTAATATAATATTAGCGTAAGAAATTGCTTGTTTACTTTCATCAACAACTTTTCCTGAAACAGAAAATTCTTGAGCAAAAGCAACAAAAGAAAACACAAAAAGAATTGCACTAAGGTAAAATCTCAATCGAGCTATCATTAGTTAGGTTTGGATTGCAATATAAAAATAGTTTTTAAATTCAATGTACGGTTTTTCCACAGTAATGGTCTATTCTTATCATTTTTGATAGGTTATAGCCTTAGAAAACAATTATATTTGCAAATTAAGATTGCCTTATAAAATTTAGATGAAACACATTAGAAATTTTTGCATTATAGCGCATATTGATCATGGAAAGAGCACACTTGCTGACCGCTTGTTAGATTATACGGGTGCGGTTACTGCTCGAGAAAAACAAGATCAGTTGCTAGATAGTATGGATTTAGAACGTGAGCGTGGTATTACCATTAAGTCTCATGCCATTCAGATGGAGTATACATTAGAAGGTCAAGATTATATACTAAACCTTATTGATACTCCTGGCCACGTAGATTTCTCTTATGAAGTATCTCGATCAATTGCAGCATGTGAAGGCGCGCTATTAATTGTGGATGCTGCTCAAAGCATACAAGCACAAACGATTTCTAATTTATATCTTGCTTTAGAAAATGACTTAGAGATCATTCCCATTCTTAACAAAGTAGATTTACCTAGTGCCAATCCAGAAGAAGTAACTGATGATATTGTCGATCTTTTAGGTTGCGACCCCGAAGAAGTCATTCATGCAAGTGGTAAAACGGGTTTTGGCGTAGATAATATTTTAAAAGCTATTATTGAACGTATTCCGGCTCCTCAAGGTGATGTTAATGCTCCTTTACAAGCTTTAATTTTTGATTCCGTTTACAATACGTTTAGAGGCATTGAAACTTACTTTAGAGTTTTTGATGGTGAAATTAAAAAAGGGCAAAAAATTAAATTTGTCGCTACCGATAAAGAATATTTTGCGGATGAGGTTGGAACTTTAAAATTAACTCAAGTTGCAAAAAAAAGTGTAAAAGCTGGTGACGTTGGGTATTTAATTACTGGTATTAAAACGGCTAAGGAAGTTAAAGTTGGTGATACTATTACGGATTTTGCCAAGCCAACAACAAATATTGTTGAAGGTTTTGAAGATGTAAAACCTATGGTTTTTGCAGGTATATATCCTGTAGATACTGAGGACTACGAAGAACTTAGAGCATCTATGGAAAAATTACAACTCAATGATGCCTCTTTGGTTTTTCAACCAGAAAGTTCTGCGGCATTAGGCTTTGGATTTCGTTGTGGATTCTTAGGGATGTTACACATGGAAATTATACAAGAGCGTTTAGAGCGCGAGTTTGATATGACCGTTATTACTACAGTTCCTAACGTATCATATCATGCCTACACTAATAAAGAACCTAATATTCCATTTATTGTTAATAATCCTAGTGACTTACCGGAGCCAACAACCGTAAATCGTGTTGAGGAACCTTATATAAAAGCCACTATTATTACCAAAGCCGATTTTGTTGGTAACGTAATGAGCTTGTGTATTGAGAAACGCGGAATGATTATAAATCAAACGTATTTAACTACCGAGCGTGTTGAGCTGATTTTTGAAATGCCGTTAGCGGAAATTGTTTTTGATTTTTACGACCGCTTAAAAACGGTTTCTAAGGGTTACGCCTCTTTCGATTATTCGCCTATTGGTTTAAAGGTTTCTAAATTGGTTCGGTTAGACGTATTATTAAACGCCCAACCTGTAGATGCGCTTTCTGCATTAATACATACTGATAACGCACAAAATATTGGTAAAAAGATGTGCGAAAAACTAAAAGAATTAATTCCTCGTCAACAGTTTGATATTCCTATTCAAGCGGCTATTGGAGCAAAGATTATTTCGCGCGAAACTGTAAAAGCACTTCGTAAAGATGTTACGGCTAAGTGTTATGGTGGTGATATTTCGCGTAAACGTAAACTTTTGGAAAAACAGAAAAAAGGTAAAAAACGTATGCGTCAAGTTGGTAATGTGGAAATACCTCAACAAGCGTTTATGGCTGTTTTAAAGTTGAATGATTAAAGGTTTAGTTAAACTTCTTCTATATCAAAAGGCTTTCCTAGATATACCAATTGCCAATTTTCACCTATAGAATCAACATCTTTATTGTAGGATGATATTATTGTCAATTCTCCTTTTTCATCTTTTATAAATAAAGGGATGATATCTTTATCTGAATTGGTAATCCTTATTAAGCTTTCGTAATGTGTTTTATCTTTCAGAGTTATTTCTTGAATGCTTGGATATTTTTTAGCGACATTACTTAAGGTGTTAAAATCATCCGTGTGCGAAAACAAACCCTCTTTAGGATTATTTTTATCATCTTTCATTTCTTCTATCGACACCAACCTAAATGATCCGTTTTCACCAAACTGACTACTAAACTTGTTTATGGCATATTTATTAATCTCAGAATTTCCTGTTAATGCCATTAAATAACCAACATGATTAAGTTCTATATTGTCTTTTAAATTATCTGAATAAATGTTAGTGGTCAACGCTTCTAGGCCTAATTCCCCTGCTTTTTCTATATTATCCTTGTTGCTATCTATAAGTACCACATGTCTTCCATGAGATTCTAGATAATGTCCTAATAAGCGTGATACTTTTGAAGCCCCAACAATTAAAATCCCATCAGATGTCTTTAAAAACACTCCAACTATTTTGGCAAAAAAGCGTGCTGTGGTAGCGTTTAATAAAACGGTACCTAAAACAATCATAAACACCATTGGCGTAATATATTCTGCCCCTTCTACTCCTTGTTTTATAAGCTTGCTTCCAAAAAGTGAAGCAATACCCGCGGCAACAATACCTCTTGGTCCCACCCAGCTGATAAATAGTTTTTCGTTTTGTTTTAATCCCGATTTATGAGTACTAGCAAAAACCGCTAATGGTCTTATAATTAAGACCACAATTAAAAATAGTACTGCGGTTTTCCAATTATATAATAAGAGTAAGTCGTCAATATTAATATTAGCTGCTAGTAAAATAAATAGGATAGAAATAAGTAAAACACTGAGAGATTCTTTAAAATAAAGGAGTTCTTTAATGTTTTCAAGCTTACCGTTTCCTAAAACCATTCCCATAACCACAACCGCTAATAAGCCAGATTCGTGAGCAAATATTTCGGACTCCACAAACACTAATAGTACCACTGATAACGATACCACATTCAATAAATAATGAGGTATTAATTTTTTATTAATTGCAAAAGCAAGACCATGGGCAAATGTAAACCCGAAGGTTGTTCCAAATAATAGAATTTTACCGAACTCTATGAATGCTGTTTTGGTAAAACCACTATCACCTTCTACGCTAATAAATTCAAAAACAAGAACGGCAACTAATGCCCCAATGGGGTCAATAAGAATGCCTTCCCATTTTAAAACTGCAGATATATCCTTTTTTAAAGGAATGTTCCTTAAAATAGGGGTAATTACTGTCGGTCCTGTAACTATAATTAATCCAGAAAATAAAAATGAAAGTTCCCAACTTAAATTAAATAAAAGATGTGCTACAATACCTGCACCGAAAAAGGTAATTGCAGAACCAACGGTAATGAGTTTGGTTATTACTGGTCCTACATTTTTTATTTCGTTTCGTTTTAAGGTAAGCCCTCCTTCAAAAAGAATAATACTAATTGCTAAAGAGACAAAATAGTACAAACTCTCTCCTGGAAATAATCCTTTCTCTCCATTCCAAATGGGTTCTATCCATTTGGTACCATCTTCAGACAAAAATTCTGCTGCAATTGGCCCAACCAATAAACCAATTAATATTAACGGTAAAATAGCGGGGATTTTAAAACGCCAAGCCACCCATTGCGCTAAAATGCCTAAAATAATAATGCCTGCTAATTCTAACATACTTCGTTTTTTGTGAAAATAATAAATAATTATAAAACCTATTGGCCTTTAATAGTTTCATTCGCTTTGTATTTTAAAAAAATGTTGTCTTCGACACTTATTTTAAAACCTTTTTTTTGCAATGTCTATTACGCCTTCTCGAACCATTGGAATTGGTGTTATGTTTCCTCTCAACATTAAGACTCTTGGTTTTGTAGCCTCAAGATTAGCTTTAGCTTTAAAAGCTAAACTCATTCTTTTTCATATGCTTATTAATAAAGCTTTATGATACAAATCATAGATTTAAATTCAAATTTCTCAAAAATTAAACTATTTCATATATTACATGATTTTAGAACTGTGAAGCGACCTATTGACATTTTATATTCAAAATCTCAATATTTTGTAAACACCTTTAGTTAAATAAATGGAAATTACACCAAAAAAAGGTTTTAAAGGTTTAATTGAAAATTGGAGGAGTGATTTAATTGCAGCGGTAAGTGTCTCACTTATTGCTTTACCTCTTTCATTAGGAATTGCTTTGGCAGCAGGTGCACCAGCTATGTCAGGTATCCTTTCGGCAATAATTGGTGGTGTTGTAACAACTCTTTATCGAGGTGGTCACATATCAGTCAATGGACCTGCTAAAGGAGTTATTGCAGTTATACTTTTAGGCATTGCATTGATGGATGATGGTTCTGGGCAAGCATTTAATTATGTGTTGGCAGCGGTGGTTATTTCTGGTGCAATTCAAGTAGTATTGGGATTATTAAAATTAGGTCGATTAGCGGATATATTCCATTCTTCTGTGATTCATGGTATTTTGGCGGCCATAGGAATTATCATCTTTGCAAAACAAATCCATGTTGCCTTAGGTACGCATTCTGATAGTCCTAGTATCATACAAAACCTTGTTGATGCAGTTCTATTTCTACCTCAAGCTAATCCTTTTGTGGTAATTATTGCTTTGGTAGGCTTACTTCTATTATTGTTTCATTCCAAAATCAGTTATAAAGTCTTTCATATCTTGCCCACACCAATGTGGGTCATTGCTCTTTCTATTCCGTTTGTTTATATTTTCAATTTCTTTGATCAGCATACGCTTTCATTCTTTGGAAGAGCTTATGAGGTAGGCCCCCATCTGCTGCTAGATATTCCAGATAATATTATGGATTCAATAATGCATCCGAATTTTGGTAAAATTAATACAATAGAATTCTGGACAACCGTAGTGTCTATTTTAATCATAACGAGCATTGAATCCTTAGCCATTGCGAAAGCTGTTGACAAAATTGATCCTTATAAACGAAAGACCGATTTGAATAAGGATTTAACAGGTATTGGACTAAGTACGATAGCTGCTGGTATGATTGGAGGTTTACCAATTATTGCTGTGATTATTCGAAGTACGGTTAATATTCATAATGGGGCAAAGACAAAGTGGTCCAATATGTATCAAGGCCTTTTATTATTACTTTTTATTGTGGTATTGAGCCCAATAATGAGGCAAGTACCGTTATGTGCTTTTGCCATTTTACTAATTTACACTGGGTTTAAATTAGCATCGCCTGCTGTCTTTAAACAAATTTATAATCAAGGCATCGAGCAATTAATATTTTTTGTTGGCACTATGGTTTTAACGCTTTACACTAATTTATTAATTGGATTACTTGGAGGGTTATTATTAGCAATGTTTAGTCATATGCTATTGGCGAAGGTATCCATACCTCAATTTTTTAAAATGGTTTATCGTTCGGGTTCAAATTTGGTTGCAAAATCAGATGGCAGTTACGATATAAAGATTAAAGGGATTGCCAATTTTTTAGGCATCTTAAAAATCGATAAAATGGTGGCTCAAATTCCTTCTGGAGCAGATGTTAACATTGATTTATCAGAAACAAGATTGGTAGGGATTACCTATATGGATTATATAGTGGATTACCTAAAAATGCAAAAAAATACGGGTGGTAACGTCATTATTAAAGGACTGGATTCGCATGTTTCATCCTCTACTTATAATAGAGCTTTAAAAATTGCTTTAAATAATCAGGTAGTAAAACTATCATCAAGGCAAACTCGATTACAAAATTTAGCCAATGAAAAAGATTATCAATACACGAGTCGAGTAGATTGGAATACCGCGGATTTGAAAAAATTTCACTTTTTTGAAATTAGACCTATTGAGCGTAAATCAAATTGCCTTAAAGGAACTTTTAAAGATTTAGATATGCCTTGGGAAATTGCGGATATAACTTTTAGTGAAGGTGCAGCTTTTACAGCAGAAACATTTAATACTACACTAATGGTTATAAAGTTACCTAAAAAAATACCTGTTTTTACAATGGAAAAAGAAGGCTTATTTGACAAGATAATTGATCGTGTAAAATCATATACGGGTTACAAAGATATTGATTTTGAAATGTATCCTGATTTTTCTAATAAATTTCTCATTTTAGGAAATAATGAAAACGAAATTAGATCCTTTTTTACAGACGAAATTATTCGCTTTTTCGAAAATCATCAAATTTATCATATAGAAAGTAATGGCGAGGCACTGGTCATTTTTGATAAAATCAAATTAGCAAGGACAGATGAAACGATAGCATTTATAGATTACGGCAAAGAACTTGCCACAATCCTAGATATTAAGGATTAGGGATTTAGAAATAAATACAAAATTAAAAAACGGTGCCTAACCATAGGTTTTTTTTAGAACTCGGAAAATCCTGTTGGTAATAGATTGGTATGGCTTTTGGGCTAAATATTAGGCTTATGCTAATAATTTAACGGAATAACGTTATTATCCTCTAACCCCAACAGCAGTCCCTTTATTTTTTTTGGTTTTATCTACTTTGCCATTTTTATTAACATAGTCTCTAATTTTACCACTAATAACATTTAATAAAGGTGCATTATCTGAAAGGTTTAAAGGTACCCTTATTTCCAGTATATTATGAATATCATAGTCTTTTTTTCTAAAATTAGCCTCTAATCTTTCTTGCATTTTTTCTGGAATCTCTTCTAGGTTTTTTACTTTAAACCCTTTAATAATTCGTCTTAAGTTAGTGCTACATTTTTCATCTCTTCTATCTGAATATTCATAGACATACTCATAAACAACTAAAAAATCATCGGGTGCTATAGAGACCTCATGAGCAATAATTTTGGTATTATCCTCGCCTGCTTGAAACCGTTTTTTAAATACCTCTAAGGCTTTACTTTTTCTTTTGTAATCTTTTACGTTTCTAAGCGAATAATTAATCTCATAATCGGTTTGTTGGGTTGGGCAACCCCAATGTTTGTCTGTTTTTATATCTTTTACCAAAACATATACCGGGCCACTTTTGGATTGTGAGTGCATATAAAAACACATTCCGACAAAAAGAAGTAATAAACTGTTTTTATTCATTTTTAGTAGGTTTATTTAATTTGAAAAAAGTCATTAAGTATTTTTTGATCAGAAAATATACTTATCTCATCATTAAAATTATTTACCATTATAATCTTCTCAAATATCTCTTTACTATTATTTTCTAATATTCCGTTACTAGATATCGATTTAGAAATTAGAATTTCTTCAACCCCTAAAACATTGTTAGTAGTTGTTTCTTGACTTTGTATTGCCCAAATCAATTTAGATTGTGTTTTATTAAAAATTAAGTGCCTATAGTTTTTACTAATTCCAATTCCATAGGCATCTGTGCTGAGGGTTTTAAAAGGAGGGTTTTCTAATTTCGAACAAAAAAAAGCGCTTTTTTTACCTCTATACTCTAAGACTGAAAGTTGAGCAGGGAACACTATAGATTTTTTAGACGAAATTAATTTGATTGTGTTATTTTCAACAATCCAATTACCAGTAGATATAGTTATAGTAGGTGTTTTTGTATTATCATATGTGTCTCTTAAATCCTCAAAATAATGTTTATTATTTAACGTGTCTTCATCATAATAATTGTTTTGAATAGCAACAGCTAAATGATCTGAAAAGAAAGCTTTAAAAGGATCTTTAGAATATAGATTATTGGGTTTTAGTCTTGATGTATACCCTTTATTTATACTATTGAATAGTTTTATATAAAGTTCAGATTGTTCTCTTAAATTATTGAGTTCTGTAGTATAGTTTTCAAAATTTTTGTCTATATCCAAATACGACTTTGATTTAGAACTGTTATGAACTCTATAAAACTCACCATTAGGTTTAAAATATGTTATTAGGTTTGGCGATTCTTTAATTACATTATATTCTGTATAAAAACTAGACAATATTTCAGTTATTTTTTCATCTTCTCCTATTTTTATTCCATCAAGTTTGTCAATAGATTCTAATTTATTATCCTTCTTCTTAGTATTATTTACTTCAGGCTCAGTGTCATTATTGTTAATTGTTGCCTTTATAATCTTTTTTGGCGGTTTAGCAGATGGTATTTTTTCAAAAGCACTTAATACTTCTTCCTGTAATGTTTCTGAAATTGGTAATGGTTTTAAATCATAAGTGGTATGATTATTAATATCAAAATCTGTTTTAGGTTCATAAGGATCCTTCTTTCTAAATTTTTGATAAGCTTTCTGTATTTTTTTTGGGTTTAGCAATAAACTTTTTAATTTATTTTCTTTATAAGTTACTATCTCAGATATATTTCCCTCTTCGTTATATATAATAACAGTGCCATTCCCATCAATCAGATTTCCATCGTCAATTAGATTCCCTTCTTTATCGAAAGCAACTACACCCCTATTGATTGAAGTTCGACTTCCTTTTTTATCAGTTATTGTTTTATATTCTATAGCTTGTCTTAACTGTCCATTTTTATAATATAAATTTCTTATACCTTGTATCTGATCTAGCTTTAATATTGTCTCTGTAGATTTTTTACCATTTTCATAAAAATCAATAACTGTTACTTCATTATCATCATTAGAGAGTAATCGATAAAGCTTTCCATTTTCGTTATAAAGAGACCAAGTCCCAATACGTTTAAACTTCCCATATTCTTCAATTAACATCTTGCCATTACTTTTGATATTTTTATTAGGATGATACGTTTGGGTTTCGTAAATATTATTAGAAGTCAACTTTCTTACAAAAAGTAGCTCCTCACTTTTTTTATAAAAAGCAATACTCTCCGACAAAACACCTCTTTCGAAAATAGATTTTTCATACAAATCGCCAGTATCTGGATAATATTCTTTCCATAAACCATGACGAAAATCGTTTTTTAAAAACCCTTCTTTTAAAAGCTCCCAATTATCATCATATACCATCATATAGTCATCTTCAACATATTCTCTAGCTATGCCTTTAGATTCAGAATAGGGTAATACCGCGACAAATTCTCGCTTTTTTTCTGGACTTAGCTTATAAAAATTATTTAGCAATTTTTCTTTAACTCGGTTTATTACAGAGCTTCTTTTCTCATTAGACTGAGAAATTGTAGTTTTAAGTTTACCTAACCCTTCAACACTGCCCTTTTTATCAATTATAAAATTGGCGCTCTCTATAATACTTGATTCTATTACAGATAAATCATTGTGTGTTTTTAGTACTTTAATATTATCTTTCTCTTTTATTGCGGATTCAAACGTGGTATAAGTAGCTCTCATCTCATCTACTTTAGTCTTAATGTTACTACTATTATCTTTAATTGCTTGTGCTTTTTTTTGTTTTGCCGCTTGTAATAAACCTGCTCCAATGGCTAAAGCACCACCACCTATACCAACCGCTGTGAGTCCGTCTATAGATTCAATGAGTCCAGAAGCCATAATGCTTTCTGTTACATTTAATACGTTTAATGCTGCATTATCACTCCCAGAAAATAATTGTGTAAGCTCAGAACTTAATTCATCACCCAATTTATCTACTGACTGATTATATTCTGCTATTTCTCTGTTTTGCTGATTGATAAAATCTTGGCCATCTTTTAAACGCTTTTCTTCTGCTAGTCTTTGTTTTTCT
This sequence comes from Winogradskyella immobilis, assembly GCF_021887715.1. GTDB lineage: Bacteria > Bacteroidota > Bacteroidia > Flavobacteriales > Flavobacteriaceae > Winogradskyella > Winogradskyella immobilis. Next base: position 184,331 of record NZ_JAIQXX010000002.1, read on the forward strand.
GCTCTTTCATTGGCTTCGCGCTGACGTTTCTGGTAAATACTCTCTGAAGGCAATCTTGTCTCTTGCGGCTTTTGTTCTGAGGTATTTAGACTCGTAGCTGTGTTTTGTGTATTACTTTCTGTTGTATTTAAGTTTTCGCTTTGCGCTATAGTATTATCATTATTTATTGGTTCTCCTGACTCGGATTGTTTTGCTCTTAATTCGTCTAAAAACGCATTAATATCTTCACCGCATTTTAAATCTCTTGGTCTGGCCGAGCCAAATTCTCTACGATGATCAGCATTAAAAGCTAATCTTATACTTTTTACTTCAAGAGAAGCATTATTCGCAGTATTTTCATATAGGTTTTCTGTAGTGTATGTGCTACCTGCTTTTAATGTTATTGCTCCTGTAGAACGTTCATTACTCCACTTAAGCTTTATAAATACATCAAAATTCGAAAGGTTCTCTATTTCCATTTTATAAAGAACTTCATCACCTGTCTCGCCTAGACCATAATAATCTTTTACATAATAGTTGTAACTTAAAAAGTTAAATGGGGTATTATTATTGCCATCTACTAGTGTCCATTGCTTTGGTGCTGGCGATGAGTCATCACCATCCCTACCTAGTTCATAATCTATAGACATTTCAAAAGAACAACCAGATTGGCTATACGTTGCAGTAAATAAACCTAATAGTAGTACTAATAATGTGTAATGTTTTTTCATTATAAATTTATTGTTAGTGTTATTTTTTATGTAATGTGTACAATCCTTAATAAACGTTTAAAGCGGTATAGAAACTTCAACGATTTCAATACCCTCATTCTCATTTTGCACTCTTTTTTTAAAGCCTTCATATACTTTATCAAACACCGCTTTACGTTCTGTTTGAATGTCTCTGTTAATGAATTTTTTGTTGATATATAATTCCGTGTATCCTTCCCAGTCTAGAGTTTCTTTTTGTAAAATAGTGTCTAAAGTTTCTTTACTTACTTCAAAGCCCATAATATCATTAATACAGGCAATTCTAAATTTTTTAGCTCTATAGGTCATTCTGGTTTCAGCATAATCTGACCAAGTCCAATTATCGCTTTGTTTTTTGACAACATTAGGTTGATAGAATACTTTACTGAAATATGCTTTATTGGCGCTTTTATCTTTAAAATAATAAAAACCATAGACCCCATTAGTTGTTAGAGGTGGTAAACCGTAATCGCTATTTTTAGTTGCATTACAACCCCATACTCTAACTGCTAGGTCAAAACCGCCTCGGGCTCTAGCTTCATCTAGGGCTATTTGTTCGGCTTCTTCACGAGTATTCGCTAATCCCCAACCATAGATATTAGGATTACCACGCTGCACCACATAAGCAGCACAACCTCCTTTAAACCACATAACGGTGTGGCAGTTATCACCACCATTTTTTTCGCACTCACTTATAGCGCGCTTATTAGCCTCACTTTGCGAATTATAATTTATAGCCCAACCGTATTGGTCGCCATTTCGTTGGTCTATAGCTAAACTACCATAATTGCCTTCTTGAGCAGTAGCTAAAAATAGATTTGACAATAAAATGATACTTAGCAGGTGGTTTAAGTATTGAGTAGTCTTTAAGGTTAGGGTTTTAATAGTTTCCATATATATAGGGTTAGTTTTTTATGGGTAAAGCAATTGGTTTTAACAACACTTAACAATACCTAATATTGGGTATGTATTTAATAGCGAAGCAATGAAAGTGTTGTAACAAGTTGTGTTAACATGGTTTTAATACAAAAATACTTATGCCACCCATACCCAACAATACGCTTATAAGCGTATTTTTTTAATTAGAAATCAACGATCTTGGGTATGTTGAAGGAGTGTTCTAAGGAAACCATTTTAAACATTTCCATACTTACATCGAAGTATTTAAATCTAGATTATCGAGTAAAAAAATACTGGTAGCTTAAACAGTCTTTAAAATGTTTTATCTCTAGTTTTTTATAGATTCTGTTTCTATGTGTCCTTACAGTATTAAAAGAAGTTACTGTTAAATTGGCAATTTGCTTATTGGTATACCCTTTTAAGATAAGTTCTAAAATTTCTTTTTCGCGTTTGGTAAGGGTTTGAAATTTTAAAAAAAGCTGTGTGTCTTTTTTTAAATCTGGTATTAACTCTTGAAAGGTGTTTTCTAAACCTGAGAACTGATTAGCAATTAGAGCTATATTAATAGAAAAATGTTCGTCTACAATAGCTTTGTTTGTGAGATAAAAGGTGTTTGTATCGTATAATCTAGATTGCTGGAGGTTACTTAAAATAGCTTTTTCATCTGGGTTTCTATAAAACATAGCTGTTTTCAACCATGTTAGTTCTAAAAGTGGTTTATTAGAAATTTCTAAAAGATAATCTTTGCCTTCTTTAACCAACCTGTCCATTTCTGGAGCTGCTGATAAAAAATTATGGTTAACATAATTGTAATTGTGGGTGTTCTCGTTTTTAATAAATACTGGAAAAGGAAAAAAACCTTGCATTTCACTTTATTGTTTTTATACGAGTCTTTTAGTTTTAATAAATAGTGTCGAGATACAGCTATCTGTTCTTTTTCAGTATGTAATTTCATAAATAGGGTTAAAAAACTGCTTGAGCAACATCTTTGATAATGGTTTTTATATCTTCTGTAGCATCTACAGGATAGTGTCCACAATTTTTTATATTAATAACTTCGCATTTATTATTGCCTTCTTTAAAATGTGCTAAATAGTCTTTATTAATCATACAATCATTCTCTCCCACTAAAAGATATTTTGGAATATTTAGTGTTTTAAACAATGTGTACTCGTCTAATATGTTGTTATCAATTATTTCTGTAGCAATTTTTTCTCGTGTCAATGGGTTGGTTTCGATAAAACTATTTATAAACATCGTTTTATTACTGTCTTTTAAAATTAATTTATCTGCAGCTTTATATAATTCTGCTTTATCAAAAATACTCTTAAAAAAAACATTCAATTCTTTCACAGGCATAAAAGCTTCAGAAGTATTTATAGGTTTTTTTAAAGGAGCAGTGCCCATAACAATGAGCGCCTTAATGTTTTTTATAAACTTAGCAATTGAAATTGCTAAATGCCCTCCTAATGAGTGTCCAAAAACAATAATTTCACCTTCTATTTTATTTGCTAAATCTATTAAAAAGTTACAGTATGAATTAAAAGAAAAATCGTCTTCAGAGCTATAGTCTTGGTTTCTTCCATGACCAGGAAGGTCTATAGTTATTACATCATAATTTTCAAAACGCAACCAAGCGTCAAAAATTTGACTAGAAGATGAATTGCCATGTATACAAAATATTGTACCCTTAGTTTTCATTAATCATAACGTTTTTAAAACTAAAACCAGCTAAATATAGTAAAATACTTACAACTCAAAAAATCACAATAAAATCAAAACGTCTCTGCATTTTTTAGTCCTTTTTCTTATTTTGCACGTCTTATGAAATTATACCCTATACAGTCCGGAAATTTTAAACTCGATGGCGGAGCTATGTTTGGAGTAGTTCCCAAATCACTATGGCAACGTACAAATCCTGCGGATCAAAATAATATGATAGATATAGCGGCACGTTGTTTGCTTATTGAAGATGGTAATCGTCTTATTCTTATAGACACCGGTATGGGTAACAAACAAAGTGATAAGTTTTATGGCTACTACCATTTGTGGGGAGATGATTCTATAGATAAATCACTTGCGCATCATGGATTTCATAGAGATGATATTACAGATGTATTTATGACGCATTTGCATTTTGATCATTGTGGCGGAAGTATACAATGGAATAAGGACCGAACGGGTTATGAACCCGCTTTTAAAAACGCACATTTCTGGAGTAATATAAGTCATTGGCAATGGGCAACACAACCTAACCGCAGAGAAAAAGCGTCTTTTTTAAAAGAAAATATAATTCCGATGGAAGAAAGTGGTCAATTAAAGTTTACTGCACTTCCAGAACAACATATTTTAAAAGATTCTGCACTTGGTTTTGATATCTTTTTTGCAAACGGACATACCGAAAAACAAATGATTCCGATGATTCATTATAAGGGAAAAACTATTTGCTTTATGGCTGATCTATTACCAACAGTTGGTCATTTACCAATTCCATTTGTTATGGGTTATGATACTAGACCTCTATTAACTTTAGATGAAAAAGAATTGTTTTTAAATCTAGCGGCAGATCACAATTATTATTTATTTTTAGAGCACGATGCACATAACGAAATCATCACCGTTAAACATACTGAAAAGGGAGTAAGACATTATGAGACATTTACTTGTAACGCCCTTTTTAGTTAAAAAATTAATTGCATGAAAAACAACAAAATACTATTTGGAATAACTTTAGCATCAACATTAATTGTTGGCTGTGGTAGCAACCCTATTATTTCAACACCGGTAGAAAACATTGATAACTTTCATTTAAAAGTTTCAGAATTAACTGAAGCAGAAGCTAAAAATTGGGGGCATTTAGATCTTGTAAAAGATACTATTCCAGGAATGAGTGTTGATAAAGCCTATTCTGAAATTATAAAAGGAAAAAAAGGTACAAAGGTTATTGTTGCTGTAATTGATTCCGGTATAGATATAGATCATGAAGATTTAGATGGTGTAATTTGGACCAATAAAGACGAAATACCAAATAATGGAAAAGATGATGATAACAATGGTTATATTGATGATATTCATGGTTGGAATTTCTTAGGAGAAACCTACAAAGAACAATTAGAGCTTACAAGAATTATCGCTAATGGAAATTCAAACACTCCTGATTACGCAAAAGCAAAAGCAGCTTACGACAAAGAATTAAAAACTTGGCAAGAACGTAAAGCACAAAACGATCAAATATTACCGGTAATTAATAATTCTCATAGTGCTATTTCTAAACATTTAGGAAAAGAAGATTATACCTTAGAAGATGTTACTGCAATTAAATCCGTAGATCAGAACTTGTTAAGACATCAAAGTATTATTTCTCAAACTTTTGGTTTTGGCATTGGTACAATTAAAGAAACCATTGCTGTTTTTGATGAGCAGAAACAGCAAATAGACGATCAATTAAATTATAATCTCAACATTGCATTTAAAGGTCGTAAAACCGGAGATAACCCAGACGATTTAAATGACAAAGTAGGCTATGGAAACGGAAATGTAAAGCCAAAAGAAGCTTCTGAAAGCCATGGAACACATGTTTCTGGTATTATAGCTGCTGAACGCAACAATGGTTTAGGCGCTAATGGCGTTGCAAACAATGTTGAAATTATGGCAATTAGATCAACTCCGAGAGGAGATGAATACGATAAAGATGTGGCTTTAGCTATTAGATACGCTGTTGATAATGGTGCAAAAGTAATTAACGCCAGTTTTGGAAAATCGTTTTCTCCACACAGTGATTGGGTTAGAGACGCGCTTAAATACGCTTCAGATAATGATGTGGTTTTTGTTCATGCTGCGGGTAACGATTCTAAAAATGTTGATGTGGAATCTAATTTTCCTTCAGATCATGTAAACGGTAATGAAATTTCTAAAACCTATATTTCGGTAGGTGCTTTATCTTCAAAATACGGAAGTTCTATGGTAGCTAGTTTTTCTAACTATGGAATTAAAAATGTTGATATTTTTGCTCCAGGAGAAGCTATTTATTCTACCGTTCCGGAAAATGAATATCAAGAAAATAGCGGAACATCAATGGCAGCTCCTGGTGTAGCTGGTATTGTTGCTTTAATTCGGTCTCAATATCCTAAATTGAGTGCAGAAAAAGTAAAACAAGTTATTTTACAATCGGGCACACCTCTTAAAAATAAAGTTATTGTCGGCGGTGAAGCTTCCGATATACAAGCATTTTCTCAATTATCTAAAACAGGAAAAATTGCAAATGCATATAATGCACTAATTATTGCTTCTAAATTATAAACAACTAAAGATGAAAAGATTACTCACCACATTACTTACTTTAAGCATTTTTGCTTTTGGTTCAGAAACTGTAAATGCTCAAAATCATGGGTATTGGCAACAACATGTCGATTACAAAATGGAAATAGACATGAATGTTAATAATTATCAGTACAAAGGCAAACAAACCTTAGTATATACTAATAATTCGCCAGATGTATTAAACCGTGTGTATTACCACTTATATTTTAATGCCTTTCAACCAGGAAGTGAGATGGATGTACGCTCACTTACAATACAAGATCCTGATGGTAGAGTTAAAGACCGTATTAGTAAACTTCAACCTGATGAAGTTGGATATATAAAAGTTAATACTTTATCTCAAAACGGTACCGCAATAAGTTATAAAACAGTAGGCACAGTATTAGAGGTTGCCTTAAATAAATCTATTCAGCCTGGTGAGAAAGTTACTTTTGAAATGGATTTTGACGCACAAGTACCTGTTCAAATTCGTCGTTCTGGACGTAATAATGCTGAAGGTGTTTCGCTTTCTATGACGCAATGGTATCCTAAATTAGCTGAATATGATTTTGAAGGTTGGCATGCAGATCCTTACATAGGAAGAGAATTCCATGGAGTTTGGGGAGATTTTGATGTAAAACTAAGCATTGATAAAGATTATGTGGTTGGCGGAACTGGATATCTTCAAGGAGAACCAAAGGTTAATGGTACTAAAAAAACAATGCATTTTGTAGCGGCAAATGTTCATGACTTTACTTGGGCAGCTGACAAAGATTATATTCACGATACGATGCAAGTGCCTAATGGTCCTTTACTTCATTTTTATTATAAGAAAGATTTACCTGAAGATAATTTACAAAGCTGGAAAGATTTACAACTCGCAACTGTAAAATTAATGCAGTTTTTCTCAGAAAATGTAGGTAAGTATCCTTATGATCAATATTCAGTAATCCAAGGTGGAGATGGAGGTATGGAATATGCTATGTCTACATTAATTACAGGAAAAAGAAGTTATGGAAGTCTTTTAGGAGTTACTGCACATGAATTAGCACACACTTGGTTTCAATTTTTATTAGCTAGTAACGAAGCTAAACACGAGTGGATGGATGAAGGTTTTACAAGTTATATTTCTGCTTTAGCTATGAACGCTTTAAGAGACGAACCTAGAGCAAATCCTACTCTAGGATCGTATAGAGGTTATTTTAATTTAGCAAAATCTGGTAGAGAACAACCATTGACTACACATGCTGATCGTTATGACCTTAATGGGGTTTATAGTGCTGCTGCATACAGCAAAGGAGCTGTGTTTTTAGCTCAATTAGGTTATGTTATTGGTGAGGATAATTTAAAGAAAACCATAAAAAAATACTTTGATGACTTTTCATTTAAGCATCCAAAGCCTTTAGATATTGTTCGTACTGCAGAGCGTATTACTGATTTTGAACTCGATTGGTACCTCATCGATTTTGCGCAAACTACAAATACTATTGATTATGGAGTAAAAAATGTAGATGGTAAATCTATAACATTAGAGCGTGTTGGTTTAATGCCAATGCCTATAGATATTACTGTAACATATACAGATGGTTCTACTGAAGACTACTACATTCCTTTACGTATGATGCGTGGTTCTAAACCAACGTCAGCGACTATAGTAGATAATTGGGCATGGGCATATCCTACTTATACTTTTGATGCTTCAAAAGACGTAGCTTCTGTAGAAATTGATCCATCGCAAACAATGGCTGATATAAACAGAGATAATAATAAGAAATAAAGTTTAAGAATATTTAAACCTCGATAATCGAGTAATTAAATATTTAATTATAATTTTAAAACCTCTTCTTATAGAAGAGGTTTTTTATAATATATATGCGAAATACGTACCCTAAAAAAGAAAAGCTAAAAAGTAAAAAGTTAATTGAACAACTATTTACCGAGGGTAGATCTATTTCTATATATCCAATTCGATTAATCTATCTTAAAACAGACGATAAAGATGCTGTTTTATTAAAAACAGGTGTTTCTGTGAGTAAGCGTTTGCATAAAAAAGCAGTAACTAGAAATCGTATAAAACGATTACTAAGAGAAGCTTATCGCTTAAATAAGAATACATACTTTAACAAAAACACAACACCTTATACTTTTATGTTTTTGTACATTGGTAAAGAAGAAACAGATTTTAAGACTTTAGATCGGAAAATGAAGCTTCTATTAGAAAAATTTAAAAAACAAAACCCAGATGAAAAAGATCCTTCGTAAAAAAGTAATTTTTCCAATAACAATACTTCTTGTTTTTATTACAACATCTGCATACAACTCAAATTTCTTTGAAATAGCAAAACAAATAGAAATATTTACAACCATGTTTAAAGAACTCAACATGAATTATGTTGATGAAACTAATCCTGGTGATTTAATGGATACTGCTATAAAAAGTATGTTAGATGATTTAGATCCTTATACACGTTTTTATAATGAACAAGATGTGCAAGCTTCTCGAATAAATAATGCAGGTGATTATACTGGTATTGGCGCAAAAGTATTAACCCTTAAAGATAAACTGGTTATTGTAGAATCTTATAAAGATTACGCTGCGGATAAAGCAGGTTTAAAAGCAGGAGACGAAATTATTAAAGTAGATAATGTAATTGTTAAGGATTTTAAAGATGATGCTGGTAATTTATTACAAGGTGCGGCTGGGACCGATGTTACTGTAACTTATGTAAGACAAGGAAAAACAAACACGCTTAAAATTACTAGAGAATCTCTAGAAATCCATGCTGTTCCTCATTATTCTATGATTAATGATAATACTGGATATGTGGTTTTACGTGAATTTACAAGGAAAGCATCTTCTGAAACTATAAGTGCCATTCGGTCTTTAAAAAATCAAGGTGCAACACAATTGGTTTTAGATCTTAGAGGAAATCCTGGTGGACTATTAAGTGAAGCCGTAAATCTCGTTAATATTTTTGTCCCTAAAGAGCAGCTTGTAGTCACTACAAAATCTCAAGTAAAAAAATACAATAAAACCTATTATACATTAAGAGAACCTATAGACACAAAAATTCCACTAGTGGTTTTAATTGATGGTAAATCTGCATCCGCTAGTGAAATCGTTTCAGGAGCTTTACAAGATATGGACCGTGCTGTGGTTATTGGGTCTCGTAGCTTTGGAAAAGGGTTAGTACAGCGCCCAAAACCATTAACTTATGGTACACAAATGAAGATTACTATTTCTCGCTATTACACTCCTTCTGGGCGTTGTATCCAAGCTTTAGATTATTGGAATAGAGATGAAAACGGAAAAGCAACACGTACTAAAAAAGAAAATTATAAAGCTTTTAAAACAAGAAATGGACGTTCTGTTTTTGATGGTGGCGGAGTACAACCAGATATAGAAATAACACAATCTAAACAAACACCTATTAGTAAAGCTATTGAAGCCGAAAATCTCATATTTAATTTTTCTACAGATTATTTTTATAAAAATAAAGTTGAGGATTTAACGAGTTTTAGATTATCAGATTCAGATTTTAATAGCTTTAAATCGTATTTAAAACAAAACGGATTTAATTTTGAAACTAAAACAGAAAAAGCTTTTAATGAAGCTTTAGATGTTGCCAAAGAAGAAGAATTAAATACAACTATAAACTCTGAATATAGTAAATTAGTTAAAGCTATAGATAATTATAAAAACTCTGCTATAGACGCTAATAAAGCAAAACTATCTTCATTATTAACTGACGAAATAATTAAACGCTATTTTTATAGTGAAGGTTTATACGAATATTATACAGCTAATAACCCTGAAATTAAAAGAGCTTTAGATATTTTAAACAATCCTACCGAGTATAGTAGTATACTTAAATAATAAACGATCTCAGAGTAAGTTATTATTTTTATATTGTCTACTGTAAAAATAATAACATGCGGTTATTTGTTTTAATTACTTTTTTAAGTCTTCAATTTGCCTTTTCTCAAAAAGAGATGAAGCATATTGTATATTTTGAAACCGATAAATATACAATACTAGAAACAGAGCATTACCGTTTATTATTGTTTTTGTCTGAAATAGAATCTATTGATGTTAAAAAGATTTCTATCTATGGTTTTTGCGATGATCGTGGTAGTGATTCTTACAATTTAAAATTATCTAAAAATCGTGCTAATGCTATAAAAACCGTTTTTTCTAATAATGAAGTTGATGACAATCTTATTACTAATATTGATGGAAAAGGTGAGATACTTTTAAATATTATTAAAGAAACAAACGTTCAAAAAATTAGAGCACTCAATAGAAAAGTAGAAATTGTAGTCACTCAAGTTTTTCCACCTAGAAAAACCATTTTACCAAATACTAAAGTAGAAGAATTATTAACTGGAGATTTAAAAGTCGGTGATAATATTCAGATTGAAAATCTATTATTTAAAACGGGTTATAGTTATCTCGTTCCAGAATCTATTGAAGTTTTAAATAGAATTGCCGCTATTTTATTACAGAGAAGAGATATTAGTTTTACCATTCAAGGTCATGTGTGTTGTACTAATGGTACTAGAGATGCTTTAGATAGAAAAACCAAAAAACGAAATTTATCTGTTGCTCGTGCTAAATATGTTTATGATTTTTTAGCAAATAAAGGAGTTAGTAGAAACCGTATGAAGTATGTGGGTTTAAAACGTAAATATCCGCTTGGTGGTTTACCAGAATACGATAGACGTGTAGAACTATTAATTACAGCTGTTAAAAAGTAATTACACTCTCAACATTTTAATATGTGGAATACCATCTTCAAGATACTCCTCGCCTAGTTCAAAAAACAATAAATTATTATAAAAACGTTTTAAATACACTTGCGCGGATAAAAGAATCTTTGTGGTATTAAATTTGGTTTTTATAGCATCTATAGAAGCATTCATAATATCATAACCATACTGGTATTGTCGTTCATTTTCTACAACCACTACTCTACCAATACTTGCTTCATTAAAATAATCACCTGCTTTAAATATACGTGTATATGCTACTAATTTTTCATTTTTATAACCTAAAACATGAAGTGATTTTTGGTCTTTTCCATCAATGTCTTGATATACACAATCTTGTTCAACTACAAAAACTTCACTTCGTAATTGAAGTAAATTATAAAGTTGAAGTGTCGTTAAGTCTTCAAATGTTTTTACACTTATACTTAACAAGACATTGGTATTTTATCTACTCTATTTTGATGACGACCACCTTCAAATTTTGTGTTTAAAAACGTATCTACCATTTTTAAAACTTGAGGGATTGCAGTATATCTTGCAGGAATACAAATAATATTTGCATTATTATGCTGACGTGTTAATTCGGTAATTTCACTCATCCAACAAATACCAGCACGCACATTTGGGTATTTGTTAGCCGTCATCGCCACACCATTAGCAGAACCACAAATTAATATACCAAAATCAACTTTACCATCATTAACATCTTTAGCAACCGGATGCACAAAATCTGGATAATCCACACTATCTAAAGTATCTGTACCATAATTTTTTACAGTAATATTTTTAGATTTTAAATGCTCTACAATAGCTTCTTTATAATCTGGTCCGGCATGATCATTACCTATAGAAATTGTCATCTAATTAGTTTTTTAATTAGTTTCCTTAAAAACGGAAATCTAGTTTATCTTAGTTATTACAAAATTACAAATAAATAAAGTTGGTTAATAGAAATAGGTATTACATGTTAATAAGTGTTTACAACTATTTAAAATAAAAATTAGGTTATCAATTAAATTTTTACAAACCAAAATAGAAATGTATTAACCAAAAAAGTAATCGTATTTTTTCACTTTAGTTTTTAAATATTAAAACACAGATACCAACAATATTTTAAGTATTACTTATTAAAATTTTTATGTTTAATAGGTTTATAAACATCTGTTAATAGTAAATGTAATATTACTATAAATAAGCATATTATAATAATAACAATATGTTAATAGAATACATTGAATTATATATACAACAAAATGTTACAAAAGTTATACTAACTATTAACAGACTATAATAATCATTATTTTATTTTTTAAATTTTAAAAGAAAAATTAATATGATTATATAAATGTGGATAACTGTAATTTTAAATTCATTTAACTATTACAAAACATCATTAAATAATTAAAACGTAAATTTGCATAAACTTAATTAAAAAAGACATTATTAATTTGTCTTTCCTGCCTTTGCAGGAAACCACTTCTTCCTCTTAATATTAAGTTTAAAATGAAGAATTCCTATCACTTTTAGGAAATGAAAATGATTATAAATAATAAATGACAAGAAAGAAAAAAAAGAAATCTAAAAATAAGATTTCTAATTACGTAAATACAATTCTAAGTATTTTAAAAAAAGAACGCAATCAAACTTTTAATTACAAACAAATTGCTGCTAAACTAGGAGTTAATGATGCGAGTAGCCGCAATCAAATCATTAAAACATTACATAAATTAGCTGCTAAGCAAGAGATTGAAGATCTTGGTCGTGGTAAATATAAAGCTGTAGTTACTGCAGAATATTACACAGGTATATTTGATGCCTCTAATAAAGGTAGTGGTTATATAATAACTGATGATTTTGAAGATGATATTTTTATAGCTTCAAATAATGTTAACAAGGCTTTAAATGGTGATGAAGTAGAATTTTATCTCTACAGAAGAAAGCATCGTGGAAAAACAGAAGGAGAAATTACTAATATTATTAAGCGTGCAAAAACGGAATATGTAGGTACAATTCAAATACAAGACAAAAAGAATTTTGCCTTTGTAGTTGCCGATAGTACTAAGATGTATAAAGATATTTTTGTACCCATTAATAAAATAAATAAAGCAGAAGACGGAGATAAGGTTTTAGTCGGTTTACAAGATTGGCCAGATAAAGCAGATTCTCCTTATGGTAAAGTACTAAAGGTTTTAGGTAAACCTGGTGAGCACAGTACTGAAATACATGCCATACTAGCTGAATATGGTTTGCCTTCAGAATTTCCACACGAGGTAGAAGAGTTTGCAAACCAATTAGATACTTCTATTACAGAAAAAGAAATTGAAAAACGTAGAGATATGCGTAAAGATTTAACCTTTACCATTGATCCTAAAGATGCAAAAGATTTTGATGATGCATTATCATTTACTGCGTTAGATGATGGTTTATACGAAATAGGCATTCATATAGCAGATGTCTCTCATTATTTACAACCAAACACGGTTTTAGACGATGAAGCTTATGAGCGCGCAACATCTATTTATTTAGTAGATCGGGTAGTGCCAATGCTACCAGAAGTACTCTCTAATGGAGCGTGTTCATTAAGACCACATGAAGAAAAATATACATTTTCTGCGGTGTTTAAAATGAATGATAAATGCGAAATTAAACACCAATGGTTTGGCAGAACAGTGACCTATTCTGATGCACGTTTTGCATACGAAGAAGCACAAGCTATTATTGAAAATAATCCAAATGTCACACTGAGCGCAGTCGAAGTGTCTCAACTTAATACTACAATTCCTCAAGAAGTTTCACTCACAGGAAAAGAATACAATACATCAAAAGATATTGCATATGCTGTTTTAAAATTAGATGAATTAGCTAAAAAAATGCGAGTAAAGCGTATGGGATCTGGCGCTATTTCTTTTGATAAAGTTGAGGTAAAATTTAATTTAGACGAAGCGGCAAATCCTGTAGGTATTCATTTTAAAACGAGTAAAGAGGCTAACAAACTTATTGAAGAATTTATGTTGTTGGCCAACCGTAAAGTATCAGAATTTATAGGTAAGCAATCACCAAAAAAGACCTTTGTATATCGTGTGCACGATGAGCCAGATGATGCTAAATTGGCTGCATTACAAAATGTAGTAGGGCGTTTTGGGCATAAGCTCAATTTTAAAGATCGAAAAACAGTAGCGTCTTCACTTAATAATTTATTAAAAGATGTTCAAGGAAAAAAAGAACAAAATTTAGTAGATACTTTAGCGATTCGTACCATGTCTAAAGCAGAATATACCACGCATAATATTGGGCATTATGGTTTGGCTTTCGATTATTACAGCCACTTTACTTCACCGATTCGGCGTTATCCAGACGTGATGGCACATCGTCTATTACAGCAGTATTTAGATGGTGGAAAATCAGCTAATGAAGATGAGTACGAAGAAAAATGCAACCATAGTAGCAATATGGAAAACTTAGCAACCAAAGCGGAGCGAGATTCTATTAAGTATATGCAAATTCGGTTTATGCAAGATCATCAAGACGAGGAATTTGTTGGTGTTATTTCTGGTGTTACAGATTGGGGAATCTATGTAGAAATTATATCTAATAAATGTGAAGGCATGGTTAGCGTTAGAGATATGAAAGATGATCACTATTATTTTGATCAAGATCATTACGCTATGGTTGGAAAAAACACCAAAACTATGTACCAACTTGGAGAAGAAGTTGTTGTAAAAGTAAAAAACACAGATTTAGTAAAAAAACATCTCGATTTTACCTTAATAGGAAAACCAGAAGCCGATTAATTTTAAGTTTTGGTGTAACATTTTATTAAAATGATATTCTAATTACTAAAGACTTAAGATTATGGAAAAAGATACCTGTAGCACTTGCGGTTCAACTAAAATTATTCATGATGCAGCCATTGCAGACTTAGCACACGGAAATCAAAAAAAAGAGTTATCAATTCACATTCAAAAAACAGATAACAGATTTTTTAATAAATTTGAAAAAGGAGCGTTAAAAGCTAAGATCTGTTGCTCTTGCGGAAAAGTAGATCTTTCTGTAGAAAACCCTCAAGCATTATGGGAAGCACATCTAAAAACTAAAAACATATGATATTAACAACAACAAATTCAATTGAAGGTTTTAAAATAGAAGACTATTTAGGTATTGTAACTGGCGTTGCACTAAACGAAGAAACATTAAGTGCTAGTTTTAGCATGTCTAAATACATGAAAAAAATACAAGTTAGCGTTGATAACGTTAAAGAAATAGCATTTAAAAGACTTCAAGAAAATGCTAAAAAATTAAAAGCCAATGCTGTTGTTGGTATTAAAGTAGAAGTAGAGTTAACAACCCATAATTACCCTATGGTTTCCGTTACAGGAACCGCAGTAAAAGTAGCTGTTTAAGTATGAGTCAAAATTTAAAAGCCAATATCATATATTTTGGAAGCTTCTTCGTTATATTTATTTGTGCGAAGCTTGTTTTAACTAATCTATTTAAAATAGAAAGTGGTTTTATTACCGGGTTTATTGCAGTAGTAATAGCTTCTGTTTTTTCTCCAAGAAAACAAGTGGTACAAAAACAATCTGGAGAAGAAATTCAATTCAAATGGATATTTAGCAAACGTGTTTTTGTTGTTAAATAATTTATAAATGTAACAAATACAGTTTAGCACGGTCTTTGTTATGAGTACTTTTAATATTTAAAACAAAAAAACATAAAGACATGAAAAATATAGCACTAGCATTTGCCTTAATATTTGCATTAACGATCAACGCACAAGATGCAATAAAAAAGGACATTGGTGAATTTACAGAAGTAAAAGCTTTTGATTTAATCAATCTTAAAATGATTAAATCGAATAGAAACAGTGTAGAAATTACAGGTAAAAATAGAGGTGATGTTAATATTGTTAATAAAAACGGAAAGTTAAAAATCCGTATGGATGTTGAAGAAATTTATGATGGTAATGATACCGTAGTAATACTTTATTTTACGGGTGTTGAAACTATTGACGGAAACGAAGGTGCGGAAATTACTGTTGAGACACCTATTAAACAATTCGAAATTAATTTAAAAGCTCAAGAAGGCGCAGAAATTACAGTTGAGGCTAACACCTCATATGCAAAAATTAAATCGGTTACAGGTGGTATAATTAACCTTACGGGCAAGTCTAAAAAACAAGATATTAATGTGTCTACAGGCGGTGTTTTTAATGCGCAAGAATTTACAACAGAATTTACAGAGGTTTCAATTAGTGCAGGCGGTGAAGCTAGGGTTAATGCCTCAGAAAAAGTAGACATAAAAATAAAAGCTGGTGGAGATGTTTTTGTCTACGGAAACCCTAAGTTAATTGATGAAAAACGAGTTCTTGGTGGTCGTGTAAAACGCATGTAAATTATAACAACACTTTTACTATTTTTGTCTAAACCACTAAACTTAGATGTTAGACGATATTTTAACAGCCATACCTTTTGGTGTTATTCTAGCTTTTACAATTGGACCTGTATTTTTTGTGCTCTTGGAAACCAGTGCAACAAAAGGGATTAAGAGTGCGTTAATTTTCGATTTTGGTGTAATTCTAGCAGATGTTGTATTTATTCTTTTAGCCTTTTTTAGCACCAACAAATTAGTAGAAAAAATAAAAGACGATCCTAGTTTTCTCATTTTTGGAGGAATGCTTTTAGTGGTTTACGGAGTTATTTCATTTATTAAAACCTCAAAGTCTTTTAGAGTGATTGTTAGAGAATACCATAAAGTAGAAATTCAAAAAGACTACGGAAAACTCTTTATAAAAGGATTTTTACTCAATTTTATTAACATAGGTGTGCTTTTAGGGTGGCTAGGCTTTATAGTTATAGGGACGTCATTAACAACATCAGAAAATGGAGCGATTATTTTTGTAAGCACCATGTTAACCACTTATTTTATAACAGACCTTTTTAAAATTGTAGCTGCAAAACGTTTAAGAACCAAACTGACGCCAAGACGTATTTTTAAGACCAAAAAAATTATCGCTCTCGCTATTTTAGGCTTTGGTGTTTTGCTTTTAACACAAGGCTTGTTTCCAGAAATGTACGAGAAAAGCAAAGAACAAATTGAAAAGATAAGTCCTATAAAAGAGTAAAAATACAACCTTAATATTATTAACTATCGAGTTCTTTAGAGTTTTAAATAAACAAGAAGTCTTGAAGATTTTAAGAGGTATCGAGCGGATTCGAACCGGAATACTTTAATCTAAATTTTCTTAAAATTTTAAACAAATAAAAAGCTCTTAACAAAGTTAAGAGCTTTAAAATAGAAGAGGTATCGAGTGCCCCAAAGCATCAGGAGAACCGTTGTAGATGGTGTGGTTATTTAATTTATTTTTTCTAAAAATATAATAAAAAAACCCTCAAGATATCTTGAAGGTTTTAAGAGGTATCGAGCGGATTCGAACCGGAATACTTTAATCTAAATTTTCTTAAAATTTTAAATAAATAAAAGCCCTTAACAAGGTTAAGAGCTTTAAAATAGATGAGGTATCGAGTGCCCCAAAGTATCAGGAGAACTGCTGTAGATGATGTGGTTATTTAATCTATTTTTTCTAAAAATATAATAAAAAAACCCTCAAGATATCTTGAAGGTTTTAAGAGGTATCGAGCGGATTCGAACCGCTGTAGATGGTGTTGCAGACCACTGCCTAGCCACTCGGCCACGATACCTTATTGTGTGGGCAAATATAAAAATAATTAGCTTTTTACACTATTTACTACGCTTTTTTCGCTTTTTAGTCATTTTAACCCTAACCATAGCAACATCACCGCCAATAGGTGGGTTAATTTTACTAACGCTTACAGTGGCTTTAGAAACCATTTTATCTTCATTAATAATACGATTTAAAATGCGCTCAGCAACAGT
Source organism: Winogradskyella immobilis (assembly GCF_021887715.1). GTDB lineage: Bacteria > Bacteroidota > Bacteroidia > Flavobacteriales > Flavobacteriaceae > Winogradskyella > Winogradskyella immobilis. The sequence continues at coordinate 201,922 of NZ_JAIQXX010000002.1, forward strand.
TTCTAAAAGCTTAGATGCTGTTTTCATTTCTTCAATAACAACATTGTTTAAAAACACGTAATCTACAGTATCTGAGAGTTCGTCAGTTTTAGCAGAAGGTTTTAAATTTGCTTTTATTTCTAGATCTACACGATAATCACTTCCTATTTTGGTTTCTTCAGGTAAACAGCCATGATAGGCATAAACACGGATGTTTTCAAGTTGTATTAATCCCATAAGACAAAGTTATAAAATAAACTTGTCTGGTCGAGCGCAGTCGAGACCTAAATAATCTTTTTTGTTAAAACCTTTCAACTGATTAAAGGATACCGATGTATTAATTAGTTGGTAAAAAAGTCAAAAACATTACTAAGAGCACTAGTCTTAGCCTTAAAAAATTCAGTATAAGAACAGCGCGAACATGTTACAGAAGTAAATTTTTTGTTTTGCACATCAAAAATTTTAGACAAAGTGCCGCCAGTAGCACGCATTTGTCCAACCTCAAAATCACGATTATCGCATTTTGGGCATTTATAATTTCGGTTTGTCATAATATGTGTTTACCTATAAGTAGTGTAGCTTATAGAATTGTTACAGCTTATGTTTTCTTAATAAAGCGATCTAAAGCATAAGTATCTTTTTCTAATGGAATCATCATTAAAAAGATTAAAAAGGCACTTCTCACAAAAACATGTTGTAAATCCCAAATAGGAGATTGTAAACCATGACCAAAAGAGACAATAAGTAATATCAATGCAATACCTAAGTAGGCATATTTTCTAAAAAGGCCTAAAATTAACAGCAATCCAAAAATAAATTCCCCATAAGTAGTAAAATATGCTGCAAACTTTAAAACAAAAGTTGGTAAAAAAGTGTCTTGATAAGCTTCAAAACCTTTATAAACGTTTTCAAATTTGAAAGTGAAAATCTTTCCATAACCTTGCCAAAATAAAATAAGCCCTAATAAAAGTCGAGTAAATAGTGTTGAGATGTTTGTATTCATAATCAATGTTAGTTTATGTAAAAATATAAATTAAAATTTATCTAATTTTGTCACACTTACAATGCGTTATAGATTTTATGTCAGAACACACAAAAACACTCAATTTTATTGAGCATATTATAGAAGAAGATTTAGCGAATGGTTTACCAAAAGAAAACCTTCGTTTTCGTTTTCCTCCTGAACCTAATGGATATTTGCATATTGGTCACACAAAAGCTATTGGTATTAGTTTTGGGTTGGGTGAAACGTATAACGCACCAGTCAATCTTCGTTTTGATGATACCAATCCGGCAAAAGAAGAACAAGAATATGTAGATGCCATAAAGCGCGATATTGCTTGGCTAGGCTATCAATGGGAAAATGAATTGTATTCATCAGATTATTTTCAGAAGTTGTTTGATTGGGCCGTTCAGATGATAAAAGATAAGAGAGCTTACGTAGACTCACAATCGTCTGAGGCTATGGCCGAGCAAAAAGGAACTCCAACACAAGTAGGTGTTAATAGTCCTTTTAGAAATCGTTCTGTTGAAGAAAATCTAGATTTATTTTTACGTATGAAAGCGGGGGAGTTTCCAGCAGGCACACATGTATTACGTGCCAAAATAGATATGGAAGACCCTAATATGTTAATGCGAGATCCGTTAATGTATCGTATTCTATATGCACATCACCACCGAACAGGAGACGATTGGTGTATTTACCCGATGTACGATTGGACGCATGGTGAAAGCGATTATATAGAACAAATTTCACATTCATTGTGCTCGTTAGAATTTAAACCACATAGAAAATTATACAATTGGTTTAGAGACCATGTGTATAATTATGATAAAGAAAACCTTCCATTAGCACCTAAACAAAGAGAATTTGCCAGACTAAATTTAAGTTACACCATTATGAGCAAACGTAAATTATTGCGTTTGGTAGAAAACAATATTGTAACCGGTTGGGATGACCCACGAATGCCTACAATTTCGGGGTTAAGACGACGAGGCTATACTCCAAATTCTATTAGAAAGTTTATTGAAAAAGTAGGTGTCGCTAAACGAGAAAACGTTATTGATGTATCCTTGTTAGAATTTTGCATTAGAGAAGATTTAAATAAAACAGCCAATAGAGTTATGGCGGTTTTAAACCCTGTTAAGGTTGTTATTACCAATTATCCTGAAGGAAAAGAAGAGTGGTTAGATGCAGAGAATAATCCTGAAGATAATATGGCTGGCCATAGAAAAGTGCCATTTTCTAAAGAAATCTATATTGAAAAAGAAGATTTTAAGGAAGAAGCAAGTAATAAATTTTTTAGATTAAAACTAGGAGGTAAAGTTCGTTTAAAGAACGCTTATATTATAAAAGCAAATACTGTTGTTAAAGATGATGCAGGTAACGTTACTGAAATTCATTGTACTTATGATACAGATACCTCTAAAAAAGTAAAGGGTACATTACACTGGGTGTCTATTGCGCATGCTATAAAAGCAGAAATACGAGAATACGATCGCTTATTTATGCATGAAGCTCCAGACGGAGATAAGGACAAAGACTATATGGATTATATTAATCCAAGTTCGCTAATTATAAAGACCGGGTTTTTAGAACCAAGTTTGGGTGATGTAAAAGTAGGTGAACAGTACCAGTTTCAACGTTTGGGTTACTTTAATGTTGATAATGATTCAACATCAAAAAAAATAGTATTTAATAAAACTGTTGGTCTTCGTGATAACTGGGCAAAGCAAACCCGTGCTGAGCATGGTCGAAGCAAACCAAAGCCACAACAAAATAATAATCAACAAAAACAACCACAACAAGAACGACCTGCATTAAGCATAATTCAGCAATTAGGTAAAAAATACACAAACCTTCCTGAAGAGAAACGTCTTAAATCGAGATCTGAAATCTTAAAATTGGCAGAGAAGGTCACTTATGAAGAATTAGAACCTTTATTTGGCACGGCAGCAAAGAAAGCAGGAACACGTATTGCTGTAACACTTGTATTGGGAGTATTGCTTAATAATGGGCAAGAAAAAAATGAATCAATAGAGAATTTTATAACAAAAGCATTAGAAGATAAGAATGAATTGTTAGTTGAAGAAGCAACAAAACTATAATTACATTCTGTTTTTTAAATAAGAAAGCGCGCTGATAATTTAATTCAGCGCGCTTTCTCTTTTTCTTAGCAATTTTTATTATATCTGTTTACTGTCTTCCTGCAGATCTTCTTTGGTTTTGAGACAATTCGTCATCAGCATCTAAGTCAGCAGCAAAACTTGGGTAAGTTATTGGCCTTAATCCATTTGCATCAATTGGGTGTAAAATTACCCAGTCGTACCATCTGTTATTTCCACCTGTAGCTCTTTGAGGAATAACATAACCACCGTCATTTAAAGCAACTCCTCCATTGTTAAGATTGAATTGGATACCTCTTCCATTTTCAGCTTCTAAATCCGCAACATCACCTTCTAATAAAGGAACATATTGGTCTCCATTAGCATCTACGAATCCGATAAAAACAGGTCTTTCAGATGCATCAAAACCTCCTTGTACTCCTAAACCAGCACCAGCTACAGCCGCAAATACTGCAAATCTTTCAGCTACAATGTTTCCATTTCCACGAACTATTGGTTGATTTACATTTTGGAAACCATCTAATTCTATCCAATATTGTGTTCTTCCTTGGTCTTGGTTTGTAATTAATCTTGCAGTACCATTATTAGTTGTAGCAGCAATTCCTTGATCTAGAGCTGTTCTATCTTCAAGGTCAAAAACATTCCAAATTTGTTTTCTTGGCATTAAATCAGAAGCATCTAAATCTGCAACAATACCAGGCATAGATGTATCAGCGCCTGTTGCTGGATAAATAACAATCCAATCAAACATACGTCCAGAAGCAGCAGGACCAGGAGGTGTTGTTAATGGAATAAAGATAGTGCCTCCATCATTAGTAATAGTAAAAGGAGCAGTACCTTCTAAATTCATTACTTGTCTAGGTCTTTCATCTTCAGCAAAACCATTTTGAGTATCTAAAGATGCTCCAGCCACAGTAGTATACACATAGTACTCAGTACCCGCAGAGTCCGAAGTATTGAAGCTAGAAAGTTCATAGAAGAAATGATTGTTTTCATCTCTAATTAAAACAGCATCACCAACACCAATGTCTCCAGGGTTTCTGTTTACACGACGATCTTCAATATCGAAGTTGTTCCAAATGTCTTCTACAAACCCAAATGGAGCAGTAGATTGTGCAGGTGGGTTTTCTCCATCTTCACCGTCTTCACCATCTTGTCCATCTCTTCCGTCAAGACCATTAATTCCATCTTGACCATTTTGACCATCTAATCCATCTTCTCCCTCACATGATATAGCGAAAAGACTTCCAATTAATAATAATATTAAAAAACTTACTTTTTTCATTTTTATTGATTTTTTTGTTTAACGGTGCAAAGAAACAGTAAGAGTAAAGTGTCGGCATTAAAAAGTTAGTTGAGAAGGAAAAATCACAGTTAAAAATGAAATTTTTAGATTAAAAATTTTTCTAGATAATGTTATTTTTTAACGATGATAATTAATTATTTAACATATAAACATTTGATATTCAGTTATTTAAATAATCATTTGTTTAACATTTAAAAACACAAACATTTAAAAACGAATAAAATAATGACATTACATAATTCAATCCCAAATAAGTTTATATAATATTATTTATGAGCTAAAATCGACCTTATTTGTTTAAAAAACAGTCAAACTAATTAGGGAATATTGAAATGTAATTAAATAACTCCTATATAGGCTTTTAGAGGTTTTTTGTATTTTTATTGAACTACAAACTAAAAACTATAGAATTATGGAATTACCAATTAATCTCATAACGATTCCTGTAGCTGCAGTTGCAGCATTATTAATTGGAGCGTTATGGTACAATCCAAAAATAGGATTTGGAAATGTTTGGATGCGAGAATCTGGAATGACGGAAGAAAAAATGAAAACAGGAAAGATGGGAGTCATCTTTGGACTTTCATTACTTTTTGCAGCTTTATTGGCGTTACTTTTAATGAATTTTACCAATCACCAATGGGGAGCTTTTGGTATGGTTGGGGCAGAACCTGAGCTTGCGAAACCTTCTTTTGAAGCGTTTATGAATGATTACGGAATGGCCTATAGAACGTTCAAACATGGCGCACTTCATGGGTCTATGTTTGGTGTTTTTGGCGCACTTCCAATTATAGGAACTATTGCCTTATTTGAACGCAAGAGCGTAAAATATATATTAGTTAATTCAGGATATTGGGTTGTAACCTTAGCGGTTATGGGATCAATAATTTGCGGATGGGTATAAAACGAATAAATAAAACCTCATACACATAGTTATGAGGTTTTATATTTATTAAGTGATAAGCGATCTTATTTATTTAACTTTTTATTCTCTTTAGCTTGTTTCATGGCTTCGCCGATTTCGTTACTGGCTGCAAAACTAGCCACCATATCATTAAGCATATTGCTTCCTGCTTGTGGAGAATTTGGTAATAAAATTAAGTTACTATTAGTTTCTCCACCAATAGCTTGTAGAGTATCGTAATGTTGTGTAACAACAATTAATGCCGAAGCTTCTTGAGAATTAATACCAACTTTATTTAAAACTTCTACAGACTCTTCTAAACCTCGAGCAATTTCACGACGCTGATCTGCAATACCTTGTCCTTGTAAACGCTTACTTTCTGCCTCTGCTTTTGCTTTTTCTACAATTAAAATACGCGCAGCATCACCTTCAAACTGTGCCGCTATTTTTTCGCGCTCAGAAGCATTAATTCTATTCATGGCTTCTTTTACCTGAGCATCAGGATCTATATCGGTGACTAAAGTTTTAATAATGTCGTAACCGTAGGTCATCATAGCTTCGTTTAATTCAGACTTTACAGCAATAGCAATATCATCTTTACGCACAAAGACATCATCAAGTTTCATTTTAGGAACTTCAGCACGCACCACATCAAACACATAAGATGTAATTTGGTCGTGAGGATAATCTAATTTATAAAAGGCATCATAGACCTTGTCTTTAATGACTTTGTATTGCACAGAAACCTTAAGACGTACAAATACATCATCTAAAGTTTTAGTTTCTATTATCACATCTAATTGTTGAATTTTTAGACTTAATCGGCCAGAAATACGATCTACTAAAGGGATTTTCATTTGTAAACCAGATTGACGAATACTTTGAAATCGACCAAAACGTTCAATAACCGCAGCCGTTTGCTGTTTAACAATAAAGAAAGCAGATGCTAAAATAAGTAATGATAAAAATGCAATAGGAATTAAATAATAAGGCATAACAAGTGTTTTTAATGGTTAAACATGTATTGAAACTAAATTTAAACTATATTTTCTGAGGAATCTATCTTTTTATATAAAAAGAGTTTCAGAATGGTGATTTTTTAAATTTAGGAGTGGTTTTTAATTTTTTTGATTAGGTTTGTTTTTAAGATTAATAGCATGAAAAACACAACCACCAATCTATTAGTAGTATTTATACTACTATTTGTTACATTTTCTAATGCACAACGCTATCGTATTCAAAATGGAATAGGAGTTTATGGTGGCATTACTCAATTTGATATTAGCACTGATGATTTTGTAACTAACAGCGGGAGCGGCTGGCAAGGAGGTTTAGCAGCTACAGTAGATTTGCCTCACCGTTGGTATAATGTAAGTTATAATATTCAGCTGTCTGAAAACAAGTTAGACTTTAGTGCGGCACCAACTTCTGGAGGAGTAAATGAATTTGTAGAACACAAAATATTTACAGCTCAAGTTGCACTTATAGGGCACCTAAAGCTTATTAAAAATTATTTAACAATAGATGCCGGACCAATGGTTCAGTATAATAGCCAATTAGATATCAATGACGAGAGTAAAGAAAATTATATTTTAGAAGGTTTTACAGACTTAACCCTAGATGATATTGAAGAAATCTCTCAAGTTCATGTCAATGGAGCTGTTGGAGTCACAGCTGGTATTGATAATTTTAAAGTTAGAGCGCAATACATTTATGGATTAACGAATATCTTTAATAACCTAAATAAATCTAATCAGTCCGCAGGAAGCGGAACAGATTTTAAGGGTAATCAGACAATGTTGGTATTCTCAGCGATGTTTATTTTTTAAGAATAAGTTTAAAAAGCGTGTATTAAGTCTTCAATGCGTTTTACGGTTTCATTTTTACCAATTAAAAACATAATATCAAACACATCAGGACCTTGTAAAGCTCCAACCAAAGCTAAGCGAAGAGGCATCATTACTTTCCCAAAACCAATTTCGTTATCTGTAATCCAACCTTTAATTTTCGATTCTAAATTCTGAACAGTAAACTCTTTAGTAACAGTTATAATATTAATAAGCTCTTGCAAAATAGCTTTTGTACCTTCTTTTAAAGCTTTTTTAGATGCTTTTTCATCATAACTGTTCGGAGCAACAAAAAAGAAATGACTTAAGTGCCAAAAGTCAGATACAAATGTGGTACGTTCTTTAATTAAATCAACAACTAAGGCAATATAGTTAACATCAATTTCATTTAACTCGGGATGTAGTGCTTTAAAATCTTTGGTTAAATTTAAAGAGAGTTGCGTTTGCATATATTGATGGTTGAACCATTTGGTTTTATCCGGATCAAAACGTGCTCCTGTTTTATTAACTCTTGTTAAATCAAAATCAGAAATAAGTTGCTCTAAATTAAATAATTCTTGTTCTGTACCAGGATTCCATCCCAAAAAAGCTAAAAAGTTTATAACCGCTTCAGGGAAATAACCATCTTCTTTATAACCGCGAGAGACATCGTTGGTTTTTGGATCTGTCCATGCTAATGGAAAAACAGGAAAACCTAGCTTATCTCCATCACGTTTACTTAATTTTCCTTTTCCTGTAGGTTTTAAAATTAGTGGTAAATGTGCAAATTGAGGTGCTTCCCAACCAAAAGCATTGTACAAAAGTTGATGCAATGCAAGAGATGGTAACCATTCTTCACCACGAATCACATGTGTGATTTCCATTAAATGATCATCAACAATATTCGCTAGGTGATAAGTAGGCATACCATCACTTTTAAATAAGATTTTATCATCTAGCACATTGGTATCAATAGAAATATCACCACGTATAATGTCTTTTAAATGTAACGTTTCATCTTGTGGAGATTTAAAGCGTATAACATAATGCTCTCCAGCATTAATTTTTTCTTGTGTTTCTTTTTCAGAAAGGACTAAAGAGTTTACTAAGCGTCCTTTTTCTCTGTTGTGCCAATTATAAATAAATGTTTTCCCTTTTGCTTCATGGTTTTTTCTTTCTATATCTAAGGCTTCAGAGGTGTCAAATGCGTAATAAGCATTACCAGAAGCGATAAGCTTATCGGCATATTGCTTGTATAAGTGTTTGCGTTCACTTTGTCTATATGGTCCAAACGTTTCATTTTTATTTGGACCTTCGTCAAAAGGAATACCACACCAATTTAAGGATTCTACAATATAGTCTTCAGCACCTTCTATATAACGATTTTGATCGGTGTCTTCAATTCGCAAAACAAACGTACCATTGTGTTTTTTAGCAAATAAATAATTGAACAAAGCAGTTCTTACACCACCAATATGTAAAGGTCCTGTTGGGCTTGGTGCAAAACGCACACGTACATTTTTAGACATATATTGTAAATTAAAGCGCAAAGATAGTTTGATATGGTTTCTGAACAAAGAAAAGTGATGAAAGAGAATAGATAAAAGAAATTAGAAGCTTAACTATGTTTTTCTAATAATCTAATTGATCTGGAAATCTAAATTACCATCTTCTTAGGCACACGTTTATTCATAATCTTAAACCAAAGTGGAGGTACCATTGCTAAAACCATAGATGTTGGGTAACCGAAAGGCATCTGTGGGCTTTCATCGTGGCAATCTAAAATCTGATATTTCTTAGAGGACTTGTAATGATGATCACTGTGTCGAGTTAGTTCATAAAGCACTATACGTCCGAGAATATGGTTAGAATTCCAAGAATGCATTTCTTTAACACGTTCGTAACGACCAGATTTATTTTTTAAACGCAGTAAACCATAATGTTCAATATAATTTACTGTTTCCAGCAAAATAAACCCAACAATACCTGCAAAAAAAGCAAATTGTAGAACTGTTACTCCAAAAACAATCCCGATTAGCAGAAGATAACTTATTTGAAAAATTGCAAACCAAAACATATCGTTTTTAATAGAAAAAAACGATTGGTTGTTCTTTTTCAATAATTTTTTTTGAATATTCCAAGCATTAATATACTGACGAATTGTTGAGGTGAGCCAAAACGAATACACGGATTGATTATACCTCGCAGTGGCAGGATCTTCTGGTGTAGCAGCATGCAAATGGTGACCATAGTTATGCTCAATATAAAAATGCATATAAAACGACGGTAGTAACAAAGCCTTACCAATAAAGCGCTCGTTAGTCGTTTGACGATGACCAAGTTCGTGAGCTACATTAATACCATTAACACCTAAAACTATGCCTACGGAAAAGACAACTCCAATAAACTCATAGGTCTCTAAATTAATTGATGACACCAGGAAAAAAGCATAGATTAAAACCCCATAAACTAAAGGTAAGTTTAAATAAAGCATCCAATCAAACAGTTTTCGTTTAAGTTTATTATCGACTTCTTTAGATTTTAGGTTTTTAGTATCAACAGGTAATAAAAGCTCTAAGATTGGAAGTAAAATAAAAGTAAATATTGGAGTTGCCCAAAACAAATAACCTTTTAAAATTAAACTTAGAATTGCCACAAAAGGAATTGAAAATGCGGCTAAATATTTAAGGTCTTTCATTAAATTGAATAATTTATTCCCTTAAAAAAGGGAATCTATTGTTTTTTATTCCCGCGAAAACGAGAATCTGTTATAGATCAGTGCGATTTAACACTCAATTCGTCTAAATTAACAGAATCTTACCAAATTTAAGGAATTACAAATTAAAATAAAATTGTAGTTTAGTGAGTTCTAGAAGAAGCTATGAGTAATTTTGAAACCATACAAGGCAAACTACAGCAGTTTATTAAGAAGTTTTATACTAATGAATTGCTTAAGGGCAGTATTTTATTTTTCGCTATTGGCTTACTGTATTTTTTAGTAACGCTTTTTGTAGAATATATGCTGTGGCTAAGCCCAACAGCCAGAACAATATTGTTTTGGGTATTTATTACCGTAGAGTTAGGTTTGTTTATTAAGTTTATAGCGTTTCCTCTCGCAAAACTCTTCAACCTTAGAAAAGGTATTGATTTTGAAACAGCCTCTCAACTTATCGGAGATCACTTTCCAGAAGTTAATGACAAGTTGCTAAATGTTCTTCAACTTAATCAAAATAGTTATCAGTCTGATTTATTAATAGCGAGTATAGAGCAAAAATCCGAAGAATTACAACCTGTTCCATTTCAGATGGCCATAAATTTTAAATCGAGTTTAAAGTATTTAAAGTATGCGGCAATACCTATTGCTATTATTCTACTGTCTTTTATAACAGGAAAAATGGATTGGTTTAATGACAGTTATGAGCGTGTTATTAATCACCAAACAGCCTATGAACCTCCAGCACCATTTCAGTTTTTTGTGGTTAATGAATCGCTAGAAGCTATTGAAAACAAAGATTTTAAACTCAACATTAAAACCGTAGGTGACGTTACGCCAGATAATGCGCAGATAATGTATAATGGCCAAACGTATTTTTTACAACAGAATTCTCCTGGTGAGTTTCAATATGTATTTCCTCAGCCTAAAGAAGATATATCGTTTCAATTATCAGCAAACGATATAACGTCTAAAGCCTATGATTTAAATGTAATGAATGTACCCACATTGGTTAATTTTGACATGGTTTTAGATTATCCGGTGCACACTAAAAAACAAGACGAAACTTTAAAGAGTTCAGGGAATGCCACAATTCCTGAAGGCACAAAAGTGACATGGAATGTTAATACCAAATCTACTACGGCAGTTAACATTTATGGAGCAGACACATTGCAATTTGCTAATGATAAATCAGGTGTATTTGAAGCGACAAAACGCTTATATAAAAATTATAATTACAGTATTGCCACGAGTAATATTAACCTTAAAGATTACGAGAATTTAGCATTTTCAATTAATGTCGTCAAAGACGCTTATCCAGAGTTAGATTTAAAGGTAGAAAAAGATTCTATTGATGAGCAAAGCCTTTATTTTTATGGACAGGTTAATGACGATTATGGTTTAAGCAAACTTAATTTAGTGTATTATCCTGTTGGCGAAGAAGATAAAAAGATAGAAGAATCAATAAACATATCAAATTCTAATTTTTCCGAGTTTGTAAGTGCATTTCCAGATCAATTAAACCTTAAAGATGGAGTGGCATATGAATTGTATTTTGAGGTTTTTGATAACGATGCACTTCATAGTTATAAGAGTGTAAAAAGTAGTGTGTTTAGTTACCGAAAACTAACTAAAGATGAAGAAGAGGAAAAGCAGTTAGAGCAACAAGGAGAAACTATTGAGGATATCAACAAAACATTTGAAAAACTACAAGAACAAGACAAGAAGCTTGAAGAGTTTTCAAAAACCCAAAAGGAAAAAGAAGAATTAAACTTTAATGACAAAAAGAAGTTTGAAAACTTTTTAAAACGCCAAAAAGAGCAAGAGGAGCTCATGAAGAACTTCAACAAAAAGTTGCAAGATAACCTTGAAGAATTTCAAAAAGATAAAGAGGAAGAAGATCAATTTAAAGAAGATTTAAAAGAACGTCTTAAAGAGAATGAAGAACAACTTAAAAAAGACGAAAAACTGCTTGAAGAATTAGAAAAATTAAAAGATAAAATTAATAAGGAAGAGTTTACTCAAAAGCTCGAAGAATTAGCAAAACAGAATAAAAACAAAAAACGCAGTATGCAACAGTTACTAGAACTGACCAAGCGTTTTTATGTGGCTAAAAAACAAGAAAAAATACAGAATCAATTAGAAGATTTAGCTAAAAAACAAGACGAGCTTTCTAAAAAAGAAGATAAAGACAATACAAAAGAAGCGCAAGAAAAACTTAACAAGGAGTTTGATGAGCTTTTAAAAGATTTAGACGAGTTAAAAAGCGAGAACCGTAAGTTGAGAAAGCCTATGGAAATCCCTAGAGATAAACTCACTGAAAAAAGCATTAAAGAAGATCAAAAAGAAGCCAAGGAAAGTTTAGCGAAGAAGGAAGAAAACGAGAAACAAGGAGAGGAGCAAAACGAACAACAAAAACAAGAAGCGCAAGAGCAACAGAAAAACGCTAAGCAAAAACAAAAGCGTGCTGCAAAACAAATACAACAGATGAGTGATCAGTTAAAACAAGCTGCACAATCTGGCGGTGGAGGTGGCGGTGATCAAATGCAAGAAGATGCAGAAATGCTTCGTCAAATTTTAGACAATTTGGTACTTTTTTCTTTTGATGAAGAAAGCTTAATGAAACAGTTTAATGCAATTGATGTTAACCACAATCAATATGGTAAATTTATAATAAAGCAGAATACGCTTAGAGAGCATTTTGAGCATGTTGACGATAGTTTGTTTGCATTGTCTCTTCGCAACCCTAAACTTTCAGAAAGCGTAAATAAACAAATTACTAACGTCTATTTTTATATTGATAAAGCTTTAGATCAATTGTCTGAAAACAGAATTTATCAAGGAACATCATCACAACAATATACAATTACAGCATCTAACGAATTAGCAGATTTTTTGAGTAACACGTTAGATAATATGGAAGAGCAAATGAATGCTACACCAAAACCAGGTCAAGGAGATGGCGATTCATTACCAGATATTATTATGTCTCAAGAAGAGCTAAATAAACAGATGGAAGAAGGTGTTAAAAAGAGCGAAGAAGGTAAAGACGGAGAGCAAGGAGAGAAAGACGGAGAAAAACCTGGTGAGCAAGGTCAACAAGGCAAAGAAGGTAAACAAGGAGAACAAGGTCAACAAGGAAATGAAGGCCAACAGGGACAAGAAGGAAATAGCCAAGGTAACGGTAATCAAGGAGAGAATAATGGAGAAGGTAAAGAGGGAGAAAACGGTAAGAATGGTAATAGAGAAGGTAAAGAAGGAGAAGACGGAAAAAAGGATGGTTATGGTGAAGGCGGCAATGAAGAATTAAATGGCGAGTTATATAAAATCTACAAACAACAACAACAGTTGAGACAGGCGTTACAAGATAAGATAGGCAAAGATGGAGCAGAAGGACAGGTCGGAGACCTTATTCAAAAAATGGAAGAAGTAGAGCTTGATCTAATCAATAAAGGATTTACCAACCAGACCTTAGAGAAAATGATGGATTTACAGCATCAACTACTTAAGTTAGATAAAGCTACTTTTATTCAAGGTCAGGATAATAAGCGAGAATCTAAAACCAATAAAAAGAATTACAATTCTCAATCGAATAGTCAAATCCCAACGGCAAAACAGTATTTCAATACTACTGAAATATTAAATCGCCAGGCCTTACCTTTGCGCGAACGCTTTAAGAAAAAAGTGCAAGATTATTTTAAGACCAAAGATGATTAGTTTTAATTACGAAACCGATTTTAAATTAGAAAATACAGCAATAATTTCTCAATGGATATCTTCGGTAATTAATGAAGAAGAGCGTAAAGAAGGAGAGATCAATTATGTATTTTGTTCTGATGAATATTTACATAAAATCAATCTTGATTTTTTAAATCACGATACGCTTACAGATATTATTAGTTTTGATTATTCTGTAGGAAAAGAATTACATGGAGACATTTATATTTCTATAGATCGCGTAAAGGATAATGCAATAGATTTTAAAACATCTTTTAAAGATGAGTTAGCAAGAGTTATCATTCATGGCATATTACACTATTGTGGTTATAAAGATAAATCTGAGACTGAAGAGAAGTTAATGCGTTCTAAAGAAGATTACTACTTAGCTAAACGTTCGTGATATCCACGATTTCGGCGTATATTTGCAAACTTTTATAATTGAATATTAAGAATGTTTCACGTGGAACAATTAAGAGATTAGATTATGTTTAATGATGTTTATGATGTTATCGTTGTAGGAGGTGGCCACGCAGGTAGTGAAGCTGCTGCTGCTGCTGCCAATATGGGAAGCAAGACATTATTGATTACAATGAACCTTCAAAATATTGCGCAGATGTCATGCAATCCTGCTATGGGAGGCATTGCTAAAGGACAAATTGTTAGAGAGATTGATGCGCTTGGAGGCTATAGTGGTATCGTTAGTGATACATCGGCTATTCAATTTAAGATGCTTAATAAATCTAAAGGACCAGCGATGTGGAGTCCCAGAGTGCAAAGTGATCGTATGCGTTTTGCTGAAGATTGGAGGTTGCTTTTAGAACAAACAAAAAACCTGGATTTCTATCAAGAAATGGTTTCTGGACTTATCGTTGAAAATCATAAAGTTGTTGGTGTTAAAACATCTTTGGGCATTGAGGTAAAATCTAAAACAGTTGTACTTACTAATGGCACCTTTTTAAATGGACTTATTCATATTGGCGACAAAAATTTTGGTGGAGGTAGAGCTGGCGAACGAGCGGCCACAGGAATAACAGAACAGTTAGAAAACTTAGGTTTTGAATCTGGCAGAATGAAAACGGGTACGCCTCCAAGAGTTGACGGGCGCTCGTTAGATTACTCTAAAATGTCAGAACAACCAGGTGACGAACACCCAGAAAAGTTTTCATATTTAGATAGTACAAAACCATTGACAAAACAGCGTTCTTGTTACATGACATATACGAGTGAAAAAGTTCATGATTTGCTTAGAGAAGGCTTTGAACGTTCGCCAATGTTTAATGGTAGAATTAAAAGTGTTGGACCAAGATATTGCCCTTCTATAGAAGATAAGATTAATCGATTTGCAGATAAAGATAGACACCAAATGTTTATTGAGCCCGAAGGTTGGAATACGGTTGAGGTTTATGTCAACGGTTTTTCAACATCATTACCAGAAGATATTCAGTTTAAAGCTTTGCGCTCTGTTGTCGGTTTTGAAAATGTAAAATTCTTTAGACCTGGTTATGCTATTGAATATGATTATTTTCCACCGACACAATTAAAACATACGTTAGAAACAAAGTTGGTAGATGGCTTGTATTTTGCAGGTCAAATTAACGGAACAACAGGTTATGAAGAAGCAGCATCTCAGGGTTTAATGGCTGGTGTTAATGCAAGTTTAAAAGTACAAGAGAAAGATCCATTTACATTACAAAGAAATGAAGCTTACATAGGTGTTTTAATAGACGACTTAATAACAAAAGGGACAGAAGAGCCATACAGAATGTTTACGTCTCGTGCTGAATATAGAACGCTATTACGTCAAGACAATGCAGATTTTAGATTAACACCAAAAGGCTATGAATTAGGATTAGCTTCTAAAAAACGTTTAGAGCGTATGGAAGAAAAACAATCTAAGTCTGATGCTTTTGTGCAGTTTTTTAAAGATACAAGTGTTAAGCCTGAGGAAATAAATCCAGTATTAGAGTCTAAAAAGTCAGCTTCAGTGAAACAACAAGATAAGATGTTTAAGTTGTTTGCAAGACCTAACATAACTATTAACGACATGCGCCAAGTTCAGTCTGTTGAAGATTATGTGATAACTAATAATCTAGACACTGAAATATTAGAACAAACAGAGATTCAGGTTAAATATTCTGGTTATATAGAAAAGGAAAAAAATAATGCAGACAAGTTATCTCGCTTAGAGAATTTAAAAATACCGGCTGATTTTGATTATTCTGTATTAAAATCGATGAGTTATGAAGCCCGAGAAAAACTGAATGCTATTCAGCCAGTAACGGTGTCTCAGGCGTCAAGAATCAGTGGTGTTACACCAGCAGATGTTTCTGTTCTTTTAGTGTATTTAGGGAGATAAATAATTGTTCCACGTGAAACATTCTATTCTTGCTAAAGCCAAATCTTTTTAAAACACTTTGTTAAAGTGATATGAATAAAAAAGGAATATACTTAAAGGTTAAAGACCATTCTGTTTCTAAAGAAACATTTGATTTGGTTTATAATACGCATGAAGATATTCTAGAAACGCAACCTCAACCACATCCAGATAAATTATCTGAATATTATAAAAACGAAGATTACATTTCTCATACAGATGCAAAGCGAAACCTTTTAGAAAACCTATATCACTTCGTTAGAAGTATTGCATTAAAACGAAAATTAAAACTTATAAATTCATTTAAAACAGAAGGCAAAAATCTTTTAGATATTGGTTGTGGTACAGGTGATTTTTTACAAACAACAAAAACCGATAATTGGAACGTAACGGGAATTGAGCCTAACGCTGAAGCTCGAAAAATTGCAAACACTAAAACAGAAAACTCAGTGTTTGATAGTTCTAAACTTTTAGAATTAGAATCCAATAATTTTGATGTCATTACACTTTGGCACGTATTAGAACATTTACCAAATTTAGAAGAGCATCTTAAAGCGTTTAATCGTCTTTTAAAAGCTGATGGATATTTAGTAATTGCGGTGCCTAATTATAAAAGTTTTGATGCTAAATATTATAAATCGTTTTGGGCAGCTTATGATGTGCCAAGACACCTTTGGCATTTTTCTCAAACAGGAATAAAACGATTAATTGAAAATTTTGGGTTTAGATTTCAAAAAACATTACCAATGGTTTTTGATTCGTATTATGTGAGCCTACTTTCTGAAAAATACAAAAGAGGTTATATGAATCCTTTTATGAGTTTTTGGATTGGATTACAATCTAATTTTAAGGCAAGACGTTCTGGAGAATATTCTTCATTAATTTATATCTTCAAAAAGAGCTAAAACTTAAAATAAAGCGTTTTAAGACACTTTTGCATGGTGGTCTACGCAATTATATTTCAAGAGTTTTTGAAGAAAATTAAAGCGCATTAGATCAATCTGTTTTTAATTGATAATTTATATTAAAAACCAAATTTTAATAAATTAATTCTATGCCACATAAATTTCCATTTTAGCGCATTAACTTTTATACATTTGCAAAAATTTAATTTTAAAAAACGAAACATGAAAAATATAATTATAGCTTTAGTTCTTTTAATCACTTTAGCATCTTGTCAGCAGCAGCAAAAAATTGGATTTATAGATAATAGCGAAGTAGTTAATAAATATCAAATGAAGATTGAACTTGAAGATAAATTTAAAATTCAAGATGAAGCATTTAAAAAACGAATGGATAGTGTTAGTAGAGACTTTCAAATTGAAGTACAAGCGTTTCAATTAGCCGCTCAAAAGATGTCGCAATCTAAGGCTCAAGAAAAATCTCAAGAGCTTGGAC
Organism: Winogradskyella immobilis; assembly: GCF_021887715.1. Taxonomy (GTDB): domain Bacteria; phylum Bacteroidota; class Bacteroidia; order Flavobacteriales; family Flavobacteriaceae; genus Winogradskyella; species Winogradskyella immobilis. The sequence goes on from NZ_JAIQXX010000002.1 coordinate 219,268, forward strand.
AAAAACAACAAATACTTCAACAGCAATACCAATTAGAGCAGCAACAAATGCAACAAGCATTTAATACAGAAATTGATTCTGTTTTAATTAAAGTAAAAGATTTTGTTTCTGAATACGGGAAAACCAATGGATATACATTTATACTTGGAAAAAATGAAGCAGGTAGTGTAATGTATGGTGAGGCTACAAATGATATTACAGAGATTATTATTGAGGCTATAAATGCAAGTCATAAAGAGCAGAAATAATTCAATATAAACAATTGAAAATCAGTTTTTTAATTGACTTTTCTTATGAAGCAACCGTGTTAATTTTATTGATAAATCGGTTAAAATAATTTTAGAATTTCCATTACGTTCTATATGATACATGGCATCTTGTAATTCTTTAGAAATATCTAAAATATTACTATCATGGACAAAAGGCGCAAATTTTTCTAATTTAAAATTTTCAGTTTTAGGCTCTATATAAACCAATTCATTTGCATTATAATTTAAAAGCATAGCCTGTCTAAAATAATTGAGGCAAAATTGTAAAAACTGTTTCTGAGTTTCGCGACCAGTTTTAGCAATTTCTTCAGACCAAGATATTAAGTCTCTAATAGCAGTTTTATTGCCTTTGGCTTTAAAAGCAGAACGCACCCAAAGTACAAACCATTTTTCAAATTGAATATCTTCACTATCTTGATAAATTAAATCACATGCCTTATTGTAATTACCATTAGATTGATGGGCAATTTTAGTAGCTACGGAAACATCTAATTCATAATTTTTTACAAGTGCATCAGAAATTACGGCTTCAGCTAAAGGAGGAAAATGTAAAACTTGGCACCTCGAACGTATGGTATTTATAATTTGTTCTTCGTCTTCGGCAATTAAAATAAATACGGTTTTTTCAGGCGGTTCTTCAATAAGTTTTAAAAGCTTATTAGCACAAGCTGTATTCATTTTTTCAGCCATCCAAATGAGCATTACCTTATAACCACCTTCGTAAGATTTTAATGCTAAAGATTTTACAATATCGTGAGCTTCGTCTACACCAATTTGTCCTTGTTTATTGTCTACACCTAATAGTTTATACCAATCAAACAAATTACCATAGGGCTGTTGGTCTATAAGTTGACGCCATTCTTCCATAAAATGATTTGAAATAGGATGGCGTTTTACTTTGTCATTTGAAGTGACAGGAAATGCAAAATGTAAATCAGGATGCGAAATGTTTTTAAACTTTAAATTACAAGCCTCATTACCATTGCTATTTTCTGAGTCGGTATTACCACATAAAATATACTGAGCATAGGCAATAGCCATAGGTAGTGTGCCAGAACCTTCTGGACCAACAAATAATTGCGCGTGTGGAATTCTTCCCGCATCAACACTTGTGGTTAAGTGATTTTTAATATGATTTTGCCCTAATATTTCAGAAAATAGCATAAAACAAAACTATGTAATTTTTTTGTGCTTTTTAACCTTAATATGTTTTCAGTATAAAACGGAACTCAGTTTTGCTTTAACACTAGTTTTATAGACTCTTTTAATTTTTATGATTAGCTTCCTTCAAATTTCCAAATGAAAAAATTCATGTATTTTTGTTCATTAAAATTCGGACTATGAAGACCCTTAATGATTTTAATTTTAAAGATAAAAAAGCATTAATTCGAGTAGATTTTAATGTGCCTTTAGATGACAATCTCAATGTTACAGATACAACCAGAATTGTATCTGCTAAACCTACAATTATAAAAATATTAGAAGATGGTGGTAGCTGTATATTGATGTCGCATTTAGGCAGACCCAAAGGTGTGCAACCCGAATTTTCTTTACAGCATATTGTCGATGATATTGAAGATGTTTTTGGAGTAGAAGTGAAATTTGCTAGTAATTGTATTGGCGAAGAAGCTGAGACGTTAGCGAATACACTGCAACCTGGTGAGATTTTATTGCTAGAGAATTTAAGATTTCATGAAGAAGAGAAAAAGGGAGATCTTAATTTTGCACAACAGTTATCTCGCTTAGGAGATGTATATGTTAATGATGCTTTTGGCACTGCACATAGAGCGCATGCATCAACAACAATAGTTGCACAATTTTTTCCTGAACAGAAATGTTTTGGTCATTTACTAGCTAAAGAAATTGAGAGCATACAGAAGGTTTTAGATTATGGCGAAAAACCTGTTTTAGCTGTTTTAGGAGGAGCAAAAGTATCCTCTAAAATAACCGTTATTGAAAATATATTAGATAAGGTTGATCATTTAATTATTGGAGGAGGCATGACATTTACATTTATTAAAGCTCAAGGAGGTAATATTGGAGATTCAATTTGCGAAGATGATAAAATGGAACTGGCTTTAGAGATACTAAAACAAGCAGAAGCGAAAGGTGTTAAAATTCATTTACCTCTAGATGTTATTGCTGCAGATGCGTTTAGTAATGATGCCAATACACAAATATGTGATGTAAATGCAATTCCAAATGGATGGCAAGGTTTAGATGCAGGTCCCAAATCTTTAGAGGTATTTAATGACGTTGTTAATACATGCAAAACCATTTTATGGAATGGACCTTTAGGTGTTTTTGAATTAGAAAGTTTTGCTAATGGTACAATAGCTCTAGGTGATTCTATTGCAGAATCTACTGAAAACGGCGCATTCTCTTTAGTTGGAGGAGGAGATTCTGTAGCTGCGGTGAAACAATTTGGTTTTAAGGATAAAGTGAGCTATGTTAGTACAGGCGGAGGAGCAATGTTAGAGAGTTTGGAAGGAAAAACTTTACCAGGTATCGCTGCGATAATGAATTAACATACAATTTCTATAACAAACCTCGTTGTATAGATATATAAATATTCTTGATGAAAATAGTACTGAGATATAGTATTTTTTTATGCGTCTTTTTAGGGTTTTCACAAACCCAAAACGATAGTATTCTTGTAAAAAAGAATATTGAGAAGTTAGAAAAAGAGACAGCATCTGACACCATTATTGATGGCAAATTGGTTGTTGATAAATCCATTCCTGCTATAATTGATAGCACAACAGTAAAGTCGTTACAAGATTATGAGGAAGCAGCTAAAATTGACGAAAAATGGTTAGAAGAACTATATAGCAATGCATTATTTGACACCATATATAAAACAGTTACAGAATTAGATTATAGCAATCCTGTCGATTATCCAGAATTAACTACAGACACGTTAAAAGTAAGATTAGAAAGACTCAATGCTAAAACACCATTTAATGTAGAATATAATTCATCGCTAGAAAATGTTATTAAAAGCTATTTAAAAAATAGACGCAATTCCTTTTCGCGATTAATGGGCTTAAGTCATTATTACTTTCCTATGTTTGAAAGTGGGTTAGACAAGTATGATATTCCTTTAGAGATTAAGTACCTGGCTATTGTGGAGTCGGCATTAAAGCCTAAAGCGAGATCTCGGGTTGGAGCAACCGGGTTATGGCAATTTATGTTTTCTACCGGCAAAATATATGGTTTAGATGTAAGTAGTTATGTGGATGAACGAAGAGATCCTATTAAATCGACTGAAGCTGCTGCAAAATATTTGGCTAAGCTTTATGAAATTTTTGGAGATTGGGATTTAGCTTTGGCGGCTTATAATTCTGGCCCAGGAAATGTGTCTAAAGCCATTAGACGTTCAGGAGGTTCTAAAAACTATTGGAATATAAGACACAATCTTCCTCGTGAAACCGCAGGTTATGTGCCTGCATTTTTAGCAACGATGTATATTTTTGAATATGCTGAAGAACACGGATTTAAACCAGAGCGACCTGCATTTCAATATGTAGAAACAGATACAATACATATAAAACAAATGATCACCTTAGATCAAGTTGCTGAGGTAACAGATATAAAAATAGAAGAGTTGCAGTACTTAAACCCTTCTTATAAACTTGATATTATTCCATATATAAAAGACGAAAATTATACGTTGCGTTTGCCTAGGTATGCTATTGGAAGTTTTGTGGCTAATGAAGAGAAAATCTATGCGTTTGCTAAAGAAGAGCTTAATAAACGTGAAAAACCATTACCACAGTTTATTGAAAACGAGACTAAAATTAGATACCGTGTTAAGAGTGGAGATTATCTAGGAAAAATTGCAAGACGTTATGGGGTTAGAGTAAGTAGTATTAAAAGCTGGAATGGCTTACGAAACAATAACCTTAAGATAGGGCAACGTTTAACTATTTATCCTAGAAACCCGGGAGGAGGTTCTAGTAAAGTTGTGTCAAAACCAAAAACAGTAGTAAACACATCCGGAAAACAAACGTATAAGGTTAAAAATGGAGATTCACTTTGGAGTATTGCACAAAAGTTTTCGGGAGTTTCGGTTCAGAATATAAAAGACTGGAATAATATTAGTAGCAATAAACTCAAAATTGGAACGACTCTTGTTGTGTCTAAATAAATCGATAAAAAAACAGTGTAAAAGATGAAGAATATATTTTCTATAGCGTGCTTAATAGTACTATTGAGTTGTGGAGGTAAAAGCGACAATGTGCGTTATTTAGCGAATTCAACAGGTAATATAAATAACGTATCAATTGTAGCCGATAATTTACTTTGGGAAGGTCGTGTTGGCGAAGCTATTAGAGAAGTTTTAACGGCACCATTACCTGGTTTGCCAACTGATGAACCCATTTTTTCATTGCGCCAAATCCCTACTCAAGTTTTTGATGGGTTTGCCACAAGTAGTCGAAGTATTTTAAAAATAGAAAAGATTGATGATTCTGGAGTTTCAATTACAAGAGATGTTTATGCCAGACCACAAACCGTAGTTGTAATTAAAGGAAAAACAGATCAAGAAATTATAGATCAGTTAAACAAAAATTCAGCGAAGATTATTGATGCATTCAATAAAGAAGAGCGTAGAGAAAAATTACGTAGAATTAATAAATCATTGCTTAAAGATGAAGCTATGGAAACTGCCTTGGGTATTACTGTAGACATTCCTTCTATATATAAAATAGCAAAAGCAGAGGATAACTTTTATTGGCTTCGCAAAAACTTAGGAGGTTATAAAACCATGGATTTAATGTTTTATTATTATCCTTTAGATGCTATTAAAAAAGGAGATAGTACTATTGTTGATATCATTAATATGCGAGATACTATTATTAAAGAGCGTATACCTGGAGAAGATGATATAATAATGACAACCCGTACAGATTATGCACCAGCGTTATTTGATATAATTTTAGACAATAAACCTGCATATGAAACAAAAGGAATGTGGGAAATTAAAGGAGCCTATATGGGAGGTCCTTTTGTTAATTACGCTATTGAAGATAAAATTAATAACCGCTATTTAGTGGCAGAAGGATATGTTTATGCGCCTTCGCAAGACAAACGTGAAAACATTTTTGAGCTTGAAGCGATTATAAAATCCATAAAAATTAATTAATAAAAAAGCCAACTCAATTGAGTTGGCTTTTTTTATGTTCACGAGTAATACAATTACTCTTTATCTTTTAAATCTTTTACAGGTTCATCTTCTTTGGCTTTCTTAAATTCTCGTATTCCACCACCTAACCCTTTCATGAGTTCAGGGATTTTTCTACCACCAAAAAGAAGAAGAATAACAACACCGATTATAATCCATTCTGTTCCACCTGGCATACCTAAAAGTATAGTACTAGTAATCATAACAATTCAATTTAGACTGCAAAGTTAGTAATTAAAGTTTAATAACAGTGATATTGTAGTAAATTTAGTGTTTAAAGAACTTTAGATTGCCGTATTTTTTTAATTTTGTTAAAGATGAGTGCTAAGAAGAAAAGAAGAAAATTAATACCTCAAAAACTTTTACATAAGTATCGTTTAGTTATTTTAAATGAAGATACATTTGAAGAGCGATATGCCATTAAGTTAACTCGGCTTAACGTTTTTGTGTTAACGTCTGTATCTTCAATTTTATTAATATTTTTTACCATTTTATTAATTGCCTTTACTCCATTAAGAGAATATATTCCAGGTTATTCTTCTACAGCATTAAAAAAGAAAGCGACAGTACTTACCTATAAAACAGACTCGTTACAGCAACAGATTTTAATTAATGAGAGCTATTATGCTTCAATACGAAAAGTACTTAAAGGTGATGTTACTGAAGTAAATTTTAATAGAGATTCAATTATTGAAGCAGCTAAAAATGATATTGACCTAACAGAGGTTTTTCCAAGCAGAGAAGATTCCTTATTACGAGAGAAAGTGGATAAAGAAGATAAGTACAACTTGTTTGAAACAGCGGTTTCAGAAACGGATTTTGTGCTATTTTCTCCTTTAAGCGGAACAATATCTGAAGGCTATAATATAGAAGACAAACATTATGCAGTAGATATTGTTGTACCCGAAAATACTCCAGTAAAAGCTACTGCTAATGGTACTGTTATTTTTGCAGAATGGACCGTAGAAACAGGTTACGTAATTATTTTAAAACATAGTAACGAGTTGATTTCTATATATAAACACAACGGAACAATAACTAAAGAACAAGGAGATTTGGTTAAAGCAGGTGAAGTTATTGCCATGTCAGGAAATACAGGTGAATTAACTACAGGGCCACATTTACATTTCGAACTTTGGAGTAAGGGATATCCCGTTAATCCAACAAATTTTATTGATTTTCAATAATGAAGTCATTTAAAGCAATTTTAGCAAAACCTTTTGCGAAACGTGTCGTAAAATCGATACAAAAATGGGCTTCAAAACCTGTTGAAGCTCAAGAAAAAGTGTTTCAAAATCTAATTACAGAGGCTTCTAATACCGTTTTTGGAAAAGATCACGATTTTATAAGTATTAACACTCATCAAGACTTTGTTAAACGTGTACCGATAAGAGATTATGAAGCCTTAAAGCCCTATATAGAACGTGTTGTTGATGGCGAGACAGATATTCTTTGGAAAGGAAAACCTATTTATTTTGCTAAAACATCTGGGACAACGTCAGGAGCAAAATACATTCCTATTACCAAAGAAAGTATGCCTAGTCATGTTGAAGCCGCACGTAATGCTATTTTAATGTATATTAACGAAACAGGCAATGCTAAGTTTGTAGATGGTAAGATGATCTTTCTTCAAGGAAGTCCTGTTTTAAATGAACAAAATGGTATTCAATTAGGGAGATTATCTGGGATTGTAGCACATTATGTGCCTAAATACCTTCAAAAAAATAGATTACCAAGTCTAGAAACCAATTGTATTGAAGATTGGGAGACAAAAGTGGATGCTATTGTTGAAGAAACCTTACCAGAAAATATGACCATCATTTCTGGTATTCCGTCTTGGGTGCAAATGTATTTTGAAAAGCTAATAGAGAAGACCGATAAAAAAGTCGGAGATATTTTCAAGAATTTTAATCTTTTTATTTTTGGAGGGGTCAATTACGAACCTTATCGCGCAAAGTTTGAGAACTTAATAGGGAGAAAGGTTGATAGTATAGAGTTATATCCTGCAAGCGAAGGGTTTTTTGCATTTCAAGACAAGCAAAATGAAAGAGGTATGCTTTTACAATTAAATTCGGGTATTTTTTATGAGTTTGTAGAAGCAGAACATTTTTTCGAAGATAATCCAAAACGAATAACGATTAAAGATGTAAAATTAGGTGTCAATTACGTGATGATTATTTCTACAAATGCCGGGCTTTGGGGCTATAATATTGGAGATACAGTAGAATTTACAAGTACTAAACCATACCGTGTCATTGTTTCGGGTCGAATAAAACATTTTATTTCTGCATTTGGTGAACATGTTATCGGTAAAGAAGTAGAACAAGCATTAAAAGAAGCTTGTGAACATATAGATGTTTCTATTAATGAATTTACTGTTGCTCCTAAAATCAACCCTGAAGAAGGTTTACCATATCATGAATGGTTTATAGAATTTGAAAATGAACCCAAGAGCATTTCAGAATTTATAGAAAACATAGATCAATCGCTTCAAAATCAGAATAGTTATTATAAAGATTTAATTGTTGGGAAAGTGCTTCAATCACTTAAAATCACAAAAGTTGAAAAAGATGGTTTTAAGAAATATATGAAGTCTATAGGAAAATTAGGAGGGCAAAATAAAATCCCTAGATTAGCGAATGACCGTAAAATTGCGGATGCTATAATCAAACAACAATTCGTTAAATAACATTATATTTGGAGGTTAAAGAATTATATGAGTAACCAAAAGAAAAAACACGAAAGAACAAGAGCCCAGGAAAGTTCTGGTGCTATTGAGCGTATGTATATCACTATGCGTCACTTGTTTAATCGTGGATTTTATAAACCGATGGGAGTTTCGGGAGAAACACTTAGAGAAGCATTGCTTTTACTTAGACCAGAAATTTATGGTTCTATTGCGGATGAGAAAGCAGAACTTGAAGGTTTATTGTATGTTATAGATCGTTTACCTATTGGTATTGAAGAATGTTCTTTTATTAACCTCACTAGTGATGAAGGCTATGGGGATTCTCATTTTAAAGCTATAATTCCCCCAAAACGACGACGAAATTGCTACCGCATTGATGATGAGCAAATGAATATTGAAATTACACGTGGACGCTCAGAAATCTATGACATATTAACACATCTCACATTTCTTTTTGTGGAATCTCATAAAATAAGTAAGCGTGTTGTAATCGATGATAAAGGTAAAACGATTAGAGATTGGGTTAAGCTTGAAAATGCGATTAAAACAAAGAAAAAATTATCACAAAAAGATCGGGAGATAGTAATAACACATATGGCTAATATTTTAGGTAGAACATTTAATGAATTATCTGAAATATACAATGACTTTGCTACTGAATCGCAACCAGAACGCTTATTAAATATAGTGTATTGGTTAGGCAAATTAGCTATAGAAGAAACTATAAATAATAACAAACGCACAGTAACATTTAGTCCTGTTTTGAGAGAGCGTTTAGGGCACCATATTCATGGTGAGATATGGGCAGATGAAATTAAATCAGTATTATACAAGCACAACTTATTAAGGAGGCCTATACATATTATAAGTGCAAATATGCATAGTGTAATGAATTCTTTATTTGCTACTACAGCTTTAAAAACTTCAAAAGAAAAAAAATCTATTTACGAAGTTTTTGAAGATTTAAGCAAACCCGAAAATCAGTCAATGAGAAGTAAGGTTGAAAAGTCAGCCATACAAAATGGTATGATTTACATAAAGGATACTTCTGGGGCAAATATTAATGTTCAGATTTTTGATACGGCAAAAATTGATTTTTCTAAAACAAACTTTAAACATTTAGAAGATGATATAAATAATAAAGCCGTTATATTTGTTATGGATTATGCGTTTGGTGAGCAAGCTTACGAAACTCTAGATGAGCTACTAAAGCCTGTAAATGTAAATAAAGAGCAAGTGCATTTAGATGTGAAGTCAATTTCAATAATGGGTAAAGCAGGTATTTTGCAAGGAGGAAAAGGAGATGTAATGGTTCCTTCAGCACATATCTTTGAAGGGACAGCTGATAATTATCCGTTTAAAAATGAATTGACTAAAGAAGATTTAAAAGATTGTGGCGTTGATGTTTATGAGGGTTCTATGATTACGGTTTTAGGTACATCTTTACAGAACAAAGAAATTTTAAAATTCTTTAAAAAATCGACTTGGAATGTCATTGGTTTAGAAATGGAAGGGGCGCATTATCAAAAGGCAATACAAGCCGCATCTAAAGTAAGAGGAAGTATTAATGAAGACGTAAAAGTAAGATACGCCTATTATGCTAGTGACAACCCATTAGAAACAGGCAGCACATTAGCATCAGGAGGTTTAGGTACATCAGGTGTTAAACCAACATATGTAATTACAAATAAAATTTTACAACAAATATTCAACAATTAAAAATATGAGTGAAGAGTTAAAACCAACACCGCAAAATGAAGAAGTAGATTTAGGGCAGTTGTTTAAGATGATTGGCAATATGTTTCAAAAGTTTTTTGATTTTATTGCAAAAATCTTCAAAGGTTTATTTCATGTTTTAATATTAATATTAGCCCACTTTTTTAAGCGTTTAAAATGGTATGCTTTGGCCGGATTTGTAGGTTTAGTTATTGGTTATTTTTTAGATAGGAGTTCAGATAAGCTATATGGAGCAAATATGTTCATTCAAACTAACTTTAACTCTGGATATCAAGTCTATGAAAACATAAAGAATTTAAATGAGCTAGCGACAGAAGAAGATGTTGTCAGAATTGCTGAAATTTTAAATATAGACACAACATATGCTTCTAAACTTAAAGGATTTTACATTGAGCCAGCTATAGATGAAAATGTTAGGTTTCAGATGTTTTCGAATTATAAAAAAGGATTAGATTCTATAGGTAGAGAAGAGGCTAAATATGATGTTTATGTTAGCTCGTTAAGTAACTATAATTTTAATAGACATAAAATAGGAGTTGCGTCTATTGATAAAAATATTTATCCTATGCTGGATACTACTTTTGTGAATGCAATTTCTAAAAATGAATATTTAAATGAGGTATTAAGAGTCAATCAAGATAACTTTGATAGACAAGATACCACCTTGATTAAACAGGAGAAAGAAATGGATAATTTAATTAAAAGTTATCTTGAGATACGTAATAAGGAGGCTGATAAAAAACCAATTCCGGGAGCAGGAACAAATATATCTTTAGGAGATGCCCAAAAGAATGAGTTATTAGTTAATGAAGCACCTTTAGTAAAGGAAAAACTTGAATTAGCGGCTAAAAGAAGAAGTATTGAGAAAGATAAAGTGACGCAAAAAAACATTATTTCTGTAATCTCCGATTTCCCAGTAACAGGGTATGATATACAAGAATGGCATCAAGATTTAAGGTTTTTAATGCCTGCAATATTTATAGGTGTTACTTTACTTCTATTTTCACTTATTGGCCTTAATAAGTTTGTGAAAGAATATGAAGGCATAAAATAAAAAAATCCGTGTGAATGTATTAATAACAGGTGGATTAGGTTTTATTGGATCTAATTTTATTGAATATTTCTTAGATAAATATGTTAATTATTCTGTTATCAATTTAGACAAGAATACTTATGCTGGGCATACTTCAAATTTAAAGAACGTTTCAAGCAGTCCTAGATACATTTATATTAAAGGAGATATCTGTGATAAAAATATAGTAAACAACTTATTCCAAGAATACAATTTTTCTAGTGTTATTCATTTTGCAGCTGAATCTCATGTAGATAATTCTATTGAAAATCCAGATGAATTTATAAACACTAATATTCATGGCACGTTTAATTTATTAAATAGCGCAAAAAGATATTGGATGGAAGCCCCTTTTCAATATAAAAAAGATCTAAATAATAATAGGTTTCACCATATATCAACAGATGAAGTTTACGGAACATTAGGCGCAAAAGGCTTATTTACAGAAAAGACACCTTATGCGCCAAATAGCCCTTATAGTGCTTCAAAGGCAGCTTCAGATTTTATTGTGCGAAGTTATTTTCATACCTACGGAATGAATGTTGTCACCACGAATTGTAGTAATAATTATGGCCCAAAGCAACATGATGAAAAGTTGATCCCAACAATTATTAGAAAAGCGTTAAACAATGAGTCAATTCCAATTTATGGAGATGGAAAAAATATTAGAGATTGGCTATATGTAGAAGATCATTGCATAGGAATAGACTTAGCATTTCATAATGGAAAGGCTGGAGAAACATATAATATTGGGGGCAATAATGAGAGAGATAATCTATACATTGCCAACAAAATATGTAATGTTCTTGATGAAATGAAACCTAAAACTCAATCTTATTCAAAACAGATTACATTTGTAAAAGATAGGCCTGGTCATGATTTTAGATATGCCATAGATGCTTCAAAAATTGAAAAGGAATTAGGTTGGAAAGCGAATGAAAATTTTGAAACAGGAATTTTAAAAACCATTAAATGGTATTTAAAAAAATATAATGTTTAATTTAAAAGAAATTTTCATTTATATAGAAATGAGAAAATAAATTTTTAATGAAAGGTATCATATTAGCAGGCGGTTCTGGCACAAGATTGCATCCTCTTACATTAGCTGTAAGTAAGCAACTAATGCCTATTTACGATAAGCCAATGATATATTACCCCTTATCAACATTAATGTGGGCTGGTATCAGAGAGATATTAATTATATCTACACCTCAAGACCTACCTTTATTCAAAAAGCTTTTAGGTAATGGCAAAAAATTAGGTTGTAATTTTAAATATGCCGTACAAGAAAAACCAAACGGTTTAGCAGAAGCATTTATTATTGGCGAAGAATTTATAGGGAACGATAAAGTTGCTTTAATATTAGGCGACAACGTGTTTCACGGCACAGGATTATCTAATTTATTACAAGAAAATAATAACCCTAATGGAGGCATAATTTATGCGTATCATGTTCATGATCCAGAGCGCTATGGCGTTGCTGAATTTGATAAAAAAGGAAATGTCATTTCGATAGAAGAAAAACCATTAAAACCCAAATCAAGTTATGCAATTCCAGGCATTTATTTTTATGACAACTCTATCGTAGAAGTAGCAAAAAGTATAAAACCTAGTGATAGAAACGAGCTTGAAATTACAGATGTCAATATAGCCTATCTTAAACAAGGAAAACTAAAAGTTAGTGTTTTAGATAAAGGAACAGCTTGGTTAGATACAGGGACATTTCAATCTTTAATGCAGGCGTCTCAATTTGTTCAGGTTATTGAAGAACGCCAAGGCTTAAAAATAGGTGCTATTGAAGAAGCGGCCTATTGTATGGGCTATATTAATGATTCTCAACTAAAAGAATTAGCGACACCATTAATTAAAAGCGGTTATGGGAAGCACTTGTTAAGTTTATTAGCTAAGAAATGAGTATTAAAGAGACAGGCTTATTGGGTTGTTTTGTAATTCAACCAGAAATTTTTAATGACACCAGAGGTTATTTTTACGAAACATTTAATCAAAAACGATTTAATTCTAAATTAGGACTCAATATTCATTTTGTTCAAGATAACGAATCGTTATCTTCTAAAGGGGTTTTACGTGGATTACACTATCAAAAAGGCGAATATGCCCAAGCTAAATTAGTAAGAGTCGTAAAAGGAAGTATTTTAGACGTAGCTGTAGACATAAGAGAAGGTTCTAAAACTTTTGGACAACATTTTTCAATAGAACTTTCCGAAGAAAATAAAACACAATTATTTATACCAAAAGGATTTGCCCATGGGTTTTTGGTTTTGGAGGATAATACTATTTTTAGTTATAAATGTGATAATTATTATAATAAAGCTTCTGAAGCAGGCATAATATATAATGACCCCGATTTAAATATAGATTGGAAACTAAAAAAAGACAAGCTTATACTTTCTGAAAAAGACACGATTTTACCACATCTTAAGAATGCTCAATTTTAATTGCTTATAGCTATGAAAACCATTTTAGTTACAGGTAAAGATAGTCAGCTTTCACAATGTATTCAAGATATAAAAAATCAATATCCAAAGCTTAACTTTATTTTTAAATCATCAAAAGCTTTAGACATTACCAACAATGATCAGTTAGAATTATTTTTCAACACAAATACTATTGATTATTGTATTAATTGTGCGGCATATACAGCAGTTGACAAAGCCGAAATTGAAAAGGAAAAAGCAACAAAGGTTAATTTTGAAGGAATCAAAAATTTAGTAAATATTTGTAATGAAGCTAATGCTACGCTGATACATATTTCAACGGATTTTGTGTTTAACGGTAATTCTAAAAAACCATACCTAGAAACAGATAAAACAGACCCTATAAATGTATATGGAAAAACTAAGCGCAAAGGCGAGTTAAAGGTCATAGAAAACTCGCAAAAATATTTCATAATAAGAACGTCCTGGTTGTATTCTGAATATGGAACTAATTTTTTAAAGACAATGTTAAAATTATCGAATCAAAAAGATAAAATAGATGTTGTTAATGATCAAATAGGAAGCCCTACTTACGCTAAAGACTTAGCTGAGGTAATTTTAAAGTTTATCGATTTAAACATTTTGAATTATGGCATTTACAACTATAGTAATTCAGGAGAAATAAGTTGGTATCAGTTTGCTAAAACTATTTTTAAAATCTTGAATATTAGTATTAAAACAAATTCTATTTCTTCCAAAGATTATAAAACTTTAGCCAAGAGACCTGATTACAGTGTGTTAAATACTAATAAAATAAGACAGGTTTTTGATATAGATATACCTAATTGGGAAATAAGCCTCAAAAAAGCAATATCAAATTTAAATGAATAGTAATTTACAAATAGCTATAGAAGCTGCACTAGAAGCAGGAGAAGCTATAATGAAAATTTATGATTCTACAATTTCAGTAGAATATAAAGAGGATGATTCACCACTAACTGAAGCAGATAAAAAAGCTAATGATATTATAAACAGGTATTTATTAAAAACAAATATCCCTGTTATTAGTGAAGAAAACAGACAAATTGATTTTTCTATAAGAAAAAACTGGAATAAATGTTGGATTGTAGACCCTCTTGATGGCACAAAAGAGTTCATAAAACGTAATGGAGAATTTACAGTTAATATTGCCTTAGTTAAAAATGGTATTCCAGAATTAGGTGTTATATACGTCCCAGCTACCAAAGTATTGTATTTTGGAGAGGTAAAACAAAATTCAAGTTTTAAAGTAGAGTTAAATACGCATCAAGAATCTTTGGAAAACATTTTCAATAAAAAAATTGTCATAAAAGCAGCTGAAACTAATTCAAATTTAATACGCATTGTGGGTAGTCGTTCGCATATGAATCAAAAAACCAGTGATTTTATAAACGCACTAAAAACTGAAGACAATAATGTCGAGATCGTATCTAAAGGGAGTTCTCTAAAATTCTGTTTGATAGCAGAAGGGTTGGCGGATATTTACCCGCGTTTTGCACCTACTATGGAATGGGACACAGCAGCAGGTCAGGCTATATGTAATGCCGTTGACTTCAATGTAATATCTCAAGAAACTAACGAACCACTTTTATACAATAAAGAGAATCTTCTAAATCCATATTTTATAGTTTCTTAAGGAGAAGTCAGATAGAGATTAGTTATTTTAGCTAGAGTAATTAAAAAGAATTAATGAAAAAAAATGTTTTGGAACATAATTTTAAGATTCTTAATAAAGATCGAGTAAAAATAAATGGACATAAACCGTTATTAATATGGTTCACTGGCCTATCAGGTTCTGGTAAATCAACTATAGCAAATCTTTTAGAACAAGAACTTTATAAAAAAAGAATACACACATATGTTTTAGACGGTGACAATATTAGAAAGGGCATTAATAAAGACCTTACTTTTTCGCCAGAGCATAGAACTGAAAACATAAGAAGAGTTGCTGAGGTTGCACATTTAATGATGGATGCAGGCTTGGTTGTTTTAGCAGCTTTTATTTCACCATATAAAGAAGATAGAATAGCCATTAAAAATATAGTTAAAGAAGACAATTTTGTAGAAGTTTACATAAATACTAGTCTTGAAGAATGTGAACGTAGAGATGTGAAAGGGTTATATAAAATGGCTCGTAAAGGTGAGATTGAAGATATGACAGGAATATCATCACCTTATGAAGCACCAGAACACCCTAATATTGAAATAAAAACAGAAAAACAAACACAACAGCAGGCAACAGAAATGATATTAAAATATATTCAACCTAAACTAAAAATATAATATGAGCAGGTATTATCTAAGCTATATGGATGAGCTGGAGAGTGAAGCTATTTTTGTACTACGAGAAGTTTGGGCTCAATTTCAGAACCCTGTAATATTATTTTCTGGCGGTAAAGATTCTATTTTGGTTGCACATTTAGCTAAAAAAGCATTTTATCCTTCAAAAATTCCTTTTTCATTCCTTCATATAGATACGGGACATAACTTTCCTGAGACTATAAAATTTAGAAATGAGATTATCAAAGGTTTTGGAGCAGATTTAATTGTAGGATCTGTTCAAGAAGCAATTGATGATGGTCGAGTGGCTGAAGAAAAAGGAAAGCGGGCAACGCGCAATACACTTCAAATAAACACATTGCTAGATGCTATAGAATTAAACAATATTGATTGTGCTATTGGCGGAGGGCGAAGAGATGAAGAAAAGTCTAGAGCTAAAGAACGCTTCTTTTCCCATAGAGATGATTTTGGTCAGTGGGATCCTAAAAACCAACGCCCTGAACTTTGGAATATTTTTAATGGAAAATGTTTTGAAGGAGAACACTTTAGAGTTTTCCCGATAAGTAATTGGACAGAAATGGATGTTTGGAATTATATAAAACGAGAAAACATTTCTATTCCTTCACTTTATTTTGCGCATGAGCGCGAAGTTATTTGGAGACAGAATAGTTGGATTCCTAATTCAGAATTTCTAACACTTGATGAGAATGAAGAAGTAGTAACAAAAAAAATCCGATTTAGAACCTTAGGGGATATTACCATTACAGGAGGAATAGAGTCCGATGCTGATACTTTAGAAAAAATAGTAGATGAAGTATCTACGATGAGACAAACAGAAAGAGGGAATAGGAGTGATGACAAACGCTCAGAATCGGCAATGGAGGATAGAAAACGTCAAGGGTATTTTTAATATAGTTTTATATAATAAAAGATGATAGATAATAATCAGTTATTGCGTTTCACAACAGCAGGTAGTGTAGACGATGGTAAGAGCACTTTAATAGGACGATTACTTTATGACTCAAAGTCTATTTTTGAAGATCAATTAGAGGCTATAGAGAACACGAGTCGTAAAAAAGGATACGATGGAGTAGATTTAGCATTGTTTACTGATGGATTAAGAGATGAGCGAGAACAAGGCATAACTATAGACGTTGCTTATAGATACTTTACAACCCCAAAACGTAAATTTATAATAGCAGATACACCGGGTCATATTCAATATACAAGAAATATGATAACAGGAGCTTCTACGGCAAACGCAGCTATTATTTTAATTGATGCTAGAAATGGCGTTATTGAACAAACAAAGCGACATACTTTTATTGCGTCTTTATTGCAAATATCTCATGTTATTGTATGTATCAATAAGATGGATTTAGTAGATTTTTCAGAAGATATTTTTAATAGAATAACAACAGAGTTTGAAGAAATTTCTTCTAAAATGATTGTTAAAGACGTGAGGTATATTCCAATCAGTGCTTTGTGTGGTGATAATGTAGTCAATAGATCTAAAGAGATGCCTTGGTATCAAGGAGCACCACTTTTACATACTTTAGAAACCATTCATATTAGCAGTGATATAAATAAAATTGATGCGAGATTTCCTATACAAACTGTTATTAGACCTCAAGATGAAAACCATAGAGATTATAGAGGTTATGCAGGTCGAATAGAAAGTGGTGTTTTTAGAGTAGGAGATAAAGTAACTATAATGCCTTCTGGGTTTACTTCAAAAATAAAAACAATAGACACTTATAACAGAATGATAAGAGAAGCTTATGCACCCATGTCTGTTTCCATGACTTTAGAAGATGATATTGACATCAGTAGAGGCGATATGATTGCCCGTTCTAATAATCAACCTCAGGTTACACAAAATATAGAAGCCATGTTGTGCTGGCTAAATGATGAGAATGCTAAACCTAGAGCGAAGTATATTATAAAACATACCTCTAATGATCAAAAGGCAATGATTACAGAAATTGTTTACAAAATTGACATTGAATTTTTAAATAGAATAAGTGATGATAAAACTTTAAAAATAAACGATATTTGTAAAGTTAAAATTAGAACAACAAAACCCTTAATGGTCGATAGTTATCGTGAAAACAGAACAACAGGTTCTTTTATTCTTATCGATGAAATGACCAATGAAACAGTTGCTTCAGGGATGGTTGTTTAATCGAATTTAAAGTAGGAGAGCTTTTTTAGTTTAAGATTTAAAATGTAAATAAAATATTCTAATTTTACACCTCCATATAATTTAATATGAATAAAAAAAAATCTAATTTAATTGTATTTGGCACAAGACCAGAAGCTATAAAAATGGCGCCACTTGTAAAAGAATTTCAAAAAAATAATGATTATTTCGAAACAAAAGTTTGTATAACGGCTCAACATAGAGAAATGTTGGATCAGGTTCTTGATTTTTTTGAAATCACTCCAGATTATGATCTTGATTTAATGAAACCAAATCAAAACCTATATTCACTTACAGCAGATATTATAACAAACTTAAAACCAATTTTAGAAGAATTCAAACCAGACTATGTATATGCTCATGGAGATACCACGACAACGATGGCAACAAGTATTGCTGCATTTTACAGTGGGGCTAAGGTTTGTCATGTAGAAGCAGGGCTGAGAACATTTAACAAACGATCTCCATTTCCAGAAGAGATTAATAGAAGTATAGCGGGAAGAATTTCGGACTATCATTTTTCTCCGACAGAGACATCAAAACAAAATTTACTTGATGAGAATATATCAAAAACAGATATATTAGTAACTGGAAATACTGTGATTGATGCATTACAGTTTAGTGCAAAAAAAGTAACATCTTCAAGTTTTCAAAATGAAGAAATTGAAAACTTGAAGGGGGTTGTTGACTATAAAAAGAAATTAATATTAGTAACGGGGCATCGAAGAGAAAACCACGGTCAAGGTTTTATTAACATATGTTCAGCGCTAAAACAGATAGCTAGTAATAACCCAGATGTCCAAATTGTTTATCCTGTTCATTTGAATCCAAATGTTTTAAAACCAGTATATGAATTACTTGATGGAATAGATAATGTGCAATTGATTGCACCATTGTCATATCCATCATTTGTATGGTTAATGGAAAAATCATATTTAATTATTACAGACAGTGGGGGTGTTCAAGAAGAAGCACCAAGTTTAGGAAAGCCAGTATTAGTAATGCGGGATACAACAGAAAGACCAGAAGCTGTAGAGGCAGGAACTGTTGTTTTAGTTGGGACGGACAAAAACAAAATAATAGAAGAGGCTGAGCGCTTACTGACTGACAGTACAGCTTATAATAATATGAGCAGGTTACATAATCCATATGGAGATGGTAAGGCGTGTAATAGAATTGCTAGTTTTATCAAAAATTTATAGAACAAGATTTTTTAATTTAATTGAAGAGAATGAATCAACCAGAAGTAGTCATGATAGGCTTGGGGTATATAGGCTTACCAACGGCAGCCTTAATAGCTCAAAACAAAACTTATGTTCATGGTGTAGATATTAACCCAAAAGTAGTAGATATTATTAATGAGGGAAAAATACATATTGTTGAACCAGAATTAGATATTGCTGTGGCAGATGCAGTTAAAAACGGCTATTTAAAAGCCGGAACAACTCCTGTTGAGGCCAAAACATATTTAATAGTCGTGCCGACACCTTTTAAGGCAAAGAATGAGCCGGATATTTCATTTGTAGAAGCAGCGACAAGAGCTGTTCTTCCTTTATTAAAAGAGAACGATTTATATATTATAGAATCAACATCTCCTATTGGAACGACTGAAAAAATGATGAATCTTATTTATTCAGAACGACCAGAATTAATAAAGAAACTCTATATTGCTTATTGTCCAGAACGAGTCCTTCCTGGAAACGTAATGTATGAACTAGTCCATAATGACAGGGTTATTGGAGGCGTGGATGATGGATCTACAGAAAAAGCAATTGATTTTTATAAACAATATATAAAAGGCGACTTACATAAGACAAATGCTCGTACAGCAGAAATGTGTAAATTAGTTGAGAATTCTTCAAGAGATGTACAAATTGCATTTGCAAATGAACTTTCTTTGATATGTGATAAAGCAGATATTAATGTATGGGAGCTAATAGAATTAGCTAATAAACATCCAAGGGTAAATATTTTGCAACCTGGTTGTGGAGTCGGTGGACACTGCATAGCGGTAGACCCGTATTTTATAGTTTCAGATTATCCTATGGAATCTAAAATTATTGGAGCGGCTCGTGAAGTAAATAATTACAAGTCTTTTTGGTGTGCAGAAAAAGTACAAACAGCTAAGTTAGAATTTGAATTAAAGTACGGACGAAAACCAAGTATTGCTATAATGGGATTAACGTTTAAACCCAATATTGACGATTTAAGAGAATCTCCAGCAAAATACATTGCTCAAAAAGTATTACAAAAGTCTAATAATGAGGAGTGCTTTATTGTAGAGCCAAATATTACTGACCATAAAGTATTTAAATTAACAGAATATAAAGAAGCTGTTGAAAAAGCCGATATTATTGTATTTTTAGTGGCACATGATGAGTTTAAAACCTTAGAAATTTCTTCAGCTAAAATAGCTTTAGATTTTTGTGGTGTATTTAAACAAAAAATTTAAAGGTATGAAGAGATTATTATTTATAATAGTATCAATGTTTGTTTTTTCTTGTACTAGTCTACAAAAGGAGTACGATACACATTTAAAAAATGGTTTAGAAACATATCCAAATGCTAGAGATGTTGATTTAAACTTTATTCATGGACTTTCAATGAAAAAGGTTGCTTTTATTAAAAAAAATAAAGACGAGAAAATGCTAATTATTAGACTTAATGATGATGCCTTAGCTTTAGATGTAGAAAAGTATTCTTTAGCCGTGAAGACCTTTTTAGATAAAAATAAATATAAAGAGTTACTTAAAGATAAAGAATATATTTCAACACCTATAAAACCCAGTTTAATTACTGTTAATAGCTTTAAATATATTGAAGTTCCATACTCTTTGGATGTGAAAAGAATAGAGAAAATAGAATTTTTCTTATTTGACAGGGATAAGTTTAGAAAGGTTTTAAGTAAACCAATTACTATTAGTAATATGGGAATTTAAAATGAAGATTAATAATAAAAATTTATTAAATCTAATTTTTGGAGTTTTTGCTAAATTGTTTTCTGGATTAAAATTAGCCTTATTAGGAATCATTATAGCGAGGTATTTAGGGCCTAAAGATTTTGGTGTCTTTAGTTATGTTATAAGTTTAGTAACATTGTTTACTGTTTTTGCTGAGTTTAGATTGCAGAGCATTTTAGTAAGAGATTTTTCAGAAAAAAAGATTAAAAAAGAAGTATTACTAGGAAGTGCATTAAAAATATGCCTGTTTTTTGCAACAGCAGGTTATATTTTACTTTCAATTGTTGTTTTTTTATTAGACGATGAGAATATTATAAAATATTTTGTTCTTATTTATGGATTAAGTTATTTTTTCCAAATTTTCAGATTTTTAAGAGCTTTTTTTATTAGTAAATTATTAAATAAAATAATAATTAGAGCAGAATTGCTTACCGCTTTAATAATTCTTTTAACCGGTATTTTATTTATTTATTGTGAATTGTCTATAGACTATTTTATCATTTTAAGAGTTTTTGATGTTTTTCTTTTTTCGGCTATTTTAATATTTTTATATACAATTTCAGAGGGCTCTGTTTTTAAATGGAAAGATAATGTTCTTGTTAGAAAACAATTAATAAAAGATTCATTTCCTTTAGTACTTTCGGGTATAGCCGTTGTTATTTTTAATAGAGTAGATCAGATTATGCTTAAACATTTTATAAATGATTATGCTGTTGGTCAATATTCCGCAGCCGTATCAATTACAGGTATTATATCATTTATACCTATTGTTTTATCAGAATCAATAACTCCAACTTTGATTTCGAAAAGAATGTTAAGTAAGAAAAATTATAATTTAAATAGACAAGCATTTTCAAACGTAATTATATGGGGAAGTTTAGTATTATCTATAATTGTAATGCTAT
Organism: Winogradskyella immobilis; assembly: GCF_021887715.1. Classification (GTDB taxonomy): domain Bacteria; phylum Bacteroidota; class Bacteroidia; order Flavobacteriales; family Flavobacteriaceae; genus Winogradskyella; species Winogradskyella immobilis. The sequence goes on from NZ_JAIQXX010000002.1 coordinate 241,042, forward strand.
TATCTCCAATAATAATAAACATATTGTATGGTAAAGAATATTACCCTGCTATTGAAGTAATGAAGATTTTCGCTTTTAAAGGGCTTTTTGTTGCAATGGGAGCCGTTGCTGCTCAAATTATGATAATTGAAGCCGTACACCAATTAGCTTACATAAAAAGTGTTGTTGGCGGTGTCGTAAATATAATATTTAATTATATCTTAATTTTAAAATTAGGTATGATTGGTGCTGTTTGGGCATCGCTACTCGCTTTTTTTTTCTCTTCTTACATAACACATTATTTTATAAAAAGATATCGTTATATCTTTTGGATCCAAACAAAAAGTCTGTTTTTTGGCTGGTATTACTTAGTTAGAGATGTAAAAACATTAGCAAATATTAAAAATTAAAAAATGCAATTTTTTAAAAACCACTCGTTAAAAAACTATAATACATTTGGAATAGATATTAAAGCTAACACTTTTTTTTCTTTTCAAAATGAAGATGAGTTAATCCTTTTTTTAGAAAAAGAAAACGTAGCTAATACACCTTACTTTATTTTAGGAGGAGGAAGTAACGTTTTGTTTAAGAGCTTTTTCCCAGGATTAATATTGCATTCTAGAATGGAAGATATACAAGAATTAAGTCAAGACAAAGAATCTATAATATTAAGAGTAGGTTCTGGTTTGGAGTGGGATAAGTTTGTAGAATACTGTGTTGATAATTCTTATTATGGAATAGAGAATTTGTCTTTAATACCAGGGAACGTAGGTGCTGCTCCAGTTCAAAATATAGGAGCTTATGGTACAGAGGCAGATGAAGTAATTGAAGGGGTAAGTGCTTACGATTTAAAAACAAATAAAAAGGTCTATTTAAATAAAGAGGAATGTTGTTTTTCTTATAGAAATAGTGTTTTTAAAAAACCCCCTTATAAAAGCTATATAATAACTACTGTAGATTTTAAACTTTATAAAATACCACCACACAAGAGAAAAATTATAAACAATAAAGGGTTTTTTTTTTTAAGATACGCAAAGCATTATAAGGAATTATTGATAGATTTTTTTAAAGCAATAAAAACACTAAAAATAAACGTTAAAAAAAGAGCGGTTAGTGTAGATTATAGATTACTTAAAAAACTACTTGAAAACTCCGGTTTTATCTCTCTTAAAAAAGTAAGACGAACTATTATTAATAAAAGAAATTCTAAAATACCAAGCCCTAAAACTATTGGAAATGTTGGTAGTTTTTTTAAAAACCCAATAGTAGACCTTAATTTGGCTAATGAAATTAAAGAGGAGTATTCTAGTGCGATTATTTATCCTTTAAATGAAACGCACGTAAAAATATCTGCAGGTTGGTTAATTAAACATACAGGTTGGCTTAATAAGCAGGAAGATAATGTAGGCTTATACAAAGACCAAACGCTTATTATTGTTAATAGAGGAAATGCTACGGGTGATGAAATTTATAATTATTCTGAGCGTATTGTAGAATCTGTTTTCAAAAAATTTAAAATTAAGTTAGAAAGAGAAGTTGTAGTTCTTTAAATATATATATATGTTATTTAATTCTATAGAATTTTTATTGTTTTTTCCAATAGTAGCTATTGTTCTTTTTATAATACCTAAAAAAACGCAATGGTTGTGGTTGTTATTGTCTAGCTACTATTTTTATATTAGCTGGAACCCCAAATATGCATTGTTAATCCTAACATCTTCATTAATTACTTTTGTAACTAGTTTGCTTATAGCAAAAGCAAATACTGTTAGTAAGAAGAAAATGTTGATTTTTATCAGTTTTTCTTCAAATCTTGCCATTTTATTCTTTTTTAAATATGCTAATTTTACATTAGAATTAGTTAATAAACTGTCTGTTAATTTTGGTATGGATGTAAATGTGCTCAGATTAGATTATTTGTTACCTGTAGGTATTTCATTTTATACATTCCAAGCTTTAAGTTACACAGTGGATGTTTATAGGGGGGATATTAAGCCAACTAAACACTTTGGTAAATACGCCCTTTTTGTATCGTTTTTTCCTCAATTAGTTGCAGGACCAATAGAGAGAACTACCAATCTATTGCCTCAATTCGACAGAAAAGTCTCTTTTAATTATAACCGAATGAGAGATGGATTAATGCTTGTTGCATGGGGCTTCTTTAAAAAAATAGTTATTGCAGATAGGGTTGCTGTAATTGTAGATCAAGTATATAATAATCCAATAGCAGGTGATGGATTCGGATCTTTAATAGCAATGCTGTTGTTTTCTGTTCAAATTTATTGTGATTTTTCCGCTTATACAGATATTGCTATTGGTATTGCTCGTATAATGGGATTCGATTTAAAAAAGAATTTTGATAATCCATATATTGCGCAATCTATAACCGAATTTTGGAGACGTTGGCATATTTCTCTATCGACTTGGTTTAGAGATTATTTGTATATTCCTTTAGGAGGAAACAGGTATGGTAAAACACGTATGCTGCTTAATCTTTTTATAGTGTTTTTAGTTAGTGGTTTATGGCATGGTGCTGCTTTAACTTTTGTTATTTGGGGAGCTTTACATGGTGTATTAGTTGTTTTTGAAAAAGTATATTATAAAACACAGCAAAAAACATATGCTAAGTTAGGGTGGAATACCAATAAGCTTTCTTTTAAACTATATAGAATACTTATTACGTTTGCTTTAGTTACTATTGCTTGGGTGTTTTTTAGAGCTGATTCTTTTTCTTCAGCAATAGATCTTTTAGTAAGCTTAAAAAAGATAGAATTAAACAACTTTTTTAATGGTAAAATATATGAATATGGCTTATTAGAACCAGAAGTTAGGATAACATTAGTAAGTATTATTCTTTTATTTACGGTAGAAATTTTAAACATTAAGTTTAATATTAAAAAAGGTGTTTTTAGACAAAACATTGTTTTAAGGTGGTCTATATATTTTTTAATTATTTTCTTTTTATTAATCTTTGGATATTATAACAATGAACAAGCAAATTTTATCTATTTTCAGTTCTAAATTATATAGAATATTGGCCTTTCTATTACTATTTGTAGTTCTTACAAATACTGTTTTAAGTCGATTTGTTAAACCAGATAGTGATGAAACATTAGCAATAAATTTGCAAACTATTAAAAAACAAAAATTCGATGTCGTTTTTATGAGCAACTCGTATTTATTTACAGCTTATGATCCGCTATTGTTAAATAGTTTAACAGGTCTTACTTCTATACATTTAGGGACATCTGCACGAAGACTATGCTTCGAGCCATTTATATTAAAACAAATACTTAGAGAACAAAAACCTAAGTTGGTTGTCATTGATATTTCAAGTACTACTATTGTAGCTCCTGATTCAGATCACTCTTGGTTTTTTAATAATAAGGCTATAGCTAATTTTAATGTTTCGTTGGATAAAGTCAAACTTTTAAAAAGCATAATTCCAGAAGATAAAAATGATATATGGTTACAAAGCCTTTCTAAGACTTCTAGAGTTTTATATAATATAACAACAGAAGAAGAACTAAAATATTACCAAACAGAAAAGAATTTAATTATAGGTAAGGTTTTTGGTTATGATACTAGAGTGAAACAGAATTTAAAAAAATTAAAATCTAGCAAGAAGGATTTTGATAAACTATATCTGAAAACTCCTGGCAATACGGTAACAAAATATAATGTAATAGATGAAACAAGCATTGCAAAGATTCAAGAATTGCTTGATATTGCAGAAGAGCATTCAGGTATTCAGTTTTTATTTATTAATAATGTTAAACTTGATGCAAGTAAAGAGAATAAATCCTCTATAAGCGTAATAAAGAATAAAGTGAAACCATACAAAAACGCTAAGGTTTTAGAGTTAAATACAAAAGAGACAAAAAAAGAATTAGATTTAAAATTCACAGACTTTCATGATCCTGGCCATGTTATGCAGTCAGGCTCAATAAAAGTAACCTCTTATTTTTCCGATTATTTAAAACAAAATTATGATTTTGTTAACTCTAAGATGTTTGATAATACGCCTTATGTCTTTAAAATTAAAGGAAGTAAAGATGTTCTTAAAATTAAAGATATAAAAGTATTATTTGCAGATGATTATAGTACAGATATTAGAGTTTTAATAGATTCAATGCCAAGAGATTTTAAAGAGGTAAATACAATATTAAGTATTTTTCCTAAAGAAAAATACAAACATTTATTAGAAGATAAATCTAAAAAAAATAAATGGAAATCTGATAATGCTTACCGCAAATTTAAAAATTACTTACAAACAAAAAATGGTTATGTAGGTAAGCTTAATAGTTGGTCTAAATTAAAACCAGAGCATATAGACCGTGTTGAGGTTAAATTTTCAGGAGGAGATATAACAACAGAAACTAAGATATTAGATTTAAATAAAGTAAATATTTTTCAAGTAAAATAATTATGAAAAAAACATATATAATTACATTTCAACATGTTCTTAACTATGGAGCTGTGTTACAAGCATACGCTTTAGCTAAGTTTTTAAATGAAAATGAAATAGAGACTGAAGTTTTAGATTACAGACCCAGTTATTTTGTTTACCAAACGTATAGACCAAGAAAAGGGTTAGGTAAAACATATAATAAGTTTTTAAAAAATATTCGCTTTTATAAATTTAGAAGAAACTTTTTGCCACTTACAAAAAAAATCTTTTTTAATACTAATGCTTTAAAATCTTTTTTCAAAACATCTTCAGGCACTTTTATTTGTGGGAGTGATCAAGTTTGGAATTCACAGTTAACAAAAGGAAAACTAGATACAGGTTATTTTTTAGACTTTTTACCTAAAACAGCTAAAAAAGTAGCTTATGCGGCAAGTATGGGCAATAGCGCCTTTAAGGAAAGTGATAGAAGCGAAACGAAGCGATTATTAAAAAACTTTAACACTATATTGGTGCGTGAAGATTTTGCGCAAGATCAGGTGTCTAAAATAACAAATAATGAGTGTGCTTCAGAAATAGTAGTAGATCCTACATTATTAATACAAGATTATAGTGAGGTTTTAGACTTTTCTTTGGTTCCAGATCACCCTTATTTAGTTTCTTATTTAACAGAAGATAGTAAACCTGTTAGAGAATATATAAATAAAATAAAGGAAATGACGGGATTACCTCTTATTAATTTAGGTCATCATGAAATTAAAGAAGCCGATAAGAATTATTTGTATGAGTCTCCATCAAAATGGTTGGGTGTGTTTTCTAAAGCAACAATAGTTTGTACAAATTCTTTCCATGGGAATGCATATTCTTTAATTTTTAAACGAAATTTTACAGTTTTTACACGAGTTACAAAAAAGCAATTAAATAGAAGGCAACTTACTTTGTTAGAACGTCTTGGAATAGAAGATAGATTTATCTCTCGTATAGAAGATTTAAAAGACTTACATTTAGAGCCTATAAATTATAATAAAGTTAGTCCTAAATATAATGATTTAGTTAATTTGTCTAAAAGAAAATTATTGAATGCACTAAGAGAAAATATATAAACTATTTATGAAATTAATACAAAAATCATATAAATATTTAGTTGTATTAATTTATTTAAGTTTTGCTTTTGATTCACTTTTAAAAATTAATATAGGAATTAAGATCCATATAGGAATATTATCAATAATAGTTCTAAATATAGGCTATTTTTTTCTAGTAGGGTTTAAGAAAAAAATCAAGTTATTAAAACTTGATCAATGGCTAATTTTATTCACAATATATGTACTTATAAATGGATTAGTTAAAGTTGGAATTGATAGTTTGTTTATCTTTCTCTATTTATTCTTAGCCCTAAATGTATATTTCTTTGTTAAAGTTAATTTTAAAACCTTTACAAAAAAGGTGTTTTATACTTTTCAAATATTATTAATAGTAACAGGACTAACACAGTTATTACTAGTTTGGATTTTTGACTATCAATTAAGTTTTTTAGATATAGCGCATTATGATAAAGGTAGTTCTGTAAGCTTAAGGCTTAGAGGGTTTTTTGTAGAACCAAATTGGTTTGCAATTGCCTTTACTTTTAATACATTTTTATTAATCAAAAATGACATTTTTACCTTTTTTAAAAGGCATATTACACTATCTGTTTTTACAACATTGGTTCTTTTACTTAACGGTTCTTTTGGCACATTAATTATATTAGTTTTTACTTATGGATACCAATACTTAAAAAAGAACATAGTAATTGGCTTATTCTTAGTTTTAATAGGAGGGTTTAGTTTTTATTTAATTTTGGAAAAGCGATCCGAATTTAAAAAAGGGAAGAGCGGGATTGAACTTTTTAATTATTATTCTAGAACAGAACCTTTTAAACGCGTTAATGCTTATTTTGATAAACAGCCTGTTTCTAAAAGAGTTTTTGGAGAAGGATTTGGGTCGTGGGCGTCTCAAGGAGTGATTCATCGTTTAAGTGTTTTAAATTACAAAATAAGACCTCATGCAAGAGATTCTAGTGAATTACATGTTTTTTTATTCGAAATAGGACTTTTTGGCACATTTCTTTTCTTCTTAGATATTTTTAGTTTGTACAGAAATAACTTAAAGTCTAATTATTATATTAGTGGAGCAATTACACTTTTTATTGTTTGTTTTTTATTATATCCTATTTTTAAGTTTTTAATGTATATGATATATTATTTCATATTTAGGGCTTTGATTCAAAAAAATAAGAAAGAATTTTTATTAGAAAGAGAAGATGATTAGAAAAAAAACAGATAAAGCTTTAGTTTTTTTGCTAAACCATATGAATTATGGTGGTTGTCAAAAAATAGTTTTTGATTTACTAAGTGGTGTTTATGAATCTTTTGATGTTGTTTATTTAATAGCTGAAAAAGGATATTATAGTGATTTATTAATCAAAACCACCTCAATTCAATTTATTGATAGAACTAATATTTCAATATTTGGGGTTGTAAAAGAAATACAAAAAATACAAACCAAATGCCCTAGCCTTATTTTACATACTCATAATAGAATAGATATACTATTTAAGTATACCTTGAGAAAAAGCGACAATCACTTACATACTTTTCATAGTGCTTATTTAAATAAAAATTATTTATATAAATTTATAAAACCAGAAAAAGCAATTAGCATCTCTAAGACTGTCAAAGATTATTTAAACAAATATAATATTGACAATGAAATGATTTATAATGGAATAAGTATAAATAATTCTAAACCATATTGTAAAACAAAAGAATTAGATATTCCTAAAATTTTATATATTGGAAGGTTAAGTAAAGAAAAAGGGTTTGATAATATTTTAAAAGCTTTATTAACTTATAAAAGTAATCAGTTTAATCATATACAGTTTGATGTTATTGGTGAAGGAAAGAATGTTGAAGAATACAATAAAATGATAGTAAATTCTGGAGGAAATTTAAAAATGAATTTGAAAGGGTACAGACCTAATCCTTGGGATAATATTAATGAGTATGATTTATTAATAATTCCTTCATATTTTGAAGGTTTTTGTTTAGTAGCTGTAGAAGGTGCCTCAATAGGAATCCCTATATTAAGTAATGATATATTAGCTTTAAGAGAAGTTCTGGACTTTTCACAAGATTCAAACTTTTTTAATATTCAAGATTTAAATTCTATACACACAACAATTTTTAAAAGTTTAACAGAGATATCGATTCAAAGAGAATTAGCTCTTAATAATGCAGAGAGAATAAAAAATAAATTTTCCAAAGAAAAAATGCTTTTAAATTACCTAAGAATCTATGAAACATTTAGTTAGTAATGATGAATATTGGTTCAATGTATTATTTGCTTTAGTACCTACATCTTTACTTTTTTCACCAGCAGCTAGTAGTATTTTATTATTCGTTTTAGTTTTCTGGTCTATCATTAATTTTTTTTTTCTAGAAAAGCTGCCTCTTGAGTTGCCTTTAGGTTATAAAGTCCTGTTTTGTTTTTACTTTTTATTTTTGATTTTACATATTACAAGCCTTTTTTATACGGAAGATATATCAAGAGCTTTTTCTTTATTAAGAAAAAGGGTTCCATTATTATTAATTCCAGTCATATTTTATATGAATTTTAAGTATATAGATTTTAAAACCTTATTAAAAACATATGTTTATGTAGTTTTAGCTGCGGCAATTTTCACAATATTTAATTCTTTTTATAGCATATATTTAAATAATGAATCTTTAGAAACATTTTTCACATATTACTTAAGGTACTTCTATATTAGCTTTATGCCCTATGAAATGCATCCTAGTTATTTTGGTATTTTATTATGTTCTTCGTTAGCAGTGCTGTTAAATAATACGGTTAAATCTATTACTCTTTCTGTGTTATTCTGTGTTATTTTAGTTTTTAATATTTATTTGATTTCAAGTCAGATGATAACTTTTATTTGCATAATGCTATTTTTGTTTTTTATCTTAAAAAAAGCTAAAGAGTTTTTTAACAAGGTTTTGTATAAAAGTTTTTTAATTTTATTGCTAATATTATCTCTAATATTAGTCTTTAATGGAAAGTTTGTAACAAAGGCGATTGTAAATATATTTGAGATTCATAATAATAGTAATATTTTTTATAGAGCCTCTCACTTTTTTGAACAAGGAGACATTACAAGAAGAAAAAATTGGGAATCTGCATATAATGTAATAAATGACAATTTAATATTTGGGGTAGGAATAGGTGATGGAATTAATGAAATGCAAAAATTTAGAGAAAAGAGAACTTGGATTTATACAGCTAGATTAAATGCTCATAATCAATTTTTAGAGGAACTTGTTCACTTTGGAATTATAGGTTTTGTTTGTTTCATATCATTGCTTTTTATTGTATTTTATTTATCAAAAGAAGATTTGTTTCACTTAAGTATTTTTTTCATTTTGTTTTGTATAATGTTTACCGAGTCCATCTTAAATAGGCAAGTAGGAGTGATTGTGTTCTCTTTTTTGATGAGTTTTCTTGTTTTTAATAATTTAAATAAAATAAATGATTAGAAACGAAGGGGTTAAAGTGGAGGGTAATATAATTTTAATTTATTTTATTTGTCAGATAGCGTTAGATTTTCTTCAGAAAATAAATGTAAATTTTAATTTAGAATTACTTCCTTTTCATAGATATATAAAAGCGGTGTTTTTAACTTATATATCTATTAAAATTTTAATAGATATAAAGTTTTTTCTCAAGAAAAAATTGCTTCTATATGTATTTATTTTATTAGGCCTTTTTTTGTTTTCAATAAATTATACTGAAGCAAGAATTGAATACTTTATTCAATATAGCTATCTTTATGGAGTAGCATTATTCTATTTAAAATACGACATAGATCATATAAGATTAAAAAAAATCATTAAGACACTGATTATTATAAATTTCTTATTTATAATAATAGGGATGATCTTTAATCAATCACTATTCTTAACTTATGGTCATCTTCGTTTTGGTTATGACGGATTTATTATAACACAAATGCAAGCTACTGTATTTTATTTGTCAATTATTGCATATTTTGCATACTTAAGAAATCTTTTTTTTTTTATAATAGCTTTTATTTGTGGTATATTATGCGGGACAAAAGCGATCTTTTTAGGTGTTCTAGTTTTGGTTATTTTATTCTATGTTTTTGATATAAGAAATAAAAAATTTCGTTATATAACTTTAATTGTTTCTGGTATTTCTATTTTTGGTTTGATTTCGTTATTTCAAACGAGTTTATTCAAGCTTATCGTAGAGAGAGACGGACTTTTTACGATGGTTTTTTCTTATCGTGACAAATTACTTTTGAAAACGTTTGAAAGCATAAAAGAAGCTTATTCAGTATTAGATTTTTTAATTGGAGGTTACGACTTATCTATTTATAAAACAGAATTAGATCTCATTGACATCGTTCTTTTTTTTGGTATAATTGGCTTATGTATATACATATTGATCTTTAAATTTTTGTATAAGTATTACTGTATTTCTAATGAGTCTAAAGCTTATTTTATTACAATTATAATAGTATCATTTTTAGGAGGTAATATTATAGCATATCCGTTTAATTCATTTTTATTTTTAACAACATTAAAGCTAATATATGATAGAAGAAATAATTATTCTTAATACACACATTCACAATTTAACAATAGAAGAAACTTTAAGTATTGTAGATAATACAATAATTAAAGGAAATCAAATACATCATTGCGTTGTTAATGCAGGGAAAATAGTAGCTATGCAAACCGATTTGCAACTAAGACAGAGTGTTAATGAGAGTGATTTAATTAATGCAGATGGGCAAGCAGTAGTTTGGGCTTCAAAAGTATTGGGAAAACCATTAAAAGAGCGTGTAGCAGGTATAGATCTAATGATCAATCTTGTAGAATTAGCACATAAAAAAAACTATAAAGTCTTTTTCTTTGGTGCTAAGGAAGACATTGTTAAAACAGTTGTAGATAAATATACAGAACAATACTCTTCAAATATCTTAGCGGGATATAGAAATGGCTATTTTAAAAAAGAAGAACAACAAGATATAGCAAAAGAGATTGCTAATAGTGGTGCAAATATTTTGTTTGTAGCTATTAGCTCCCCTAAAAAAGAGAACTTTTTGTATGAGAACAAAGCTTTATTAAAAAAGGTAAATCTTGTAATGGGAGTTGGCGGAAGCTTCGATGTTGTTTCGGGAAAGGTTAAACGTGCCCCCTTATGGATGCAAAATGTTGGCTTAGAATGGTTTTACAGGTTATCTCAAGAACCTAACCGTATGTGGAAACGCTATTTAGTTGGCAACAGTAAATTTATTATCTTGGTTATTAAAGAACGTTTTGGTCTTTAATAGAGACTTGCTTTCAAACAATTTGTGTCCACATAGATTTATATTACCTTTGACTTTATAAATATTTCAATTACACTACAAAAGATAGTAAATGAACATAAAAAAAATCTGTTGTATTGGCGCAGGTTACGTAGGCGGACCAACCATGGCTGTTATAGCTCAAAAATGCCCTCTAATTAATGTTACTGTCGTAGACATAAATACTGATCGTATAGCTGCATGGAATTCTAATGATTTAAGTAAGCTTCCAGTATATGAGCCTGACCTTGATAGTATTATAAAAGAAGCGAGAGGGCGTAATTTGTTTTTCTCAACAGAAGTAGATAATGCAATTGATGCGGCAGATATGATATTTATTTCTGTCAACACGCCAACTAAAACCTATGGTAAAGGTAAAGGTTTGGCGGCAGATCTAAAATACATAGAGTTGTGTGCAAGGCAAATCGCAAGAGTATCAAGGCAAGATAAAATTGTAGTAGAGAAATCTACGTTACCTGTTAGGACAGCCTCTGCAATAAAAAGTATTTTAGACAATACCGGTAATGGTGTTCAATTTCAAATACTATCTAACCCTGAGTTTTTGGCAGAAGGAACAGCGGTGAAAGATTTATTAGAACCAGATCGCGTTTTAATTGGTGGGGATTCAACTAAAGAAGGAAAAGGAGCAATACAATCATTAGTAGATATTTATGCAAATTGGGTGCCAAAAGATAGAATACTGACAACAAATGTTTGGTCTTCTGAACTTTCTAAGTTAACAGCAAATGCTTTTTTAGCACAACGGGTTTCATCAATTAATGCTATGTCCGTAATCTGTGAGAAAACCGGAGCTGATATTAATGAAGTGTCTAAGGCAATTGGTATGGATTCTAGAATAGGGCCAAAATTTTTAGAGTCATCTGTTGGTTTTGGCGGGTCTTGTTTTCAAAAAGACATTTTAAATTTGGTCTATATAGCAAAGTCTTATGGCTTAAACGAAGTTGCAGATTATTGGGAACAGGTTATTTTGATGAATGATTATCAAAAAAACAGATTTTCTGATAATATCGTGAGTACACTTTACAACACGGTTTCCGGAAAAAAAATCACTTTTTTAGGTTGGGCTTTCAAAAAAGACACTAATGATACAAGGGAGTCTGCAGCGATTCAAGTAGCGGATAACTTATTGAATGAAAGAGCCTATATAGAAGTTTATGACCCTAAGGTTACTGAAGAACGTATTTATGCTGATTTAGAGCATTTAAACTCTCGGAATCCTGAAGAAAATAGAGAATTATTAAAAATTCGACAAAATCCATATCAAGCTAGTGAAAATTCTCACGCTATTGCTGTATTAACTGAGTGGGATGAATTTAAAACGTTTGACTGGCAAAAAATATATGACAATATGAAAAAACCTGCCTTCATTTTTGATGGTAGAGGCATATTAGACACAAAGACATTAGAGAAAATAGGTTTTATTTGTTATCAAATTGGTAGTGGAACTAAAGCTTAATATTGTTTTTAACAAATAATACTTAAATGAAAAGAATTCTTATTACTGGTGCTGCTGGATTTTTAGGCTCACATTTATGTGACCGATTTATCAACGAAGGCTTTTTTGTTATTGCTATGGATAATTTTATTACTGGTGATTCTAAAAACATATCACATTTATTATCTCACCCAAATTTTGAATTTATTGAGCATGATGTCACAGAATTTATATCTATTGCAGGTAAAGTAGATTATATCCTTCATTTTGCTTCGCCGGCAAGCCCTATAGATTACCTTAAAATTCCTATTCAAACATTGAAGGCGGGGTCATTAGGCACCCATAATTTGTTAGGACTTGCTAAAGCTAAAAAAGCAAGAATTTTAATCGCTTCTACATCTGAAGTTTACGGAGATCCACTTGTGCATCCTCAACCAGAAACATATTATGGTAATGTTAGTACTATAGGGCCAAGAGGTGTCTATGATGAAGCAAAACGTTTTCAAGAGTCTATTACTATGGCTTATCATAGATTTCATGGTTTAGAAACTAGAATTGCACGTATCTTTAATACATATGGACCTAGAATGAGGTTAAATGACGGCAGAGTAATACCTGCATTTATTGGGCAAATATTAAGAAGAGAAAGGCTAACTGTTTTTGGCGATGGTTCACAGACAAGATCTTTCTGTTATATCGATGATCAAGTAGAAGGAATTTATCGTTTATTGTTTAGCGATTATAATAAACCTGTAAATATTGGAAATCCTAAAGAAATCACAATCTTAGATTTCGCAAAAGAAATTTCTAAATTAACAGATAATGACACACAATTAACCTTTAAACAATTACCAAAAGATGACCCCCTACAAAGACAACCTGATATTACTTTAGCAAAAGAACTTTTAAATTGGGAACCAAAAGTGGACAGATCAGAAGGTATTAAGAAAACATTTGATTATTTTAGGGATTTACCAGATGATGTATTGTATAAAAAAGAACATAAATCATTTGAAAAACATATAAAAAGATAATTTGAATTTATTTAAGCAAGGACGTTATTCAGGTTTTTTAAAACCTATTGCCTATTTAATTGACTTAATGTTAATTATTGGCTTTTCTATACTTTATTTTGGGGGCGAAATAGAATCATATAACTTTTATTTCTTTACTTCTATTGCTTGGATTGTTCTATCACTAAACACTAAGTTCTATGATGTTTACCGATATACTAAAAATTTTAGAATTGCAATACTTATACTAAAGCAATTAATACTTTTTACACTAATTATATTTGCTTTTTTTGGCTATAAAAAGCAAGTTAGTTTTTCTACATCATACGTTTTAAGTTTTATATCAGCATTATTTTCGGCAATCACATTAGTTAAATATTCTTTTTTTTACTTCCTACAAAAATATAGAAGCTCATTTGGTGGTAATTTTAGACGAATTATAATTATCGGCAATAATAAAAAAACACATGACCTTGAAAATTTATTTAAGACTAGGCCAGAATTAGGCTATAAACATTGTAAGACTTTTGACTTTAAAAATGAAGAAATACTTCAATTAAAAGATTGTTTTGATTATATAAGTAATGAAGATATAGATGAGATATATTGTTCTGTATCAGAATTAAGTAATAAAAAAATCGCTCAATTAATAGATTTTGTAGATAATAATTTAAAAGTATTAAAATTTATACCTGATAATCGAGATATTTATACTAAACGCCTTAAATATGAATATTACGATTACATCCCTATTTTATGGTTGAGAAATATACCTTTAGAAGATCCTATTAATAAGTTTTTTAAAAGAACATTAGATATAGTGTTCTCTCTATTTGTTATTGTAGGTATTCTATCTTGGTTAGCACCAATTATGGCTTTATTAATAACTATAGAATCTAGAGGCCCTGTGTTTTTTAGACAACAACGGAATGGTTTTAATAATAAGAAATTCTATTGCTATAAGTTTAGGTCAATGGCAAAAAACAATGAAGCTGATAAAATACAAGCGCAAAAAAACGACGCTAGAGTAACAAAGGTTGGTGGGTTTATCAGAAAAACAAGTATTGATGAATTACCTCAGTTTTTTAATGTTTTATTTGGCGACATGTCGGTGGTTGGCCCTAGACCACACATGTTAAGTCACACAACTGAATATGCGTCTAAAGTAGATAAATTTATGGTCCGATTATTTGTAAAACCAGGAATAACAGGCCTAGCACAAGTTAGGGGGTTTAGGGGCGAAATAGAGACTGATAAAGATATTATAGGACGTGTTAAGTATGATATTTTTTATATTGAAAACTGGTCTCTTTTATTAGATATTAAAATTATTATTCAAACAGTTATTAATGCTGTTAAAGGAGAAGAAAAGGCGTATTAAAAACTCATGATAAGTCAAGGTGAAATTCTAAGGACTAGTATTGGAATAATAGGCTTGAGTATTATTTTATTTATTTACATTAGAATAGCTAAAAAATTAGATTTCACTATTCAATTAAAAAATTCTAAAAAGAACATAATTTTAGGCGCTGGTATCATCTTCCCGCTAAGCTATTCATATAGCTTACTTTTTTTTGAAACATTTCCATTTTACCTATCTATTATAGTATTTCTGTTGATGATTATTAGCTTTATAGATGATTTAAAATCAATTAATGTTCTCTTTAGACTCAGTATTCAGATATTATGTGTAAGCGTTACTATTTTCTTGTTTTATGAAAATCTATTAACCTCAATATATTTGAGCTGCATAATAGTATTGATTTATGTCGGTTATATCAACTCATTTAATTTTATGGACGGAATTAATGGTATGTTGGCATCCTATACATTTATTACAATCTTAGCATTATTAGTGGTTAATAATATAGTTCCTTATATGAGTTCATCAATATTAGGTTTACTTTTATTTTCAACGTTTCTTTTTTTAATAGGAAATTTCAAAAAAAAACCATTTTTTATTTCTGGAGATGTCGGAAGTATATGTTTAGGTTATATAATTGGTTTCATAATTTTGAAATTTTATTTAACAGAAGCTAATCCAATGATCTTTTTATTGATTGTAATTTATCTTATTGATACAGGAATTACAATGTGTATTAATATTGTAAATAAACAAAACATTTTAAAAGCACATAGAGAACATTTGTACGAAAAACTTGTTTTCATTAAAAACATTCCTGACTTAAAAGTTTCTTTGGCTTATTCAATTATACAAATCTTGATTTCAGTTATTGTTATTTATAGTATTTATAATCAAATTAATTCCATAATGTTTTTTATAGTTATTGCCTTATGTTTGGTTCTATTTTATGTTATTTTTAGAGCTCTCATTTTTGGTAATGAATTCAAACAAACAAAATATTAAATTATCACCAAGTCGAATTTCAGGTTTAGAGTCTAAATACCTTTTAGAAGCTCTAGAAACAAATGAGTTATCTTATTATGGCTCTAATGTTTCTTCAGTTGAAAAAATGTTTAAATCATATTTTAATGATAAAGAAGTTGTAACATTAAATTCTGGAACTTCAGCTATTCATTTGTCTCTAATAATGGCAGGCGTTAAAAAAGATGATGAGGTTATTTGTCAATCATTCACATATTGTGCGTCAGTAAACCCAATTTTATATTTAGGAGCTAAGCCAATCTTTATAGATAGTGAACCTAAAACTTGGAATATGTGTCCAGTTTTTTTAGAGAAAACAATTAATGAACGCATTAATTATGGAATTAAACCCAAAGCAATCATAGTTGTGCATTCCTATGGAATGCCTTGTAAAATTAATCAAATCATAAGTATTGGTGAAAAGTATAATATTCCTATTATTGAGGATGCAGCAGAAGCATTAGGGTCATCTGTAAATGGGAGAAAATGCGGTACTTTTGGTAAATTTGGAATTATATCTTTTAATACAAATAAAATTATTACAGCATCTTCAGGTGGTTTAATAATATGTGATTCTATAAGTGAAAGCGAAGAGATTAATCATTTGGCCACACAAGCTAAAGACAGTAAAACTCATTATCAACACTCTAAAGTAGGCTACAACTATAAGATGAATAATATTAATGCGGCTATAGTTAGGGCGCAATATTCTATATTAGATGAGAATATCTCATTAAAGAAAAAGATTCATCAATTCTACAGAGATATTTTTTTGAATTCAGAAGAAATAGAACTTCAGGAAGAGATTACGGGTGATGTGAATTCAAATTTTTGGCTCAATTGTATACTGATTAATAATTTAAAAAATAGAGAACGTTTGATTAAAGTTTTTACAGATTTTAATATTGAAACAAGACCACTTTGGAAACCAATGCATATGCAACCATTATATAAAGAATATAAGTATTATGGCAATAATGTAGCAGAAACCCTTTTTAATAAAGGGCTTTGCTTACCAAGCAGTTCTAGTCTAAATATAAAAGAGCTCGATTATATTAAAAAAGCTATAAATAGTATTGTTTAAGTGCTTTATTCTATGAAGAGTTATTACAAAAACAAAACCATACTTATAACAGGCGGCGCAGGTTCGATAGGATCTGAATTAGTAAAACAGCTTATTGAATTAGAAATCAATACAATTATTATTATAGATCAATCTGAATTAGCGCTATATAATTTAGAGTTGAATTTTAAAAATCATACTCAAAACAACAAGTTAGTCTTTCTATTAGCTGACATTAGAAACGATATACATTTAGATAAAATATTTGATGCACACACACCAGATATTGTTTTTCATACGGCAGCCTATAAACAATTACCATTATTAGAAAAAAATCCTTCAGAAGGTGTTTTGACGAATATATATGCGACAATAAATTTAGTAAAACTTTCTAATAAATACAAAGCGGAGAATTTTATGTTAATATCCACAGATAAAGCTGTAGAGCCAACAAGTGTTTTAGGTAGAACCAAACGAATTGCCGAATTGTATGTAAATAATTATAAATCTAGTTCCACAAAGCTCTCTATAATTAGATTTGGTAATGTTTATAAGAGTAATGGTTCAGTTGTAGAAGTATTTAATAAACAAATAGAACAACAACGACCGATAACCTTAACTCATAAGGATGTTGAACGTTATTTTATTTCTATAAATGATGCATGTAATTCAGTGATTAAAGCATGTTATATTTCTAGTGGTGGCGATACTTTTATTATAGATATGGGTAAACCGCAAAAAATATATAACTTAGTTAAACAAATCATTAAGAATAAAAAATTACCAGAGCCTATAGAGAAAGAGATAAAAATAATTGGACTTAGGCCAGGTGAAAAACTCTCTGAAAAATTAGTGGAAGAAGGAATCAGATTGAATAAAACAGAATATGATAAAATAACATATTATAAATCATTTAATCATTTAATATTGACCGAGAGTAGTTTAAAAGATTTGTTTTTAAATGCAAATCAAAGAAATGACAAGCAAGTTATTGAAGAATTAAAGAGAATTTTAAAAGAAGTGGATAAATGAGCTATATCAGAGGTAGATATTCTTGGGTATTAAGACCTGCACTTATCGTTTTTGATATATTAACATTAAACGTTTTTGCTTCTCATTATATAGATTTTCAAACCTATGATGATCCCTATTGGTCTCTTGAATTTTTAATGAGTAAAGCTACATTTTTTATAATGTATGTATCTATATTGTGGCTTATCTCAGCATATAGTATTAAGTTTTACAATGTATATCGTTATACTTCCGCATTAAATATCCTGATCTTAGTTATAAAGCAATTCTTTATTTTTTCTGTTATTATTTTTGCCTTTATTGGTTTCAATAGAGATATAGAGATTGAGACAATGGCCATTACTAAATATTTGTTTACTACAATAGGAGCCATTACTTTGGTTAAGTTTATAATGTATTATGGCTTAAAAAAATTCAGACAATATTTAAATGGAAATCTAAGACGCATCCTAGTCATTGGTAATACTTCAAGTGCCCAAGAATTAGTTGGGTTTTTCAATAAGAAAAGAGAATATGGATATGATTTGTTAGGCGTTTATAGCGATTCTACAAAAGGAAAACAATTAGACGGTTCTGTAAAAGAAGCGATAACTTATTTGTCAGAAAACGAGGGAGTCGATGAAATATACTGTGCTATGGACGAGTTGTCCGAGAAACAAATAAATACATTTGTAAAACATGCCGAACTTAATAGATATAACATTAAGTTTATACCAGAAGCTAAAACATTATTTGATAAGCATTTAAAAACAGATTTTTACAATTATTTACCAGTGCTCTCAATACAACAAGTTGTCTTAAATAAACCTTTTAATCAGTTATTAAAAAGAGTATTTGATATTATACTCTCATTATTTGTAATTATTTTTCTTTTATCATGGCTTACGGTATTACTTTATATTTTAATAAAGTTAGAGTCTAAAGGACCGCTTTTTTATAAGCACAGAAGAAATGGTATAAATTATAAAGAGTTTGAATGTTATAAGTTTAGATCTTTAAAAGTAGAAGTTAATAATGGGGAAGATTATGTAAAACAAAATGACGAAAGAGTTACTAAAATTGGTCGTTTTTTAAGACGGACAAGTATTGATGAATTGCCCCAATTTTACAATGTCCTTTTTGGAGATATGTCAGTAGTAGGACCAAGACCTCATATGTTATCATATACTGATGCATATTCAAAAAAAGTAGACAAATACAATTTTATATACAGGCATAATGTAAAGCCCGGAATTACAGGGTTAGCGCAAACAAAAGGCTTTAGAGGTGAAATAAAATCAGATGACGATATTGTTAACAGAGTTAAATACGATATCTTTTATATCGAAAATTGGTCACTCCTCCTAGATTTAAAAATTATTGGCTCTACAATTTTACTCGTGTTCCTAGGTGATGAAAACGCCTATTAAATGGATTGTTTTAGAGTCTCTAATTGAGTTTTAAAATCAAAGCTTTTAACAGCAATATTTTGAAGGGTTTTTTTAAAGTTCTCATTAATAATTTCAATATCTATAGTATTGAGCATATGGTTTAAATTGTTATAATCGCCAACTTTTGCAACCCAGCCAAGATTATGTTTTTCAACAATACTTTCTCCTTCTCCTCCACCAAAATAAATCATAGGTAAGCCTAGTCTAGCATATTCAAATATTTTTGAAGGAACAGATCCATAAATCCTATTAAGTAAAGGAATTATAGTAACATCATATTTTAATAGTTCTTTATGCAGTTTATCTCTAGAAATCCGGCCATGAAATGTGATTGTAAGTTCAGGATGGGTTTGTATAAATGAAGTAATAGCAATCTCTTCTGCTCCAGATCCATAAATGTGTAGTTCAATAGAAGAATAATCTAATTCTTTACAGAGTTTTAAAATACCTTGAGCTACACCTAATAATCCCGCATATACTAGTTTTATGTTTTTTGATGTAGGTTCTCTCTTTTTAGGAATTTGAGGAGGAAGAAAATCTGGGTAGTTTCTATAGAGAATAGTTTTAGGATTCTTTACTATTGTTTTTATATGGGTTAAAATTTCTTCACTCTGTCCTAAAATAATAGTAGCTGTTCTATAATTATAACGTTCTATACTTTGAAGCAATTTATAACTAATGCCTTTTTTCAATGCACCAAGTTCATAACCAGCGCTAGGCCATAAGTCACTAACATTTAATATTAACTTTCGTTTTTTAGAACGCAAAAAAAGCATAGATGTAAATGAAACTAAAAGCGGAGGTGATTGTATAATAACTTTATCAGGAATTTTATTCCATATAAAAAACCATATTAAACTAAAACTATAAGATAACATGGCAAAAAGACGAACAATTTTATGTTTAGAAACAGTTGCATAAATCCAAAGACGATTTACTGTAATGCCATCGATATCTTCGACAACTTTATATTTGCGTTTATAATCTTTAAAAATTTCCCCAGTTGGGTAATTAGGTAAGGGTGTTAAAACAGAAACGTTATAGTCAGATTTAAGCCCTTTTGCTAAATGAAAGATACGGTTAGAAGCAGCGCCAATTTCAGGAGGAAAATAACTCGTTATTATAAGAATATCTTTCATCTATAATCTTAAATATGGGAAATAAACTGTTTTAGTTTTCCACTCTTAGAGCGCATAAGTTGCTGTTGTTTTTCAAAACTAATAGAGATCCCTTTTTCAAGATAGGTTTCCATGGCTTTTGTAATAATTTCCTTTTTATCCTTAGAGAGAGAATCTTTACTAACATAGATAACTTTAAAATGATCTAATGTTAGTTGTTCAATAATAAACTCTTTTACATTACCATCATCTTCAATAATGCTTTTAGTAATGTAATAAAACGTTAAACCAGCAGCTTTTTTTCCACTAGGTAAAATTACAATATCATTAGTGCGTCCAACAAGTTTTTCTAAAATAGGCTTTTTAAGTGTACTCTTTTTAGACAAAATGCCTATATCACCAATATCATATCTAATAAAAGGGTGTGCTTTATTATATAAAGATGTTATAACAACTCGTCCTTCATTTCCATAATTTAAAGGATTATTTTCATCATCTAAAATTTCAACAAAAAGGGTCTCACTATTTAATTGCCATTCTCCTTTAGGGTTTTCAAATGCAATAAGATCTAATTCTGAAGCGCCATATTCGTTAACAATAGGAATACCAAATTGTGTTTCTAGTAATTTTTTATCGTCTTCAAATAGCATTTCAGAAGTGACCATACACACTTTTAAACTGGGACAAATATCTTTTAAAACAATATCTTTTTCTTTAAGATATTTTGCAAACTGTACAATTGGACTTGTATAACCATTGATATAATCAAATGATGTATTACTGAATTTATTAATACAATTTTCAAAAGCAGATTCGCTCAGATCAAAAATTGAAAAACGATAGCGGTTTGCAAAAAAGTCTTTTATTCGTTCCTTATAATAACCTTTTTTATCTAATGGAATGCCATAAAAACGAGCTTGTTTAGACGAATTAAAATCAATAGAGTACCAAGAAAACCGATGCATAATTTCTGCCCAAGTCAGTGCATGACTCCACTTGTCTTTAGCAAAAACAAATGGATCTCCTGAAGAACCAGAAGTTTTATTCACATATACAGAATGTTCATTAAAACCTTTAGAAAGCCTTTCACTTAATGGTTGTTGTAAATGCCGTTTTGTAAGTACGGGAACAGTATTCCAATCATTTAAATTTATCTGCTTCCCTATAGATTGATAAAACGAATTATATTTTAAATGATATTCAATAATTGCTCTTTTTTTATCTTCAATATAAGGCGGATAATCACTTTTGCCTATAGCTTTAATTTTAGAAAAAGCCTTTTTGGCCTTATTTATTTTGAAGCCTTTAATACGAAGCGAAAGATTGAATAATTGCAAAAAAGAAATGATGATAAGGTTTCTGTAAAATAATTGCTTTTTAAGCGTAAAAGCAATTATTTTTGCGCAAACAACAAAACTACTATGAATATTTTGGTTCTTGGCTCTGGTGGAAGAGAGCATACATTCGCTTGGAAAATTTCTCAAAGCCCGTTATGTAATTCACTTTTTGTAGCACCTGGAAATTCAGGTACAGCTAGTATAGCAACTAATTTAGCAATCGGTGTTACAGATTTTGAAGCAATTAAAGATGCTGTGATTACTAAGAACATTAGTTTAGTTGTAGTTGGACCAGAAGATCCATTAGTACAAGGCATACACGATTTCTTTTTAAAAGACAACGATCTTAAATCTATTGCAGTGATTGGGCCACAGCAGGCAGCTGCTGAATTAGAAGGGAGTAAAGAGTTTGCTAAAGAGTTTATGATGCGTCATAATATACCAACAGCGGCGTATCAAAGCTTTACTAAAACTAATGTAGAAGAAGGTTACACTTTTTTAGAAACGCTTCAACCACCATATGTATTAAAAGCAGATGGTTTAGCAGCTGGAAAAGGAGTTTTAATTCTTAATGATTTAGAAGAAGCAAAAACAGAATTAAAACATATGCTTGTTGATTCTAAATTTGGAAATGCAAGTGCCAAAGTAGTTATCGAAGAATTTTTAGATGGTATTGAGCTGAGTTGCTTTGTACTTACAGATGGTAAAGATTATAAAATTTTACCAACAGCCAAAGATTATAAAAGAATTGGTGAAGGCGATACAGGATTAAATACAGGTGGCATGGGTGCTGTATCTCCAGTACCATTTGCTAATAAAAGTTTTTTAGATAAAATAGAAAATCAAATTGTGAAGCCTACTGTTGAAGGTCTTAAAAATGATAATTTACCATATGTTGGTTTCATTTTTATTGGTTTGATTAAAGTAGGTGATGACCCTAAGGTTATCGAGTATAATGTAAGAATGGGAGATCCTGAAACCGAAGTAGTCTTGCCAAGATTAAAAACAGATTTAGTAGCGGTTTTTAAAGCCATGGCAAATGGGACTTTAGCAGATGTAACTATTGAAATTGATGAACGTGCTGCAACAACAATAATGCTAGTATCTGGTGGTTATCCTGAATCTTATGAAAAAGGAAAAGAAATAAAAGGAGTAGATACTATTAAGGATTCTATTGCTTTTCATGCTGGAGCACAATTTATAGATGATAAAATTATGACTTCAGGTGGACGTGTTATGGCAATTACATCGTATGGAGAAACCTACCAAGAAGCCATAAAAAAATCTTACCAAACCATAGAAAATCTAAGTTTTGATAAGATGTACTACCGAAAAGATATAGGTTTCGATTTATAGATAAGAGTGCGCAGAGACACTTTTATCTTCTTCATCGTTGTCGTTGTATTTTTTTAACTCGAGCATCCAATATATAAATGCAACAGAGCCAATAGCCATAAAAATCCAAGACATTATGTTAGCACCAAACCAGTTTTCTAGCTCTAATGCTCTTAATGCATCAAAAGGAGAAAAAAGCGTGTTTACAAACAAATCTTGTATAGCGTAAAAGAAATCTTTCATAACTTTATAAATTTACAGAGCAAAAATACAAAAAGAGTTAATGATAACAAGTATTTTCAAAAAATCTAAACCAATAAACTTTATTATAGTTGTACTATTGGTTACTCTTTTGTTTGGTATTGCTAATTATGAGTCGTTTACTACTGATATTTTAGACATAACTTCTAAAACAGGAGTGTTATTTTTGGCTTTGTTTTCTGTATTTGTATTAGATTTTATCATTTCAAAAAATAATCTAACGCAAAATAACAGTTATGCCATTATGGTTTTTGCATTGTTATTTGCAATGTTTCCAGAGACCTTAAAGGATTCAAACTTATTAATAGCAAACGTATTAGTGTTATTTGCATTGCGCCGTTTAATAAGCTTACACTCCAAGCTTCATATTAAAAAGAAATTGTTTGATGCTGCTTTTTGGATTGCTTTGGCATCTCTATTCTATGTTTGGGTCTTATTATTTTTATTAATAGTCATTGTAGCGTTAATTTATTATTGGCAAAATGAGCCTAAAAATCTTATCATTCCTATATTAGGTTGTGCAACGGTTTTCGTTATATTGTTGAGTTATAATATTATTTTTAATGACGTTTATATTAAAACGGAGACATATAGGCTTTATTCTAGTTTAGATTTTGAGCCATATAATGCTATAGATGATATTATAGTACTAACAGTAGCAGCTTCAATTTATATATGGAGTATGATTTTTTATTTTAAAAATTTAACGGATAAAAATAAGAAGCTTAGACCTGCTTATTTTTTAGTCGCATGGACTTCAGTGATAGCAATTTTAATAGGACTTATTGCGCCAAATAAAAACGGAAGTGAATTTATATTTCTATTAGTTCCATTTTCTATCATTATGGCCAATTATTTAGAAGTTATAACTGAACGTTGGTTTAAAGAAGTATTTATTACACTTATGATTATTGCTCCAATTTTAAGACTATTGTTGTAGCTTATTTCCAAAGGCCAAATCTCCAGCATCTCCCAATCCAGGAATAATATAACCTTTATCATTTAGGGTTTTGTCTATAGCAGCAATCCATAAATGACTATTTTTATTAAAATGGCCAGCAACATAATCCACTCCTTTTTGTGCGCCAATAACACTTACGATATGTATCTCTTTAGGAACTCCAAAAGGTTTTAGAGCTTCAAAAGTAGCAACCATAGATTGACCTGTTGCTAGCATCGGATCGGCTAAAATTAAAGTTTTACCTTCAAGGTTAGGGCAAGCTAAATATTCTACAACAATTTCAAAGCTTTCAGGGTTGTGTTTATGGTGTCTATATGCCGAAATAAAAGCATTCTCAGCTCCATCAAAATAATTCAACAAACCGTTATGCAGTGGAACACCAGCTCTTAAAATAGAACATAAAACAATAGCGTTAGAATGCAATTCTGTTTCAGAAACACCAAGTGGAGTACTAATGTTTTGTGAATTATAGTTCAGTGCTTTACTAAGTTCGTAGCCTAAAATTTCGCCAATGCGTTCTATATTTCTACGAAAGCGCATACTATCTTTCTGAATGGTTATATCTCTAATTTGAGAAATGAAAGTATTTAATATTGATGGATGGTCTGAGAGGTTATGAATTTGCATAATGATGAGGTTATTATGAAAAGCTAAAGTTAATAATTCAGACTATATTTGCATATTAAATAACAATACAATGTTTTCAGAAAAAGCAAATACTATATTTCAAGATGTAATTAAAACCTACAAAGTTTTAAATACCGTAGATCAACCTTTTGTCAATAAATTTGATAAGAATGAAGATATTATAGCGCATTTATTATACAGAAAATGTTGGATAGATACGGTACAATGGGCTTACGAAGATATTATTAGAGATCCAAATATAGACCCTGTTGCAGCATTAAAGTTAAAACGTATGATTGATGCATCTAACCAAGATCGCACCGATACTGTTGAGTTTATTGATAGTTATTTTTTAGATAAATATAATGATGTAACTGTAAAATCTTGTGCTAAAATAAACTCTGAAAGCCCAGCATGGGCAATAGATCGTTTGTCTATACTAGCTTTAAAAATCTACCACATGCATATAGAAACGGTACGAGATGATGCTAGTGATACCCATAAAGCGGCTTGCCAAAAAAAGTTAGATGTTCTTTTAGAACAACGGGTAGATTTAAGTACTGCTATTGATGATTTATTGCAAGACATTTCTAATGGTGATAAATACATGAAGGTCTACAAACAGATGAAAATGTATAATGACGACGAACTTAATCCTGTGTTAAGAGGTCAGAAGTAAAATTTCTGCTTTAGCAGAAATCTCATGTAAAACGTTGAGGTGCCAAAATCACAACACATACTAGTTATAAGGTTTTCTGCAATGGGCGATGTTGCTATGTGTGTTCCTGTACTAAGAGCGTTAACACAACAATATCCAGATGTAAAAGTCACTGTAGTGACACGCGCATTTTTTAAACCGTTTTTTAGAGATTTAAAAAACGTAACCGTATTTTCTGCAGATTTAAAAGGCGAATATAAAGGTCTTTTAGGGCTTTATAAATTATCTAAAGCATTAACAGCATTACACTTTGATGTTGTTGCTGATTTGCATAATGTATTGCGAAGTAAGATTTTAAAAACCTTTTTTATTGGGAAAACAGTAGTACAGCAAGATAAAGGCCGAGCTGAAAAGAAAGCACTGATTTCTGGCAAATCATTTACTCAATTAAAAACAACACATCAGCGCTATGCAGATGTTTTTAAAGCATTAGGATTACCGTTAGATTTATCTAAATCATCATTTCCTAAAAGCATTGAATTAAACCAAAAATTAAAAGGTTTTATAAATGATGAATCAAAGCCAATAATAGGCATTGCTCCTTTTGCAGCTTTTAAAGGTAAAATGTATCCTATAGATCAAATGAAATCTGTTATTGAGATATTATCTAAAGATTACAATATTATTTTGTTTGGTGGAGGCCAACAAGAGATAGAAGTACTTTCAGACCTAGAATCTTTATATAATAATACATCATCGATAGCAGGAAAATTAAGTTTGGGCGAAGAGTTAGATATTATTTCTAATCTCAATGTGATGTTATCTATGGATTCTGGTAATGCACATATTGCTGCAATGCTCGGAATTAAAGTGATTACAATTTGGGGAGTAACGCATCCGTTTGCAGGTTTTTCACCGTTTAATCAACCTAAAGATTATGCGTTAACAGCAGATAGAAATCAATATCCATTAATACCAACATCAACCTATGGCAATAAGCAACCTGAAGGTTACGAGGAAGCAACAAGTTCTATTTCTGTAGAAACAGTTGTAGAAAAAGTAAAGTCAGTTGTTTTTGCTTTTTGACTTTATCGAGATAAACAGTAACAAGGATTTAAGATTTTTTCACCTAACACCTAACACCTTAACTATACATCATCATAGTCCACAACTACAGTAGCTGTTTTTGGGTGTGCTTGGCAAGTTAAAACCAAACCTTCAGCAACTTCAGCATCTGTTAAAATATTATTTTGTCGCATAATAGCTTCGCCTTCGGTAATGCGTGCAATACAACTACTACAGATACCACCTTGACAAGAATACGGAGCATCGATCTTTTCTTTTAAAGCAGCATCAAGTATACTTTGGTCTTGAGACATTTCAAATTTAAATTCTTCGTCATCAACAATGATTTTTATATTAGAGTTGCCTTCGCCAACTTGCGCCGAGCTTTTAGAGTTATTTTCACTTGGAGCTGTAAATAATTCAAAGAATATCTGTTTATCTTTTATATTATTTTCTGTAAGAGCATCTTTAACAGTGTGAATCATCTGTTCTGGGCCGCATAAGTAGAATGCGTCTATTGAAACACCTTTGTATTTATTTTTAACAATAAGATTTACGATACTTTTTTCTATACGACCAAAAAGCGCATCTTGTTCTTGAGCTTGGCTATATATAAAATGAATATGAAAACGATTACCGTAAGTTTGTTTTAATTGTATTAACTCGTTTGCAAACATGGCATCATTTAAACGTTTGTTGCCATAAACTAAAATAAAATTGCTAAACGGTTCGTCTTCTAATAAGGTTTTAGCAATACTTAAAATAGGTGTAATGCCGCTTCCTGCAGCAAAAGCAGCTACAGTTCTGGTTTTAGCTTCATTAGCCTCAAAGATGAAACGCCCATTTGGTTCGGCAACTTCAATAGTGTCTCCAACTTTTAAAGAAGAATTTGCATATACTGAAAATGTTCCATCTTCTACAGCTTTTACGGCTACAGTTAAATCACCACTATTAACAGAAGAACATATAGAATAATCTCTACGAATTTCTTCTCCATTTATAGTTGCTTTTAATGTAATGTACTGACCAGATTTAAAAGAAAAAGTAGCTTTAAGCGCATCAGGAATATTAAAAGTAATCGCTACAGATTGTTCTGTAACTTTAGTAATAGATGATATAGTTAGAGAATGAAATTGTGCCATTGCAATATTTTTTTGCAAAAATAAGGAAGCCAATGTTTTTGTAAGTAGAATTTAAGATTAAAATAATACATAAGAATCTTATGCATAAGAAAATTATGTATATATTTGTAATACTATGAGTAATTCTAAACTATATAAAGGAAGTATAAACACTATTATTTTAAAGTTGCTAAATGAGCACAATAAAATGTATGGTTACGAAATTACACAAAAGGTAAAAGACCTAACCAAAGGAGAGTTAAACATTACAGAGGGAGCTTTATATCCTGCGCTTCATAAATTAGAGGCTGAAGGTTTATTAGATGTAGAGATTGCAAAAGTAGATAACCGCTTACGTAAGTATTATAAACTTACTGAAAATGGCACCAAGGAAACTGCAAATAAATTAGAAGAATTAGCAGACTATATTAAAACAATGCAAACCTTGATAAATCCTAAATTGGCTTAAATTTTATGAAATTAACCAAAGAAGAAATAAAATTTATAGATCACTTTATATTAGATCAAAATATTAAATACTTAGATATTCGTTCAGAACTTATTGATCATTTAGCAACTGAATTTGAAGAAAACTCTAATTTCGATTTAATTGAAGATTATTTAAAAACTAAAGTATCTTTTGTTAAGACTTTTGCTAAAAAACAACAGAAAATAATCCATTGGAGTTATCAAAAAAAACTTTGGTTTCAATTTGCTGAATTTTTTTATAAACCTAAATTTATAATTCTGCTTCTCGGTTTAATTTTCTCTGGAAATTTATTATTACGGTTTTTTACTATAAAGCAGTTTAGCTCTATATTTTTCTTCACTTTAATAGCTTTGATACTTTATCCTTTATTTTATCAAATAAAATATAGTAAAGCAGTTAAAAGAGTACAATCAATGCAATCATTATTTACTATAAATTCACTTCCGTCCGTTTTTTTATACAGTTTTAGTGCATTTAAAGACGCGTTGTATGAGAACTATTTATTATTAGCACTATATGCTTTATTTTCTATTCTTTTAGGACTTTCAGCAGTAATTATTGTTGAAAAAAACAGAAAAACAATATTAGGAAAATACGACCAACTTGTAGGTGAAGAATGAAACTATCTAATACTCAAACACAAGAGCTTTATACCTTTACACAAAAACATTATGTCGACTGGTACGATGTGCAAACGGAACTTGTAGACCATTTGGCTAATGGTATTGAAGCTCAAAGGGCAATTAACCCTAATATATCCTTTCAAGACGCCCTGAAAGCAGAATTTAAAAAATTTGGAATTATGGGATTTAGCAATGTTGTTGAAGAAAAAACAAAAGCTTTAAATAAGCATTATCGCTTATTGGTTTGGGGTTATTTTAAAAGTTTTTTTAAACTTCCAAGAATCATATTAACTCTGTTTTTAATATGGAGCTATTATAGTATGATGGTTTTTTTTAATAATATATTTTGGGTTTTACTTATAAGTTGTATTGTATTAATGATAGTACCGTTTATATTTATTTATAGACAAGGTAAGTATGTAAAATCTATTAAAAAGAAAACGGGAAAAAAGTGGTTGTTTAATTCAATAATTGTACAACTAGGAGGACTCATCCATTTTTTAAATATTGGAATCTATATTTCAGTAATTTTAGATTTAGAACGACGAGTTCTAAGCACAACAGCTTTAGTCGCCATATCATCTTTCATTATATTGTTTGGACTTCTACTTTATATTTCCATATTTGTAGTAACTCCAAATCTTCGACAACAAATGGCAAAACAACATCCAGATTATAAGATCGCTTAATTATAAAGAGAAGATTATAAATCCAACCATTGCTTAAAAGCAGCAGCTTTGTTTTTTCCGATGATAATATCAATTTCAGAAGCAGGATTAACCTGTATCTTAAGTTGGCTATTACCAAACTTGGTAATTTTATCAATAGCCGAAATAGCAACAATGATTTGTCTATTGGCTCTAAAAAATGATTTTTCGTTGAGGTAAGAATAAATTTGATCTAAACTCTCACTTGCTGTAGCACGTTTCCCATCTTTTCTTACAATATATGTTATGGTATTTTCTACATAGATATAGGCAATATCTTCCGTTGAGATAGGAACAAGTTCATTTCTAACATAAGTTAAAATGCGTTCTTTTTCTTTTATTGTAGATTCTTCAGCATTAGTCTCACTAGAAGAAACTGCAGCAGGTGCTTTAATCTCAGTAATTTCATTTAGTTTTTTCTGATAATTATCTAAAGAATCATTGAGTTTAGAGAGATTAAGTACACCATCTTCTAAACGAGTATTCTTTTGATCCAATTGATTTTGGTAATATCCAGTAATGACACGTATAGCCGCAAAAACCATTAAAAGAATCAGTAAACCTATAATAAGTATAAAAAAATAAAGTTGCGTCCTCCAGGTATTAATTTTAGTTTTAAAATTCTCGATGTTTATATTGGATGCAACGATAAGGTCTGAATTAGGTATTGATTGAATATATATTACTTTAGAACTTTTAGTGTATTTATTATCATAAATCGCGTCATATAATTCAGCGCCTGAAACTGAATTTTCAATAGCTAATGCGTCAGAAGCTTCGGCATCTTCATTTAAATCTAATTTTGTTCTATCAGGATGGCATTTCATTTTGCCTTGCCAATCAAAAACAGAAAGGAACACTAATTCGGACTCGGTGTTTTCGACGAGATATTGTAATTTTGTAGCGATTAAATCTTTTTTAATTTTTTCAATTTCAGAATCTCTTTGAAATTCGGAGACATTTATATCTGTTTTTAATCTATTTTCTATAGAATCTATTTTTATAAAAATTTTAGAATCATTGAGATCTATTAATGTATGTTTTACTTGGGTTTTTGCGTAAGAGATATTATTATCTAAAAGCACACTACCATTTATTTTTAATAAGTAAGGAATGCTAATTATAGAGACCAATACAAAGAATAAAACAAAGCTAACTGCTGTGTAGAGATAGAATTTATAGTTTTTCATGTGTTAGTTTAGTGTATTAACAGCGTAATAGTCGTAATCTTTTAAGATTGCTTAAAAACAAATAGTGTATTAATTTTGTATCGACATAAAACAAAGATATTTGTTTTCTTTATTATTTTAGGTCTTACGGTCTTCTTATATACTTATATAAATAAACCAGAAAAAGACACAAGAGATATAGAAACAGAAGTTAGCTTAACCACTAATGAGATTATTGCATATATAGATAATGCTGATAATGATTATTTAAAAAGTTATATAAACAAAGCTATAGAAGTAGAAGGCACAGTAAAAGAATTAACTTTTAAAAATAACATACATAGTATTTTATTATCTAGTGATAATAAAGAAAGGTTAGTATTGTGCCAAATGCAACAAGGAGAAACTTCTAAAATGGAAAATATAAAAGAAGGAGAGTTGGTTAAAATTAAAGGAATTTATAAAGGATCGTTGTTAGATGCTATATTATTAAACTGTATTTTTATACAATAAATGGATATGCTTAAAACATTACTTTCATTCTTTATATTTATAAGTTTAGGCTGTGTTGTTATAGAGGCTCAAGATTATATTGATCGTCAAGGAGAAATTACATTTTTCTCCTATACTTCTGTTGAAGATATACAAGCAAAAAATAATCAGGGACTAAGTAGTATAAGTCTTGAGACGGGTGATATTGCTGTAAGAATATTAATGAAAGCTTTTGTGTTTAAAAAATCGTTAATGCACGAGCATTTTAACGAGAGTTATATAGAATCTGATCTTTATCCTGAAGCGACATTTCTTGGAAAAATTATTGATTTTAATCAAGACGACGACGAACAAATTCGAATTATAAAAGGAGATTTTCAATTGAGAGATGTGTCTAAACCATTTGAGATTAAATCGAAAATCACAAAAGAGAATAACACATACAGTATAGAAGGTGAGTTAGAGGTAAATATTGAAGATTATAAAATTAAAGTTCCAAAATTGCTGTCACCTAATATTGCAAAAACGATAAAAGTTTCTTTCAAATTTCAATACCGTCCTAATGAAAAATAAAAGTAAACTCATAGTATTTAGTTTTTTTATTGCCAGTATATATAATATTGGGGCGCAAAGCTTGTTAGACAAACTTAAAGCAGAACCTATTGATACCACATTCTATACCGAAGCTACATTTAAAGGTACTCGCGTAGGTGTAGGACATTCAGTAGAAACACGCAAAAAAAATTCCTTAGAGATATCAGTAATGAATCGATTTTGGAATCTATCTAGAGAGGAGGAAACAGAAACAAGTAATTCTTTTATTGCAGACAGAATGTCATCACGTTTTGGTATAGACTATAGTTTTACAGACCGCTTAACATATGGAGTTGGTTTTTCTACATTAAATAATGTTTTAGATAATTATGTAAAATACAGATTAATAAGGCAACAAGATAACGGGCCTAATAAGTTCAGTCTTACTGCTTTCCAATCCGCTACGCACAGAAGTATTCCAGGCAATACAAATGCTAATTTTAATGATAGATTGTCTTTTACAACACAATTGTTATTCGCAAGAAAGTTTACCAGAAATTTTTCTTTACAAATTTCGCCAACATATATACATCGTAGTACAGTGAGCTCAGATTTAGATGACAATAATCAATTTGCTGTTGGTTTTGCAGCTAGATATAAACTAAAAGGGCATACTTCTATTTTTTCAGAGTATTTTTATGTCGCAAACGAACTTAATTCTGTTGAGACTTTTGGTGTTTTCTCTCTTGGTGTTAATTGGGAGTTAAGTGATTTGTTACTTCAGTTTAAAATGACAAATACAGGTAATTTTGTTGAAGACGCTTTTATTACCCAAACTCGAAGAAACTTTAATTTTGAAGATGGCAACTTCTTTTTTGGGTTTCATGCCACATACTTTATTCAATTATAAACACACACATTCTTTTAAATTATCAATACATAATTATAAAAGCGTCTTTGAGATGTTTTTTAGTTGTATAACTATCTATGTTTAAAATTGAATACGATGAAGAAGAGCGTTGTGTACATAAATGTATCTATACATCTATAAGAAAAATAGATTAGACTTATTTTTTATAAAAGATATCAATTAATCTATTTTATAAAGTCTTTTTAGAATCTCACTTTTCCTTTTTAAAGAACTTCTAATAAAACGATATAGATATAATATTCTCATAATGCCTATATCTGTTAATGTATGTTAAACCCAGTATTAACAGGGCTTACCTATTCCGTTTTAAAGCTTGTTTTTCCGTTTTACTCTCTTTTAGTTGTTACAAGGTTGATTCGTGTCATTTATTTGCACCGTTAAATAATTGAAACGAAAACAGAAAATAATTTAAAACAAAACAAAAATGAAAAAGTTAATTTTATTATTACTAATACCAGCTTTTATATTAAGCTGTAGTTCAGATGACGATGCTATCGTTATTGAAGAAAATAATGGCGATGGCATTATTAGAATAACACAAGTAAACACACAAGGAGATTTACTTGTACTATCAAATTTAGGAACTGCATCAACTGATGTAGGAGAATACTATTTATGTTTAGGACCTGGAACTTATGTAAGAGTTGCTAATGCAGCTTCTGGATCTACAGTAATAGCGCCAAATCAAAGTCTAACATTAGAGTACGATGTAAATGAAGCTTCAGGAGGGTTAAGCCTATTCTCTACAAACTCGTTTTCATCTTCAGACCCTAATATATTATTAGATTTTATGCAATGGGGAGCTGGAAACCAAGCAAGGGCTAGTCAAGCAGTAACAGCAGGCCGTTGGGACAGCGTTGCTAACTTTATTCCATTAGGATCACCTTATAATTTCACAGGTGAAGCGGACCAATTTGGAGCTACATTTTATGAGGCAAGTGAAGTTGAAGCTGCAACACCAGTAGTGCGTATTTTACAAGTTGATGCTTCAGCTGATATTGTATGGTTATCTAACTTCGGATCAGAATCTGTAGATGTTGGAGATTACTTCTTATGTTTAGGACCTGGAACTTATGTAAGAGTTTCTGATGCCGCTAGTGGTTCTACCACTATTGCGCCAGGAGCAAATATTCAATTAAGTTATGATGTTAATGAAACTGAAGATGGTTTAAGTATATTTTCTACAAATACAAACTTTAACTCTTCTGACCCAAGCATACTATTAGATTATGTACAATGGGGAGCTGGTAATCAAGCAAGAGTTGACCAAGCAGTAACAGCAGGTCGTTGGGATAATTCGGCAAATTTTGTTGCTGATGGATCTCCATATGCATTTACTGGAGAAGGCGATGAGTTTGGATCTACATTCTGGGAAGGTACAGAAGCAGATCCATTAGGAGTACTTCGTATTCTTCAAGTAAACCCTATTACAGATCAAGTATGGTTAACTAATGTTGGTGATGCCGCTTTAGATGCAGGAGATTACTGGTTATGTTTAGGCCCTGGTACTTATGCGCAAGTATCAACAAGAACTTCTGGTTCTACAGTTATAGAACCAGGCGAAAATATTATGTTAGACTATGATATGAATCTTGAAGAAGATGGTTTGAGTATTTTTGCTACAAACACATTTACGTCTTCTGATCCAGATGTATTATTAGACTTTGTTCAATGGGGCGCTGGTAACCAACCAAGATCTGCTCAAGCAGTAACTGCTGGTCGTTGGGATTCAGCTGAGAATTTTGTAGATGGATTTGCACCATATAGTTTTATAGGTGAAGCAGATGAGTTTGGTTCTACGTTCTGGGATACAGCTGCTGAGTCTCGTACTGTAAGAATATTACAATTTAACGCTCAAACAGATCAGGTATGGTTATCTAACTTTGGTAATACCGCAGTGGAAATAGGAGATTATTTTTTATGCTTAGGTCCTGGAACTTATGTGCAAGTTTCTACTGCAGCTAATGGTGCTTCTACCGAATTAGCACCAGGTGAAAATGTAATGCTATCGTATAACGTAAATGAATCTGTAGACGGATTAAGTATCTTTTCGACTAATTCTTTTGGTTCAACAGATCCTAATATATTAATTGATTATGTACAATGGGGAGATGCAAACCAAATGCGAGTTAGTCAAGCTGTAACTGCTGGTCGTTGGGATTCTGCAGCAAACTTTGTAGAAGGAGGTCCTTCATACAGTTTTAATGGTAATGAAAATGATTTTGGTTCAACATTCTGGGACTAATAAAAAATAAATCTACTATTTTATTTTGAGGGTAAATCAATACATAAACTTATTATAACCTACTTAAGTATTCATTTGGTTTTATGTTTTGGTTGGTAAAGGGTTGTCTATTTAATAGGCAGCCTTTTATTTTTTTATAAGGAATTCTATAATTTAGAAAGTGATTAAATGGAGCTACGATTATAAATTTGTGTAACTTGTGTAACAAAATAAAAGTATTGGCTACTAACACCTACAGACAACCTAACCAAATTATGATAAAACGTTTTTTAAGTTTAGAATGGAAACAATATTTCCGCTCTTCTTACTGGCAAAAAAATATAGTAATAAATATTTTTATGGTGCTTTTCGCACTTTATTTTGTTGGTCTATTTTTAGTCATGGGATTCTTCTTGTTGCCTGCACTAAAGAAGTTATTTCCAGAACAAGATCCTTTTATACTTCTTAACGGATATATTTTCTATTGGATTATTGGCGATTTGCTAATGCGCTTTTTCTTGCAGAAGTTGCCGGTAATGAGTGTAAAACCATTACTCACGTTACCAATTAAACGATCTACGATTGTACATTATGTATTAGGGAAATCAGGAGTGTCATTCTTTAACATATTACCACTTTTTGCAGTAATCCCATTTTCAATAATGCTTGCTAATGATGGATACCCAATTAGTGTAGCATTGTCTTGGATGGTTTGTATGATTCTTATTGCATTAATCATCAATTTCCTCAATTTTATATTAGAAGCTTTTTCATCAGAAAAAGGATTATCTTTTTTACCTATAGTTGGTTTTGCAGGCGGATTATTTGCTATTAATTATTTCGGGCTAATATCATTCACAGATATTTTAGGTAGTGGAATTATTGCAGTTAGTGAAAACTCAATTTATCTTTTAGTTCCGGCTCTGCTTTTAATAGTTTTATATAGTTATAATTTTAAAATTTTAAGGCAGAAACTCTTTTTAGATGCTTCGCTAGAAGCTAAAGGAAAAGAAGTAAATGCTTCAGATTTATCTTGGACAAAGCGTTTTGGAGACGTTGCCCCATTTATGCAACTAGATTTAAAATTAATTTGGAGAAATAAAAGAACTAAATCTATGGCATTTTTAATGGTTATTGGTTTGTTCTACGGGTTATTTTTCTATACACAAGATGTATATTTAGAGATGGAGTTTATGTTTGCTTTTATAGGTATTTTTTCAACAGGGTTCTTTTTAATCAATTTCGGGCAATTTATCCCTGCTTGGGATAGTGGGTATTATAAAATGTTGATGAGTCAGAATATAAAATACGAACGTTACCTCCGCTCTAAGTTTATTTTAATGGTAATGAGTGTGGTTATTATGTTCATTTTAGGGATTCCGTATGTATATTTTGGATGGAAGATTTTAATCGCTCATTTCGCTGCTGCAATTTATAACATAGGCATAAATACACATGTTATTATGTGGGGAGGCTCTTTCAATAGAAAAAGAATAGACTTAGATAAAAAAGCAGCATTTAATTATCAAGGTACAGGAGCAGTACAATGGCTTATAGGTATACCGCTAATGATTGTGCCAATGGCTCTATTTGGACTTATTAATTGGCTTATAGGATTTGAAGTTGCTATAGCTACGCTAATAATTTTAGGAGTTATAGGTATAGTATTTCACAAAAAACTAATGACTTTTATTACTCAAAAATATCTCGATTCAAAATATAAAATGATTGACGCCTTTAGTCAAGATAACTAATACAAGACATAACCATGATAAACACTAAAGAGCTTTCAAAAGCGTATAAAGGAACTACAGTTCTTAATATTAATACATTAGATATTCCTAAGGGCCAAAGTTTTGGTTTGGTGGGTAATAATGGAGCAGGTAAAACCACCTATTTCAGTTTGCTTTTAGACCTTATTAAGCCAACTACTGGCAACATTACTACAAACGATATTATTGTAGATAAAAGTGAAGATTGGAAACCTTTTACGTCTTCATTTATCGATGAGAGTTTTTTAATTGGCTACTTAACACCAGAAGAATATTTTTACTTTATTGGTGATTTAAGAGGGCAAAACAAAGCTGATGTAGATGCATTGACGGCACAATTTGAAGATTTCTTTAATGGAGAAATCATTGGAAAGAAAAAATACCTTAGAGATTTAAGTAAAGGAAATCAGAAAAAAGCAGGCATAGTTGCGGCACTTATTGGTAATCCAGAAGTGATTATTTTAGATGAACCTTTTGCAAACTTAGATCCTACAACTCAAATTCGTTTAAAACAAATTCTTAAAGACTTAGCGGAAAAACAAGGAGTTACTGTTTTAGTATCTAGTCACGATTTAATGCACGTTACTGACGTTTGCGAGCGTATTGTAGTATTAGAAAAAGGAGAGGTTATAAAAGATTTAGAAACCAATCCAACCACATTAAAAGAATTAGAAGCACACTTTGCAAGTGGAGCAATAGCAACTTCTGAAGAAGAGGAATAGCAATTAATGATCAATCAACTTTAAAGCTTGTAATTAACATATAATTGCAGGCTTTTTTATTTGGAATCAACTTCTATCAAACATCGAAAAACTTTCAAATAGCATCAAAAATTCAAAAAGATGTTTATTTTTACCTTTCAAGATAATAAAGACGGTCGTTTTTCGTTTTTCTTAAACCAAATAAGTAACCTTTGAAAACCTTTACAAAAGCTATACTTTTTCTTTTTAGCGTTGCATTTTTAGTACATAGTTGTGGTAGAAATGACACTTTGGTGGGTAGAAATTTTCATGCCGTAAGTACTGAGTTTAATACCTTGTATAATGGCGATATTGCTTTACAAAAAGGAATAGCTACAGTAAACAATGCTTTTACCGAAAATTTCTGGGAGCTTCTACCAATAGAACGTATGGAGGTTAAAGATGAGGTACGCTTATCTAATGAGGCTAATAATTCAGACTTTGAACGTGCTGAAGAAAAGGCGATAAAAGCCATACAAAAGCATACCATAACAGGTGACGATGGTAAAGAAAAAAACCCACAGATAGATGAAGCTTATTTAATGCTAGGTAAAGCGCGTTATTACGATCAGCGTTTTGTACCAGCTTTAGCAGCATTTAATAATATACTCAATAAATATCCTGCAAGTGATAAAATTAATCAGGTTAAAGTTTGGCGAGAAAAAAGTAATATGCGTTTAGGAAGTAATGAAATTGCTATAAAAAACCTTAAGCGTCATTTAGAGCAAGAAGAAGTAAAAGGTCAAGACTTAGCAGATATCTCAGCAACTTTAGCAGAAGCGTTTATAAATATTAAGAAAAAAGACAGTGCTTTATATTATTTAAAAACAGCGGCTACAGAAACTAAAGTTAATAACGAAAAAGCACGTTATCATTTTATTATTGGGCAACTGTATAATGAGTTTGGTGAAAAAGACAATGCTAATTTAGCTTTTGATGCAGTTATAGATTTACATCGCAAAATCCCTAGAGCGTTTTATATTAATGCACATCTAGCTAAAGCCACTAATTTCGATGTAAATTCGGGAGATAAAATAGCCTTTGAGGAATACCTTGCTGAGCTTGAAGAAAACAGAGAAAACCGTCCATTTTTAGGTAAAATATATCATCGAATTGCAGAATATAATCGAGAGGAAGAATTAGATAGTTTATCTGAAGCGTACTACAATAAATCGCTAAGAGCTACTCAAGGTGACCAAGTACTTAATGCACGCAATTATGTAACGCTTGGCGATATGTATTTTGATAGAAAAGCATATAAAACTGCCGGATCATATTACGATAGTACTTTAACGAATATGGTTGAAAAAACAAAGCAATATCGTGTCGTTAAAAGAAAACGAGAAAACTTAGAAGACGTTATTTACTATGAAGATATTGCTAAAGTAAACGACAGTATTTTGTATTTGGTTAATTTGCCTAAAGTAGAGCAAGTAACGGTTTTTGAAAAATTAATTGAAAACTTAAAAGCCCAGGAGCTTGCTGCAGAAGAACAAGCAAAAATTCAGGCTGCAAAATCAGCAAATAGTGGAGGTGTAGCTTTAGATCAACGCCCAAGTTTTGCTAGAAATAATAGAGCTAATTTACCAGGTGTTAATGGACCTCCAGGCAGTGGCGGAAGCAACTTTTATTTTTACAATCAAACAGCAGTTGCTTTTGGTAAAAATGAATTTTTAAGGCAATGGGGAGATCGAAAATTAGAAGATAATTGGAGGTTTTCAAACTCAAGAGGATCATTGAATACCAATACAGAAGCTATAGACAATATAGTAGCTAACGCAACAGAAGATGAGCGTTACGATCCTGAGTTTTATATTAAAACCTTACCGACAGAGCAAACCCAAATAGATAGCATTGCTAAAGAGCGTAACTATGCGTATTACCAATTAGGCCTTATATATAAAGAAAATTTCAGCGAGTATCAGTTAGCTAAATCTAAATTTGAGGCGCTTCTTAAAAGCAATCCTGAAGAGCGCTTAATAATACCTTCAAAATATAATTTGTATAAAATCTACGAGATTTTAGGGCAAAATGGTGAGGCCGAGATTACTAAAAATGAGATTTTATCTAAATATCCAGATTCTAGGTATGCAGAGATTCTTCGTAATCCAAACTCACAATTAATAAAAGATGAAAATAGTGCAGAAACCATTTATGAAAAATTGTTTCGCCAGTTTGAAAAACAGGAGTATGCTGCGGTTATAACTTCCGCCGAAGAACAAATAAAAGTTTTTGAAGGAGATGGATTTGTACCCAAATTCGAAATTTTAAAAGCTTCTGCTTTAGGTCGATTAAAAGGTTTTGAAGCGTATAAAGAAAATGTTAATTATATAGCATTAACTTATCCAAACTCAGAAGAAGGTAAACGAGCGTTAGAGATATTAAATACAGCGATACCAGCATTAGAAAATAAAGAATTTACTCCTGATGAAGATAGTAACGCATTTACTGTAATTTATGAGTTTAATACTAACGAAGGAGATTTAATAAGCCAATTTATGGTTGATCTTAAAGCAGCTATAGATAGAACAAATCACAAAAATTTAACGCTTTCTAAAGATGTTTATAATGAAAATACTGTATTTGTTGTAGTACATGGTTTAGAATTTAAAACTTCAGCATTAGGTTTTGGGCAAACGCTTCAAGATTATAAAGAAGATAATACCAAAGGGATTACTCGACCTCATATTGCAATGTCTACGACAAACTATACTATTGTTCAACGTCATAAAAATTTAAGTGATTATCTTAATCCAGAATAATTAAAATAAATAGAACTCATGTTTTCCTCAGACAATAAAAAACACAAAACAACTATGGAATCTAGTACACAGCAGAATATTATAGCGCATGGCACTAAAATTGTAGGTGATATTGTAAGTCAAGGTCCATTTAGAATAGATGGAACGGTTGAAGGTAATATTAAAACCTCAGGTAAAGTTGTTGTTGGTAAATCTGGGATTATAAAAGGAACATTACAAGGCGAAAATGTTGATTTTGAAGGTAAGTTTGCTGGCAAGCTAATTTTAACAGGGACATTGTCACTTAAATCTACAGCACATATCGAAGGAGAAGTACAGGTAAATAAATTAGCCGTTGAACCTGGAGCAACATTTAATGCAACTTGTAGTATGAAAGGAGCCGTAAAAGCCTTAAGTACAAATGAAACTCAAAGACCAACACAAAACTCCCAAGGCGCAGAAAGAACAGCTTAATACTTACGCGCGTTTTTCTGGCATAGCACTACAAATGTTTGCCATTATAGCTATTGGTACTTTTACAGGTGTAAAACTCGACGAAAAATTCCCTAATCAACACAATCTATATACAGTTGCGCTATCATTATTGGCGGTAATTACATCTATTATTTATGTAATAAGGCGTATTATTGCAATCTCAAAAGAAGAGAACTAATAGATATGGAAGGATTTAAAAAAAGACAGATTTCGTTTTTATTACAATTAGTCGCGGTAACAGCTATTTTATTAGGAATGCACACCTACCTATTGAGTTATTTTGCTGATGAGATTATGTTTTTCTTTCCGGTTTGGCATATTTATGTGTTTCATTTTGTGATTACAGGTCTGTTTTACACCATTATAAACTATAAGTTTTCAATGGGCAAAACGCAAGTCTTTAATTTGTTTATGGGAATGACACTTTTAAAGATGATTTTAGCAATTCTTTTTCTACTGCCATTATTGCTTTCAGATTTTCAAAACAAACAACCCGACGTTTTCAACTTTTTTATTCCTTATTTTATGTATTTATTTTTTGAAGTTTATGCACTTACAAAATTTCTTCAAAAAGCATAATCTATAGGGAATATTAAGTAATAATTTTATTGATTTTTTATTCAATAATAGGATAGAAAATTATAGCAAAATTATTGTTTGTCAATTCATTTAATGTGCGTACATTTGCAGCGAATTTAAAGCAAGGTATTTTTAAGCCCATTAGAATGAAAATAAACACTTTAAAAAACATCGTATTATCAACGCTATTTATAGCTGTGTTTAATATAAGTTTTGCCTCTGAAACTAAAGATGGAGGAGACGATAAAAAATTCGACCCAAAAGATATGATTATGCATCACGTTCAAGATGCTCATGGGTTTCATTTATGGGATTGGAATGGACATGCTGTTTCTCTATCTTTACCAATTATTTTATGGACCGATAATGGTTTAACAACCTTTATGTCTTCTGCTTTTCATCATGACGATTCTGGTAAAGAAGTTGTTGAGCGTAATGGTGCTAAATTTGTAAAGCTTCATGGTAAAATTTACCAGCTTAACGAAGGAGCTAATACAGTTGCTTTTGATGATAAACACCATGCTACAAATGCAAGTAAGCCTATAGACATATCTATTACAAGAAATGTATTTATGATGTGGGTTTCTGTTTTTGTATTGTTTTTAGTTTTTATTACTGCAGCTAGAAGTTACAAGAAATCTGAAAATAATGTACCTACAGGCATTGCAAGTTTTATTGAACCTTTGGTAGTATTTGTTAGAGACGATATCGGTATTCCTATGATAGGAGAAAAACGGTACAAAAGATATATGCCTTATTTATTAACGGTATTTTTCTTTATATGGATTAACAACATATTTGGTTTAATACCAATTCTTAATGGAGCTAATTTAAGTGGAAATATTGCATTTACATTTACGTTAGCACTTTTCACTTTTATTATTACAACATTTAGTGGTAATAAAAACTATTGGCAACATATTTTCTGGATGCCAGGGGTACCTGTACCAATGAAAATATTCTTAATGCCAATAGAAATTATAGGAATATTTACAAAGCCAATTTCGTTAATGATACGTTTGTTTGCTAATATAACAGCAGGCCATATTATCATCTTAGCGTTAATGTCTTTAATTTTCATATTTAAATCAATAGGAATTGCACCTGTATCTGTAGCATTCTCTTTATTTATTACAGTAATTGAGATTGTGGTTACAGCGATACAAGCATATATATTTACAATATTGTCAGCTCTTTATTTTGGGATGGCAACAGAAGAAGCACATCATTAATTAATTTAAATTTTATACTATGACTATTTTTGGAATTGCAGCTATTGGAGCTGGTTTAGCAGCTATTGGAGCTGGAGTTGGTATTGGTAAAATTGGAGGATCTGCTATGGAAGCTATGGCACGTCAACCAGAGATGCACGGAAAGATTCAATCTTCTGCATTAATTTTAGCAGCCTTCGTAGAAGCAGTAGCATTATTTGGTGTGGTTGTCGCTTTATTACAAGCAGCACCTACAGCATAAATGAACTAAAATGTAAAATACAGAAGTAACGGTTGGTTGCTTCTGTATTTACTAATTTTTTATAGCATTAATTAGCTGTAGATAAATAAAAATTAAATTATTAAAAGACAATAAGAAATGGATTTAGTAACACCTGGCTTTGGATTAGTATTTTGGACAGCGATTACATTCTTAATTTTACTTTTCATTTTAAGAAAATTTGCTTGGAAACCTATTTTAGGAGCTGTAAGTGATAGAGAAGAAGGTATAAAAGATGCATTGGCATCTGCTGAGAAAGCACGTGCTGAAATGGAAAACCTTCATGCAGATAACGAGCGTATTCTACAAGAAGCAAGAGCAGAGCGCGAAACTCTATTAAAAGATGCTCGTGAGATGAAAAACAAAATGATTTCTGATGCTAAAGAAGAAGCACAAGTACAAGCTGCAAAAATGATAGAACAAGCACAAGCTGCTATTGAAAGCGAAAAGAAAGCTGCTATGGCAGAATTAAAAAGCCATGTTGCAGGATTATCTTTAGATATTGCAGAAAAAGTAGTAGGTGACGAATTATCTAACAAAGACAAACAACTGAAGTTGGTTGAAAACATGTTAGGTGAAGCAACTTTAAACTAAAAATAAATGTCAGGATCAAGAGCAGCAATAAGATATGCTAAAGCCGTTTTAAGCTTAGCAACAGATCAAAAAGCAGCAGAAGCAGTTAACAGTGATATGAAACATATTACTGAAGCAAT
This sequence comes from Winogradskyella immobilis, assembly GCF_021887715.1. Taxonomy (GTDB): domain Bacteria; phylum Bacteroidota; class Bacteroidia; order Flavobacteriales; family Flavobacteriaceae; genus Winogradskyella; species Winogradskyella immobilis. Next base: position 284,405 of record NZ_JAIQXX010000002.1, read on the forward strand.
TGCACAAAGCGTTGAACTTAATCAAATGCTTCAAAGTCCTGTAGTAAGATCTTCAGATAAAAAGGAAGTATTACTATCTGTATTTAAAAATGCAAATACGAATACTACTAATTTAATAGATACTTTAATTTCTAATAAAAGACTAGCACTTTTAAATGATGTAGCTGTTAGTTATACACGCTTATATGATCAGTTAAGAGGGAGACAAGTGGCAACAGTCACTACAGCAGTACCTTTAACAAATGATTTAAGAACTAAAGTATTAGCAAAAGTTAAAGAACTTACAGGTAAGGAAGCAGAAGTAAAAAATATAATAGACGAAAGCATATTAGGTGGTTTCGTTTTACGTGTTGGAGATATCCAATACAATGCGAGTATTTCAAATAAACTCGATAAACTAAAAAGAGAATTTACATTAAATTAATTATTGTTTTTGGGTTAGCTTTTTGGGAGCTAACAGCTAAAAGCTAAAGACTAATAAAAATGGCAGAAGTAAAACCAGCTGAAATATCAGCAATCTTAAAACAACAACTTTCAGGTTTTGAAGCAGGAGCTTCATTAGACGAAGTAGGAACAGTATTAACTGTAGGTGATGGTATTGTACGTGCTTACGGATTAGCTAATGCACAATATGGTGAATTAGTAGAATTCGATGGTGGTTTAGAAGGTATTGTACTAAACCTTGAAGTAGACAATGTAGGTATTGTACTATTAGGAACTTCAGTAGGAGTTAGAGAAGGGTCTACAGTAAAACGTACATCACGTATTGCATCTATTAAAGTAGGTGAAGGTATTGTTGGTCGTGTTGTAGATACTTTAGGAAACCCTATTGATGGAAAAGGTCCAATTTCTGGAGAGACTTACGAAATGCCTTTAGAGCGTAAAGCACCTGGTGTTATTTATAGAGAACCAGTGACAGAACCATTACAAACCGGTATTAAGGCAATTGATGCTATGATTCCTGTAGGTAGAGGACAACGTGAGTTGGTTATTGGAGATAGACAAACAGGTAAAACTACAGTTTGTATTGATACCATCTTAAATCAAAAAGAATTTTACGATGCAGGTGAGCCTGTATATTGTATATATGTTGCTGTTGGACAAAAAGCGTCAACGGTTGCAAATATTGCAAAAACATTAGAGGAAAGAGGAGCTTTAGCCTATACAACTATAGTAGCAGCTAACGCATCTGATCCTGCTGCGATGCAAGTTTATGCACCAATGACAGGAGCTTCTATCGGTGAATATTTTAGAGATACTGGTCGTCCAGCATTAATCATTTATGATGATTTATCTAAACAAGCAGTAGCTTACCGTGAGGTATCTTTATTATTACGTCGCCCTCCAGGACGTGAAGCATATCCTGGTGATGTATTCTATTTACACTCTAGATTATTAGAGCGTTCTGCAAAAGTGATCAATGATGATAATATTGCTAAAGAGATGAACGATTTACCAGATTCTCTTAAGCCATTAGTAAAAGGTGGAGGTTCTTTAACTGCTTTACCAATTATTGAAACTCAAGCAGGTGATGTATCTGCATATATCCCAACAAACGTAATTTCTATTACGGATGGTCAGATATTCTTAGACGGTGATTTATTTAACTCAGGTGTTCGTCCAGCAATTAACGTAGGTATTTCCGTATCTCGTGTTGGTGGTAACGCACAGATTAAATCTATGAAAAAAGTATCCGGTACATTAAAATTAGACCAAGCACAATTCCGTGAATTAGAAGCATTTGCTAAATTTGGTTCAGATTTAGATGCATCTACTTTAAATGTAATTGAAAAAGGTAAGCGCAACGTTGAGATCTTAAAGCAAGCACAAAACGATCCGTTTACAGTAGAAGATCAGGTGGCTATTATTTATGCAGGATCTAAGAATTTATTAAAAGATGTACCTGTAGATAAAGTAAAAGAATTTGAAAGAGATTTCATAGAATTCTTAAATGCAAAGCATAGAGATATACTTGATACTTTAAAATCAGGAAAATTAACAGATGAGGTTATCGATACATTAACAAATGTAGCAAACGACCTTTCTGGAAAGTTTAGAGCTTAAAAGATATAAATTAATGTCACTCAGAGTGAAATGCTGAACTTGTTGAAGCATTAAAACGAAAGAGTCTTTATAAATATAAAGAATGGCGAATCTAAAAGAAATACGTAACAGAATATCATCAGTATCTTCAACGATGCAGATTACCAGTGCCATGAAAATGGTATCTGCTGCCAAGTTAAAGAAAGCACAAGATGCAATTACTGCAATGCGTCCATACTCTAATAAGTTAACAGAATTATTACAAAGTTTAAGTGCAACTTTAGATGCCGATTCTGGAAGCAAGTATTCAACTCAAAGAGAAGTTAATAATGTATTAGTAGTCGCTATAACTTCAAACAGAGGTTTGTGTGGGGCTTTTAATTCTAATATTATTAAACAAACACAACACTTAATCAGTAATGTTTACGCTGATAAAAAAGTGTCTGTTTTAGCTATAGGAAAAAAGGCAAATGATGCTTTTGTAAAACAAGATCGTGTTATTGGAAACGAAAGTCCAGTATTTGACGATTTAACATTTGATAATGTTGCTACTATCGCTGAGTTTTTAATGGAAAAATTTGTTGAAGGTGAATACGATAAAGTAGAATTAGTTTACAACAGTTTTAAAAATGCTGCAACACAGATTGTAATGACAGAACAATTTTTACCAATTGTTCCTGTTGAAGGTGATGCAGACACAAACTCAGATTATATTTTTGAGCCTTCTAAAGAAGAAATTGTAGAACAATTAATTCCTAAGTCATTAAAAACACAATTGTTTAAAGGCATTAGAGATTCTTTTGCTTCTGAACATGGCGCCCGTATGACAGCGATGCATAAAGCAACAGATAATGCTACCGAATTAAGAGATCAATTGAAGTTAACTTATAATAAAGCAAGACAAGCGGCAATTACTAACGAAATCTTAGAAATTGTTGGTGGAGCTGAAGCTTTGAATAATTAGACTGAAGTATAACGGAAGTCAAATTAAATAAATCCGGAAGCTTTGAATAATTAGACTGAAGTATAACGGAAGTCAAA
>NZ_JAIQXX010000030.1 GCF_021887715.1 Winogradskyella immobilis
TCCAAGTACCATTAAGTTTCTTTTCATTCTGACAAGAGGTCAAAATTAAAGTCAAAATTATTATGTTTAGCAGTTTTCTCAAATGTGTGGTAACGTTTTTGTGTATGGTTTCGTTGCGTTGAGTAGAAACCAAGTTACTAAAAAATACAGACATTGGCTGGCTCGCTAATTTTTCCAACGGAAAAATTCGTGAGCAATGAATTATACACGGTGTTGCCAGTAGTTTTTTAAAAATCAGTCCCAATATATTGTAATTCGTTTTCCGATTTTGATAATTGAAAATAAAAGTGACTGGTTCCATCTTCCATTGGTTCTTTAGTCCAATATTCCCTATTCAAATGATTTTCGGTTTCGTAATTTAATTTTTCAAATGTTTCATAATTTGCTGACGGAAAATCTTTTTTGTAATCTATAAATTCCAAAAAACCTTTTGATTCTCTAATTTCCTTTGCGATTCTTATTTTATCCGATTCCGAAATTTGAATTTTTAGAGTATGTGCGTAGTCCATAAATCCGCCACTTTCATTTTTCAATATTCTAAAGTTGTCTTTCAGTTCAATGTTATGTTCCGATAATAATTCCCTTGCGTCATTTTTGCTAAAAGTCCAGTCACTAATCCAAGGTGACATAAATAATAATATTAAACCAAGAGTCAGTAATAACGAAACATATTTTCCAGTTTTCGGTCTTTTAAATACTCTAAATATCCAGTAAGTCAGGAATATTATTTGAAAGGTTAAAATAAATGACCAAATAAAAATTATAAGAAATTCTAATTCCGCCAATATAGTCCAAGCAATTAATAAGCTCAAAATTGTTCCAGTTACAATTCCAGTTTTTTTATTTTCGTTTTTATAAGGAAACCAAAAACAAAGGATTGATAGTCCGAATAAAATTAAACTTGATATGATATTGAAGTGGTTCATTCAAATTACTGGCAACGTTTATGTGTATGATTAGTGGCGTTTTCAAGCACCTAATTTAGTAAATAAAAACTGAATAGAAAATCCGCGAGGGTTTTCGTAAGTAGGCGAGAACTAGCCATTAATTATACACGGTGTTGCCCACAGTATTTTATTTTCAGAGTTCAATTCCGTATTTTTTTAAAGTCGTATTAAACCAACCTTTTCGGTCTTTCCAAACGTCATCTGTTCTTAATTTATCTATCGCAATCTTTTTAAATTTTTCTTTTTTACTTTCCAATAATGTTTCTATAAATGAGTGCAAATAGAATACTTCATTTTCGGTTTGAAATTTAGCTTTCGGAAAGTCAGTTTTCAAATAGTTTTCCAATTCCTGCGAGTATTCAGACGAGTAGTATTTTCTTAAATAATCAAATGCATATGAATTATTCTTATTAAAAGCCAATTCCTCAATTCGTGGTAAATAGCTTTTTTTATGTTTTCTATTCTCAAAAGTTCTGTCATAAAGTAGCCAATAAACTTCTTTTTCTGAATAGATAATTATGCTATCCAATTTTTCCATTGTCAAGTCAGTAGCAAGTGCCTTTTGCATTGCTAAATCCTGTTCATAATTATTGCCTTTAATTTTTCGAGACGCTTCTATTCTGATTTTATTCCAATATTCGTGATAAATGATTGATGAAACAGGTTCGACGTCCATTATACAACCCTCGAAAGTCTCAACCATTTCATTTTTCCGTAATTCAGTTGATAGTAATTCAGGAACGTTTCCTTTTTGAGACTGAATGAGTTCAAGCGAAGCGTAAGTCCGAAGTGTTGGGTTCTTGTGTTTTGATAATTCGATTAGTTCTTTGTCGGATAATTTTTTCTTTAATTTTTGAAATCTTGTGTATTGTGGACTTACCACACAGCCATATCCGACACAATCAGCTTCCACTCTATTAACTTTAACTATAGAGTCAGTCAGTTGTTCTTTTGTTTGCGAAAAACAAAGACTAATTGTCAAACTAAATATTATCGTGAGCAGTTTTTTCATATTGTGGGCAACGGTCTTGTATATGGCTCGTAGCGTGTAAATTAGCAATTATTTTCGGATTAAGCACAAGCCAGATTTTTAAATTTTACTATTTATTTTTTTATTGGAAATCGTCAAATTTAAAAATTTGGCGACTTTCCAAATACGTCTTAACTTCGATTAGGCAACTACCAAGCTATGAGCTATATACGGTGTTGTGTGTTCGTGCATTAATTTTATTTATCAAGACGTTTTATGTTTATAAATGGACTTATCAATAAATACCAAAAACTTTGTTTTTTAGCTCCTTCAAATTCTATTAATCCATATTTTATTTTATCAACAGGTAATTCTTTAAAGGTGCCAAATAATTTATCCCAAATAATAAACATATTTCCGTAATTGGAATCTGTGTATTTTTGGTCTTGATGATGGTGTACTTTATGAAAATTTGGTGTAACGAATATTTTTCCAAAAAATGAGTCAACCCAGTTAGGAAAACCAAAACTAACATGATGTGCTACGAATAATGGCATGTAAAGAATCCAACGAAGAATAATTATTTTTATATCCAAACCAAATAAAATTCCAGCTACAAAAACCGAAGCATTATCCAAGATGACATCAAAAGGATGTGCTCTAAAAGAAGTCGAGCTATCCATTTTTGTATCACTGTGATGAACTCTATGCAAACGCCAAAACAAATGCCATTTATGATTAAGGCGATGCGCCCAATAACCTACAAAATCAATTGCTATAATTCCAACAATAATTTTTATTATATATGGTAATTCAATTTGGTTGATTAAACCAATATTATTTTCAGCAACCCAGTTAAATATAAATACAAAAAGAGATGCAAACAGTATGTTCAAAATTATGTAACCTGCCTGCAAAATAATACTATGAAAAAGGTGTATACTATTTTTCTTAATAGCCGAGCCGTTTTCTAATAATTGTTCGATAGTAAAGAAAATTGCGAGTAATATTACGAACATTTTATCTGCGTCGATACTTATTAGGCTTTCAATAATATTATTCATTTATGTTATTTTTATGTTTTGACCGCATGACACACAACGGAATTGTGTATGGTTTCGTTGCGTTGAGCAGAGACTAAGTTACTAAAAAATAACAGACATTGGCTAGCTTGCTAATTTTTCCGAAGGAAAAATTCGTGAGCAATGAACTATACATGGTGTTAGCCACAGTATTTTTTATTTAGTAGTGAATTCGTTTTTATTTTCACGAATATATTTTATTCTTAAATCTCCTATTTTTTCTAATTCATATAGTTTGTAAAATTCTGTATCCAAATCGTTGAGAGGATTACCTTTGTATGATTCACTAAAACTTTCCATTGTCCCATCGTCAAATTCCTCAATTCGTTCCTTGTTTTCGTTAAATATTTTATTCGCACGTTTGGTTAATTCAGAGAATTTTTCCGCTCCAATAGTTTTTAGTCCGATTTTAGCCATTTCAGCGTATTGACCACTAGAATTAAAATAGAATTGGTTAAATCCACCATTGTTAACTTCTCCTTCAAGAATCCAAGTTGAAAAGAATGCTTGCTGCCCTTTAGTTAACTTCTTTACATTCTTCAATTCATTTTGATAATCTTCTCCAATAATTTCGTAGATATTATCAAAAATTGTTTGTTCCAATTTATCGTCAGGAATTGAGTCTAAAATTTGAGAGGTGAGTTTTTTATAGATTTTCCGATTTTTAAATTCCTTAATTCTATTTCCTGATTCTTCGAGGAATTTTTCAAATTCAACATCTTCTTTTGATTTTTCAGGTTCATTTTTCTCTTTACAACCAAAAAAAAATAAAATAGTACTTAAAATCATTATCGTTAAAATCTTTTTGCTCATTGGTAGGTTTTTATTGTGGCTAACGGTCTCGGCTATGAGTAGTTGCGTGGGTTAGCACTTAACTTTGCAAGTACACACCAAACTGAAAATCCGCTAGGATTTTCAGAAGTAGGCGAGAACAAGCAATTACTTATAGCCATTGTTAGCAGTAGTTATTTATTATGGTCCTTGTTCAATTATTTCTAATACTGTTCCTGTATCAATATCTGTTTTAGCTTTTACCCAATTTCTAACGACACCTCCAAAAGCATTTTTTCCTCTGTAAGTTGTTCTTACTACCAAATGACTTCCCATATCCCAATAAACAGTCTCATCGTGTTCATAACTATCAGGGTCATTCATAGCTTTTTTAATCAGTTTAGTTAGTTGAATATGAGAACCATCCCAACCACTTAATTGCTTTTCAATTAGTTTTTTTCTTTCAGCTTGTACTTCATTGACGTAATTAATAGCATTTTGTTCCTCAAAACCTGCAAATAAAACTTTGTCTGTTTTTTTGTCCGATACAAATGATACATTCGCAGAATCTAAATAGACTACCCAATATTGATTATTAGTTCCGTCTAATGTTTTAGGTGAACCCCATTCATCCCATTTGTCATAAGGTACTTTTTTGCCGACAAGAGTATTTAGTGAATCAATTCCAATATTTAAAGGGTCATTTAATTCAGTTATAGTATTTTCTGTTTCGCTCGGTGGGTCTGCAAAAATTCCGATAAGCACAAATAGTCCAAATAAAATTAAAATCGGTAGGCAACCGAATTTGAATATTTTTTTGTTAATTTTTTTTCTTTTTTCTAATGCTTCAGGACTAATGTTTTTTCCGCCCGTCCAAGCTTCTTTGTTTGTTTTGCTCATTTTTTGTTTGGTTAATTACTGCTAACGTTGTTGTGTATGGTTAGTTGCGTGTTTCAGCAACTAATTTAGTAAACAAAAACGAACGCGAGAAAATTCCGAAGGAATTTTCCAAATAAGCACTTACCAAAGCAATTAATTATACACGTTGTTGTAGCCAGTTTTTATTTTCGTTAAGTTTGATGTTGTTCAACTTTTGTTACTTTTCCGTTTTCAAAATATATGTCCAAAACGTCTGGGTCAATATTAAAAAGTCCAGGAACAAATCCAAGTTCATACGCAATGTGGTTTTCATTGTATGAGTAAAAATCTTGTCCTAATAATTTTGTTATTTCTTCTTTAGTTTTTCCAATTAGTATTTTACTTTCAATAATATCCTCTGACATTCTATATCTTTCTTCGACATTTGTTTCCCATTTTTGTTTGTCAAAATCGCTTGATGGATAATATGATGCTGAAAATATCCACAAATAAATTATTCCAATGTAAATTATTGGGCTAAAAAATATTGTCGGAATTAGTGCAACAAATTTTCTGTTTTTTTCATTTCCGAGGTTCAGTTTTTTTAAAATCCATTTGCATAAAAAATAAGTTGGAATCGCAAGTATCAGAATTATGAATGGAACTTCAATGCTCATTTTTATCAGATTTTATTCTTCTTTATTTTTAAGTTCATCCAATTCTTGAGATAGTTTATAACCAATTCTCGTTCTTTCTGGGATTCGCTTTAATTTAATCAGAAGTATACTTATCTGATTTACGTGTTGAATAAGTTGGACTTTTTGTCCTTTACTATCTGTTCCATAAAAGCAAATCAATCTAGGATTCCAATATCCTAAATCCTCTACGTGTATTATTATAGATTCACCAAATGACACAAGTTTTGCACCAACTTCCTCAGAATCTGTCAAATCCTTTTCAAAGTCAATTATATATTTAGCAAGTCTTTCGTAGTAAGCTCCAGCTAAATATGGTTCATCTTTATTAATAATTGGAAAATTTGGAATCATAGGCTCTATTTTCGGAAAGTTAAATTGCGTAATATTATCTAAACTCATATTTCTGTTTTTTTTCTCAAATTCTGACTAACGTAAAATTATGTTGCTGAAAATCAGTAGTTTTATAATGTTCGAGTTTTTCATTTTTGCTTAAATTTTCAATCTCAATTTACTCAATTTTTCGTTAGCATACGTACTGAAGTTTTTGAGATCTATGAGGGATTGGCTACAACGGTCTCGTATAAGAATAGTTGCGGGTTTACGTGCGAGGATTTTCCGTAGGAAAATCAGACGTAGTAAACTTGCAACTACCTTTGGTTAAGCCCAAAATTGAGCAATTATTTTTATACATTGTTGGCAAATCGTTTTTTATTTTCATATCGTTTGTATTCCGATTAATAGAGTTCCAACAATTATTATTAAAAGTCCGAAAGAAAACAGTTTGTCAGAATTTTTCACGTGTGGATTTTCAGCACCAAATCCGTTATTTATTTCGTCTGAATTTCTCAAAAAGAGAATAAAATCTCTTTTGTGCATATTTTCACTAATTTGTTTAAAAATTCGATCAAAAATCCAATAGATTATTGGGACGCAAAATCCGAAATACATAATTCGGTCATTCCTTAATTCTGTTTTAGAGTATAAAAACCCGAACAATCCGATTGTCAAAAGTCCGACACAAATCAGCCACACAATTTTCGGTTTCATCCATTTCGTTTTTCTTGTATAAAGAATAAAGAAACTAATTCCGAGTGCTATTCCAATTCCGATTATACTATTATCCAATTCAGTTTATTTTTCTTTTCCGTTAAGTTGCTCTCAAATGTTTGCCAACGGTTTGTATAAGATTAGTTGCGTGTTTAAGCACCTAATTTAGCAAATACAAACCGAATAGAAAATCCGAGAGGATTTTCGTAAGTAAGCTTGCACTAGCAATTAATTTTATACGGTGTTACCCAACGTTTTTATTTTTTTTATATTCCGTTTGAATTAGTTTCTCAAGTTCTCCAAAATCATATTTCAGCGTATTTGATGTAATCGAAAGTGGTGTTTCGTACATATTCATATTCGCTTTCATAAGTCTTGCCTGTATTCCGTTTTTTGCCTTTCCAATATATTTTTCGGGGTTCACAATGTCAATCAGAAGAAATTTTGTTGACATAACTTGCTTCGTTCTGATATCCGAAATGTCATTCCATTCTATGAGTCCAATACTTGAAGCATTTGAATTGTCCGTAATTCCTTTTGAGTCGATAATCAGTCCAACTTTTTTGTCAAATAGTTTTTTAATTCCATAAATTCCAGCCGCTCCAAAAAACAGAATTCCAACTATTCCGCCGATTCGGATAATTTCAGGATTAGTAATTCTAAAAATATTAGGAATAAATCTTTCTGGATTAGTTGCAATCCAAATTCCGCCAGCGACAAATGCAATTGCTGCTAATAAAAGTAAAATTATTTTCTTTTTGCTTAATGGTATTTCAATTTTGTTATTCAATTTGTCTGATTTTGAGTGAGTTAAATGTTGGGTAACGTGTTCGTGTATGGTTAGTTGCGTTGGCTAGAACTAAGTTAGTAAAATAGAACGAACCAGAGGAAAATCCGCAGGATTTTCCGAGTATGCACAAAAGAGTAATTAATTATACACGTTGTTAGGCACAGTATTTCACTTTTCAGAGTACAATTCCGTGATTTCTTAATGTTGTTTTAAACCATCCTGATCTTTCTTTCCAAACACTGTTGGCTTTCAATTTATCTATCGCGATTTTTTTGTACTTCTCATCTTTACTTTCCAGTAATATTTTGATAAATGAGTGCAAATAGAAAACCTCATTTCCCTTTTTAAATTTTGCTGTTGGAAAATCAGTTGTCAAATATTTTTCCAATTTCTCTGAGTATTGGTCTGAATAATGTGTTTTGATATAATCAAAAGCGCAAGCGTTATTTTTAATAAAAGCCAATTCCTCAATTCGTGGTAAATAACTGTCTTTATGTTTTCTATTCTCAAAGACCCTGTTATAAAGAATCCAATCAACTTCTTTTACGTAATGTATAATTAAACTATCTAGCTTCTCCATTACAAAATCAGATTCGAGTTTTTTCTTCATAGCTAAATTTTCCTCGTAGTTATTTACATTTGTTTTTCTTATAGCTTCAATTCTGATTTTATTCCAATATTCGTGATAGATAATTGAAGATGTTTTTTGAACGTCTATAATGCAGCCTTCAAAGGTTCTCACCGTTTTATTATTATCTAATTCATTTTTAAGCAATTTTAAAGCGAAATTAGGATCGGAATTAATTAAGGCTTTAGAAGCATAAGTTCTTACTGTAGAGTTATTATGATTTGTAAGCTCGACTAATTCTTGTTCAGATATTATTGCTTTTAATTTTTCAAAATTTTCATATTGCTTAGATTTTTTACAACCAAATCCAATACAATTAGAATCCACTCTGTCAACTTTAATGATAGAAAGAAGAAGCTGCTCTTTTGTCTGCGAAAAACAAAGACTAATCGTTAATGTAAGTATAATGTTGAGTAATTTCCTCATATTGTGCCTAACGTGTTTGTATATGGTTTGTTGCGTGGTTTAGCACGTAATTTAGCAAATACAAACCAAATAGAAAATCCGCGAGGATTTTCGTAAGTAGGCTAGTACTAGCAATAAATTATATACGGTGTTGCCACACGTTTTTTATCAGTCGTTTTAATTTTCTGTCAGTTATTCTCAATTGTACAAATCCACATTTTCCAGCTACTCCATAAACCGCTTGTGCAGTTTCCTTTTTAAATTCTGTCCATATCCGTTCCACATTTTCCGCATTCAGTTTGTCCACAACAATGCTTAATTCAGGTCGGTCATTCAGATTTACAATAATCGAACGTCTTTTTTTGTAATGAAAGATGAATAAAATTTTACAACCACATTCAATTCCATTTTCGTTTTTATGTTCGTTGAAAATAGTTGGTGAATGTGCTGTCTTAATTTTCGGTTCAGATTGTTCGTAAATCGAATCAGATTTGATTTTAAATTTAATTAATTCAATCCGTTCCGCTTTGGATTCCGCTTTTTCATATTCTGCTTTCCATAGTTGATTTTCCGATTGTAAATTACAATCAGAATTTTCGTTTTCTTGAGAGTAAGTCATTCCGAAAACTAAAATTGTCAATATGTGTAGAATTTTTTTCAAATGTGTGGCAACGGTCTCGGCTATTAGTAGTTGCGTGGGTTAGCACTTAACTTTACAAGTACACACCAAGCTGAAAATCCGTGAGACACGAGCGAAGCGAACTGGCGCAAGCAATTTTCAGAAGTAGGTGAGAACAAGCAATTACTTATAGCCATTGTTAGCCATTCGTTATTTTTTTTCGCGAAATCCATTCTCAGTTATTACCTCAATTCTGGCAGTATTTGATTCAACTTCAGCTTTTGTAAACCAAGCATCACGCAATTCTTTTTTAGAGAACAATTCTAACTGGTCACCATTATGAGGGGAATTTTTCTGAGTTGCATTTCCGTAAGACAATAAAACTTTTGCTTTTACCTCATCTCCGAACTCAATTACACCGACCCAAGAATCGCCACCACCAACAAACATGTTTTTGTCATCAGCTCCACCAGGCCAGGCAACACGAAAAACGCCCATAGATCCATCAATGCCATTTGCAGGTAAATTTTTACCGTTATAGTTTATTCTATAATACTCGCCCCAAGGCGTATCCAAACTGCCAAATTTAGCATCAAGCTCTATCGCCGTTTGTTCTAAAAGTTTAACTGCCTCATTTGGGTCTGAAAAACCATCTGGGGTGGTATTTGGTTTATCCATGCTCCATTGTTCGGCGTAATTAGAGGATTTCCTAACATTAAATTTTCTTGCCCAACTATAAAACAGAAGCATCCCTTTACTATCTGCGTCTGCTTCTCGATCCCATTTTTCTAAAACTATTTTTGCCTCTTTTGCTTTTTCTGAATCAGAGGCGTCAATTGCGGTAAACAAATCATCTAAAATTCTATCTGCTACTTCTAAACGTGTTGATAGCTTATAATCAACTAATTCATCAAAGGTAATTGATTCATCTTCTAATAACATTCTAGCCGAACGTTGTGGTCTAAAGGCCATGTTTTGAGGTGCCATATAGCCTGGGTAGTCCGCAGGATTCAGAGTCATTGGTATGGTGCTTGTCCAAGGTGGATCATTTGCATTTTGAAGCCATCCATTCATTGGGTTTTTTATTTTGGGTAAATCGTCATAATCGTGAACTTCTGTCCATATATCAACAGATTTCCCTCCAGGGATTATACGATCCCAATATGCCCAGGAATCATTGGTTCGTTTAGGTACTAAACCATTAAATAAATAGAAAATTTCACCAGATTTATCTGCATACATAACATTCCAAAATGGTATTTGCGCCATTTTTAAAGCAGATTCAAACTCATCAAAGCTTCTGCTATTTATCATTCTCCACCATTGTAAAAGCATATTTGGCCGATCTAATCCAACCATGCGTAAAGCTAAAACCTTGTCTTCTTTTTGACTGACAATAGGTCCATGAATGGATTTAAGCAATTGTATTTCTTGCGCTACCAATGAGCCATCATTCTGTTTTACTTGAATCATTTTTTTTGAGGTTTGAAATTCTTGTACTTCTCCATCGAGTACATAACCACCATCTTTTAACTCTAATTCATAAGTATCGGCATTATCTATAGTATTGTCTGTGTGACTCCAGCCTAAATGTTCATTAAATCCAATAGTAATACCTGGAAAGCCAACTAAGGTAGTACCATACATGTTTTTGTTTTTTAAATTTAAGTGTGACTCAAAAAAGAGAAATTCTTGCCACCATGGTAAGTGAGGGTTTTGTACTAGCATAGCATTGCCAGACGCAGATCGTTGTGGACCAATTGCATAGGTGTTACTTCCCATATCTGGCCATTGTTGTACCCGACCTAAATCGCTGCCCCCAATAAATCTCGAGAAAATAACATACATACTGTGCATATTTACGTCTTTTGTAGTTAAGGGAAGAACGATCTTATTTTTTTCATCTATGGCTTCAGGATACGCCAATGCATAGGCATTTAAGCCTTCAACGAAAGATTTAAAGATTAGTTTTGTTTCGGGATCTTGTTTTGATTCCCAATCATCAGCTAGATCACCAAAACCAAGTGTATGTATTAGCATATCATTTTCGAATTTATCCTTGCCCCAATATTGGGCACCTTTTCCTCTAGAGCTTCCGTAAAGTTCTAAAATAAGGTTGGCATGATTATGCATTTGAGCCCACCCTTGGGCAAAGAATAATTCTTCTGTAGTCGATGCAGTAATATGTGGAACACCCCAGGTATCCCATGCAATTTGGGTTTCTATTTTTTTTTGTTGGGTACATGAAATAGTTAAAAAAGAAACTACAATAAGAGTAAAAAGAATATTGGTTTTCATATTTCGTTTATTTAGAAGTTGGTTCTGTTTTTCGTAATGATGGCTAACGTTTATGTATAAGGTTAGTTGCGTGTTTCAAGCACTAAAGTTAGCAAATAAATCACAGATAGAAAGTCCGCGAGGACTTTCGTAAATAGGCT
>NZ_JAIQXX010000031.1 GCF_021887715.1 Winogradskyella immobilis
TAAATAAATCCGGAAGCTTTGAATAATTAGACTGAAGTATAACGGAAGTCAAATTAAATAAATCCGGAAGCTTTGAATAATTAGACTGAAGTATAGCGGAAGTCAAATTTAAATAAAGCCGGAAAACATTGAATAATTAATGAATCCCTGCGGAGGCAGTAACCTTATTAAAATATTAATATCAAGCCTTACATTTTAGTAAGGCTTTTTTCATTTTTATACGCATTGATTTCAGTATATTTATAGTACTTAAAAAATAATAAAATGAATTCATTAAAAACGATTACCTATTTACTTTTTGCATTTATAATTGTCTTAGGCTTTTATAATTGCTCTAGTTCTAAAAATAATACACTTAATTTTAAAACGTTAAATGGCATTGAAGAGGTGTATTATACTTCTTGGGCAGCAGGAGTTAAAGGAGGTGGATCCGGTATTAATGTGTTTATTAATGTAAATTCTGCCTTTCCTAAAGGCATTGAATTTGATTCTATTTATTTTAGGGGAAAATCTGTAAAACTTCAAACAAAACCTAATGATAAAGAATTGTATATAGGCTATTTTAAAACAAATGCTAATACAGCTGGGAACGAATTATTATTAGACCAAGAAACGGTTAAAGAAGAAAAGGAAAGCCCTAAAATTCCTTTCAATCTTAAAAATAATGAATGTGTAGTTAGCTATATACAAGATGGTAAACGTATGTATTATAAAATCACAGATATTGAAGAAAAAGAAACGACTCCTTATCCTAGTACTCCACAATAATAAATAGAGGAGTTTCTATTTTTTGAAGACATAACACTAAACTTTGAGCGGATTTAAAAGGCTTTTTAAACAAACATTTATCTATGGTTTAGCAACCGTTTTACCAAGGATGCTTACATTTTTATTAGTGCCGCTTTATACCGAAGTGTTGGCAGTAGGCGTGTATGGAAAAGTATCGATTATCTTTTCTTGGTTTGCTATTTTTAATGTGATATTAGCTTATGGTATGGAAACCGCTTTTTTTAGATTCTTTAATAAAGAAGAAAATAAAAATGCAGTGGTTAGCACATCAACGCTTTCAATACTATTCACTTCCTTAGGTATATTTTTATTAGCATTTTTATTACGAGAACAAATTTCATTACTCATTGATATAAAGGTAGAACACATCAATTATGTCGTATGGATTTTACTTTTAGATGCCTTAGTTATAATACCGTTTGCATGGTTACGTGCTAACGAAAAACCAATGCGTTACGCCATTATTAAAATTACTAACGTGGCAATAAATATAGGTTTAAACCTTTTCTTTTTATTATGGCTAAAAGGTTTAGTTAGGAAAATTTCTTTTTTAGAACCGATTTATAAACCAAATTTTGAAATCAGTTATATACTCATAGCAACACTAATAGCGAGTGCTCTTACTTTGGTATTAATGGTTCCGTTCTATAGTAAAGTGAGTTATAAATTCCATCCTAAGATTTGGAGACAAATGCTGAAATATGCATTCCCAGTTTTAATTGCAGGATTAGCATTTACAATTAATGAAACCTTTAATCGTATATTATTAGACAGCAGCCTATCTAATGCAGAAGATCCAGAACGCGAAGTTGGTATGTTTTCAGCATGTTATAAGCTAGCATTATTTATGACGCTTTTTGCCACTGCTTTTAGGTTGGGCATAGAGCCTTATTTTTTTAGCCATGCTAAAACTGACAATCCTCAAAAAAATTATGCTCGGATTTTAGAATATTTTGTGGCTTTAGGCTCAGTTATTCTTTTGGTTGTTGTGGTATTTGCTGATGTTATAAAAGTACTAATTATAAGAGATGAAGCCTTTTGGGAAGCCATGTGGATTGTACCTATTATACTTATTGCAAGTTTCTGTTTAGGCATATATCATAACTTATCAGTTTGGTATAAAATTACGGATCGCACTAAGTTTGGCGCTTATATTTCTGTTTTTGGAGCTATAGTAACTCTAGCATTAAACTTTTGGTTAATTCCAATCATAGGTTATAAAGGTTCTGCAATTGCAACGTTAGCGGCTTATGGAAGTATGGTTTTGTTATCTTACTTTTATGGCAGAAAGTATTATCCAATACCTTATAACTTAAAGAAAATTAGTTTGTATTTATCCATATCTATTATATTCTCTTTATTTTCGTTTTATCAATTTAGAGAAAATTATACGGTTGGAATATCGATGCTTATCATATTTGGATTAATGGTATATATCTTA
The DNA here is from genome assembly GCF_021887715.1 of Winogradskyella immobilis. GTDB lineage: Bacteria > Bacteroidota > Bacteroidia > Flavobacteriales > Flavobacteriaceae > Winogradskyella > Winogradskyella immobilis. The sequence continues at coordinate 2,231 of NZ_JAIQXX010000031.1, forward strand.
GAAAAGAAAACAATAATGTTATTTCTGCGAAGGTAGGAATCTGCGAAATAAAAGTAAACTAATGTCTTGTCGTTCTGATAGTTATCGTGACGAATAGACAAAAATGAATATGACTATAAAAATAATCAACAAATCAACTCACGCTTTACCACATTACGAAACCATTGCATCTGCAGGTATGGATTTGCGTGCAAATATTAGCGAGCCAATAACCTTAAAACCTTTAGAGCGTACCATTGTAAAAACAGGCTTATTTATTGAATTACCAATTGGTACAGAAGCACAAGTACGACCTCGTAGTGGGTTAGCAGCTAAAAAAGGAATCACAGTACTTAATGCACCAGGAACAGTTGATGCAGATTATAGAGGCGAAATAGGCGTGATATTAGTAAATTTATCCAATGAAAATTTCATCATAGAAAATGGTGAACGTATTGCTCAGTTAGTTATAGCAAAACATGAGCGTGCCGAATGGGAAGAGGTTAATGAGCTTTCGGAAACCTCAAGAGGAGAAGGCGGATTTGGAAGCACAGGAGTAAAGTAGGATTGATCACTTGCCTTTTAAGCAAACGGTTACAGTTAATAAAAAATAAAATATCTGGTCGAGCGTAGTCGAGACCTATTTATAAATAAGAATTTAACATAATGAGATTTCCACTTTGGTGGAAACGAAAAACAAGTTTTTCGATGAAAATAATAGTCCCAATGGCAGGTCGAGGCTCACGTCTAAGACCACACAGTTTAACAGTACCGAAACCATTAATCCCAGTTGCAGGTCAACCGATTGTACATCGATTAGTAAAAGATATTGCAAAAGTTTTAAAACAACCTATAGAAGAAATCGCATTTGTCCTTGGAGATCCCGCGTTTTTTGGAGATGATGTGGTATCGAGTTTAACAGCACTTGCTGAAAGCCTAGGAGCAAAAGCATCTATTTATAGGCAAGACCAACCTTTAGGTACTGGCCATGCGATTATGAGTGCTAAGCCTTCATTATCTGGTCCAGCAGTTATTGCTTATGCCGATACTTTAATTAGAGCTGAATTTGATTTAGATCCTCATGCAGATAGCGTAATTTGGACCAAGCGTGTTGCTAATCCAGAAGCTTATGGTGTGGTAAAACTCAACGCAAATGAAGAAATTGTTGAATTGGTTGAAAAACCAGAAACATTTGTCAGTGACCAAGCAGTAATCGGTATTTATTATTTTAAAGATGTTGCAGTTTTAAAAGGAAAACTACAAGAAGTGTTAGATGAAAATGTAATGAATGGAGGAGAATACCAAATTAATGATGGTATAAAACGTATGATGGCAGATGGTAAAGTATTTAAAACAAGTACTGTTGATGAATGGATGGATTGCGGAAATAAAGCAGTGACTCTAGAAACCAATGCAAAAATGTTAGGGTTTTTAAATGCAGATAATGAAGAACAATTAGTACATGATTCTGTAGTACTAGAGAATTCAAATATTGTAGACCCTTGTTATATTGGAGAAAACGTTATCCTAAAAAATTCAACAATCGGACCAAATGTATCTATTGGTAGTGATACAGTTATAGAAAATTCAGTCGTTAAAAATAGCTTAATACAGAACCAGACTACAATTAAAAATGCTACTTTAGACGAAGCTATGATTGGCAATCATGTAAAATACGATGGTAATTTTACAAAGATTAGTATTGGCGATTATACAACAATGGAATAAAATTTGTTTGTCATTCTTGTGAACGCTTGCCACCAAAGCTTTAGCGGTGGAGCAAGACAGGAATTTATAGTATGAAAAAAATTAAATACATATTAATTTTCATCTTTGGAATATTACTTATTCCTCAAACATCATTTGCACAAGTTAACTTTGATAAACGTCCGGATGATGATTTAGGAAATGTTGAAGACGAATACCAAGAACACTTCTTTGAAGCCTTAAAGCAAAAAGGTATTGAAAACTATGAACGTGCTATAGAAGCACTTCAAAAATGTTTGAATTTAGATAGCACAAAACCTGTAATATTTTATGAGTTAGGGAAGAACTATAACTCAATCAATAATTTTGGATCTGCAGAAGAAAACCTTAAAACAGCGATTTCAATGCAGCCAGATAACGAATGGTTTTTAGATGAACTTTACGATGTGTACTCTAAGCAAAATGATATTGATAAGGCTATAAAAACGGTTAAGCAATTGGTAAAATATCATCCAGATTACAAAATGGATTTGGCCACATTATATATTAAAAAAGAGAAGTATAAAGAGGCATTACGTATTTTAGATGAACTAGACACCAATTTTGGAGCTAACGAGGTTAGAGACGATATGCGTAATAAAATATATAACGTTACTGGCAATGCAGATGATAGAATTGAAAACATAGAAGAACGCATAGCAAACAATCCTAACAACGAAGACAATCATATACAACTTATATACAGATACAGTCAATCTGGGAAGCCTAAAAAGGCTTTTGAAGCAGCAAAAAATCTTTTAAAAATTAAACCAGACTCTAAACTGGTACATTTGGCATTATATAAGTTTTATTTAGATGATGGAGATCCAGAATCTGCAATTGCGTCTATGAAACTTGTATTAAACACTCCAGAAATAAACCCTGAGGTAAAATCTAAAGTTTTAAAAGATTTTGTGGCTTTTGTCTCTAAAAACCCACAATACGAAAAAGATTTAGTAGCAGCTACAGCTGCTGTAGATGATAATAAAGATGTAAAAACACTAGCAGATTTAGGGCAATATTATTTAAAATCTGGAGATAAAGAAAAAGCACTTCAAAATTTTAATGAGGCTTTAAAACAAGAACCTACAGATTTTAAATTATTAAAAGACGTTTTGTTACTTCAAATAGATTTAAAACGCTATAAAGAAGCCGTAACACAAAGTGAAGATGCATTAGAGTTATACCCAGCGCAACCTATATTATACTTGGTTAATGGTGTTGCTAATAACAATATAGGAAAGCCCAAAAAAGCGATTGAAAGCTTAGAAACAGGATTAGATTTTTTAATAGAAAACCCTAAAATGGAAGCTGATTTTTATACACAACTCAGTATTGCATATAAGTTAGATAATAATATTACGAAGTCTGAAACGTTTACTAAAAAGGCACAAGCTTTAAGAGCGCAACAATAGCATTCTTACAAAAGTGAGAATCTCATTCCAATATAATGAAACAACAGAACCACATAAACTCTTATATTTCAAAAATCTTTTTTGCGCTTATGTTGTCAACCATTTTAGTTGGTTGCAAATCGTCTAAAGCGATTATAGAATCTGGAGAAGCAAATTCTAAATTATCAGCGAAACAAATTATTAAAGCACATCAAAAAAATGATATTAGTTTTAATACACTTAAAGCTAGAGCTCGTATAGATTTAATACAAGATGGCAAAGAACAAGGCTTTACTTTCGGTTTTAGAATGGAGAAAGACAAAGCCATTTGGTTAAATGCACCATTAGGTTTAGCGCGGATGATGATTACACCTAAAGAGGTTCGGTTTTATAACAAGAGTGACAATACTTATTTTGATGGAAACTATAAATTGCTGAGTGATTTTGTGGGCTTTGAATTAGACTTTTATAAAGTGCAAAATATATTGATGGGTCAAGCCATTTCTAACCCTAAAGAAACGCCATACCAAGTTGAGGTTCATGAAAAATCGTATGCTTTAAGTCCTAAAAAGCAAGATGCTATTTTAGAGTTATTTTATTTAATTAATCCATCACATTTTAAGTTAAACTCTTTACAATTAGCACAGCAAGAAAAACGACGTTTTCTTCAGGTAGATTACGGATCTTATCAAGAAGTAAATAAGGAAATATTACCTCAGAATATTAAGATTTTAGCAGTAGAAGATACGGACGAAGCTACAATTACTATAGAAATGAAATCTGTAGTATTAAATGAAGACGTACGTTTCCCTTTTAAAATTCCTTCAGGCTATGATGAGATTATTATTAAATAGCTATGTATAATCAGAAGCTTTTTGTTTGTTTTCTTTTCATGTTGTTTTCAGGTTCTATGCTTGTGGCACAGAGCCAGAAGTTAAAAAACCTCGAAGCTCAGCGTACGCAAAAACTGAGAGAGATTCGGCAAATAAATTCACTTTTATTATCAGGCAAAAAGGAAGAACAGTCTATAGTAACATTGGTTGAGAACTATAATTATAAAATTAATGTTCGTAAAAATTTAATTAAAATTACTAACGACCAAGCCAATCAACTTACAAGAGAAATTAACACCAATCAAAAAGAGATTACAAGCCTTAGAACGCAGTTAAAAGAATTAAAGGAAGATTATGCGGCAATGATTGTAAAGTCGTATAAGAGTAAATCTCAGCAAAGCAAAGTGATGTTTTTATTGTCTTCAGATAATTTTAAACAAGCCTATAAACGTTTGCAATATATTAATCAGTATCGAGAATATCAGAAAAAGCAAGCCGAAGAAATTAAAGTTAAAACTCAAGATTTACAGGCTTTAAATATTACACTTTCTAAGCAGAAAGAAGAAAAGAAAAAGCTTGTAGAAGAAAATAAAAAGGCAAAAGAAACTCTAGAATTAGAGACCAAAGAACAAGAACGTTTAATGGCTTCTATTAGAAAAGATTTAAGTAAGCATACTGCGCAAATTAGAAAAAAACGCCAAGAAGCAGACCGAATAGATAAAGAAATCGACAGATTAATTAAAGAAGCCATTGCTGCATCTAATACCAAAGCCGGAAGCAAATCGTCTAGCGGAACATTTGTATTAACGCCATCAGCAAAAAAACTTGCTGCTAATTTTGCAGCAAATAAAGGAAAACTAGGTTGGCCTGTTGAGCGCGGCGTTATAAAACTAAAATTTGGAAAACAACGTTCTTTAATAGACAATACAGTGACCGAAAATAGTTTTGGGATTCGTATTGCAACAGAGAAGAATGCTAAAGTTAAAGCGGTATTTAAGGGTGAAGTTTCTAAAATAATGGTTATAAAAAATGCAAACCCTGCAATTTTAGTTCGCCATGGAGATTATCTTACAATTTATAGAAACCTTTCAAAAGTCTATGTCAAAGCAGGAGATGAAATTGAAACGGGTCAAGAGATTGGTGAAGTGTTTACCAATAAATTTACTGGCGAGTCCTTGTTGTATTTTAGAATGACTAAGAACTCACAAAACTTAAACCCAGAATATTGGTTAAGTAAAAATTAATCGACTACTTTAATAACTATCACTAATATTACTACTGTGTTTAGAAACATTATGAAGAGAATTTCAATAATTATATTTCTAATAATAGTTAGTTGTAAAACTGAAAAGCGAGAAGTACAAAACAGTAAACCTGAAATTGAAAAAGAGAGTACGACAGAAAAAAATGTAAAAACTAAAAAGAGAGCACCATTTTTTGTTAATGGAATAAGAATAGATACTTTATTAAATTTTAAAGATAAATCTATTCAAATTAGAAAAACTAACCTGAAATTAGATTATGAAAAGTCTTTGTTTGAAAAACACATTGATTCGATTACCAAAACAGAAGATAATGCTCACAGACGATCTTTATTAAGGGAAGAAATTCTTATCAAAAAATTCGATTCTATCGTAAAAAAAGATTCAACAGGATTGTATTTAAAATTGAATAATAGTTGGAAACTAATTGAATTAAATCCAAATACAGAAGAGATTGAAAATACTATTGAAAATTATTTTGTTGATGAAAATCTATTCTTGGTTAGAACTCAATGGGGAGAAGGAAATGATTATAAATTAATTAGTAAGCAAACAGGAAAAACTTTAAATACGTTTGGTGAGCCATATTTTAATAAAAGGAAGGACTTTATATTATCCGTGAATGTTGACTTAGTCGCAGAGTATACAGAATCAGGTTTTGAATTTTTTAAAATTGAAGATTCAGAATTATCATATTTAGGAAATTTTAAAACTAAAAACTGGGGTCCAGAATGGGTGAAAGAAATAACAGAAAATATATTTCTTGTCAAATGTGTTTTTATGGACGAAAACTTCAATGAAAAAGGTTTCTATATAGAAATTGAAATTATGGAAAATTAAAAACGTTCTATAGATTGGGTTCTATTTTGATATTGTATTTTGTTAAAAGGCCAACTACTGTATCTAAAGTAAATTTAGCTCCTGCAATTTTATTGTTTTCTGGATCGATTGTAAAATTAGAAGCATTTCTAAAATCAGCATTTTGTAAGTCGGTATTGTTAAATATTGCATTTTGTAAATCACAAGCGTCAAAAACAGATGAACTTAAATTACACTCTGTAAAATCAACTTGCTGAAGTTTAGAATTTTTAAACAAGGTTGTTGAAAGTTTCCGTTTATAAAATGAAGAATGATTTAATTGACAGTTGTCCACCTTTATTGAAAATCCAAAATCACTGCATTTATCAAAATGTAACCCCAACATTTTACAACCTTTAAAAAGTACATTTTGAAACCCTGTTTGAAAAATATTAGCTGTACTTAAATGACATTCGTGAAACTCGCAATCGACAAATCTAATTTGAGAAAGATCACAATTGGATAAATTACAATTTAAAAAAGTACATAATTCGTATTCTCCTTTTATAAGTTTGTTTTTAGAAAAGTCTTTTCTTTCAAATGTTTTTTCTTCAATAAACTGTTCTTCCATCTAATCGCAATGTTTTTTAAAACTGTAACCTAAAGACAACAAATCCCGATTAGGAATTCAGTCGCAATAAATTATGGCCGTTGTAAGGCTTTTGTTATTTTTTTCCTTTTTGTTACTGTATCGTTCAGAATATCTTTAGTGATTATCAATTCTGTATTTTTATATTTACTATTATCAAAAATAGTTTCTGATGCTTTTATTATGGTATCATTTTCTTTTAGAAAAATTGTTTTAATATTTTCATTGTTATCATAAGTGTAAACTCTAATTCTAAAAGTTTCTTTTAATTCATAAGTTGATTCAATCATTTTTCCATTTAGGTACTTCATTTTCCGTTTTTGTAAAGTGTCATTGTCAAGTATTAAATACCCGAGTACAGGTTTTTCATTTTCATTATATTCTGTATAGTCTAGAGAATTAATAGAATCTGTTTGAGATGTTATAAATAGACTTTCTTTTTTTTCATCATTATTATATTTGTAGTCATATTTCATAAATATTGTGTCATTCGTACCTTCAGAACCAATACTTATCATTTGAGCATTCTCAATTACATTGTCATTATTTATAAAAGTTTGAAAGATTGATTTGAATTTTTCACTTGCTGCAGTTTCTTGGTAAAATAAATCCTCATTACTCCTAAAATAACTTTGTCGTATTATTTGTCCATCTACTTTAGGCAAATACTCTTTTATAGTATAGAGGGTTTTTCCATTATCATCTGTTTTAGTTTTGACAATTGAAAGCGTGTCTATAATGTTTTCATCAGCATCTATTGAAACTTCGAATGTTATTTTACTAAATTTTAGTTTATCAATCTTCTTAATGATTGATTTGTTATCAATTAAAAGGTCAGATTGACAAGATTGAATTATGATTAGTAGTAATAAAAATAATAGACTTTTACTTAAAGTTTTTTGGTTTAGGTTAATTACATACAAATCAGCTTTAGCAGAATGTGTCTTCATCGTTTTTGTGTATGATATTGTTGCGCGTTTCAACAACTAATTTAGTAAACGAAAATGTACTAGAGAAAATTCAGAAAGAATTTTCCAAATAAGCACTTGCCAAAGCAATTAATTATATACGGCTTAAGTTTACAATCTATTACATTAGATATATTAATCAGAAAGAACAAAAGAGAGAAATAAGGTTAGTATACACGGTGAAGCT
>NZ_JAIQXX010000032.1 GCF_021887715.1 Winogradskyella immobilis
TGGTACCATAACTAGAACTTATATGGTGGATGATGGTAATGGGAATACTATTACTGTTACTCAAGATATCATTATTAATGATACTCAAAATCCTATAGTAACAAATTGCCCAACAAACATAACTGCAAATACAGATAATAATCAATGTGATTATACTTTCAACCCTGTAGAACCCAACTTTAATGATAATTGCGCTATAGATACTATTGTATGGACAATGACAGGGGCTACATCAGGTAATGGAAATAATGCAATAGGTACTACTAACTTTAATACTGGCCTTACCACAATAACTTATACTGCAACTGACGTTGGCGGAAATAGTGTATCATGTTCTTACACAATAACTGTAACAGATAATCAAAACCCGACTGTGTCTAATTGTCCTTCAAATTCTACATTTGGCACAAGCCCTGGCCAGTGCGATTATACATTTAACCCTACTGAACCAAATTTCTCAGACAATTGTGGTATTGCTTCGATAAATTGGACCATTACTGGAGCTACGAATGATAGTGGTTCTGGCACAATAGACAATAGAAGTTTTAATATTGGCACTACTATGGTTACCTATACTGCTACAGATAGTGCTGGTAATGATATCATGTGCTCATATACTATAACTATAGAAGATAACGAAGCCCCAGAAATAAATTGCCCAGGAAATCAAAATATAAATTTTGATAGTAATATCTGTCAATATACTTTGCCTGATTATACGACTTTAGCGAGTACATCAGATAATTGCGATACTAATATAGTCGTAACACAAAGTCCAGCTCCTGGATCAATACAAACAGGTACGGTCACTATTACGTTAACAGCTATTGATGATGCAGGAGAAACAAGTCAATGTACATTTGATGTTATTCCTTCAGACGTAACACCTCCAAATGCAGTTTGTCAAGATATTACTGTACAACTTGGGCCTAATGGCACTGCTAATATTATAGCATCTGATTTAGATAATGGTTCTAATGATGCATGTGGTATTGCTAATTTTACAGCATCACAAACAAGTTTTGATTGTAGCGATATTAATTATGATGCTGCTACAAATACATTTTTACCAATTCCTGTGACGCTTACAGTATTCGACAATTCTGGTAATTCAGATACATGTACAGTAATGATTACTGTAGAAGATAGAGTTGCACCTACTATGCAATGTACTGATTTTGTAGTTGTCATAGATCCTGTAACTAGAGTTGCAACGATAAACACATCTGATATTGATAATGGATCTAACGATGCTTGTGGTGCTGTATTATTAAGTTTGAGTCAAAATACATTCCCTGAAAATCCTGACGGAAGTGGAACACAATATGACGCAAATGTGACGCTAACAGGTCAAGATATATACGGTAACATTAGTACTTGTATTGCTACAGTAACGATAGAACCTCCTATTAATGTTTTGGCTATTGTTACTGGTGTTATTGTACCTGATGACCCTAATGATCCTAATAACCCTATTCCCCAACCTCCTGCTCAACTTATTGAAGCTACAGCATGTCCTGGAGGAATAACAGAACCTAGAAATGTAGCTTTTACAATTTCTGAAGTTAATCCTTTTGACCTACAAGATCCAAATGTTTCTATAGAACGCTGGGAGTTTTCTCAAGACAACGGAGAAACATGGAATCAAGTACCAAACCCGCCAGCGGGTAATGCATTATCATATACATTTAACGGATTAAACACAGACACCTTTGTCCGTGTCCTACTAAGAATAGATGATCCAATAACAGGTGATTCTATTATACAATCTTCAGCTGCAGCATTTGTACGCTTCTTGCCACCAGATGAGCCACCTATAATTGTTAGCACAACAGCTTTAGATATTTGTTTAGGAGATGATGTTACTGTAGTTGCTGAAAGTTTCTTTGACCAACCTGCAGGTCAGTTTGGTGAAGGTGGTGAGTTTAATTTTGCACAACCAGATGGCTGGAGAGTTGATGGTTTAGATGGTTTCTTCCCTGCTAGTGGTAATAATACGACTCAGCCAACTTGGAAAGAAGCAAATTCTAACAGTAATAGAGAATTTAGTGGTATTAATTATGATACTTCAGACAATACAAAATTTGCTATGGCTAATGGTATAGGTAATACTACAACTTTAGAAACACCTGTATTCAGTACTGTAGGTCTAACTGCTGCAGAAGCTATTTTATCCTTTGACACGAGTTTCTATTTCTGTAATGGTGGCAATGGATTTATAGAACTTTCTTTTGATTCTGGTAATACTTACACACAAACACTAACAACAGTAGAAGGTTATAATTTTACCTCTGGTAATACTACTGGTGTTATTTTAACAAAAGCATCTGCAAATAGATGTATTGGTACTACTAGTATTGATGGTACAGACGCCTCTAGAATGCATGCTGCTTCTATTAATTTAGGGCAATGGATTGGCGAAACTGGATTGAGAGTCAGGTTTACTTTTATAGGAAGTACAAGTTCTTGCGGAGAAGTTGGAAATAACACTTTTCCTAACCCTAATAATGAGAACTGTAATAGAGGTGGAAGAGATTTAGCTAGTGGATGGGCCATTGATAATGTAGGCTTTAGATTTGCTCCTGTTGATGACATCTTAGAATATACGGATGAAGCAGGTAATGTTATTGCTACAGGAACAACAGCTACAGTACAACCTATAACACCAGGAGTACGACGCTATGGTGTAACCACTCTAGTCAATGGCTGTAGGGCTGAAAATGCAGATGGTACTAATTTCTTTAACGTTAATGCAAGTTTAGCCTATGCTGGACAAGACATAACTCCTTTAGCCAATAGTTGTGGAGAAAACTTTGTACAAATGAGAGCTTACGATAATACTGTGAGATCTAGAGTCAATTTTGCTAATGGTGCTTATGAAGATGGTCTTTATGTGGTTCCTGCAGATGATGCAAATGATTTTAATGGTACTGGAGTTACAGGGAGATGGAGTGTAATATCATCGAGTACTACATCTTGTGGTAATTTATTAGTATTCTCTGACGAGACAGATCCTAATGCTATATTTAATGCAAGTCCTGGGACATACACTCTAAGATGGACTATTCAGGATGGTAGTGGTTGTTCTGATGATGTTGTAGTAATAGTTAACGATTGTCCTACTGTAGATTTTGATGGACAAAATGACCATGTAGATTTTAGAAATAATTATAATCTAAATAGTGACTTCAGTATTGAGGTATGGGTAAAACCAGAATCTACAAATGGTACTAGTACTGTGTTTTCAAGAAAAGATGCACTTAATACTTCTAACGGTTACGATTTAAGTATTATAAATAGTAGAGTTGTGTTTACTGCAGGATCTACTTCGTTAACTACGGCTCAAACTATAGGAACAGATCGATGGTATCATCTTGCAGTAACCTTTGATGGAGGTACTTATAGACTATATGTAGATGGTATCGAATTAGTCGCTACTGGCGGTTCTGCCCCTACTACTACACCTAATAATATTAGTGCGCTTCTAGGAGCAATGGATCAAAGACCTCCTAATAATACTCCTGTAAATTATTATCACGGTTGGATGGATGAATTTAAAGTATGGAACAAGGCACTTACTGTTGAGCATATAAGGCAAATGATGAACCAAGAGATAGATCAACTAGGGTCAGACGTTGGTGGTGTTGTTATTCCTTCTAAAATATATGGCCCAGATACTAATCAAGATGGTGTCGAAGATGATCTTTTAACTTGGAATAATTTAGTTGGTTACTATAGAATGAATGTAGTTTGTGGTGATTTAGCTCCATATGCTGGTGTTGGGCCCGCTGGTCGACTGAGAAATATTCAATCTGTACAACCACAAACAGCTCCTTTACCATATACATCTAGGACGAATTCATCTTGGGATACCGATAATACTTGGACTAATTTTACGGTATGGGATGTCCCTAATAGTAATGGTATTAATGGAAATCCTATAGATTGGAATATTGTGAGAACAAATCATAACATTTCTACAAATACAAGAGATTTAACTGTTTTGGGATTAATTATAGAAGCCAACGAACTTACTGTAACAGATATTTCTGATGGTAATCAAAATGAGAATAATAATGGTGTTGGATTAAGCATTACTCATTATCTCAAATTAGATGGATCTATTGATTTAATTGGCGAATCTCAATTGGTACAAAAACGATATAATGTAAATCAGACTCCTGAAAGTATTTTGGATGTTACTAGTAGTGGAGATTTAGAACGCGATCAACAAGGTACCACCAATTTATTTAATTACAATTATTGGAGTTCACCTGTAGGTGCTATTAACACCTCCGCTAATAATGTACCAGAAACATTAGCTGGTTTATTAAGAGATGGCTCTAATACTAATAATCCTTTAACTATTGGGTTTACGGGTAACTTTAATGCTACAGGATCTTCAAACCCTATTACTTTAAGTAACCGTTGGATTTTCACCTTTGAAAATTTCCCTACTGATAGCTATGCAGATTGGGTATTTAAAGGGAATACTATTAGTATTACACAAGGTTATGGATTTACGATGAAAGGTAGTGGTGTTGGCGCAGCTAATGAAGGAGATATTATTACTGGTGGTAATCAAGAAAATGATCTACAGAACTACGTCTTTAAAGGAAAACCAAATAATAACGATATTCTTATACCAATAACTCCAGGCTATCAAGCTCTAGTTGGTAACCCTTATCCTTCTGCTTTAGACTCTCATGAGTTTATTGATGATAATATTCCTGGAGGCAATCCTGGATCATCACCAAGCACAAGTGGAGCGCTATATTTATGGGAACACTACACCTCTAACCAAACACATATTTTAAGAGAATATCAAGGTGGTTATGCAGTATTAAATAAAACAGGAGGCATACCTGTATATGTACCCGCATTAATTAGTGGTGCTGGCACACCTTCTAAAGTACCAGGTAGATATGTTCCTGTAGGTCAAGGTTTTTTCGTTGGAAGCATATTCTCAACCGTTGGTAATGTAGATGCTACTATAAAATTTGAAAATGATCAACGTGTATTTAGAAGAGAAGCTACGGGAACTTCCGTGTTCTTTAGAAACTCAGATTATAAATCTAAAAATAATAAAGAAGATCATAAAGCACTTTTAAGAAATGAAACAGCTAATAATGAAATTTCTAGAATACGCCTTAATTTCACTGCGCATGTAGATGGCCACATCCGTCCTTTATTAATAGGCTTTACTCCAGATAATACAGCTACAGATGGTATCGATTATGGTTATGACGCACGTAATGAATATTTTCAAAATAACGATGCCTTCTTTATTATAGAGGATGATGTATATGTTATACAAGGAGTTGGTGCTTTTGATGATTCTAAAATGTATCCTGTTGGTGTATTCTTATCTGAAAATAGTGATGTAGAATTTGAACTCACAGATTTAGAGAATTTTGAAAAAGGCCTAGATGTCTACATCTACGATTCTGTTTTAGGAACCTATACTAATATTACTGAAGAAAATTATGTGGTAAACTTAGAACCAGATTACTATGCCGATCGTTTCTTCTTAGCATTTAGAGATCAAAATTCCACATTGAGTTCAGATGACAAAATATTAGATAAAAGCTTTATAAGTTACTTAAGTAATACAAAAGAGATTTATATTAAAGTTCCTAATAATGATGTCACTGAAGTGAAGTTAATTTCTATTTTAGGGCAAACTGTTCAAAAATGGGATACTAATTTAAATCAATATGCTTCTGATGCCTATAGAATTCCTGTATCTAAACTACCAACAGGAACTTATGTTCTTAATGTTGAAACTGAAGATTCCGTAATCAGTAAAAAGATTATTATTAAATAGAAAAACATAAAAAATAGATTAAAAGCGATTCTTAAAGAATCGCTTTTTTTATGAGCACAAAATGTATTTTGTCGATTTTTTATGCATTTCACGGATTATTTCCCGAAATATTTATATATTTGTACCGAATGTCCCAAACATTCTAAATCTATAAACTATGAACCTACTAACACAAAAAGCACTGGTACCAGTGCAAACCGCAATTTTTGTTTTATTACTAGGCCTTATTGGTGTCAATACTTTAAATGCACAGATACAACGTGTAAGACTAGATTTTACGGCACCAGATGGAGCTGTTAGACAAATTCTTTTAGGCTTTACTCCAAACAATGAAGCTTCAGATGGTATTGATTTTGGATATGATGCTGCTAATTGGGATAATTTTGCTAATGATCTTAACTGGATTATTGAAGATTATCGCTACATCATTCAAGGAGTTGGTCAATTTGAAGACACTAAAGTTTATCCAATGGGCATGTACCTTGGAGAAACTGGAGATATAAGTATAAGTCTTAATGCATTAGAAAACTTTAATGAAGATATAGAAGTTTACATCTACGATGCTTTACTAGAAACATACTCATTAATAAACGATTCTGATTACGCAGATACTATTGAAGCTGGCGAGCACTTAGATCGTTTTTATATTGCATTCTCTATTCCTGAAACATCAGCAAATAATAATACACTATCTAGCACTGATTTTAATAAAGCTGGAGTTGCTATTAAATACTTAATTAATAGTAAAGAAATTTTTGTTTCTTCAAACAATTCTGTTTCTATTGAAGAAATACAATTATTTAGTATTGAAGGAAAACTCATCTTTTCCGACCTATTAAATAATGAAAGATTATATAGAAAAAACTATAAGCTTCAATCCAAAGGCTCTTATATAATTAGAGTTAAAACCAATAGAAGTTGTTTTTCTAAGATAATAATCATATAAATTAAAATTTACAAACTTCTAACTATCAAGTAAATAAAAGATAAATATGCATTTCATCGATTATTATTGCACTTTATCGATTATTTTTATATATTAGCCAAAATTATAAGCCCTATATCTTATGAAGATAAAATTACTACTTAGTCTTTCTGTATTATTACTATTATCATTAAATTTAAATGCGCAAACAGGCCCTGGAGGCGTTAGTAATAATTTAAGTTTTTGGCTTAAAGCAGATGCAGGAGTTATTGAGTCAGGAGGTGCAGTTAGTCAATGGAATAATCAAGGAGGGATAGGTGACATTAGGCAAAGCAATGCTAGTTTTCGCCCTAGCTTAACCTCAAATGCTTTAAATTTTAATCCCTCTCTTTTTTTTGATGGAAATGATGATGTATTACTTACAGGAAGTGGTTTTGATAGTCACACACAAATTATTGTATTTAACCCTAGTGCTAACATATCTAATACAAGTAGTTTAGAAATTGTCTTAGCACACTCTCTTGATGTTGTTAATTCAAATGCTGGGTTAGGAACAGGCAATCTAAATGCAGTAGGCGGTAGTTTCCCTGTATCTTACTTTTTTAGTTCTACTGATGTAGATACAAGCGGTGGCGGAGAATATGTTGCAGCTTTAAATACTCCCGGTTTTTCAACAGACGATCCTTTTCTATCGATTCTAAGACAGAATGACTTTGCGATAGGAAATGTGAATTCACTTGAAGAAATAAGGTTATGGGGAGAATTACAAACTATTACTACGATTCAAAATCAAGACCAATATGGAGTTTTCACTAATGAAGGTTTTTCTGTTGGTAGGCGATTTGGAGGTAGTTTTGAATTTAGAGGTGACGTGCTTGAAGTTATTTCTTTTGGTCGGCGAATTACAGATAATGAACTATCTAGTATAGAATCCTATCTCTCCATTAAATATGGATTAACGTTAAATCAATCTACGCCACAAGATTATGTAAATTCATTAGGAAACACTATTTATGACTCAGATGGAGCACTTTCTGGGTTTGTTTCTAATATTGCGGGCATAGGTAAAGACGATGCTTCTGGGTTAAACCAAAAACAATCTATATCTACAACTACAAATTCTGTACAAGCAAATAATATAGGGCTTGTTACTATAGGTAATGGAACAATAGCGGCTACCAACATTTTAAATGGAAATGATTTTAGTGTAGACCAAAGTTTTATGCTTTGGGGTAATAATGGGGCTTCTATAACATTAAATACACCTATTACTATTAGCTCGCAAACATTAAATAGAATGTCTCGTATTTGGGCCATTCAAGAAACGGGTACTGTGGGCACAGTAACTTTAAGTATACCTCAATCTACTTTTAATAATGTAAGTCCTACATTAATAGTGAGCTCAAACACAACATTTAATGGTTCGGACACAGCTGTGAGTTTAACAGATGATGGCAATGGTAATTTTACAACTACGGTAAACTTTACTGATGGTGACTTTTTTACATTTGCTCAGTCTGACGCGCCAGTTCCTTGTACTGGACCTAGTATATCATCTTACCCATATACAGAAACATGGAATAATGGTATTGGGCTTTGGACTCAAGATACTGAAGATCAAGGAAATTGGACTTTAAGTAATATTAATGTTTCTGGTGGCGGCACACCTTCTGGAAATACTGGCCCAACTGGTGATTTCACTGGAGGTGAAGAGTTTTTTTATGTCGAAGCTTCTTTAAATCGAGATCCTGGACCAGGTAGTACTGTAAATTTAATAAGCCCTTGTATTGATCTAACTGGGTTTGAAAATGCGAATTTTTCTTTTCGCTATCATATGTTTGGATCTGATATGGGTGATTTATCTGTAGACGTGAGTACCGATAATGGTGCTACTTGGCAGCAACTCAATGCTGATGGAAATATTGTAACAGATACACCTATTTTAAGTGGACAACAACAAACAGGACAAGCTCAAGCATGGAGTTTACAAAATATTGATTTAAGTAATTATAATGATCAAGTCATTCAATTACGTTTTTCAGGAACTACACCTCCTAATCCACCAGGTAATACAGATCCAAGCTTAGCCCCTTTTAGAAGTGATATGTCTATTGATCAAATAAATATTACAGCAGATGCTATTACAGCATTTACACCTGTTGCGTCATGTATTAGTAATCTTACAGTAGATTTAGACAATACTGGTAATGCTACAATAACAGCATCTCAATTAGATGATGGCAACAGTGTTGGTGATCTATCAATAGATATTTCAAGTTTTGATTGCTCAAATATTGGCACACCAGTTACTGTAACCTTAACTGCTACAGACCCTAACGATTCTAGTAATACTGATACTTGTACTACAAATGTCATTGTTAATGATACTACAGATCCTGCTATACCTACCCTTAGTGATGTAACTGTTGGTGAATGTTCAGGTACTCCTGCAACACCGACTAC
>NZ_JAIQXX010000033.1 GCF_021887715.1 Winogradskyella immobilis
AAAAAAAAAAAAATAAGCAGTTTATAATTCCCCCTTCTTATTTTAAAGCAAGAGGTATTACTCCTATTCCTATTGTAAAACCGATTCCTGTAAAAACTCCAGAAGTCATTACAAAAGATACACCTATAGCTAAAAAAGAAGAAACTGTTGCTAAAGTTGCTGAGCCTGAAATTCCTAAGATATCAATTCAAAATCCAGCTAAAGTCACGTCTGGTTTATCTTTAAAAAGTATTCGCGAAAAGAAAGAACATCTTATTAAACAAATGGATGTTGTAGTAGACGAAGATCAGCTACCAAAAGAACCTGTTACTGAACCTGCTTTAATAGACGCTTGGAAAGCTTATATTAAAACATTACATCATAAAGGTGAAAAAATTATGGCTTCTATTCTTGAAATGGAAACACCAAAACTTTTAGATACAGATATATGCTTAGAATATGCTAATGAAACACTAAAAATAGAGTTAGAACGTGCACAATATCCTTTATTGCAATATTTAAGAAAAACACTTCAAAACTATGATTTAACCTTAGATATCAAGGTTAATGAAGAAGTTGCAAAAAAGTATGCTTTTACACCTCAAGAGAAATATGAAAAACTCAACGAAAAAAACCCTAATTTAGAAGTATTGAAAAAAACCTTTGGTCTTGATTTTTAAATCCATGAGAATATTATATCTGCTTTTATTTATTGTTTCTGTTGCTGTAACGAGTTGTGATGGAAGAAAAACAAATCAACAATCTTTAACGGAAAGTATTGAATCCTTTAAAAAGAAAAACACTTTTGAAGAACACCTATATATTCCTCAAAATTATTTAAAACGAGAGACAGATACTATTCTGAGTAATCATTATTCTGTAAATATTAAAACATTTACAGATATGGAATCTGATATCCTAAAATCTATAAAAAAGGGCAATATAAATTATAGCTATCATCATCGTAATATTATCTCTCAAATTCATGTAAAACAAAATAATTCAACTGTTATTCATCAATCCATCAATAAAAGCTTCATTGCTAAGTACACAAATGACCAAGCTGTTATAGACAATTCTATATTACAAGGAGCTTGGTTAAATCAAAACTTATCTTTAGAAGATACTATAGTTATTGATTTAGCGTATAAAGAAATAGATACTAAAAAAGATTTCCTATATCAGCTCTCTATAAACAAAAATGGTAATATTAGGGTTAATCGGTTAAACCAAAATTATTATTTATAATGCTAGGACTTAAATTACCTACTGACCCTCGTTGGGTAAATATTGTTGAAAAGAATATTGAAGATATACTCACAGACCATGCCTATTGTGAGCAAAAAGCAACGAGCACAGCAATATCGTTAATCGTTAGTTTTCCTGAATACACTGACTTAGTTATAGAAATGACTGCACTTGTTAAAGAAGAGATTAGCCATTTTAAAATGGTACACGACAGAATTATTGCTAATGGTTGGGTTTTAGGCAGAGATCGTAAAGACGATTATGTAATACAGCTTTTAAAATTTTTCCCTAAAGGTGGTAGTAGAACTACACAATTGGTTCATCGTTTATTATATGCAGCCTTAATAGAAGCTAGAAGTTGTGAGCGTTTTAGACTATTATCAGAAGAATTAGAAGACAAAGAACTTGCTGAATTTTACAGAAAACTTATGGTTAGCGAGGCCAATCATTATACAATGTTTTTAGGGTTTGCGCGCCAATACGGTGACCGAGATCAAGTAGATAAAAAATGGCAAGACCTTTTAAATTATGAAGCCGAGATTATGAAAGGTCTAGGAAAAAAACAAACCATGCATGGTTAAACTAAAAAATGCTTCTAAACAAATTAGAAGCATTTTTATAAGGTGTTACTTATTAGTAACTATATTTTAATACCTATACCTATTTGAAAATTAAAATTAGTAGCTTCAAGAGGTGAAGCTTCATCATCTAATATATTTGTAAGTCCATAAGAATATCGTAGATCTATAAACAAATCGTTAGTAAACACATACTCTACTCCTGCAACTCCTGAAAATGCGAATGTGCTAAACGAATCATTATCTTCCCAAGTTTTTAAAGAGACTTGTGGTCCGGCACCGATTGACAAGTTTTCACTAAGTGCAAATCGTAATTGAATTGGCAAATTAAAGTAATTTGCTCTAATATCACGTGATTTTCCACCTTCGGCAGACCATTGTAATTCTGTGTTTATAGATGTCACTTCAGATAATGGAACTTCGGCAAAAAAGCCAAAAGCAAAACCATTTCTATGTCTGTTCTCTATTGGAGCTTCAGGATCAAAATCTAAATTAGAGATGTTGTAACCTGCTCTAATACCATACTTTACATCTTTGGTACTTTGGGAGAAACCGATAGTTGTAAAGCAAACTAATGCAAATATTGCTAAAATTGTTTTCATAAGTAGTTGTTTTTATAAGTGGGTACGAATATAATTTTAAATTCTAATTATCAGTCATTTATTAGATTTTAGTAAAGAAAAATAAGACAAACGGTAAAATTACAAGTCAATACTAGTAATCTTATTATGGTACATGCATTTTATAATACCATCTGATAACCCAATTTTAGGGACTAAAATATTTTTGGCAGCACTCCACTTCATTGCAGATAAATAAATTTGTAATGCAGGCACAATAACATCTGCTCTATCTTGGTTTAAGTTGAGCTCTGTTATACGTTCTTCGTAAGAGTAATTTTGAAGTTTTTTATAATAATTAGCTAGATAGAAATAGGATAATGGTTTTCCTATATCTTTTCCTGAAATCTTAAATATTTTATTAATATTTCCACCAGAACCTATTAATTCAATTTTATCATATTGCCTAGCGTTTGTTTTTATCCATGTCTTTAATTCTTGCCATGTATCGTCTTTTACTATATTATTTAGTAAACGAACCGTTCCTATTTTAAATGACTTTGATGTAATTTTCTTGCTATTATGAATTATCGAAAACTCTGTGCTCCCACCTCCTACATCTACATATAAATAGGTTTTATTTGCATCTATAAATGTATGTAAGTCTGTAGCTGCAATAATTTTAGCCTCTTCTTCGCCGTCAATAATATCTATTTTAATATTACATTGCTCTGCTATTATTTTATTTAATTCATTTCCGTTTTTCGCTTCTCGCATTGCCGAAGTTGCACAGGCTTTGTATTTTACAACTCCATGAGATTTCATTAGTAAACTAAAAGCTGTCATTGTATCGACCATTCGCTTTTTATTATAATCGGAAATTTCATTTTTAAGAAATACATCTGCACCAAGACGAATAGGGACACGAACCAATGCATTTTTTTTGAATATTACTGGTTTATCTCCTTGTTCTATAATATTAGAAATTAATAATCTTACCGCATTTGACCCTATATCTATGGCCGCATATTTTTTAATATTCAGCATTAATTTTCTAATCGATTTAAATAATATTCATAAGTTTTAAATTGAGATCTAAGCGAAGGTTGATTACGTTTTTTGTATTTGTTATCTTGATCTTTATCTATAATACGAGCTTTAACGTTATCATTCCAACAGATATCAAAAATATCTAACAGTTCAGATTTTATATCTTCATCATAGATAGGGCAAGTGACTTCTACTCTATTATCTATATTTCTTGTCATCCAATCTGCAGAAGAAATATAAACCTTTGGATTACTATTATCTCCAAAAATATACAATCTTGTATGCTCTAAAAACTTATCAACGATACTAATAATTTCAATATTTTCACTCATTCCAGGAACTCCAGGTATTAAACAACAAATACCTCTTACTATCATTTGTATTTTAACACCTGCCTTACTAGCTTCGTAAAGCTTATCTATCATTTTATAGCTACTGATGCTATTCATTTTAAGTTTAATAGACGCATTTCTGCCTTGCTTAGCATTAGCAATTTCATTATCGATAAGAGCAAATATCTTAAATTGTGTATAATGTGGAGACGTAATAATATGCTTATACCTATGAATTTTGTAATTCACTTCAAAAAAACTAAATACTTTATTAATGTCTTTAAGTAATTTTTGGTCGGATGTTAATAATGTAAAATCGGTATATATTTTTGCTGTAGACTCGTTAAAATTACCAGTACTTATAAACCCATAACGTTTTAGCTTATTCTTTTCTTCGCGTTCAATAACACACATTTTAGAATGTACTTTTAATCCTGTAACGCCAAAAAGCATATTTACTCCTTCGCTTTGCATTTGCTCTGCATAATTAATATTTGCTTCCTCATCAAAACGTGCACGCAACTCAATAGATACTGTTACTTTTTTACCGTTTTTAGCTGCATTAATTAAAGAACTAGCAACATGAGAAATTTGGGCCAATCGATAAATAGTAATTTTTATAGTTTTTACTTTTGGATCTAGAGCAGCTTCTCTTAAAAACCTCACCACATATGAAAATGTATGATACGGTGTATAAACCAAGTAATCTTTTAACGCTATTGCTTTAAAAACACTTTGTTCTAAATTTAAGCCTTTAACTGGCAATGATTTTATTTTATCGTATAATAAATCGTTTCGATTTAAGCTAGGAAAGCCCATATAGTCTCTACGATTGTGGTATCTTCCTCCAGGAATAACACTATCTGTAGATTCTATACCCATTTTTGCCATAAGGTAATTTAATGTATCTCTATCAATAGTCTTGTCATAAACAAAACGTACTGGATCCCCAATTTTACGGTCTTTAACGCTATCCGCAATTTTTTCCATAAAACTTTTACTTAAATCACTATCAAAATCTAACTCTCCATCTCTAGTAATTTTAATCATATGGGCAGAAATAGTTTTATATTCAAAAAAATTGAAAATATCAGCCATACAATACCTTAATAAGTCGTCTATTAAAATAATATGGCATTTATTATCCGTTTTGGGTAAAACCACAAAACGATTCATTGATTTAGAAATTTCTATTAAAGCATATTGTTTACTATCGTCATGCAAACACATTTTTACAACTAAATAGGCTGCGCTATCTTTTAATAATGGTAGCTCTATATCTTCATTTAATATTATGGTCACTAAAGCAGGACTAACTTCTTGGAAGAAATAAGATTTTATGAAGTCGTGTTGACTAGGTTGAATTTGATCTTCTTTTATAATATAGATTTGCTCTTCTTGAAGTTTGCTTTCTATATTACTTAAAATTTCTAAACTTTCGCTTTGTTGTTCTATTACAGTTTCTGTAATTTTTAACAACAAATCACTAGCTTTAATACCTCCTAATTGATTTTTACCACCTTTTCCGGCTTGATCTATCCGTTTTACAGTTGCATACCTAACTTTGAAGAATTCGTCTAAGTTGTTTGAGAAAATACCTAAAAAGCGTAATCGCTCTATTAATGGTACATTTTCATCTGCTGCTTCTTGCAAAACTCTTGCATTAAATTGAAGCCAACTTAACTCTCTATTAATATAAATATTACTGGGTTTATTCATGCAACTTACTTTACACAAATATATTTCATTTTAGTATAAAGTTAGATAACATTATGCTATAGAATTGAAAATAATATTATTAAAAAATTCTATTGGTTATAAATTAATACATTATCTATTATCGATAATCTCTCGGGAATAGAACATCTTTTGTATGCCCCAACTTTAAATGTTTCCAATTATCGATATTAAATTCTAAAATAGCTAATCCTGAGGTTGGTAAATTATTAATATATCTATCTCCATAGGTGTTTACTATTGCTGTTAATGCATGATTGTGTCCAAAAATCATTACGGTATCTAACCGGTCATCCATTTTTTTTATAAAATTAAGAACCCTTTCACCAGAAAAATCATATAAGTCTTCATTAATTTTAAGCTTAGATTCTGAGATCTTTAATTCTTCTATAAATATTTTACATGTAGATAATGCTCTGTTTGCTGGGCTAGAAAATACTGCATCTACCACAATAGTTTTTGTATTAAAAATGGCAGATACTCTTTTAGCATCGTTAATACCTCGTTTTTTAAGTGGCCGTTCTTTATCTATTACATCATATTGCCAAGAGGACTTTCCGTGCCTTACTAATATTAATTGTTTCATATATTCGATTAAATGTTAATTTTTGTCGACAAAATGTTGTTTTAGTCAGATTAAATACATAGATTGCGACCCGAAACTTTAAAATTAACCTGTTTTATAAGTTTTGAAAACATTATTTATGACTGAAATTTTATTATTATGAGAAATCAATTATTCCGATAAACCAATTAAAAGCCCCGCTTAACGAAATTTTGTGCAGCTTGAATGGTTTTTTTGAATTATGAATACGTTATGTGTTCATTTGTAGTGCTATTAATCAATTAATTATGACCCCAAATCTAATTAAATTCAAAATAAGGTTGTTCGACGACCTAAGTTTCCTCCCTCAGAACTATACTAAATATAATGCTTTTGGGCTATTTATAGCTGATAGTAGCAAATCGATTATTAATGTATCATCTTTTGATGATACTTGTTATATATAAAAAAATTAGTCAATTTAGAATTAAAGCTTATGAAAACTAATACTATTAATCTCATTGAAAATATTCGTGGCAAAGCAATTGCTTTGCTAACTTTGGTTTTCTTTTTTGTCGGATTATCACAAGTTCAAGCACAATGTACTATCCCTACAGGTGATATAACTGTATCAGATTTTAACAATTTTGTTATAAATCCAGCAAATAATTGCAATGGTACAGTTATAATTCCAGATAATGCACGGGTACTAGTAGATCAAGATTTTACAATTTCTAATGCTATTACTAGTATAATAATACAAGATGGAGGTCAAATTGTTTGGACTTCTAACTCTACCTTATCTATAGGGACTAGTACATCTATTCAGATATTAAACACAACGGACACAGTGATTAGAAATGGAAGTGGCGCTTTAGCTTCAGAAGGTCCATGTAATAATAATAGAAGGATTAATATTGGTAATATTAGTTATTCTGCTTGTGTTGGTGGCGGAAATGTATGCTTTATTTTTGAAGAATTAGTTGCTCTTGGAGGTACGCCTGTTGTTGACCCTAATATAATGGTTATTGCCGCTGGTGATGGAAACGATGTATGTTTTCCTGATGCAGAGATTATAACTCTAGTAAGCAATTTGCCTGATGGCGTTTTTCCTATTGATAATGAAACTGATAACATTTCTGCATACGTTTGGACGCAATTATCGGGACCTGGAACTACAACTTTTACTATAGGCACACCAGATACTAGTGTTCCTAATAATGTAACCCTATCAACAATAGCAACAGTAACCACTCCTGGTTCTTACGAATTTCAGTTGGCTATACAAGTCCCTTTAGGTGCTCCTGGTTCTGGTTGCGAAAATGACTTTGCTGAAGTTACTACACCTGCTATAGCTATAGATTTCCTTGATGCTATAGTTGCTGATATAAATTTTACACCAGATGCAAATTGTGGAAGAACAATTGACTTTACAGGTATATCTAATGATCCTTATCCAAATCCTCCAGGTACAAATGATATTACGTATTCATGGGATTTTGGAGATGGTAATACTAGTACAGAACAAAATCCAATTCATACTTATGCCTCTGATGGTAATTTTGATGTAACGCTTACTGTGAGTGATATAGATGGACCGATTTCAGAATGTAATGTAGATACAGCTTCGGTTACTGTAACTGTAGCTGATAATGATCCACCTGTTTTTGATTGTTCTACACTTTCTCAAATAGATTTAGATACAGGTGTTAATTGCTCTAATGATACAGATGTAACAACTCCTGTTGCTATAGATAACTGTGATGGAAATATAAACGGTGTTGGCACTAGAAGTGATGGTGCTGCGCTTAATGACCCATGGCTATTAGGTTCAACAACCATTACTTGGACGTTTACTGACACAGCTGGAAATAGCATTCAATGTTCACAAGATGTTGTAGTTACAGATAATACCAACCCTACTATTAACTGTCCTGCAGATATCACTGTTAATGTAAACAACCCTTTAACTTGTTCTACTCCAATAACTATTACAACTCCTACTGCTAATGATAATTGTCCAAATGTAACTGTTAGTGGTACTAGAGATGATGGTCTAGGTCTAAATCAACCATATCCTGTAGGAATTACAACTATTACATGGGTAGCAACTGATTCTGCTGGTAATACAAGCAATATTATATGTGAGCAGCTTATTACTGTTATTGATAATATGCCACCTACATTTAACGAAGCATTACCTGCTAATGAAACTGTAGAATGTGATGCCATCCCTGATGCAGTTACTCTTACTGTTACTGATAATTGCAACCCAAATGTTGAAGTTATTTTTAATGAAGAAAGAACTGACGGTTCTTGCCCTAATAATTTTACCCTTGTACGTACATGGACGGCTAATGATGGTGCTAATGGTGGTGGAAATGAAATAACACATACTCAAACTATTACGGTTCAAGATACTACTGCTCCTGTTGCACCTAGTGCTCCTGCAAATGAAACTTACCAATGTATTGATGATGTACCTGCACCTGGTGACTTAACTGCTGTTGATAACTGCCTTGGAGATATTACTGTTACTGGTGTAGATTCTACTGATAATTCTAATCCTTGTAACATTATTATTACTCGTACTTGGACATTTACTGATAACTGTACTAATACATCGTCTGTATCACAAACTATTACTGTAGCTGATACTACTGCGCCTGTTGCACCTAGTGCTCCTGCTGATGTAACAGTTCAATGCGTGGATGAAATCCCTGCTATGATTGATCTTACTGCTGTTGA
>NZ_JAIQXX010000034.1 GCF_021887715.1 Winogradskyella immobilis
GTAGCTTTTTTTTCGCCAGTGCTGTTTTTGTGGTTTCATAATTGACTATAATTAAATGATTAATTTTTAGTCAACCTATTTCAGGAAAGTTCATTTTTCAAAATGGTGTACAACGGTCTTGTGTATGAAACGTAGCGTATAAATAAAAGCTAACTTTTCGGATTTAGCACGAGCCGAATTTTTTATTTTTATGTTTAATTTTCTTTTCTAAATATAACCAAATAAAAAATTTGGTGTACTTTGTAAATATACAAAAACCTCTCGGAAAGCTTATAATAGCTATGTTTTATACACGTTGTTGTGCATAGTGCTTTTCACGTTCTGCTTGGTTTTCCAATGTTTGTTATTTAGTTCAGATTGAGCGTTGGCAAGACATACTCTTTTGCAATTTTTGGCGTAGCGTTGGCTGTAGCGAATTGCGAATGTGTATGGCTTTAAGCGTTAGCTTTTTCAGGCACAATTCCTTTAGTTTCCATCCATCGTAATGCTTTCAATATTCTGCTTTTCTCAAATTTGGCTTTTTCCTCTGACCATTCGTAAAAGCGTTTACTTATTAATTCGTCCGTAATCATTTGTTTTTCCTCAATCAGTTTTTTCCAACACGCATATAAAGTTCCGACCAATTCAATTGAGTCAGATTTTGCGGTTTTAAAAGTGTCAATTATATACTGAATGCTTTCTTTCTCGTTTGCAAAGAACTTTTCAAAGTCCGCTTTATGTCCTCCAGCTTTTTCTAATGGTTTAAATTTTAATAATTCTGACTTTTTATACTCAAACCATTTTTTGGTTTTCATTTGTTTATCAAGAGAACGAGCCATTTTTGGGTCATAAGGACCAGCAACTTGTTGTAAAAAGTTTGTTGGTAATTGCATTGTGCTTGATTCTTGTGCTAAATAAATTAGTTTTTGCAATTTCAAATGACCTAAAGTTGGCTCTTTTTGAAGTTGCCAAACTATTTCGGTTGCCAATAAAGTACGTTTGTAGTAATCTATATTTGTTGGTTTAGCGGGTAAGTCGATGATTTTGGTTTCTTTTTTTACTTTAGTTTCAAATGCTTCTTTTAAAACTGCTTGCATTAACATTTCAGAGTTTACCTCGCATTGGATTATTTCTTTTTCTAAAATATTGCATTTAGCCAATAAGGTTTCAACCTTTTCTATAATTACTTTTTGTTCTGCTAAAGGTGGCAATGGAAATATTATGTTTTTGCACATCGTAACAGATATATTGTCTTGACCTGCAACACCTTTGAAGTGCATATTTTTTAAGTAAAGATTTGAAAGTAAAAATTTATAGATAAAAGGATTAACTGATTTTTCAATACAACGAAAAATTGCAATTGCTTGATTACAATTCCATTCAGGATAATCATTTGGAATAATTGCAGTTTTTCCAAATGGTGGACCTACAATATTCATAATAACTTCGCCTGGAAACAGTCTACATCTTTGCAATGATGAATTATGAATTTCACTTGTGATAAATTGTTCTTTATACTCAAAATTAACTTTATTATCTCTGATATTATAAACTTTGAGATAAGGTATATCTTTTGAAACGAAAAACTCTTTAGCAGGTGTTGAGCCTGAAGTAATATTATTACAAATATCTCCTAATTTACACCAAGACCAATTTTTAGGCAATTCAAATGGAATTTCTTGTTTTGAAATTTTTGGCAAAGTCTTTTCCTTCTTTATCTTTTTCTCTTTTACAAGTTTTTCCTTTTTTCCTTTTATTCGTTTAAGTAATTCAGATGCAGGCTCAATATTTTTATTTTCTTTACGCCAACCTTCTGTAAGTTTTCCTTGAATAGCTTCCTGTAATATAGATTTTTTATAATTGGTGATAAGCTGTTTTTGGGTTTGTATTTCATCTTTTAAAGATGAAAAATCCTCCTCTTTCGAAATTATTTTTTTTGCAATCTCTCTCTGGATATCAATTTTTGGTATATCAATTTCTAATTTTAATAAATCTCTTTCGTGAATGCTTTTTTGAGCACTACCTACTATTGTTAATTCATCTATTTTTTTTAAAAAATGGTTTGAGTTAAGTAATCGTTTTAAATATTCAATATCAACAATTTCTGTATTCACAGAAAGAGTCGGCATATTTTCAGTTACTATACAATTGTGAACTTCCTTTGGGGCAAAACCAATAGCACCATCTTTTAAACCTTGCCTTGTAAACATTACAGTATTAGGGTATTGTTTAAGGTCGACTACAAATTGTCTCTTTCGTCCAATTTTGTTACCTAATTTTTTCCCTCTAAACTTTACACCTGTATGTTGAGAAATAGTTACTTGTCTGTATTCAATTTCATCCTTTATACGAGTCTCAATTCTATATTTGTTTAAAAGCTTTTCTAATTTCACAATCATTATTTAAGAGTTTCTAAAAGACTTAGACTATTGCGAAACGAACTTTGTAGCTTATCTATAATAATATCAGTAGATTCTAATTTTTCTTCTTCTTGTTGAAAAGGATTTTTGATATCTAAATCCCAATCTTTTATATCATTGATATTTACTTTCCACGCTATTTCACTCTCTTTACGATTTTTCCACCACTCAATAATAGGTTGAAATTCTTCATATTGGATAGGCTTTGTTTTAGAGTAACTTTTTTGACCTTCAGGTAATTTGTGCTCGTAATACCAAATATCCTTTGTTTTACTTCCTTTCTCAAAAAAAAGTAAATTGGTGCTCACTGTTGCAGGAAAAAATGTGCTCTGTGGTAAACGAATAATTGTATGCAAGTTACAGTCGGTTAATAATTTTTCTCTAATTCTCGCTTTTACACCATCGCCAGTAATTGAACCATCAGGTAAAACAATTGCACAACGTCCTTTTGGGTTTAATAATTTCAACATTAAAATCACAAATAAATCTGCGGATTCTTTGCAACGATAAGTAGAAGGGAAGTTGGTTTCCACACCATCAGCAATACTTGCACCAAATGGCGGATTTGCCAAAATCACATCTACTTGGTCTTTTCTCCCAATACTATTATATTCTCGTTTAAGACTGTCAATATAATGATAATCGGGAATTTCAATTTCGTGTAGAATTAAGTTTGTTAATCCTAAAACAAAAGGGACAGGTTTAAATTCCCAACCTGTAATACTTTTTTGCAAAATATGCTCATCATCAACTGTATTTACATAATTTTCTCTAACAAAATCAATAGCTTCGGTTAAAAATCCAGCCGTTCCCGATGCTGGGTCAAGTACTTTTTCTCCCAGTTTTGGGTTAGTCATTTCTGTCATTAACCTTGTGACTGCTCTTGGTGTGTAATATTCGCCTTTGTTACCAGCATCTCTTAATTCTACTAAAATACTTTCGTAAATAGTACCAAAAACTTGTTTGTCTTTAGAGCTGTTAAAATCAATTTTATTCAGTTCATTAATAACTTTACGCATTTCATAACCTGACTTCATAAAGTTATTTGTACCATCAAAAATTTGCTGAACAATACTTGCTCGTTTTGGATTTTTAGGATTTGTTAATGTACTTAAAGTCGCAAAAAGTCCTTTATCATTTTGTGTCGTTCTATCAATAAAATCCAATAATTCGTCTCCTGTTATTCCTTCTGTGTCGGTTGCCCAATTTCTCCATTGAAATTTGGTTGGAATAACTGATTCGTAATTGTCTTTTATAAGTGCAAGTTCTTGGTCTTTATCATCAATGATTTTTAAAAAAAGCATCCATCCCAACTGTTCTAATCGTTGAGCGTCTCCAGAAATACCTCTGTCTTGACGCATTATATTTCTTATACTTGTTATTACTGCTCCTACGTTCGCCATTTTATGCTATGCTGTTGTATAATTCTGATTCTAATTCTTTTATTGCAGATAAATATTGTTGTTTACCTCCAAATGCCTTTATTAATTCAATTGGTGTTCCCAATTTATTTAATGGGTCTAATTTTAAAACCTCTGTGCTTTCAATAGTCAATAAACCATCTTCTGCATATTTATCTAAAAGACTATTTATAATGGTTTGTGCTTTTTTGCCATATTTTGTAAAATAGTTTCGTTTTTTAACATTGTTTGCTCGTTCTTTTCTTGTTAAAGGTTTTGCTTCAAATGCTAAATGGCAAATCAAATCGAAAGGGTCAAAATCTTTCCCAACTTCTTCTTTTAACGCATCAAAGAAAATTCCTTGTTCTTCTAATTCCTCGATTATTGCTTCTTTCTTTTCTGCTTTGTTCCAATGATTTAGGAATTTTTCTAAAGTTTGATATTGTTTTGTTACATTATTTTTGGTGTAATTTTTTAAACTTTCTGTGATTATTTTTCCGTCATTCCCTAAATATTGGATGCGTTCGTTTACAATTTTTACAGGAACTCCATTAACTCGAATTTTTCCTCTTGGACCTTCTATTATTTCTCCGCCACCTTCAATTTCTGGGTAATCAGGTTCTTCATCAAATTCAATTTCTTCTCCATCTAAAATATCAGTGATGATTTCTTCTGTTGTTTCATCTTCTGCACCACTTAAATCATCATCTTCATTTACTTGCTTAATCATTACTGGGTCGCCATCAAAATCTGGGTCTGCAAACAAGTTGGTAACATTTCGGAAATCCATAATTGTAAAATAAGTTTTTCCGTATTCTTCATTTATTCGAGTTCCTCGACCAATAATTTGTTTAAATTCAGTCATTGAACCAATGTTACTATCTAAAACAATGAGTTTACACGTTTGTGCATCAACTCCTGTTGTCATTAATTTTGAAGTGGTTGCAATTACAGGATAAGGTTCACTTGGATTTATAAAACTGTCTAATTCTCGTTTGCCTTCTTCGTTGTCTCCTGTTATTTGCATTACATATTTATTGTTCTGCGAGAATAAATCGGAATTGGCGTTAGCCAATTCTGTTCGCATTCCTTCTGCGTGTTCAATATCTATGCAAAACACAATTGATTTTGCAAAACGGTCATAGCCTTTTAGAAATTCCGTTATTTTTTTCGCTACAGATTGTCTGCGTTCATCAACAACAATATTTTTATCAAAGTCGGTTCTGTTGTAGATTCTATCTTCAACTGGTTCTCCGTTTTTATCTAAAAATCCTTTTGGTGGTCGCCAACCTTCTGCATCAATATCCAATGTTACTTTTACAACTTTGTAAGGTGCGAGGAAACCATCATCAATTCCTTGTTTTAAAGAATAAGTATAAATTGGTTCTCCGAAATAATCAATATTTGAAACTTCTGTCGTTTCCTTTGGTGTTGCTGTTAAACCTACGTGAGTTGCGTTGTTGAAGTAAGCAAGAATTTCTCGCCATTTACTATCTTCTTTTGCACTTCCTCTGTGGCACTCGTCAATTATGATTAAATCGAAAAAATCTGGACTAAATTGTTTGTACGCATCTTCGGATTTACTATCTGAAAGACCTTGATACAATGCTAAATAAATATTGTAAGCAGTATCTATTTTTTTCTTTTTAATGATTGTCATTGCTTCCTTAAAAGGTGCAAAGTCTTTTCGGAATGTTTGGTCAATTAATGCTGTTCTATCTGCTAAAAAAAGGATTCGCTTTTTAGCACCACTTTTCCATAATCTCCAAATAAGATGAAAAGCGGTGTAAGTTTTGCCACAACCTGTAGCCATTACCAATAAAATTCTGTTTTGTTCTTTAGCAACAGCTTCAATAGTTCTATTGACTGCAATTTGTTGGTAGTATCTTGGTGTTTTTCCAGAATTATCTTGAAAATAGTCTTGTTTGGCTATTTCTTCAACTTCTTCAGTTTCAATTTCTTTGTACTTTTTATATTTTTTCCAGAGTTCTTCCGGACTTGGAAATTCATTTAGGGCGATTTCTTTTTCAATTATTCCGTCAGTTGCGGTTTTGTCGTGAAAATAAAATCCGTCTCCATTGCTACTAAACACGCAAGGAATATCCAAGGTGTTGGCGTAGCCAAGAGCTTGTTGAATTCCACTTTTTACGCTGTGTTTGTTGTCTTTTGCCTCAATTATGGCAATCGGAACATTTGGTTTGTAGAAAAGAATATAGTCAGCAAATTTTCTTTTACCTCTTGCAGTAAGTTTTCCTTTCACATAAATTCGACCGTCCGTGAAGAAAATTTCTCGTCCTAATTGAGTTTGCTCGTCCCAACCTGAATTCAGAATTGCAGGTGTGATAAATTTCGCTTTTATGTCAGATTCGGATAAGTCTTTTTTATTCATTCATTTCGCTGGTTTGGTCGAGCGTTGGCTAAAATAGCTCTTTTGTTTTTTTAGCGTTGGCTTTTGCGTTGGAAAAAAAACAAATGTGCTATTTATGTGGCTGGCTTTTTAGTTCAAATTTTCAATGTTTTCTTGTTTTTCCGCATTATGCACAACGTCTCGGCTAAGCGTAGTGCGGAAGCAAGTAAACGTTACGTTTCCGACTGCGCACGGAGCTAAAGCTTTTTGTTTAGTTTTTAATTTTTCATGTCCAAAGCTAAATCCAAAAGATTTAGCGACTTTATAAATATACGCAGACATTTCGATTTAGCCCAAAACTCCGCATTACGTTTAGGCATTGTTGCCACATGTTTTTCTTTTTGCGCAAACAGACTAAAATCCCACGTATCGATTGCGCACAGCATATCAATTCCAATTACGTAATACATATAATTCCAACTGCGTAAACTTG
>NZ_JAIQXX010000035.1 GCF_021887715.1 Winogradskyella immobilis
AGCTTCACCGTGTATACTAACCTTATTTCTCTCTTTTGTTCTTTCTGATTAATATATCTAATGTAATAGATTGTAAACTTAAGACGTGTATAATTCATTGCTAGTTCTAGCCTACTTAGAAATTCCTTCGGAATTTCCTCTGGTTCATTTTAGTTTATTAATTTAGTTGCTGAAACACGCAACGAAATCATACACAAACACGTTACCCATAATGCTGAAAAAACACAAAAGTTATCAATTTGGTAACTTTTTTTTGTATATTTGCGTCAAACAAATTTAAGTGAAAATATTTTCGAGAGGAACATTGCGAGATTTTTGGAAAAAGCACGGTAACTGCGAATTACAATTGAAAACGTGGTATCGTGAAACTGAAAAATCAAATTGGTCAACTATTAACGACCTCAAATCGGAATATCCAAATGCAAGTATTTTAAAAGACAATCGGATTGTTTTTAATATCAAAGGAAACGATTACCGATTGATTGTAAAATTTAATTTTGAGTATCAACTTGCTTGGGTACGTTTTATCGGAACACACGCTGAATATGACAAAATTAACGCAAACGAAATTTAAGATGAATATTAAACCAATTAGAAACGAGGCTGATTACCGACAAGCGCTTGAGCGTTTGGAAGTAATCTTTGATGCTAAAAGAAATACTGAGGAAGGCGACGAACTGGAAATTCTTGCTATCGTTATTGACAACTACGAAACGGATAATTTCCCAATCGGAATGCCAGACCCAATTTCAGCAATAAACTTTAGAATGGAGCAAATGGGATTGAAACAAAAAGACTTGGTCGAAATGATTGGTTTTAAAAGTCGAGTAAGCGAAATAATGAACAAAAAACGCAAACTGACTTTAGATATGATTAGAAAACTAAACGAAAAATTACATATTCCAACAGAAGTATTGATACAAGATTATTAAAGGCATTGCGGAAAGCACTATGGGTAACAATGTATATAAAAAATAGCGCAATTCTTTACCAACACTAAGGCTTTGGCATTTTTGGAAATTCGGCTTGTGTTAATCCGAAAAATTATCGCCTTTTTTCAGCGCTACTTTTCATATACGAGACGTTACCACACATTTGAGAATGACGCAAAAACAACGTAAAATATTCTACCCTATAATTTTCTTTCTTGGAGCAATTTTAATTATTTGGGAAATTAATATTTACAGAGAAACCATAATTAATTGGATGATTCCAGTCGGAATTATAATTGTTGTTGGAATAATTGCCTTTATTCTCGATTTTAAAAATTATAAGAGAACCTATAAATATAGCGGAATTGGACTTTACCTCTATTCCGCAATGCATTATGTAATCGGATTTGGATTTATTGCTTGCTCAATCTTTATGTTATCGAATTATTATTTCGCTGACCAAAATACAAGAACTGAATCTTTTGAGATTATTCGGACTTCATCGCTGGCTTCTGGAGGCAAATATAGAATTGATGTTGAAACACCAACGTTTAGAATTAATTATAATGGAAAAGTAAAGGAATTAGTCTTTTCATCTGAATTTTATGAAAAAAGGAAATTCTACAATAATGTGGAATTGGAAATTCGACAAGGACTTTTTGGATTTGACATTTTAGAAAACAAAAAACTGAATTGAAAACAACGGAATTTTTAAAAATAAAGACAAATTATATCGGAATTGGAATTAGGTCAGTTATATTTTTCGGAATTCTGTTACTTCTGATTTTGATTGAAATATTTACTTTTTGGGGAATTTATGGAGAAGGAGCAACTGCAACTCGTATTTCCGAATTGTGGTACGTTGATTTAATTTTAAACTATCTACCGATTATACTTGTTGGTGGATTTTTAATTTATATAACATTAAAAAAATATAGAAAACAGGAATATGTAAATTTCAAGACGAATTTAATTACACTTTTGATTTTGATTTTTCTATTCTCGATCAGAAGTCAAATCGAAAAACTGATTTTCTGAAATGAATAATAAAAAAAACGTGTGGTAACACCGTGTATAATTAATTGCTTGGTCACTGCCGACTTACGAAAATTCCGCTGGAATTTTCTATCTGTGATTTGTTTGCTAACTTAGTTGCTTAACCACGCAACTAACCATACACAATCACGTTGCCCACTATAGCGGACATAACTCAGACGGAATTGATTTGGGAACTGAAATGTGGATTTTTAAATAGGTAAAATCTAAGATAAAACGGATTGAAATTTAACTTTGCTATGAGAAAATTATGGCGGATTTTTTAGCTTGTTTGCGAATTTGAAAAAAATAAAAAAACTGTGTGCCGAAAATACTCGGGCGGAATTTATCACTCGGGCGGATTTTAAAAATTGCGAAATACAAAATTGACTGATTGATTTTAAACAAACACGAATAATGACAAAAATTTGATTGAAATATTAAAAACTACAGTGGGCAACACCGTGCATAATTTATTGCTGGTGGATTTTCCTTGCGGAAAATCCTCGGACACTTCCAATGTTGGTTGTTTTTTTACTATTTTAGTCTAATAACGTCGCAACAAAATCATGCACAAACACGTTGTAGTGCATTTAAACAAACCCTTGAAATGAATATGAACTTTGTCAAATATTTGATAATTATATTGCTTTTCACAAGTTGTGGAAAGCAAGAAACAGAAATAAAGAATTATGGATTTCCAAAAAGCGAAAATGGAAGTTTAAATGTGCCTCTTGAATTATCGGAATTTAAAAATTACGGATTACTCATTGACAGAATTCGAGAAATAACCTGTAACGATAGTGTTCCAAAAATAGTTATTAAACAAAAAAATCTGATTCAGAATATATATCCTACTGAAGTTTGCGAATCGATAATTTTTGACCCAGATGGAAAACACTATGTTTCTTTTACAAAAGGTAAATTCTATAAAGACCATTTTAGCAAAGAAATTAATAGGGATTCTTTGGCTTCGACATTAAAGAATGACTTTGCATATTTTAAAGTAGAAGACGAAACTGATGTAATCAAAAGTTACTTTACTATTATAGAATCTAATAGAGATGAAAAAGTTGACGAGATAGAAAAATTCTTAACAAACTTAACTCAAGAATATGATAACCTAAAAACTGAATTGGAACTGAATATATCATTCTGGGAAGTTGTACCTCATAGTCCACCACCACCAGAAATTGAAAATGAACAAGAGACTGAATAAAAAACGCACTACAACAAAACCTATAAAAAATAAGGGCTTCGGGCTTAATCGCAAGGTTTGTGTATATTTATGATGTCCGCAAAATCTTTGGGATTTTGCTTTAAACAAAAAAATAAAACAAAACAAAAAGATTTTGCTATGTGAATGGCGGAGAGTAAACGCTAGTTTACTCCCTTACTTTTCATAGCTAAACCGTTACCTGCAAGCTAAAAACCAATCTTTACCGAAAACATGACCAAGAATATCTACTTGAATTTATTAATATTTACTTCGATATTATTAGTAGGTTTTTATTTTACATCTGAATTGAAGAATGTATGGATTTCTCACTTAAGTCATTTAGGAATAATGATTTTAGCTGGACTTACACTTGTTGAATTTGACAAAGGAAAACTTCCTGAAAAAGAAAAACCCGAATTTAAAATTAATCAGTTTATCGGAATTGTATTTGGAATAATTGGACTTATAGCCGTTTGCAATCTCATTCCTGTTCTTGCAACCAAAATGGCTGGAATTGACATCACTAGACATCCTATTATTATTGGTTTAAATCAAATGGTTCCGATTCTAATATCTATATCAATATTTGAGGAGATTTTATTTCGTAGAGTTTTAGCACAAAAAATTAAAAACACTCTTGGAATTACAAAAGGAATTTGGATTTCGGCTTTTGTTTTTGCAATTGCTCATATCTATTCTGATACTGGAATTTTACCATCTTTTATCGGTGGAGTAGTATTAGCCTATATTTACTTTAAAACAAATAGCATTTATTTGAGCGTTATTGCTCATTTGTTTTATAATATCGTGACATACTATTTATTAGCTGTGTTTAGAGATAAAGATAAACTGGAATTAATATATGACTATCCAACCATATCATTATCAATTTCATTTGGAATAATACTTATTGTTGGAATGACAAAAATTTTGAATAAAAAAGCCAGCAGGTAACATTGTGTATAATTCATTGCTAGTTAGAGCCTACTTACGAAAATTCCGCTGGAATTTTCTATCCGTGATTTGTTTGCTAACTTTAATGCTTAAACACGCAACGAAATCATACACAACAACGTTGGCAGCAAGCAAAAAATCACTCTGCTGAATAACAAACATTTTGAAAAAAACTATGATTAACAAAAATTACAATCCGAAATTAATATTACTATTAATTACATTTCTACTATTCTCAAATTATAGCCAATCACAAATCTCTGTTGGTTCAATAGAAAAAAAGACACAGACAAAGAAAATCATCGAACCACCAAAATATGAAGCCAAAAGTGATTTTGAGAGTTATTATGATTTTTACAAAAACAATCCTGACATTAAAGAAAAGTGCAATGAAAATGAATTCTATCAAAGATATTTAGGAACAGAAATATATTACCCAATGTTCCCTGAACATTACAGAACGGATGAAATCATAATATTTAAAGAAAAAGACTCTTTAACATTATTAAATTGGTCAGATATTGGAGAAAAATATTTTACTATAAAGAATATTAGCAGAACATTTGGGAAAAGTGATTATTTCAAAAAAGTAAAAGATATTAGGTCTAAAATATCCTACTCATTAGAAGATGGATTATTATTTGAATTAACGGAAAAAGATACTAACGAAAAATATTACGTTGTAGAACCAGACTTTACAACAAAATTTATTGTTTCAGATTATTACGAAAGAATCGAAAAATTTGTGAATAAAACTGACTTTGTAAATATTCGAGAATTTAATGCTCGAAAAATTCCTTTAGGAGAAGACCTACTTTACGTTGATAAAGGAACAGTTTGGAAAGGAAAATTAACCCTTTTAAGAAATGAGGATTTAAGAACAAAACCAACTGGTTCAGTTGATGATTTTGATATAAAATTTATGGTTGTACTTTCTAAAGGCGATGATAAAATTTTAGTTTATTTATTTGGTAAAGATTATTACGAACCACTTTTCAAATTATTTGACACAGTTGAGAGTAATAATAAGAAAAAGGAACTTTCTGAAAATGAAAAGAGAGTTGCATTAACAGAACTTAAAAATAAATATGGTAATACATTTGGTCAAGATGTTTTCAATAGAAAAATAAGTGTCGGAATGAATAAAGAAATGTGTAGCGAAGCTTGGGGAATCACACTTAACAAAAGGTTTTATTTAGACCAAGGCAATGAATTTGAAATTTGGGAATATGTAGGTTTTGGAAAAATAATATTTAAAGATGGAAAAGTTTCAAATATAATTAAGTATTAGGAATTGAGAAATGCCAGCTGCCAACACCGTATAAAATTAATTGCTAGTGCAAGCCTACTTACGAAAATCCTCGCGGATTTTCTATTCGGTTTGTATTTGCTAAATTAGGCGCTTAAACAACGCAACTAATCTTATACAAACACGTTGCCACATATTTTGGAAAAGGCGTAAAATCTTTAATTTTTATTGAGTAAAATAACCGCTGCGTAAATCGGAAATGCAAAAGTTACGCAGTTG
>NZ_JAIQXX010000036.1 GCF_021887715.1 Winogradskyella immobilis
TGTTGGAAACGGCAAAAATCGAGATAAGAGAATAGATCATAAGAGTACTAGATAATTCTGATTAGTTGTTAAGATAATAGTGGAAACACTTAAAAATTTAACGATGAAGAGTTTGATCCTGGCTCAGGATGAACGCTAGCGGCAGGCCTAACACATGCAAGTCGAACGGTAACATAGAGTGCTTGCACTTTGATGACGAGTGGCGCACGGGTGCGTAACGCGTATACAATCTACCTTTTACAGGGGGATAGCCTTTAGAAATGAAGAATAATACCCCATAGTATATAGTTATCGCATGATAATTATATTAAAGATTTATTGGTAAAAGATGAGTATGCGTTCTATTAGCTAGATGGTGTGGTAACGGCACACCATGGCAACGATAGATAGGGGCCCTGAGAGGGGGATCCCCCACACTGGTACTGAGACACGGACCAGACTCCTACGGGAGGCAGCAGTGAGGAATATTGGACAATGGGCGAGAGCCTGATCCAGCCATGCCGCGTGCAGGAAGACTGCCCTATGGGTTGTAAACTGCTTTTATACAGGAAGAAACCTTTTCACGTGTGGAAAGCTGACGGTACTGTAAGAATAAGGATCGGCTAACTCCGTGCCAGCAGCCGCGGTAATACGGAGGATCCAAGCGTTATCCGGAATCATTGGGTTTAAAGGGTCCGTAGGTGGACAATTAAGTCAGAGGTGAAAGTTTGCCGCTTAACGGTAAAATTGCCTTTGATACTGGTTGTCTTGAATCATTATGAAGTGGTTAGAATATGTAGTGTAGCGGTGAAATGCATAGATATTACATAGAATACCAATTGCGAAGGCAGATCACTAATAATGTATTGACACTGATGGACGAAAGCGTGGGGAGCGAACGGGATTAGATACCCCGGTAGTCCACGCCGTAAACGATGGTCACTAGCTGTTCGAACTTCGGTTTGAGTGGCTAAGCGAAAGTGATAAGTGACCCACCTGGGGAGTACGTTCGCAAGAATGAAACTCAAAGGAATTGACGGGGGCCCGCACAAGCGGTGGAGCATGTGGTTTAATTCGATGATACGCGAGGAACCTTACCAGGGCTTAAATGTAAGTTGCATTAGTTAGAGATAGCTATTTCTTCGGACTACTTACAAGGTGCTGCATGGTTGTCGTCAGCTCGTGCCGTGAGGTGTCAGGTTAAGTCCTATAACGAGCGCAACCCCTGTTGTTAGTTGCCAGCGAGTAATGTCGGGAACTCTAACAAGACTGCCAGTGCAAACTGTGAGGAAGGTGGGGATGACGTCAAATCATCACGGCCCTTACGTCCTGGGCTACACACGTGCTACAATGGTAGGGACAGAGAGCAGCCACTGGGTGACCAGGAGCGAATCTACAAACCCTATCACAGTTCGGATCGGAGTCTGCAACTCGACTCCGTGAAGCTGGAATCGCTAGTAATCGCATATCAGCCATGATGCGGTGAATACGTTCCCGGGCCTTGTACACACCGCCCGTCAAGCCATGGAAGCTGGGAGTGCCTGAAGTCCGTCACCGTAAGGAGCGGCCTAGGGTAAAATTGGTAACTAGGGCTAAGTCGTAACAAGGTAGCCGTACCGGAAGGTGCGGCTGGAACACCTCCTTTCTAGAGAAAGACGACTGATTAAGGAAATCAAAAGAAACTATAATTTATTCTCTTGCTGTTAATTTAATTTTTATAATAATTAAGTAGAGTCTCATAGCTCAGCTGGTTAGAGCGCTACACTGATAATGTAGAGGTCGGCAGTTCGAGTCTGCCTGAGACTACTAATTAAAGGAAATTCTAGAAGTTGAAGTAATTTATCGACTAATTACTAATCACTAATTACTAACGACTAGTAAATGGGGGATTAGCTCAGCTGGCTAGAGCGCCTGCCTTGCACGCAGGAGGTCATCGGTTCGACTCCGATATTCTCCACCAAAGTTTCCGTAAAACGGGGATCTGAAAGTTCATTGACATATTGAAAAAGATACATGAAAAGTATAGATTAGATTTATCTAATTTATATAATAATAAAGATTAATTAGAATCACAACGAGCGATATCTAATTAATCAAAAGTTTAGTTTTAAGCTAATGGCCAATGGCTAATAGCAAAGAGCTAAATAGTAACTCATTAAAAAGACAAAAGTACAATAAGCTAAATAAGAGCGTATGGGGAATGCCTAGGCTCTCAGAGGCGATGAAGGACGTGATAAGCTGCGAAAAGCTGCGGGGACTGGCACATACAGACTGATCCGCAGATATCCGAATGGGGCAACCCAGCATGTTGAAGACATGTTACACCGTAAGGTGAGCAAACCCGGAGAACTGAAACATCTAAGTACCCGGAGGAGAAGAAAACAAAAGTGATTCCGTAAGTAGTGGCGAGCGAACGCGGATTAGCCCAAACCAATATTGTTACGGCAATATTGGGGTTGTAGGACTGTGACATTGATTGTGTAATGAATTAGAACTGTTTGGAAAGACAGGCCAAAGATGGTGATAGCCCAGTATAAGTAAAGACCATTAATCATAACAGTATCCTGAGTAGTGCGGGGCACGTGTAACCCTGTATGAATCTGTCGGGACCATCCGATAAGGCTAAATACTCCTGAGAGACCGATAGTGAACTAGTACCGTGAGGGAAAGGTGAAAAG
Organism: Winogradskyella immobilis; assembly: GCF_021887715.1. Taxonomy (GTDB): domain Bacteria; phylum Bacteroidota; class Bacteroidia; order Flavobacteriales; family Flavobacteriaceae; genus Winogradskyella; species Winogradskyella immobilis. The sequence goes on from NZ_JAIQXX010000036.1 coordinate 2,658, forward strand.
AACCCTGAATAAGGGAGTGAAATAGAACCTGAAACCATACGCTTACAAGCGGTCGGAGCAGACTTGATCTGTGACGGCGTGCCTTTTGCATAATGAGCCTACGAGTTACCGTTGCTAGCAAGGTTAAGGACTTCAGGTCCGGATCCGTAGCGAAAGCGAGTCTGAATAGGGCGCTTAAGTTAGTAGTGGTAGACGCGAAACCGTGTGATCTACCCATGGGCAGGGTGAAGCTGTGGTAACACACAGTGGAGGCCCGAACCGGTTGACGTTGAAAAGTCTTCGGATGACCTGTGGGTAGGGGTGAAAGGCCAATCAAACTCGGAAATAGCTCGTACTCCCCGAAATGCATTTAGGTGCAGCGTTGATTTATAGTTTTATAGAGGTAGAGCTACTGATTGGATGCGGGGGCTTCACCGCCTACCAATTCCTGACAAACTCCGAATGCTATAAAATGTTCATCAGCAGTGAGGGCATGGGTGCTAAGGTCCATGTCCGAGAGGGAAAGAACCCAGACCATCAGCTAAGGTCCCCAAATGTATGTTAAGTTGAATAAACGAGGTTGAACTGCTTAGACAGCTAGGATGTTGGCTTGGAAGCAGCCATTCATTTAAAGAGTGCGTAACAGCTCACTAGTCGAGCGGTTCGGCATGGATAATAATCGGGCATAAACATACTACCGAAGCTATGGACTTTTAAAAGTGGTAGGGGAGCATTGTAGTGTCGTCGAAGTTAAACTGCGAGGTTTGATGGAGAAGCTACAAAAGAAAATGTAGGCATAAGTAACGATAATGCGGGCGAGAAACCCGCACACCGAAAGACTAAGGTTTCCTCAGCTATGCTAATCAGCTGAGGGTTAGTCGGGACCTAACGCGAACCCGAAAGGGGTAGTGGATGGACAACAGGTTAATATTCCTGTACCTGCTCACACTAAACGTGACGGAGGCGAAAAGTTAGTGCGTACTGACGGAATAGTACGTTGAAGCGAGTGGTAACACCGCGATAGTACACTAAGTCTACGGACGCGGTGATAATCTAGCAAATCGACTTCCAAGAAAAGCAAGTGAAGCAGCCCGTACCCTAAACCGACACAGGTAGTTGGGATGAGAATTCTAAGGTGCTCGAGAGATTCATGGCTAAGGAACTAGGCAAAATAGACCCGTAACTTCGGGAGAAGGGTCGCCCACAGTAATGTGGGCCGCAGTGAAAAGGTCCAGGCGACTGTTTATCAAAAACACAGGGCTCTGCTAAATCGAAAGATGATGTATAGGGCCTGACACCTGCCCGGTGCTGGAAGGTTAAGTGGAGGGTTTAGAAGTTTACTTCGAAGATCTCAAATGAAGCCCCAGTAAACGGCGGCCGTAACTATAACGGTCCTAAGGTAGCGAAATTCCTTGTCGGGTAAGTTCCGACCTGCACGAATGGTGTAACGATCTGGACACTGTCTCAGCCATGAGCTCGGTGAAATTGTAGTATCGGTGAAGATGCCGATTACCCGCTGTGGGACGAAAAGACCCCGTGCACCTTTACTATAGCTTAGTATTGGTTTTGGATAAGTAATGTGTAGGATAGGTGGGAGACTTTGAAGTGGCGTCGCTAGGCGTTGTGGAGTCATTGTTGAAATACCACCCTTTGCTTATCTAGAGTCTAACTTTCCAATGAAAGGACAGTGCTTGGTGGGTAGTTTGACTGGGGTGGTCGCCTCCAAAAGAGTAACGGAGGCTTCTAAAGGTTCCCTCAGCACGCTTGGTAACCGTGCGTAGAGTGCAATGGCATAAGGGAGCTTGACTGAGAGACATACAGGTCGATCAGGTACGAAAGTAGAGCATAGTGATCCGGTGGTTCCGCATGGAAGGGCCATCGCTCAAAGGATAAAAGGTACGCCGGGGATAACAGGCTGATCTCCCCCAAGAGCTCACATCGACGGGGGGGTTTGGCACCTCGATGTCGGCTCGTCACATCCTGGGGCTGGAGAAGGTCCCAAGGGTTGGGCTGTTCGCCCATTAAAGTGGCACGCGAGCTGGGTTCAGAACGTCGTGAGACAGTTCGGTCTCTATCTACAGTGGGCGTTAGAAATTTGAGTGGATCTGTTCCTAGTACGAGAGGACCGGAATGGACTAACCTCTGGTGTATCTGTTGTTGCGCCAGCAGCATTGCAGAGTAGCTACGTTGGGAAGGGATAAGCGCTGAAAGCATATAAGCGCGAAACCCACCACAAGATGAGATTTCTTTAAAGGGTCGTGGAAGATTACCACGTTGATAGGCTATAGGTGTAAAGGCAGTAATGTCATAGCCAAGTAGTACTAATAACCCATAGGTTTATTGTCACTTCGACTTCGCTTAAGTGACCAGTAATGATTACTTAAGCGGGTCTGTTTTTTTATTATAGTTATGCTATAATTATTATTAGTTTTCCATTTTTATGGAAGTTCATGAATCATTTTTCAATATGTTAAGATATTTGCAAGCATAGCTTGTAGTTACTAGTATTCAGTTACAGTTTACAGTATTTTACTGAAAACTAATTACTGAGCTGCTAACTTAAAACTTAAGGTGGTTATAGCGACGGGGCTCACCTCTTACCTTTCCGAACAGAGAAGTTAAGCCCGTTTGCGCCGATGGTACTACTATTGTGGAAGAGTAGGTCGCCGCCTTTTTTGAAAGTCCTAATTACAA
>NZ_JAIQXX010000037.1 GCF_021887715.1 Winogradskyella immobilis
TTTGAAATTGTATTTCAAAATAATACGCTTTCAACGGATGATGAAATCATTCAAGACAATGGGTTATCTATTGTTGAACTTACCGATGGAAATGTACAATTCACTATTAAAAACAGTAATCTAACTATAGATACAGTAACAATTTTTGACCTTCAAGGCCGATTAATCTATGATTTGGAAGGAGATAGTTCTATTGAAATTTATAATCTATCTAACCTAGGGACTTCTGCTTATATTGCTAAAGTGCTATTATCTAACGGACAAACTGTAACTCAAAAGTCAATTAAAAAATAAGACTATTTTATAAGCTCATTTAGTTTCTCATAAATTAAATGAGATTCCCATCCGCGATACAGTAAATAATCTACAACTTTCTTTTTCTTTTTATAGATGTTAGATTCTTTAACTTGAGCGATTCTTTTTAAAGTCAATTCATGTAAGGTTGAATGGTACTCCTCTAAGTCTATCTCTTTAAGCGCAATATCAATACTATATTTTGAGATTTGCCGATATTTTAATTCTCTAACAATTCTATTTTTACCCCATTTTTTAATTTTAAACTTTCCTCTTGCAAATGCTTTTGCAAAGCGTTCTTCATTTAAATAATTGTTAGTAATTAAATGCACAATGATATTGTCTATAGCTTCAGGAATCATACGCATCTGTAACAATTTATCTTTCACTTCTTTATGACATCGCTCTTGATAAGCACAATAATTTTCTAATACTTTTTGCGCTTCATCGACAGAATATGTTTTTTGTAGATTCATACTGTAAAATTAGTTTCAAAATTTTAATAAAACATTAAGAAAGTTATATATTGTATCGTCTTTTAAGAAAAAAATTAGATTAATAGCACGCTTTCCATCCTATGACAAAAAAATACTCCCTCGTATTTATACTATTTTTCTGTTCATTTTTCTTCGGATTTGGGCAAATAATTACTTTTGATTTTAATGGACTAGCTGGAAATGAAATTTCTGCCAATTCAAATTTTAATGATCCAAATCTAAATATCTCTACGATTTCTAGAGGTTCTGGATTAACAGCATCAAATAATGGTAATAGATTTAATGCTACTTCATGGGCTACTACTAATATTGCTAATGCCGTTGTTGGTAACGATTATATGGAGTTTATAATTATACCTAACGCATCGTTTTCATTCGATATTACTACTATAAATATTAATTTTCAAAGATCTGCTACTGGAACTAGTGGAATAGCTATAAGAAGTTCCATAGATAATTACGTCACAAATATTGATGGAGAAAAATCAATAATAGATAATACTGCGACACAAACATTTATATTTAATATAAACCAAACAAATAATACATCTCCTGTAATATATAGGCTTTACGGATGGGCAGAAGCGACAGGTGGTTCTGGTGGATTTGAAGGAGCAGGTAATGACATTATTGTAAATGGTTCTGTTAATTCATTATGCACACCTCCAGCAGATCCAACAGGAACAATCTCAGGGGTTACACCAGCTTGTGTGAATACAATTCTTAGTTATTCTGCCCCAAATGCAAATTTATATTGGCAAACTTCACCAACAGGTACATCTTTAGCAAACCCAACAACATCAACATTAAATGTCACATCTTCAGGGACATATTATGTTAGAGCTTTTAATGGTGTCTCTTGTTGGTCAATAAATAGTGTAAGCTATGATGTTTTAATAGATACTGTTGCTCCGGTTATAATAACACAACCAACAAGTCAAATTGTAATAGCACCTGATACAGCTAACTTTACTGTTATAGCTACAGATGCCATCTCTTACCAATGGGAAGTCTCTACTGATGGTGGTACGATATGGAATCCCGTTTCTACAGGAACTGGTGGTACAACAGATTCCTATACTACAATAGCCACTGATTCCAGTATAAGTGGAAATCAGTATAGATGTGTTATTACTAATGCCTGTGGTTTAACAACATCTAATGCAACAGTATTGACTGTTGAGACTTTGGCAGATGTTGTTATTTCAGAACTAATGTATAATACATCTGGAATTGATGATGAATGGATAGAAATATGCAATATATCTGGTAGCCCACAAGTTTTAAATAACTATACCATTAGAGTTGATGGTGCAATTGAATTTACATTCCCATCAAGTGGTATTGTAATTGCAGATGGTGACTGTATTACAATTAGTTTGGGTGATGGTGGAGGTACTGAATACAATCCTGGCTGTCCTTTTACTCCAGATTTTACTAATGGGTCTGGAACAGGTACTTTAGCAAATTCATCTAGAACAATTACATTAATTGCCACAAATAACAGTATTATTGATAGTGTAACTTATGATAACTCAGATGGCGCTGATGGAAATGGAGCCTCTTTACATGTTATTAATACTGCTTTAGATAATTCTAATACAAATGCTAATTGGTTAGAAGTCGCTACTGGTGGCTCTCCAGGGACAAATAGTTTAATATCACCATGTTCTGTTCCTGAAATACAGTTAGAAAATAGCTCTGGTGTTGATCAAGCATGTGGAACCTTCAATCTTAATTTTGGGCCTCAAGCTACAGGCTTCAATACAGATTTAACTTTTAATATTGTCAATGAAGGCGCCTTAGATTTAATTATTAGCTCATTTTCTATAACTGGAACTAATCCTGGTGACTTTAATATTATTTCGCCTTCTACTCTCCCTTTAACAATAATTCCGGGAAATACTGAAGTTGTAACTGTTCAATTTACGCCAATGACTATTGGAAATAGAACTGCTAATTTAATTATAAACAATAACGACTCTGATGAAGCCAGTTGTATAATATCATTAACAGGAAATGGTACAACTCCAACTCCTGAAATAAATGTTGAAGGAGATATAGGTACTTTTCCTAATATAACTAATGGAGATGTAACTCCAAGTTTCCTAGATAATACTCTTTTTTCAACTCAGTTTATAGGCAATTCACAAGAAAAAACATTTAGAATTCAAAATATAGGCACTGCAACTTTAAATATCTCTAATATAACTATTATAGGTGCAAACCCTGGAGATTTTACAATAAGCATGCCTCCAGTAAATACTATTACCCCTTCTGGAGTAAGTGTTTTTGAAGTCTCATTCTCTCCACTTCTACCAGGAGTACGAATAGCAGATATTTCAATTGCTAATGATGATACTGATGAAAATCCATATGTATTTAGAGTTCAAGGCACAGGAAATTGTGCTGCAAATGCTTTAACCATTTCGCCATCATCTGGTCCCGAAAATACAATTGTAACCATAACTGGAACAAATTTAAGTACTGCCACAGCTTCATTTAATGGAATAGCAGCTGTAGTAGATAATATTTCAAATACGCAAATGGAAGTTATTGTACCAGTAGGAGCTACTTCTGGGAATATAGAAATTATTGATAATACAGGTTGCCCAGGACAAACTCCGTTTACTGTAATTGATACCGTAATTAACGGTTGTGAAGGTGGCTCTAACTTATCCGAATTAATTATTAGTGAGGTTACTGACGCTACTTTTGGTAGTTTGAGTTATATAGAACTATACAATGCCACTGGTGCAAATATTGATTTATCTAATTATTCTATTAGGTTATATGCAGATGGTAGCACCTCGAGCTTTACTTCCCAGGCATTAAGTGGAACAATTAATGCTGGTGACACTTATATTATAACTATTGGAACATTTGGCGTGTTAGGTAATTCATTATGTTCTGTTGCTGGTGGTGATGGGTCTCTAGGTGATATTGTTAGTACAACATTAGTTGGTGTAAATGTAGGTGTTAATAACGATGATTATATAGGCTTATATAATTCCGGTACTTTGATTGATGAATTCGGCATATTTGGTGATGCCTCTTGGATGAGTACCACAATCGTTACTGGAGATAGAGGTTTTAATTTTAGAAGGTTAAATACTGCTGTTTCTCTGCCTTCTACTGCATTTAACACTAACGATTGGAATATTATTGATTGGGCTGGTTCAGGTTCAACTACGTGCGCATCTACTAATAATTATTCTGATATTGGTAGTTTTGATTATTCTGGAGCACCTCCGCCAATAATTACAGGGGTCTCATCAAATAATACAGCCTGTAATGAAGTTACACTTAGTGTTTCTGCTACAGAAGGTTTTGTTGGTGGTAATGGTTTAACATACCAATGGTATTTTTATAATCCTGATGATTTATCATCCCCAGAATGGAAAATCATTTCAGACAATACTATCTTTTCAAATTCAAATACACCTGACTTAATTATCAATGATTCAGTAACAGTTATTAATTATCAATTTTATTGTGAGGTAAGAGAAGATGATTCTTCTTGCTATTCGGCTTCTGAATCTATAAAAATTGGTGTCATTGAAGTCACATGGGATGGCACCAATTGGAATTGGTCTGACAGTACTCCTCAAGATACTCTGCCTACATCAACAAGTAATGTGATCATTGATGGAACTTATAATACTTCTATTAATGGCGGTAGTTTTTCGGCGTGCTCACTTACCGTAAATTCTGGAACGCTTACTATTTCTAATGGTAATTTTGTTGAAGTTATAAATGATGTTATTGTTAATGGTGGAAGAATTACTACAGAGACTCATGGTTCTTTTGTTCAACTTGGTGACAACATAAATGCTGGTAATTTTATTCTCGCAGGAGGAAATGCCAGTGTAAGTAAATTTACTGCTAGATTAACCAATTGGTTTGATTATACCTATTGGAGTTCCCCGGTTGAAAATGAAACTACTGATTCTGCCTTATTTCCAGCCAATCCAAGTTTTCGATTCTGGTTTAATGCTACCAACTTTATTGATGAAGATGGAGATGGTATTGACGATGATGATGCCAATGCATGGACTAGAGAAACAGGAAGTTTCCCTATGGCCCCAGGACAAGGATTTGCAGCCACACATAATGCCATAAATTTTATGTCTGATGTGGCTTATAACTATATTTTTAACGGCCCATATAACACAGGTGATATTACTTACCCTGTTGTGAATAATACAGCTAACTATCAATCTTTCCATTGGAATTTAATAGGCAATCCATATCCTTCTGCAATTGATACTAATCTCTTTTTTGCTACTAATTCTGCTGTTATAGAAGAAGTTGCTTATTTATGGTCTCACGTAAGACCTCCTCTAGGCACAAACCCTGGAAACGAAGTCTTAAACTTTAGTCAAAACGATTATATCACTATAAGCACTATGAGTGTTGCAGGTAATGGCACTGATATT
>NZ_JAIQXX010000038.1 GCF_021887715.1 Winogradskyella immobilis
GCTTATTTGGAAAATTCCTTCGGAATTTTCTCGCGTTCGTTTTTGTTTACTAAATTAGTTGCTTAAACACGCAACTAACCATACACAAGACCGTTGTGCATAATTTGAGAAAACTCACGAAATGAAAAAAATATTCGGAATTTTATTAATAATTCTCATTTTAAGTTCCTGTAAAAACGACCCATTTTGTTCTTTGAATGAAAATAATGTTGGAAAAGAAATTTATGATTTAGACGAGGCTTCTTGTTTTATAGCATTGAAATTGAACAAAAAAACATCTGACTTAAATTTGATTCGTGATGCACTAATTGCGGAAGAAAACTATATGATTAAAATCGGACTGATTTCCGAGAATCCGAATTCAGAAAACGGAACTGAACCCAATACTGAATTGGATGTGAATGAACTTGTGGAATATGCTCTGAATAAGGAAAAAGTTGAATTGACAAAAACTGAATTAATAGAAATTTACGAAACTGAAATTGAATACTTGAAATTTATAGGAGTTGTAAATGAATAAAAAAGGAACACCAATTTTAGACTTTATTGATGGATTATTTACTAATTCAGAAATGATTATATTTTCAATTCCATATTTAATATTAACTTCAGTTGGAACTATAATTAAATTATTGGTTCTATCATTACTTTCCATTATTTCATTTAATAAATGGATTAAACTAAAAGACTTGTGGAATAAAAAATATCTAAAAGCAAATCTTGGAAATCCTTGGAATTTTGTATTGACTGTTACATTATTGATTATTTTAATTATAATATTATAAAAAAACTATGCACAACACCGTATAAAATTAATTGCTAGTAAAAGCCTATTTACGAAAGTCCTCGCGGACTTTCTATCTGTGATTTATTTGCTAACTTTAGTGCTTAAATCACGCAACTAATCTTATACAACAACGTTGTGCGCAAGCTGAAAAACTCACTCGAATTGATAAAAAGAGCTATAATAATAACCTTAATTTTGAACTCAATAATTCTGATTGGTGTTCCAGCTGGACACGGATACGGAATTATGGCAATGTTCGAATTTATAAGTATTCCTTCGCTTTTAAAAAATGGAATTGATTTCCAAAAAGAATATCCTTTTGAAAGTAGTTTGATAATAACAGCTTTGGTTTCTTTGATTGGCAAAATAATATTAATTGTTTGCCTATTTTCAAAGAGAATATTGGAAAAAAAACTCTGGATTTATATCGGATTATTATTGATGATAATTGCGTTTTTAATAGTTGTTTATGGAGCTTGGGATTATGATACATTCTTATTTGCTATTACATTAGGTTCTGGAATACCATTTTTAATGTATTTTGGTAGAGTAATATATTTAATGAATAAGAGCAAAAGTTTAGTAAAACAAGTAAATTAAAACGGAATTGGAGAAAGCAATAATTAAGAAAATAGCGCAAGAATTGGATAGCGGATTTAACTGCTATTACAATTCCAAAACTGATGAAATTGTTGCAATTCCAAACTTCTCGCAATTTACCGATGACGAAGACTTTAAAGAGGCTTTTAGTGACAGTTTAGAAAAAGTGAAAAAGCATAAAACGGATTTTATAAAAATTGAGGCTTTAGAAAGTTTTGAGTCGTTCAAAATTATGGAACTTTTTGTTGAGCAGATGTCTGAACAAAATCTAAAAGCGGAATTGGAAAATGTATTAGCAAATAAAAAGCCATTTCAGAATTTTAAGCATAAAGTTGACCATTCTGATTTTAGACAAAACTGGTTTGAATTTAAACAAAAAGAGCTCGAAAAAAAAGTAGAAAACGAATTAGAGCGTGGAAAGCCTGCGCACAACAACGTATATAAAAAATAGCGCGATTCGTTGCTAACACAAAGGTTTGGGCATTTTTGGAAAGTCGCCAAATTTTTAAATTTGACAAATTTCCAAAAACAAAATAATTAATAAAATTTAAAAATTCGGCTTATGTGTAATCCGAAATTTATCGCTTACTTTCAGCGCTACTTTTCATATACGAGCCGTTGCCATTAATACTGAACAAACTATGAGAAACATTTCAATCTTCCTGTTTTTGATTTTAGTTGGTTGTAAAGACGAAAGCAAAAATAAAAGTGAAATCGGAACTGAAAACCAGTCTGAAATGACGACTGAAATCGAGAACGAAATTGACCAATCAGTTTCTGAAATGTGGAACAACTTTATCCAATCAAATCCTGAATTCAAAAATGACGGAATACCTGAATCGGACTTTTTCCACAATAATGAGAAAGACGCAAATAGATTGGCGGAATTGACTCTAACTGGAAAAAAGAGAGCTTCATCTGGACTTTATAGCTTGTACCAACAATACAATGCGGATTTACCAAGCGTCGGAACAAAACAAATCGTAACGGACTTTAATGGAAATGCAAAAGCGATAATAGAAAATGTGAGTGTCGACACAATCCCATTTAACAAAATTTCCAAAGAATACGCCGAATTGGATATGGGAACGGATATTGAACCTTTGGAAAAATGGAAAAAAGCCCATTGGGAGTTTTTTGAGAATTTTTTAAAAGAAAGCGGACAAAAACCAACTGAAGAAATGCTCATAGTCGCTGTGGAATTTGAAAAAATATGGCCAAAAAATGAATAAAGTACTAATGGCAACAATGTATAACCGCAATTACGGCGGATTCGACTACGTCCGAATCCACTCGGAATTGCTAAAGCCTGTGCTAAACCGAAAATTAACGCATATTAACCCGTAACTGACGGTTATACGAGACCGTTCTACGCAATTTAACCAAACCAATGAAAATCATAGTTTCGATATTAACTTTTTTACTTCTTTGTTCTTGTAACGGACAAAGTGTTTATGAACTAAATAAAGCGGAATTAGAACATTGCCATACTTGTAAATCGAAAGACAAAAACCCAAATCCAAATCCTGAGTGGGTTCAAAACGACTTATCACGATTCAAGGAAATGGTTAATCCAATTTCTGACTTAAAACCGACCGTTTCTGATTATCTGGAAGTCTATCCAGAATTATTAAAGAGGATTAGAAATACATCAAGTAATACTATTGAATTATTAGATGAATTAAAGTTAATATCTCACGATTTTTATGGTGGATATACAAGTTTCAACTTAACAATTCTGACCTATGAAAACAAAATTTTATATTCAAGATTGTGGTTTGAGGTTGAAGAAGATGTGTTTGAGAATATCTACTTAAAAGAAATAACAATTCCATTAACTTGTAGTGGAGCAAATATGGAATATTATAAAGTTCACGATAAAAATTTAGCTGAATACACAAAAAAATATCCGAATTTCACTTTAGAGATTGACATCGAGAAATATAAACCCGATGAACTCAACGCATATTATAATATGAATCAAATTGAAGACAATTTTGGCGCATTTCAAGTTTCAGACGATTATGCACATTTGGCAAATGGTTTTATCAAACCTCTTTTAGAGCAAAAGAAATATGCCGTTTTAGAAAAACTACTGTTTGGTGTTAATCCAGTTGGTAGAATTTATTCATACACAGCTTTGAAAATTGCATTGAATCAAGGTTATCAACCTAATCAAGAAATAATTAAGCAAATGGAAAAAGTAAAAGTAAGCGGACTGAAATTTAAAAGCGGATTTAACTCATCACATAGTGAGACAACCGATTTTGATTTTACGAATAAATTAAACTTTGAATAAAAACTGCGTAGAACAACGCATATAAGCAATGCGGGAGTTTGTGCTTAATTAAAAGTTCGGGTATATTTGGGGGACAGCCGAATTTTAACAAATTCGACTTATTGCTAAAAAAACTAATAATCGAAATTTGTAAAAATCAGCTCGTGCTTAACCGAATAGCCTTCGCTATTCTCGCCCGCACTGCTCATATACAGAGACGTTGCCAGTAATTATAAAAATGCAGAACGTAATCAGAAAACTTAAAGAATTTAGCACTCAAATCGACTTGAAAAAGAGGTTTGATTTCAATTTTGACGTTTCTGATAAAATATTCAGTTCAGCAGAAAATAAAAGACTGAAAACTCATAACAATCCGTTTGACCAAAACGTTGAATTGAAATGGATTTTAAGCGAAAAATATCAATCGAATTCTGAACAGAATTTTATAGATTTTTGGATAATCAATGTTTGGGGTGGAATTCGCGGATTTAAACCAAACGAAAAAAATATTGACAAAATATCAAGATTTAAAAAGCAGATTGAAAAAGGTAGATTATCATTAGATTGTTTTAGCACAATATCTTCTCTTTCTAAAGTTTCATCTTTTTTACATCCAGAAAAATTTGTGATTTATGATTCAAGAGTAATTTACACTTTAAATTGGCTGATATTGACTTGCGAAAATCAAAATGGATTGATTGAAAAATATTACCCAATGCCAAGTGGACGAAATAGAATAATTGCTGATTTTGATATGAATACAATTATTAATGTTTCTCACTTGCCTGAATATATGGATAAGTCGGAATTGTTTATTTCACAGCAGCAAGCATATTTTGATTTTTGCAATTTAATCAAAAAAGCAACGATAGAAACCTATGGGGAAAATGCGAAACCTTACGAACTTGAAATGCTTTTATTTACATTAGCTGATAAAGAGATATTTACAGAATTGAAAAACACGCTGAAAATAACTACTGGCAACAACGTATATAAAACATAGCTAGTAAGTGCTAAACCGAAAGGTTTGTGCTTATTTTCGAAGCCGCCAAATTTTTAAATTTGGCTTTTAAAAGAGAAAAAGTAAAAACAAAACATAAAAATTCGGCTCTGTATTTATCCGAAACGTTTGCGTTATTTTACACGCTACGTTTCATATACAAACCGTTGCCACATATTTTGGAAAAGGCGTAAAATCTTTAATTTTTATTGAGTAAAATAACCGCTGCGTAAATCGGAAATGCAAAAGTTACGCAGTTG
>NZ_JAIQXX010000039.1 GCF_021887715.1 Winogradskyella immobilis
CATATGAAAATAATGGATTCTTCTTCAGTTTCGATGTGCCAAACGGATCAGGAAATGGTGTTACAACTGTAGACGGAACAGGGTTTTATCCTCAAGCAGGTATAAATGCTTTGTTTGGTGTAACCTTAAAATTTTAAAAACTATAAGCAAAATTGATTAATAAATGCCTTTGTAGTATGTTACTCTGAAAAATATTGGTTGAGATATCTGATGTTTGAATTTGTTGAAAATTATTCTCATTAATCAAATTATTACCAATAAGACTAATGTCAAATTTTCTGTTTTTAGTTCTATATCGAACTCTAGCATCTAGAAATATAAAATCGTTTTTACGATTATCTAAACTTGGTAAAAAATAGTTTAGTGAACTTGAAAAGAACCAAAACTTTGATGGTTTATATAATAGTTTAAAATTGTTTTCAATAGAATTATTAGTAAATGATTGTACATCACTTTCTGATATATTTTGATTCCAAGTGAAACTGTTTTCAAAGTTTAATGGAAATTCAAATGCACTCTTAAAAAATAACTCTTGCGAAAGAAATTGATTTTTGATAGTTCTTAAATTAGATTCATTTATAATGTTTCTAGAATTTGATAAAGAATAATTACTATTAAATTTTATTGTAGTTGAGATGAAGTCTATATATTTTGAAATGGATAAATTATAGTTTAAAGTTGAATTATTTTGTGGTAAAAAGAAGAATTCAGTAAAAGTTGAATTACTAGATACGTCAGTTCTGGAAAAAAAAGATCCTTTATTAATTCGATAGTTTATACCAGTATTAAATTGAAAATTATAATTTAAGTTATTATTAATATAAAAAAGACCATAATTTTGAATTCTTTGTAATCTCAAATCTGGAATATTTTGAACAATTGTTCTAGTATCAGTAAGTATTTGATTTGAAAAAAAACGATCTTCAGCATTTGCTCTTAAGTTATAAGAAGCATTTACTCTAAAAAATGAATATTGATTTAATTGATAATTGACTCTTAATCTGGGTTCAAATAAAAATTGAGTATCCTTAGAGGGGTTACTATTCAGTGTTTTTAATTCTTGATTTAAAATAGATAGAGAATATATAGGTGTTAACTTTAATTTCTTAAAGTTTAAATTAAAATTACCTGTGTGGATTAAAGTTTGTTTTAAATAGTCAAAATTATTATTAATTCTGTTTTCAGAAATATTATTTTGTCTACTTATTAGAGCTGAACTAAAAGAGGTATCACTATAATCAGCACCTAAAGTTAAATTATAGTCAAATCTATCATTTTTTTTGAATAAATAATTTGATTTGAATGATAAATAATTTTTTTGAGAATTTATAATTTGGTCATCAGTATTAAAAGTATCATTAATAATTGACGGAGAAATATTTAAGTTTTGTGACAAATCATTTAAAGAATGCGTAAATGAAAATAATAAAACAGATCTTTCTGATGCTTTTTTGGTGAAAAGAAGATTTTGTTCGAAAAAATCATTGTTAGTTAATAGATTTGATTGTAAAACGTCTGTAAAATTTCTTAATGTCGTTCTTGGAGTTGAAATGTTTTCTCTATTGAAATTCAAATTATATTCCAATAATGATTTTCTGCTCGTATTATATTTTAATTCGAAATCTAATTTATATATTTCAGGAGACTTGTTAATTGTAATCTCATCAGAAGTAATGAATTCTTCGTTATTAATAATGAAATTGTTTAAAGAACTATTATTATTTTGTATTTCATCATTTAGATAGTTAAAATTAACTTTAGTACTCAAACGATTACTAATTTTAATGATACTGTTATAGCTACCTAAAAATTGATTATTTATGTTACTCCTGCCGCCAAATATGTTTGATGTACTTATTTCTGGAATAATTTTCTTTAACTTAAGTCTATCTTGATTATTAGTATTTTCAAGTAATGAGTTGTCGATACCAATGTTATTATATATGCCGGTAATGAAAGATTTATAACTGTCTTTTAATGCTAGTAATGTCCCATTGAAACCTCCTGCAAATTTACCATTGTTAAAAATACCAGTGGAAAATTCAGTATTTAAGGAAAAATCTGCTTTTCCTTTTTTTAGTTTTAGATTTAGAGCTACTTTCCCGTTATTAAAATCTTTAAGTAAAATATTTTCGTTGTAGTTATCTATGGCTTCAATCTTTTCAACAATATCTACATTTATATTACGTGTGCCTATGGTGTAATTTTTGTCAAAAAGATTGTCACCATCCAATGTTACTGTTTCAATAGACTTACCTTTGTATTTTATTTCACCACTAGACTCATTAACTTCAATGCCAGGTAGTTTTTTTATAACGTCTTGTATTTTTCTTTCACTACCGTCTAAGTAACTTGCTACGTTATAAGATATGGTATCTTTCTTAATCGTATAGGGCTTTTTTTTAGCTTTTATAATTACCTCCGATAATTCTTCAGGATTTTTTGTAGTTAAACTAAAACTGAAACTATAAGTTTTATTTTTATTTGGATGATCTATTGTTATAAATTCAGAATTATAATTAGCAGATTTAATTTCTATGATTATTATAGAATATTCTTTTTTAAGTTCAAAAAAGAATTTACCGTTATTAGTTATTTCGTATTCTTTTATAGAGTTAGTAGATAAAGAATCTCTTACAAGGATATATGCAAATAAGGGTCGTTTTGTAGAGTCATCTACTACACTACCATTAATAGTCTGCGATACACATATATTTGTAAACAACAGAAAAATAACATAGTAGATGTGTATTTTCATAATTGATTAAGGGTGCATTATCAGGTGAGCTTTACTATCAATATTCAAAAATTATAGGTTCAATTCCTAGGTTTTCAATGAAATCTTTGAATTCTATTTTGTGACTGCCTCCCTCATCATCAGATGGGCGACTACTTGCAAATTGTTTTAAGATTTTTAGATGACGTTTTCTCAGTTTATCGGCATATTCTTTTATTGTATATGTTTGTTCTTCGTTTAAATAAGGATTTGAAATAGAAGTAGTCTCTTTCTTGATTTGTAATTCTAATGGTGTTATAGAAAAATAGTCGTCAGTACTTTTAACCGATAGAATAAGACCTGGTAGCCCATCAAACTTCCATGGACCTCCAACGTTATCTATTTCTGAAGTAAAATAGGCTTCGTAGGTGCGGCCTCTGAAGTTAGTGGTTGCTTTTTGACATTTATATCCTAGTATAATAGAATCTTGTTTAGAATCTCTAATTTCCCATCTAAACCCAATATTATTGAGTTTTTCTTCAATTATAACCTGCTTTCCAAAAAAAATAGAATTGAAAAAAACAATGTTATTCTCTTTGTAATATCTATCGATATAAGCAAAATCATTAACTCCTTTTTCAAGAGTCACATGAGATACATCGTTTTTATCCCATATCAAATTTATATTTTCTTTATCTATTTTATATAAATCTATTGGATCTTTTGTTACTGGTTGAAAAATAGATTTATTGTTGGAAATTGTGAGTTTATATTCAGATTCTATAGAAAGTGCAGATGTATATCTATTGGTTTCTAAAGTATATGTTATTTCTGTTGTTTGAGATAATATTGGTAAGGTAATAACGAATATTATGATAAAAGAAAAATAATTTCTCATGATTTTTTTGATTTAAAAAAGCCATCAACGATATAATTCGTTAATGACTTTTCATTAATTTTTTAATTTAGTCTCCATCGCAAATACAATCATCACTGATATGTTGTAAACTTTGTATTTTTGCTAATTCTTCTTGACACTTGCGATCTGCTCTAGCTTGAGAACATAAAAAGCATCTTACAGTGTGAAATTGAGTGATGCCACCAGAAGTACCGCTACAAGTTGCTTTAGTAAATCTAACAAAATCTCCATCTTTACTATATTGGAAGTTATACATATGAAGAGTTACATTTTTTGATACAATCTCTTTTTTTGAATCTTCATAGTTTTCTTTTCTTAAATCATCATTGTTTGCAAAACTAATCAAGCTAAATGCAAATACTAAAGATAAACATAGTGCTAATTTTTTCATAATTTTTAAGTTTATGCCATATCTTATGGCGTTAATAATTAACTATGACAAAGTTGGGTGACAAAGTTGGGTGACAAAGTTGGGTGACAAAGTTGGGTAACAAAGTTGGGTAACAAAGTTGGGTAACAAAGTTGGGTAACAAAGTTGGGTGACAAAGTTGAGTGACAAAGTTGGGTGACAAAGTATAATAAAAAAACCAACGTTGGCTATATATGGTCGATCAAACCATAACATTTATTAGGTATTAAACAAAAGAGTACTTTGTCTAATTAAAACTCTAATATAATTAACCCCTTTAAATGTAAAACTAAACTATAAATAAGGTTTTAAAAATAAAAACGTTTAATTATTTTTTAGATTCAAAAAAAAGTAGCACATTAAGATTTATCCTCTAAACCCCCTGTCATTGCTAAAAAGTACGGAAAAACCATAACGTTTTTACGGAAAAACCGTAATTAAAATTTAACATATTTTAACATAAGTTATCTGTTTTTCAATCTATGTATGATTGTCTGTTTTGTATGATGGCATTGCTTTTTAGTGTTATTCTGAACTCGTTTCAGCATCTCGAAATACCTATAAATATTGAAGTTCTATAACGAGAAATTAAAATAAAAATGTACTTTATGATTGACTACGGATATTCAATATATATAGTATTTACAGCTCAAATCAAGAACATCTTTGACGAAACATATGAAAATAATGGATTCTTCTTCAGTTTCGATGTGCCAAACGGATCAGGAAATGGTGTTACAACTGTAGACGGAAC
>NZ_JAIQXX010000003.1 GCF_021887715.1 Winogradskyella immobilis
TTCTATTTATGTTTCTTTAAAGATAAAATTATTAAAACACCCCTAAAGTCCCCTCAAGGGGACAGGTTCTTAACACGTTTATTTATAATGTCCCCTTTAGGGGACTTTAGGGGTGTCAATTTAAAAGCTTTTAATCTGTTTGAATTTCAAGCTCATATTCTTTAATTAAAAATGCAATTAAACGTTTGTTCTGCTCCATTAGGTTGTATCGTATTTTTCTGAAGAACTTTATCATAATCTGTCATTCCTGCGCATGCAGGAATCTATTTATTTCATCATTGCTTGTGGATTCCTGCATGCGCAGGAATGACAAGTTAGTGTTTTTTGTCATTTCGAATGAAATGAGAAATCTCATCATGAGATTCTTCGCTTCGCTCTGAATGACAGTTTTACTGGATAAAGGTGACTCTATCAATTAAACCATTATTAACTTCATAAATGGCAATGGCATAAAACGTATTTCCGTTGACCGTTACTTTTTCTTTGTCAATTACAGTATTACCAATAGCAATACGCTTTACAATTTCTGCATTAAGATCTGGGATTCTATCAAACATACCACCATAGGTGTTACGCATAGGGTCTAAACCTTTTGATGTTTGTGTATTAGGAAATGTATTTAGCGTTACATCTTTAGTATAGGTTTGTAAAAAAGCGTCAATCTTTCTTTCATTATAGGCAGTTAACTGCTTATTTACAATAGGTAATGGGTCTTCCTTGTTTTCGGGCTTAATAAAAGTAACTTTAGTTATTTTTCCTCCATTAACTTCATAAATGGCAACCGCGCTACGGTATTCTCCATTTGCTAAAATATATTCTTCATCAATTACTTTATTGCCTAACACCATTCTGTTTTTTATAGTACAGTTTAAGTCTGGCGTAGTTTTAAAATAGTTAACAAAACGTTCTCGCATTTTAGCTTTGTTCTCGTAACGTATTTTTTCTGGGAAATAATTAATCACCACATTGTCACTATAGGTAGCCATAAAAGCATCTAAATCTCTATTATTATAGGCTTCTACTTGTTCTTGTACAATTTGTTCTGGTGACACATCAGAAACCAATGCCATTAAAGTACCTATAGCATTTGTAGTAATTCTGGTAATATTCTGTAAATCTCCACGCTCAAATACTTTAAAAACATTCCAATTTGTATCTGTTTTTGGGTTGAATTTATAGATGGTATTGCCTTTGGGCATTAAGATAGTACCATCTATTAACCAGCACATATCTTCAGTTTGAGGTAATGTGTTGATGATTTTTTTAGATTCCCCAGTTTTAGGATTCATAGAGTTGATACTCCATACATCTTCATTTTTATTGATATAACTGAATAGATTAGAATTAGGTATTTTATGTAATGAACGACCAATGTTTTTTGCTAACGTTTTATTGGTTTTATTCTTAATATTAGATATCACTAATGACGATTGGTCTCCCAATACAAAAGATGCTAATTCTTCTTTAGACAACCACACATAGTACCCAATCACCAAATCTTCAACCAGAATATTATCTTTTCCTGTATTAAAATCGTAACGGTAGAGTAGTTGCTTACCATCTTTATCTAAGCGAATAGACGAAACAGCTTTTTGTCCAGTAATTTTTAATGGTGAATATTCGCTACCATTAGGCGTGCTATTTATATAATTGATTTTTTTATCTCTTATATTGTATTTGGCAATATCGGTTTGTCCATTTCTTGTAGATGCAAAAAGCAAAATATTATCGTTATAAAAACTAGGCTGATTATCGTACCCTTTGTTATTAGAGACATTAAGGCCTTCTGAAACGGAATAACTTCCGTTAACAGTTGATAATTTAAAAAGGTGTACATCGGTATCAGGCTGAGCCATTAATAAAAACGGAAAGCAGAAAAATAAGAGCTGAAAATTACGCATGGATTTATATTTTTTTTAAAGATAAAAATTTTAGTTAAGCTTTTAGAAAACACACAAATCAAACAGAAGCTTTGAGATATATTATTACACGCGAATTGTTATTAATTAAGATGAAATAATTAGAGCAAAATTATTTAATACGTTTTTGCTATGGTTTCTATTTTATTGAGTAGCGTTTTAAAGTGTATCTCCTTAGTAAAAGGATTCATTATAGTACATCTTAGATATGTATTATTCTTAATTTTTGTTTGAAGAATGTAATAATCACCTTCTTTAATTAAGTGCTGTCGCACAGTTTCATTAACTGTATTAAGTGATATATCGTTTAAATCAGAATCAAAATATCTAAAACATACAATATTAGACATAGGTTTAACGGCCAATTCAAACTTAGGATTAGCTCCTATTAATTTAGCAAAGGTTTTACCAGAATCGTATAACGTTGTTACAAAATCATCAAAAATAGAAACGCCATAATGTTTAATAATGGCATACCAATGAATAGACATCATATGTTTTGTACATTCAAAAGTACGCTTAGCGAGATTATACCATTCTTTATGTTCTGAAAGCTCTAATAAATAGTCTGCTTTTTCACTAAAAGTATTATAAGAATGGTTTTCATTTTTAAAAAGCAATGCGGTTGTTAATGCAGGCATCATCAACATTTTATGACCATCAATAATTACAGAATCTGCATGCTCTATACCTTTTAGAAGTGGTTTGTAAGTTGAAGAAAAAATAGCACTTCCGCCATGAGCCCCATCAACATGATACCATATTTGTTTTTCTTTAGCAAAAGACGCTAAGGCTTCTAAATCATCATAAGCTCCTGTTGCAGTAGAAGGTGCATTACCAATTAAAGCAAAAATATCAATGCCTTTACTTTTTGCTTCTGCATATGAAGTTTCTAAAGCAGAAACATTTACTGAAAAGTTTTTATTAGTTGGGATCTTTATAACATTGGCAGTACTTAATCCCATAATAGTAATAGCTCTGTCAATACTATAATGGGATTGATCAGAAACCATAACTCCTAAATTAGAGTGGTTTTCATTGCCAAAAGCTTTTTTTGCACTTAATAAAGCTGTAAGATTTGCTAAGGTACCACCCGCAGTTAAGAAACCTGTACTTTCGTTTGAATACCCAATATGTTTACAAAGTAAATCGGTAACGACACGCTCTATGGCTGTACCAGCAACTCCCATTTCATAGATGCCCATACCGTTGTTTAAGATACTCATGGCTAACCCTGTTAACCCCATTAAAGGTAGCGTAGGACTTATTTGGTGACCAATATATTTAGGATTGTGTAAATTAATAGAATGTTGAATAAGGTTATCGAAGAACGATTCAGAAGTTTCGTTTTCTAGGTAGTCTTTCCAATACGTTAATTCATCTTCTGGTGGTGCCCAAAAAAGCGTTTTTTTATTTGTATTGTTAAAACTATCGTTGAGGTGGTTGGCAAGTTTATCAATTAATAAATGCCCGTCTTTTCTAAACGATTCAGGGTTATAAGCATTTTGTAAGCGTTCTAGTTTTGTCATAATACAAGTACAACAAAATTAAATAAAAAAAAGCCGCTTTCAATTAAGAAAACGACTTATAAATGCGTTTACTTTATTTAAAAATTGTTTTAATAACACTTTTATAGGTTTGCCCTATAGGAATCTGTTTATCTTTTAAATGAATACTATTTCCTTCTACTGATTTTATCTTCTGCTTTGATACAATAAAAGATTTATGAACTCTAATAAAATTTGAAGATAGTTGCGTTTCAAAATCTGAGATTTTCTGTAGTGTTACAATTAACTCATCTTCTAAATGAACTTTGCAATAATTGCCGTAGGCCTCAATATATAAAATGTCGTTTACATAGATTTGATGTAATCTTTTATCACTTTTAATAAATAACTGTTGTTGCTGGAAATGGGTTTCTTGAGTATTTGTAGAATTAAAGTTTAAAGGCTTAATTTTATTTACTGCTTTTATAAAGCGTTCTATACTAAATGGTTTTAATAAATAATCAACGACATCAAACTCGTAACCATCTAGCGCAAACTCTTTATAAGCTGAGGTGATGATTACTTTTGGTGGATTTGATAGCGTTTTTAAAAACTCAAACCCCGAGAGTTTTGGCATATTGATATCTAAAAACAACAAATCAACCTGCTGTTCTTGCAATAGTTTTATAGCTTCAAAGGCATCATAACAATTTCCTGTTTTTTGAAGGTGATGCATTGAGTCTGCAAATCCTTCAATAATGCCGTGGGCTATAGGCTCATCATCTATAATTACATATCGTATCATTTTAATTGAATAGTTAATTGCGTTTTATAAACAGACGTGTCTTTGTGTATCAATAGTTCGTGTTTTTTAGGGTAAATAAGTTGCAATCTACGTTTTAGATTTTCAATACCTATACCAGTTTGCGCATTCTCTTTAACTTCAAAATTATTTTCAACACTAAAGATAAGTGTCTTCTTTTTAACAATCAATTCTAGGTTTATGTAAGCATTATTAGTCAAACTTTCTACACCGTGTTTAAAAGCATTTTCTAATAACATTATAAATAAAAGTGGTGCAACTGAGATATTCTCTTCTTCTATTACTTTAGTAAATGTAATATTAACGGTTTTTTTATAGCGAATTTTATGTACTTCAATATATTGCTCTAAATAATTAATTTCATCTTTTAATAAAACCGTTTCGTTTTCACCTTCATAAATGGTATAACGCATTATTTCTGATAATTTTAATATCACCTGTGGCGCTTCATCCGATTTTTTAATGGCTAATCCGTATAAGTTATTAAGCGTGTTAAAAAAGAAATGAGGGTCTATTTTACTTTTCAGTAAAGCCAATTCTGCAGAGGCTTTATCATTTTTTAATTGCTTGTATTGTTTCCACATTCTAAACAACCACGAAAGAATTATATATCCTAAAAGCGCAATAAAGGTTAGCTGAAAAATCGCAAAATACATATCATATTTATAGAGATACTCTAGCGAAGCCATTTCACCTAAGTTCTTGAATATTAGCATTCCAATAATGCATATAACGCCAATGATGATAGAGATAATTGAGCGGAAACTTATTTTTAGAGAGGGAATCACACTTTTTAATTGAATTTTTTGTTTCCACAAATTAAAAATCCAAGAAAGTATGATATACCATAAAGTAAGAAAGAAAAGTAGTCGAAATTCTCCAAACAGATTACCTTGAATCTCTGACCTAGAAAGCTCCTCTTTCCTTGTGTAAATTAGCATTCCCAACAAAGAACTGAAGATTAAAATCCCTAAAATTAGAGTTCGAAGATGTTTTTTAAAAAATGGTTTCACATCCCAAATGTATTGTTTTGAGGACTTCATAACAATTAAATTGACAAACATTGCTTAAGAGCTTATGAAAATATCCATTTTAAGGATAAACCATAGTTTGTCTAGAGTTTCTAATAATCTGCATATAAAATACAATGGCTTATCATAAAATTTAGTAGTTACAATAATGAGTGCATAGGTTTGAATATTAATTAAAAAAATGATTATGAATCGAGCCTTATTGAATTTATGTGCACTGTTATTTTTTTTATCATCAAATAACATTATCTCTCAAGAGAGACATAACTTAGAAATTCAATCTCAATATCCGAAAGAAAAAAGACAGTTTACTGTTCATTTGCCAGAATCTTATAAGAGTAATACATATAAGAGTTATCCAGTTATGTATGTACTTGATGGACAAGTTGCAGAATCTTATGTTCCTGCTGTAACCAGAATTTTTGCTGACCGAGATCGTGCTCCAGAAATTATAATAGTAACATTACCATCTCTAGGAAATAGAGGTAGAGACTATACTCCTAAAGGAAAAGGAGATGATGGAGTTACGTCTGGAGGAGCTAATCAGTTTTTGAATTATTTAGAAAAAGAATTGATTCCTTATATAGACAAGAATTATCGAACAGAATCTTTTCGAATATTATCAGGTGAAAGTAGAGGTGGATTATTTGCATTGCATAGTTTTATTCAAAAAGCGGAACTTTTTAGTGCTTATTTTATCTTCAGTCCAGCACTATATCATAATGATCAAGAAATCATTCATCGCCTACAAAATTTTTTAAGATCAGCTTCTGATTTAAAATGTTTTTTATATATGAATATAGGTAATGAAGGCGATATTTTTAAAGTTGCATTTGATAGCGCTTGGGAAACTTTTAAAGAATATCCGGTTGAAGGATTACAACTCAATATTGAAGTCTTGCCCTATGATTATCATGGACTAACATCTATATCGGGACAACACCATGCTTATAGCGAGCTGTTTTCTAACTGGCGAACTCCTTTTGAAATAGTACAAAATCAAGGTGCTAAAGGTGTTGTTTCTCATTTTGAAAAACTTTCACAACGATACGGTTATACAGTTAAGCCGCCCGAAGATTCCAATAATAGTTATGGTTATACTTTTCTTCGCCGTAAAGAATATGATGTGATGCTAGGTTTGTTTGAACTGAATGTAAAATTATATCCAGAATCAGCAAATGCATATGATAGTCTTGCAGAAGGACTTGAAGCTTTAGGTAAATTTCCAGAAGCTATTAAAAATATGCATAAAGCATTAGAAGTAGTTAAAGACAGTGACCCAAATTTAAAGCTATATCAAGAACATTTACAAAGGCTCTTAAAAGAGAATTAATACGCTTATTCATTATTCAATCTTAAAACAACATTTATGAAGAATTACATCACTTTTCTGTTTATTACAGTCAGTTATCTAGCATTTACTCAAAACAATCAAAGTACAACAGTTTCAAAATTCACAGCCACTCTAGATGAAAAAATTCCACTACAGTTAAAAGAAAAAAATGTACCTGGAATGGCTATTGCCATTATTGAAGATGGACACATTATTTATAAAAAAGGAATTGGCTTTTCAAACACTCAAAAACAAACAAAGATTACCTCAGAAACAGGCTTTAATATTGGTTCTATTTCTAAACTGTTTACGGCTTGGGGTATTATGAAACTTGTTGAGAATAATAAAATAAATTTAGATGTTCCTGTTGAAAATTATTTAACACGCTGGAAACTTCCTAAATCTGAATTTGATAGTAAAAAAGTTACCGTAAGGAGTTTATTAAGTCATACGGCTGGGATATCAGTTCACGGTTACCCAGGATTTCATCCAGATGCCAAATTACCCACATTAGAAGCCTCTCTAAATGGCAAAAATGGACCTGTTAGAGAAAATGAAAAAGTAGAAATAGTCATTGAACCAAACACAAAGTTTCAATATTCAGGAGGTGGTTATACTATTTTGCAATTACTAATTGAGGAGGTATCTGGTAAATCTTTTGAGGCATACATGCAAAAGGAAGTCTTTAAACCCTTAAAGATGAAGCATACCAGTTTTAGTATAACTAAAAAACTATTAAAAAACTCGGCAACACCTTATGATGCAAATGGTAAAGAAGTTTATATTGAAGTATTTACTGCAAAAGCTGCTGCTGGTTTACATACCACTTTAGAAGACATGCTACTCTTTGCTAAAGCTACTATAGAGGGGAATTCTGTTCTTACAAAACAAACCATTAACGAAATGACAAAAATAGTTCCAATAACTAAAACTAAAGGCAGAGGACAAGGTTTAGGCTACAATGCCATTATTTTAGGACCGTTAACTGTTAAAGGGCACGCAGGCTCTAATACAGGTTGGGAATCTGGTTTTATGTTTGATTTCACCACCAATAATGGGATTATTATGCTTACTAATGGAGATAATGGAAAAGATGTGGCTATTGCTACATTACGCGAATGGGCTAGATGGAAAATGAATACAATGCAATCTAAAAACTAATATGAAATCTCTATTAAAAGTCATAGGATATTTATGGGTAACGCTATTGTGTTTTGAAGTTCAGGCTCAAAAAGACACACTATTAGTATCAGAAATAATGCCTCTTCAAAAGGAAATCATGTCTAGGTTAACAGGAAAGAAACCCATAAAAGATTCCATTTACATAGGACAAAGGGCATCACCTCGTGAGCGTGAGTTAACTGTCGAGTTTTTATCACAACAACTCACAGAAATAGGTTGGCAATTGGATAATCACCATTACAAAACAACAAACGGAAATCCGTTTTTAGATTTAATATTAAGCCCTGCAAGTGGTGTGAATATATCGGCAGTATTGCCAGCAACTAGATCTAGTGATGAGTATGTGATTTTCGGTTCGCATTATGATTCTGAACGCGATTGTCCAGGCGCCATAGACAATGCTACAGGCGTTACATTAAGTTTAGCAGTAGCTTCTCAATTGGCACAACTTAAAGAACGCAACGTAAATTTTATAATTGTACTTTTTGATCAAGAAGAAGATGGTGAAGTAGGAAGTAAAGCCTATGCAAAAATGCTACAAAAAAGTAAAAAGAATGTATACTCGGTACACACCATAGATATGATGGGTTGGGATGAAGATAATAATCGCGGTTTTGAAATAGAATTACCATCACTTGATTTAGAAAGGTTTTACAAATCTGAAGCTGAAAAATTTAATATCCCGTTATACACAACTAAAGTAAGCTCATCAGATCATAAATCGTTTATAGATAGAGGCTTTAATACCGTTGGTATTTCTGAAGAATATGTAAAGGGTGATACTACACCACATTTGCATAGACCAACAGACACCTATGAAACCGTAAATTTTGATTTTTTAGCATCGTCTACACAGTTTATATTTCACATATTTAAAACACTAGCACAATGAATATAATTCAGAAATTAAAAGGTTGTAATCCCTACGATTTGCTACTTATTTTAAGTTTTATGCTTATTCTAATTAAAGGTCTTGAATATGTATTTATCGGTATACTATATCCATTAGTCATAAGTGCAATCTTATTAAGTCCATTTGTATATTGTTATTTTAAAAAGCGATGTACTATTTCAAAGACTATAAAATACTGGAGTCTATTAATTTTATGTTATGGTGTAGTACGAATTCTGTTAAACACCATCATTTATATCGATTCAAGAGGAATTCCATCTGAAGCTTATTATCAATTCACATTAAAATATTCAATTATAAGCATATTATATGTGGTAATAGGTGTTACTCTATTCAGAAAACGCAAACACATATTTCTTAACTTAAGTCAATGAAATTATATGTTGAATAGAATAGCTTTAGAAGATTAATCAAAAAATCAACAACAATGAATTCATACAAGACATCTGCAATTGCAGTAGGGATGCTATTTATTATAACCACACTAACATTTATGATAGGTGATGGTATTTTACAAGAACTCTTTAGCCATTCAAACCTTTTGCCAGTTATATCAGATAATTCATCTAAAGTGGTTTTAGCTGTTTTACTTCAATTAATTTGCGGGTTGGGTGTTGTAGGTATAGCAGTTATTATGTATCCTATTTTTAAATTGTATAATGAAAGAATTGCTATTCTATATGTAGGTAATCGAATTATGGAATGCATTATTATTGCTATAAGTGGTATTAGTTTATTGTCTTTGCTTTCATTAAGTAGAGATCATTTAGTCATATCAGAAGATGCAGCTTTACCCTTTTTAAGGGAATATCATGCTACATTTTTAATGTTATCTTTAGTACTTGGTTTTGGAGCTTTTGCATTTTATTATCTGTTATTCAAATCGAAGTTAGTTCCTCGACTTATATCCGTTTGGGGTATTATAGCTGTTATACTGATGGTAATAGGGTTGGTATTAGATATGTTAGGTTATTCACCTCAATTACTTTTATACATTCCTATGGGATTAAATGAACTATTTTTAGGATTTTGGCTTATATTTAAAGGATTTAATACATCAGCATTTAAAACTAAATTGGCATAAGGTGTATTTGATGCATCATAATATGGAAAACGAACTTGTAAAATATATTTCTAGATATACAACTTTAACAGAAGAAGAAATCAAAGCTGTTAAAGAAGAAATCCCTATTCGCACCTTTAAAAAAGGAACTATTTTATTGAAAGAAGGACAAATAGCAACAGAATGCTATTTTAATATAAAGGGATTGGTAAGACAATATTATGTAGTAGATGGTGAAGAAAAAACAACGTTTTTCTATACAGAAGAATATGCTATTAGTGGCACACCAATGAAACCTTCTAAATATTATTTGGTATGTGAAGAAGATTGCACATTAACCATTGGGGCCTATGATGCAGAAGAAGATTTTTTTAAACGATTCCCAAAGTTTGAATCCTTATGTCGTGTCTTATCAAGTGAATATTTTGAATCTTATGAGGATTTATTAGCTGCTTACATTATTCAATCACCAGAAGATCGCTATTTAAATTTGCTAAAAGAACGTCCAGATTTAATAGCGCGCGTGCCTCAATATCAACTAGCAAGCTATTTGGGTATTACAGCAGAATCGTTAAGTCGTATTCGTAAACGAATTTTATTTAAAAGTAACGGTTGTCATTAATATATTAATTCACTCTCACACCCTTAATTAATAACCAAATAATAAATATAAGTTCAGCTAATCCAGAAAACAAAGCGCCATAAGATGTAATGGTTTCAAAACCCGGAAATAAAAACCCTGTTAGCATATTAATTAGATATCCAAAAGTTGCAATCATTAATAAAATGCCGATAATTTTTGGAATAAAACCAGATTTATAAACCAAATACCCTAGAGGAAATAACCACAGACCAAAGAATATATGTGCAATAGCATATCCTACATTATGTAACTCTAGAAATAGCATTGATAGTGAATGTATTTGAGATGTATTGAATGTCTCTAGGTATTGACCTTTCAAAATCGTTAATACAGCATATTGGTTTAGCATATTAAGACAAGCAATAGATATACCTACTATAGCCAACAAAAACATCACTTTTGCATAAATTTTACTAATCGATTTTAGTAATCTATATAAAATCAATAAGAGAAATATAAAGCACGTTAATTGTATAATATCTGCTACAAAACCAAAACGAAATAAAAACTCGTTAGATAATATATTGTTAGATGTTACTTCGGCGTCATTATAAACTATAAGTTTCATTCTAACCCCAAAATGAGCAAAACCACCAAAAATAGCTACAAGTAAATATAAAAAACCAGCTTGTCTCGCAGTTTGCTTAGTAGATTTCATCGTAAATAAAATTTAAATATTGAGACTTAAAATTAATATACTCTAGTTCTAATTCTATTGACTTTAGTTAAGAAATAAAAATTAACTCAAATCAATGAGCTAACTTTTTTTGCTTTTTGATAAAGCTAATTTTCTAATAATTTATTAATATGGATTTTATATAGTTTACCAATTGGTAAGTCGTTATCTTGTAGTTTAATTAGATTGCCTTTTATACTTTTTATATAGGTTTTGTTTATGATGTAAGATCTATGAGTTCGTATAAAATTAGTATTAAGATTGGTCTCAAAAAATTTTAGAGATTGATGAACTACAATAGGTTTTTGTGTGTTTAAATGCACTTTTACATAACCACCATAGCTTTCTAAATAGATAATATTATTAAGATTCACTTGATGAATTTCTTTATCACCTTTAATAAATATAGATTGGTCTTCGGCATCTACTTTTACATTTGTATTAGAAATATTTGTTTTAAGTTGTGCAACTTTTTGATAAGCTTTTAAGAAACGTTCGAAGCTAAAAGGTTTTAATAAGTAATCGGTTACTGATAATTCAAAACCTTCTAATGCGTATTCTTCATAAGCAGAAGTAATGATAATAGCAGGTGGATGTGTCAACATTTTTATAAAATCTAACCCTTTTAGTTTAGGCATCTTTATGTCTAAAAAAATAAAATCTACTTTATTGGTATTTAAAAATGAAATAGCTTCAACAGCATTATAAAAGCTTTTTAGAATCGTTAAATCTTTTAATTCTTTAGCATAATCTTCTATAATATGATGTGCTATAGGCTCATCATCAATGATAATACAAGTCATAGTCTATTGATGAATTAAAAGATCAAATTTATAAATCCCATTGTTTTTTGTAACTTTTAATTCGTGTTGGTCTTTATAAATTAACTGTAACCGTTTTTTTAAATTTTCAAGACCAATTCCTGTAAATTCGTTAGCAGAATCAATTTCAAAATTATTAGTTATTTCTAATTGAATTTTAGATTCATCAGCTATTAAAATAATATCTATATATGCATCATTTAAAACGGTGTCTACGCCATGTTTAAAAGCATTTTCTAGTGGTATAATCAATAATAAAGGAGCTATCTCTACATGATTTATAAATATATTCTTTTTAAAATCTATTTTAATGTCTTTGTTTGTTCTTAGTTGCTGTAGTTCAATATAATTTTCTAGATAATCAATTTCTTCTTCGAGGCTTACTTTTGACTCTTTTCCCTTGTAGATTACATAACGCATCACTTGAGACAATTTCAATATAGCTTCTGGAGTTTGATCCGATTTTCGTTTTGCAAGGCCGTATAAATTATTAAGTGTATTAAAATAAAAATGTGGGTCTATTTGACTTTTTAGTAAATCTAATTCAGATTGTATTTGCATGGCTTGAAGCTGACTCGTTTTCTTTTTTAAATATAACCATTGAAAAAGAAAAACGAAGCCGAAAAACAAAAAAATAAATAGAAATAAGTTAATTCTAAAATCAGCTTGTATGTTGATAATCAGAACGATGATTAATAGTGTCATCATTACAACAAGCGACCAATATGATTTGATAAATGTCTTCATTTATGTAAAAGTATCAAAATCTGTTATAAGTTAATGATGTATTTGATAAACACTTTTTAATTAGCATTAGACGTACTCTTTTTTTAGTTAAACGTCATTCAATCTAAAAAAGCTATAATCTAATTCTGTTATAGAGGAGTTTATAAATTTTTTTTTATCTCTTTCAAATTGGTATATAGTTTTACTCAAAACTTAAAATAAATTTTATGAAAGTTCTAATTAAAGTATTTGTTTGCCTATTATTAAGTATAGCAAATCTACAAGCGCAAAATTTAGATTCATTATTAACCGTTTATAGCCAAAATGGTAAAGAAAATGAAATCAACTCAAACTTTAACGGAGTCGTGTTAATTGCTAAAGGAAATGATATAGTATTTAACAAAGCATATGGGTATTCAGATTTTGAAACTAAAAAAACTCTTACTGTTAATGATAAATTTTTAATAGGATCTGTTACAAAACCAGTAGTAGCTTATCTAACCTTAAAGCAAGTAGAAAGAGGAAATATTAAGTTAGAGCAAAACATTTCAGATTTCTTACCCAACTTTGATCATGACAAAGGGAAAGAGATTACTATTAAAATGCTATTGAATCATACATCTGGTCTACCACACTATAGTGGTTTACTACCTTATATAGAAAGTAGAGAAGTGTTTTTTGAATCGGCAATTAGTACAGTTGACTATGTTAGTTTAATTAACAAAGTTGGTTTAATAAATATACCTGGGCAAAAATATCAATATAGTAGTTTAGGCTATGTACTCTTAGGGGCAATTCTTGAAAAAGTTACTGAGCAATCATTTTCAGATATAGTTAAAAAAGAAATAAATGAAGATATGGACTTGAAGAATCTAGGCTTTGTTACGGATAATTCAATAGATATTGTTAAAGATTATAAAATGGAGGGTGATGATTACAAAGAATTTCCTAACAGACATCAAAGTAATACATTGAGTACTGGAGGAGTATACAGCAACAGTATAGATTTATTCCACTTTTTTAACAAGTTAAGAAAGCGTGACATATTAGATACTGATCTAACAAAGGAAATGTTCAAAGAAAACAATAATGGTTATGCTCTAGGACTATATAGAAACGACCCTGTATTATTAAGATATATACCTTCAGCAAGGTACTTTTCTCATGGTGGAAGTGTAAATGAATTCTCAAGCTATGTTATGCTAAATGATGATGGTATAACAATAATTATATTGGCTAGCACAAGACCATTAAACTTACCAAAATTAATAGTTAATATCTACAGAGCATACAAAGGCGAAGATTTATCAACCTCTAATAGAGTCATATTACCTAGTTTAAAAGATGTGTCAAATTTTGAAAGAGAAAATGGTGTAGATGGTGTTATTAAATATCAACAAGAAATGACAAAAAATGCTGGTTATCCTATATATCCATCAGCTAGTTATGTAGTAAAAATGGTAAAGATTCATAGAAATAAAACAAATGTTGAAGCCATTGATAATCTTATCAATACCATAACTATTAAAGAGAATCCGTATGCGGAAGACACTTTGAATCAATTAGGTTATTTGTTGTTTAAAATAGATAAAGAAAAAGCAGAAAAATATTTTAAGAAGACCACAGAACTGTTTCCTAAATCAGCTAATGCTTGGGATAGTCTAGGTGAGTTTTATGAAAAAACAAATCAACCCAAAAAAGCAAAAGCTGCATATCAAAACGCTGTAAAACTTTCTAAAAAGTATCAATTAGAAAATCAAAAACTGTTTATCAAAAACTTAAAAAGAATAAATAATGAGTTGTAATAAAAAAATCATCATTTCAATAATTAGCACACTCATTATTAGTGCAATCATTGGTGCATTTTTATTAGAATTTTATTTGCAATCTAATAAATACGATGAAAGCGTTATACAAACCAGTATTAATTCTAAGATAATGGGAGAAGAACGAGATGTCATTATTCATTTGCCGGAAAATTATGAAGTAAATACAACTAAAAAGTATCCAGTTATGTATGTTTTAGATGGTACGTCTCAAGATATACACACAGCTTTTAAGATTGATATACTATCGAAAGTCAAGTTGTTTCCAGAAGCAATAGTTGTTGGTATACCAAATACGAGCGGTAATAGAAGTAGAGATTTTACACCACATTACATGAAAATTGACGTTGAAGAAGCTAATAGTGATTTAGGGAATGGAGATAATTTTTTGAAATTTATAGAAACGGAGCTTATACCATATATTAATTCAAATTATCGACAAAATGGCTTCTCTAGCATAAGTGGAAATTCTAGAGGAGGATTATTTACATTATATGCTTTACTGGAAAGACCAGAATTATTTGATGCATATATGTGTTATAGTCCAGCATTTTGGAGAGAAGATTATTTAATAGTTAATAAAACAAAAGCTTTTTTTAATAGTGAGCATAATATTAAAACACATCTTTTTATGAGTTTAGGAGATTTGGAAAATGATAAAATGAAGAAGGGTTATAATGCCATGGTATCATTAATAAATGGTTTCAACTATGACGACCTAGATTTTAAACATCAAATTACTAAGAATGCGAACCATCAAAGTAATTCTTATAAATCAACTGTTTATGCTCTAGAGTGGTTAGGGAATGTTTTACAAAACTGAAAAACTAACTTATGTAAAAAATAAAAAAAGCCACTTTCAATTAAGAAAGCGACTTTTCCAGCTATTAATTAAGGTATTAACCTTAAAAATTGTAACGATTATCGGCTTTTACTTTTTCAGCAATTTCATTTCGTAAATCAACGATATCTGGGTAATTCTGATATTTTGTATAACGTTTTAATCCCATTAGCATCATGCGTTGCTCATCACCTTCGGCAAAAGAAATAATACTCTCTTTTCCTTTGTCTTCAATTGTATTTACAGCATTGTATAAGTAGAGTTTAGACATCGCTATTTGTACAGACTGAGTTTCTTCTCCATAACGTTTAGCATTCTTTTCTGTTCTTAATATTGAAGATTCTGCCATGTATATTTCAATTAATATATCTGCAGCTGCTACTAATAATTGTTGATGCGCTTCTAAGTCTTGTCCGTATTTTTGGACTGCACCACCAGCAACCATTAAGAAGGTCTTTTTAAGTTTCTTTATCATTTCTTTTTCTTCAGAAAATAATTCAGAATAATCTGGTGTTTCAAATGAAGGAATTCCCATTAGCTCTTCCTGAACTGCTTGTGCAGGACCTAATAAATCAACATGACCTTTCATAGCTTTTTTAACTAACATACCAACAGATAACATTCTGTTAATTTCGTTTGTTCCTTCATAGATACGAGCAATACGCGCATCTCTCCATGCGGCTTCCATTGGTGTTTCTTCAGAGAATCCCATACCTCCAAAAATTTGAATGCCTTCATCAGCACAATTCTGTACGTCTTCAGATACTGCTACCTTAAGAATTGAGCACTCAATAGCATATTCTTCTACACCTTTTAACTCAGCTTCTTGATGTGTGTTACCTGATGCTTCACGAATAGCAATACGATCTTCGATATTTTTCGCAGCTCTGTACGTTGCAGATTCACCAGCATAGGCATCAGCAGCCATTTTAGCTAGTTTCATTTTTATAGCACCAAAATCTGCAATAGGTGTTTTAAACTGCTTACGTTCATTGGCATAGTTTACAGCGGTAGTTATGATACGTCTTTGCGAATCTAAACATGCTGCTGCTAGTTTTATACGACCAACATTAAGTGCATTCATGGCGATTTTAAAACCTTCACCACGACCTGCCAGCATATTTTCAATTGGTACAACCGTATCATTAAAAAATACTTGTCGCGTAGAACTTGCTCTAATGCCTAATTTGTGCTCTTCTTCTCCTAATGTTACGCCGTTTGGATTTTTAGGGTCATATTCCACAATAAACCCTGTAATGTTTTTATCGTTTTCAATGCGAGCAAAAACGATCATTACGCTACAAAATCCAGCGTTTGAGATCCACATTTTTTGCCCATTGATTTTATATGATTTACCATCAGCAGATAATTCTGCAGTAGTTTTACCAGAATTTGCATCAGATCCTGCTCCAGGTTCAGTTAAGCAATAGGCACCAAACCACTCTCCAGTTGCTAATTTTGGTACGTATTTTTGTTTTTGTGCTTCTGTACCATATAGTGTAATTGGCATAGTACCAATACCTGTATGTGCACCAAAAGCCGTACTAAAAGAACCTGTTCCAGAGGATATGTAGTCACATGTTAAACATGTAGAAACAAATCCCATTCCTAATCCGCCATAAGCTTCAGGGACAGCAACTCCTAAAAACCCTAATTCTCCAGCTTTACGCATCACCTCTTCAGTAAATGCATAATCTTTAGCTTCAAATCTTGGTTTATGTGCAATGATCTCACGGTCGTTAAATTCCATTACAGCATCTTTCATCATTTGCTGTTCTTCTGAAAAATCTTCAGGTGTAAATATATCTTCACATTTTGTTTCCTTAACCAGGAATTGTCCACCTCTTAATAAGTCTTTTTCTTCTGTTGCCATAATTATATAATCATAAATATTACTAATACGTCTGTTCGAGCGCAGTCGAGAACTACTTTTATTATTATCCGATCAAAAAGGTCTCGACTGCGCTCGACCGGACAGAAATTATTTATTTTAATTTAAAAATTCAAATACGCCACATGCGCCTTGACCAGTACCAACACACATGGTTACTGCTCCATATTTACCTTGCATGTTTTGTTTACGCATTTCATCAAACAGCTGTACTGATAGTTTTGCTCCAGTACATCCTAATGGGTGACCTAAAGCAATAGCACCACCATTTACATTAATGATATCTGGATTTAAATCTAATTCGCGAATAACCGCTAAAGATTGAGAAGCGAAAGCTTCGTTTAATTCAATAAGTGATAAATCATCTTGTTTTAAACCAGCTTGTTTTAATGCTTTTGGAATAGCTTTTACAGGACCAATCCCCATAATTCGAGGCTCAACTCCTGCTGCTGCATAGTTTACCATACGTGCTACGGGTTGAAGGTTTAACTCTTTAACCATCTCTTCACTCATCACCATGACAAATGCAGCGCCATCGCTCATTTGAGATGAATTACCAGCAGTAACGCTACCACCAGCTGCAAATACAGCACGTAATTTTGCTAAAGCTTCTTTATTGGTGCCTTTACGTGGACCTTCATCTTTAGTTACTGTATATGATTTTGTTGCTTTTTTTCCGTTGGAACCAATATAGGTTTGCTGAACTTCAATAGGAACGATTTGATCTTGAAAACGATCTTCTGCTTGCGCTTTTAAAGCTTTCATATGAGAATTATAAGCAAATTCATCTTGATCTTCTCGAGACACATTGAATTGTTGTGCTACAGCTTCAGCTGTATTTCCCATGCCCCAATAATAATCTTCATGACCTGCTTTTACAATGGCATCGTAATTTAATTCAGGTTTAAAACCAGTCATTGGTACACTACTCATACTTTCTGCACCACCAGCAATGATACAATCGGCCATTCCAGCTTGAATTTTTGCTGTTGCCATTCCTATAGTTTCTACACCAGAAGAACAAAAACGATTTACGGTTACACCAGGAACATCAATAACTTCTAACCCCATTAAAGAGATTAAACGTGCCATATTTAATCCTTGCGAACCTTCAGGCATTGCGTTACCGACAATAACATCATCAATACGTTTTGGGTCTAAATTTGGTAATTCCTTCATCATATGCTGAATTGTTTCAGCAGCTAACTCGTCTGTTCTTTTAAAACGAAACACGCCTTTTGGTGCTTTACCAACTGCGGTTCTATATGCTTTTACTATATATGCTGTTTTCATTTCTCTTTTAGTATTTAGTTGTTAGTAATTAGTATTTAGTGACTCACTAATCCCTAATTACTATTCCCTTTTTACTTTTCGCAACTAGTTGCGAAGTGGTTTTCCTTTGGTTAACATATGCTGAATTCTTTCTAGAGTTTTGCGCTCTGTACAAAGCGATAAAAATGCTTCTCGTTCTAGATCTAATAAATATTGTTCACTTACTAGAGTTGGTTCAGATAAATCACCTCCTGCCATAACATAGGCTAGTTTATTGGCAATCTTCTTATCGTGTTCACTTATATAATGGCTTGCTTGCATAGAATCTGTTCCTACTAAAAACATACTTAGAGCTTGCTTACCAAGTACTTTTACATCCTTACGTTTTACAGGTTGCGTATATCCAGCATCTGCCATTAATTTAGCATGTGCTTTTGCTGTTGCAATTTGTCGGTCTTTATTAACGACTACGATATCTTTTCCTTTTTGAAGGATCCCTAAATCGAAAGCTTCATAAGCAGACGTAGCTACTTTTGCCATACCAATCGTTAAGAAATATTCTTGAAGCGTATTTAATTCAACATCACCTTTCTTAAATGTATCAGACGCTCTTAAAGCCATTTCTTTAGAACCTCCACCACCAGGAATAACACCAACACCAAACTCTACAAGTCCAATATAAGTTTCGGCTGCTGCAACCACTTTATCGGCATGCATAGATAACTCACATCCACCACCAAGTGCCATACCATGAGGTGCAGCAACAGTTGGAATAGAAGAGTAGCGCATACGCATCATACTATCTTGGAAATATTTGATAGCCATATTAAGCTCGTCATATTCTTGTTCGGCTGCCATCATAAATATCATACCAATATTGGCACCTACAGAGAAATTAGCAGCTTGGTTACCAACAACTAATCCAGCGAAATCTTTTTCAGCTAAATCAATAGCTTTATTTAATCCTGCCAATACATCACCTCCAATGGTATTCATTTTAGATTGAAATTCTACATTAAGAATGCCATCTCCTAAATCTTCAATAACAACACCTGAATTTTTAAATACTTCTGATGTTTTTCTAATATTATCTAAGATGATAAAACTGTCTTGTCCAGGAATCTTTTCTTGAGATTTTTTAGGAATGTCATAAGCATACGTTGCACCATCTTTAACTGAATAGAAAGATGAACTTCCAGAAGCAATCATATCATGAACCCAATCTGCAGGTGTTAAACCTTCAACTTTCATCATTTCTATTCCGGCTTCAACACCAATTGCATCCCAAATTTGGAAAGGCCCGTGTTCCCAACCAAATCCTGCCTTCATTGCATCATCAATTTTATATAAATCATCAGTTATTTCAGGTATTCTATTTGAAACATAAGCAAATAAGGCGGCAAAACTTTTTCTGTAGAATTCACCTGCTTTATCTTTTCCTTTTACTAATACTTTAAAACGGTCAGCTACTTTATCGATAGTCTTTGTAAGTTCTAACGTAGCAAATTTTGCTTTTTTAGCCGAACGGTATTCTAAAGTGTTTAAGTCTAAACTTAAAATTTCTTTTTTACCTTCAGCATTAACTGTTTTTTTATAAAATCCTTGTCCAGATTTACTACCTAACCATTTGTTTTCCATCATCGTATTGATGAAATCTGGTAATTGAAATAACTCGTGACGTTCATCATTGGGGCAATTCTCACGAATACCGTTTGCTACATGAACAAGCGTATCTAAACCAACAACATCAACTGTTCTGAAGGTTGCTGATTTAGGACGACCAATTACTGGTCCAGATAATTTATCAACTTCTTCAATTGTTAAATCTAAATCCTTAACCGCATGAAATAAACTTTGAATACTAAAAATACCGATTCTATTACCAATAAAAGCCGGTGTGTCTTTAGCTATGACTGAAGTTTTTCCTAAGAATTGCTCACCATATCCATTTAAGAAGTCTAATACTTCTGAAGAGGTGTTTGGTCCTGGTATAATTTCAAACAACTTTAGGTAACGTGCTGGGTTGAAGAAGTGTGTTCCGCAGAAATGTTTCTGAAAATCTTCAGAACGTCCTTCATTCATAAACTTGATAGGAATACCAGACGTATTAGATGTAATTAATGTACCAGGTGTTCTGTGTTGTTCTAGCTTTTCAAAAACTTGTTGTTTGATGTCTAAACGTTCAACAACAACTTCCATAATCCAATCTACGTCTTTTACTTTGGCTATATCATCTTCAAGGTTACCAATAGTAATTCTATTTTTAAATGATGAATGATAGAGTGGTGCAGGCTTAGATTTAATGGATGCTGTAAGTGCATCGTTAACTAATCTATTTCTTACTGCTTTATCTTCTAAAGTTAACCCTTTAGCTTTTTCTTTATCGTTGAGTTCTCTTGGTACGATGTCTAATAATAATACATCAACACCAATATTAGCAAAATGGCAAGCAATTCCACTTCCCATAATACCCGAACCAATAATGGCTATTTTTTTAATTCTGCGCTTACTCATCTTATTTTAAAGTGTGTTCTTTTTGATTGTATATCTGTTTGTTAGAAATCATATTATTAATGATTTCAGCAACCTCATAAAAATGATTCAATTTATCTTCAGAAATAGTGTCTTTTATGGCCTGATTAAATGTTAAAACTCGATCTCTAGAATATTCGCGTTTCTCTTTTCCAAAATCTGTAAGATGAATAATAACTCCGCGGCCATCTTCTGGATTTGGTTTTCTTATAATAAGACCTTTATCTTCCATGGTTTTTAATGTCCTAGATAGGCTAGTTGCTTCCATTCCCATTTTTGGACCTAAAGATGTAGATGGTGTACCATTCTCAGGGTCTACGCTTAATAAAGCAAAACCTGTTGCCATTGTAGAACCAAACTTAGACGCTTCTTCGTTATACATTTTATTGACTGCCAACCATGTGGTTCTTAGCACATAATCTATTGTTTTGTCTTTCATGAAGTATGATTGAAATTCAAAGATAATAAAAAATACTATGCACGCATAGTAAATTTGATTTTTTTAAGAATTACTGTAAATAAAAAACATCTCTAAAATGAGATGTTTAATTTTATTGAATTGGAAATATTTAATAGTTAATAAACTCTTTCCTCAATTTTAAATGAGCTTTTTAAGGACGATAAATCTTCTCTATAAGTGGTGTGTAAAGTTGTTTAACTACAGCACGCTTCATTTTCATGGTTGGTGTAAGATGACCAGCATCTATAGACCAAACTTCAGGTGTGAGTTCAAAACGTTTAATTTGCTCCCAATTGCCAAAATTTAAATTACAGTTATTAACTTCTCTCTGAATTCTGTCTATAATAATTTGCGAAGTAGCTATTTCAGTTTCAGACGTACCAATATCTTTTTGCTTGCGCTCAATCCAATCTCTAATAAATTCAAAATTGGGTTGTATAATGGCTGCAGGCATTTTTTCGCCTTCACCAATAACCATGACTTGCTCAATAAATGGCGATTGTTTTAAAATATTTTCTAATAGTGTAGGGATTACATATTTGCCACCAGAGGTTTTAAACATTTCTTTTTTACGTCCTGTAATTTTTAAAAAGCCATCTGAATCAAAATCTCCTTTATCTCCAGTATGAAAATAACCATCCGTCATTACTTCGGCAGTTTTACCAGGATCTTTATAATACCCTAACATTACATTGGGTCCTTTGACTAAAATCTCTCCATCTTCAGCAATTTTAACGGTGACATTATCAATGACGCGACCAACAGTACCAATTCTAAATCCACCATTGCGCTCATCATTTACAGATATTACAGGCGAAGTTTCTGTTAGTCCGTAACCTTCCATAATGGGCATGCCAGCAGCAGCAAAAGTACGGGTTAACCTAGATTGTAACGGAGCACTACCAGAAACCATTAATTCTAACTCGCCACCAAGGCCTTCTTGCCATTTGCTAAAAATGAGTTTACGTGCTAATTTTAATTGTTTCTCGTACCACCAACCGTTTTTACCATATGGCTCATACTTCAATCCTAATTTAATAGCCCAAAAGAACAATGCTTTTTTTATGCCAGACAATTCAGAGCCTTTAGCAACTATTTTATCGTACACTTTTTCATATAAACGCGGTACGGCGGTCATTACATTTGGTTTAATCTCTTTAAGATTATCGCTCATCTTTTCAATAGACTCAGCAAAATACACTTCAACACCACAGTATTGATAGAGATAAAGAATCATACGTTCAAAAACATGACATACAGGTAAAAAGCTCAGTGCTTTAGATTTACCATAATCAAAAGGCACACGTTTTTCACTATCTAATACATTTGAAACTAAATTATTATGAGATAACATCACACCTTTTGGCGTACCTGTAGTTCCAGAAGTATAGATAATAGTCGCTAAGTCTTCTGGTTTTACCGAATTTTTTAAAGCTTCAACTTCTGGTTGATTACTATCATCTTTTCCAAGTTCAAATAATTCTGAATAATGTTTACAACCTTCAATAGTATCAAAAGAGTAAACATCTTTCAGTTGTGTATTGGCTTTTATGGTATTTACTTTTTTTAAAACTTCAGTGTCTGATACAAAACAGTAAATAGATTCTGAATGATTAATTACATACTCATAATCTTCGGCGCAAATAGTTGGATAGATAGGAATATTTTGTGCACCTATTTGTAGTACACCAATATCCATAATATTCCATTCGGTACGGTTATTTGTAGAAATAACAGCAATTTTATCTCCCTTTTTAACTCCTAATCTTAATAATGCACGACTAATAGCATTTGCTTTGTCTATATACTCTTGCGATGAAATCGATTGCCATTCACCGTTATATTTTGTAGTAAAAGCTTTGTCTAAATTATATTTATCGTGTTGGTAATACGGAAAGTCAAAAAGTCTAGTAATCTCTGTCATTATCTATTTCATAATTATTATAAGTTGTGAAAATAGGAAATTAAATGTGGATTTAAAATAGTATGTAAGAAAAGAAAGGGAAAAGATAATGGAGAAGAGATATTCTCGTAAAATAAAGAACTAAATATCAAGTTTAATAACATAGTGGTTTAAATAAAGAGGTCTTCTGAATTAAATTATTTTAATTACTTTTAGTATATAATTTAAAAAAATGAAAAAATCAGTAATAATAGTTTTACTATCAATTTTTACATTTTACGGTTGTAATTCTGATGATATAGAACGTGAAGCACAACCTTTAGCGGGTCAGCGCTATTCATTGACAAGTATAGAACTTGAAGTTTCTATAGACTTGAACAATGACGGTGTTTTTTCTACAAACATAATAAGCGAAGAGAATACAGGTTGCTTGTCTATGAATAGACTAAGTTTTGGTGCTAATAGTTCAAGTCCGATTATTGAGTATATTATAAATGTGTCTATAGATGAAAACACTAATACCTACAATGAAAACTTTGGATGTGGAATACTAGATTTTTTTATTGGATTTGAGTATGTTGTTGAGGAAAATAACATTTATATTTTTGAAGAAAACACAGAATTTGATCGCAATACAGCAGCTAGAGGAATAATAGATGGCAATCAGATTTTTTTCAATGCTGATTTGATTACCTTTTATTTTGGGCTAGACACCATAATTAATGAACAAGGAGAAATTGTTCCTTATGAAGGAGGTATAAGTTTAGTTTTTACAAGAGATAATTAATCTCTTTCCTCTATCCATTGTCTAGCATTTACAAAAGCCTCTAGCCAAGGCGATACATCGTCTTTTCTACCTTTAGGGTAATTGGCCCAGTTCCATTGAAATGTTGAACGCTCAATATGTGGCATAGTGGCTAAATGACGACCTGTAGCATCACATAACATGGCTACATTATAATCTGATCCGTTTGGATTAGAAGGGTAAGTATCGTAACCATATTTGGCAACAATATTATAATCGCTTTCAGACATTGGTAAACTAAACTTACCTTCGCCATGAGAAATCCATACTCCTAAAGTACTTCCTTCTAAAGAGGATAGCATCACAGAATTATTCTCTTGGATTTTTACGGATGTAAAATTACTTTCGTGTTTCCCAGAATCGTTATACGTCATTTTTGATAACTGTTTATGGTCTGGATTAATGAGGTCTAATTCTAAAAACAACTGACATCCATTGCAGATTCCTACCGATAAAGTGTCTTCTCTAGTGAAGAAATTCTTTAGTGCTTTATTGGCTTTTTCATTGTATTTAATAGCACCAGCCCAACCTTTGGCAGACCCTAAAACATCTGAGTTGCTAAAGCCGCCAACAGCTCCTAAAAACTGAATGTCTTCTAAGGTTTCACGACCAGAAATTAAATCGGTCATATGTACATCCTTAACATCAAAACCGGCTAAATACATGGCGTTTGCCATTTCACGTTCACTATTACTTCCTTTTTCACGCAGTATGGCTGCTTTGGGTTTTACTCTTGTCTCCTTGAGCGTAGTCGAAAGGTTGTCAAGAGGTCTCGACTGCGCTCGACCAGACAATACATCATTCAGCTTACCAGTAAACTGCTTTGGAAATATATATTGAAGTGGTTGTGTTTTATAGTTATTATAACGCTTAGTAGCTAAGTCGTTAGCCGTTTGTTTTTGATCGAGTAGGTAAGAGGTTTTATACCACATATCACGTAATCGTGATACCGACATAGTAAACACTTCATTGTTATTAACAACTCCTAAAACATCACTTTTCGTGACTTTACCAATGTTATAATACTCTATATTGGCTTCAGAAAGTGTTTTTTCTATAGAAGCATCTTTAGCCTGAAAAACAATTCCTGAGTTTTCAGCAAATAATAGTTTAATAGAATCTTTTTCATTTAAACCAGAAAGATCTAATTCTGCACCTAGATTATTATCTGCAAAACATAATTCTAATAATGTTGTAATTAATCCACCAGAAGCGACATCATGTCCAGCAACAATCTGTTCGTTTTTTATTAAATTTTGAATGGTGTTAAATACCGTTTTTACATAAGAAGCACTTTTTACAGTTGGTGTCTCGTTTCCTATTTTATTGTTGATCTGTGCAAAAGAACTTCCGCCAAGCTTAAATTGGTCTTGTGAGATGTTGATGTAATAAATATCACCTTCGCCATATTGAAAAACAGGCTCTACCACTTTAGAAATGGCATTACAATTGGCAGCAGCAGAAATAACTACTGTACCAGGAGAAATGACATCACCATCTGGATATTTTTGTTTCATTGAAAGCGAATCCTTTCCTGTAGGCACATTTATCCCTAAGCCAATTGAAAATTCTGAAACCGCTTTTACTGCTTTATACAAACGTGCATCTTCACCTTCGTTTTTGCAAGGCCACATCCAATTTGCAGATAATGAGATGCTTTTTAAATTGTCTTTTAATGGAGCCCAAATAATATTGGTTAAAGCTTCGGTAATGGCATTTTTACTCCCAGCTTCAGGGTCAATTAAAGCGGATATAGGCGCATGCCCAATCGATGTAGCAATACCTTCTGTACCTTTATAATCTAATGCCATTACACCAACATTATTAAGTGGTAATTGTAATGGACCAACACATTGTTGCTTAGCTACTTTTCCACCAACACAACGATCTACTTTATTCGTTAACCAATCTTTACAAGCTACGGCTTCTAACTGTAAAACTTTATCTAGATAATCGTAAAAATCTGCAGATTTATAAGATAAATTCTCATAGTCTCTAACAACTGTTTTATCTGTAAGTACTGTTTTTGGAGAACTACCAAACATATCACTTAAAGCCAAATCCATAGGTTTATCTCCTTTGGTTTTAGACTCAAAGGTAAAACGATGATTTTCGGTAACATCTCCAACAGTATATATTGGCGAACGTTCTCGCTCAGCAATTTTATTTAGGGTATCTATATGTTTTTCTGCAATAACCAATCCCATACGTTCTTGAGATTCATTGCCTATAATTTCTTTAGCAGAAAGCGTAGGATCACCAACAGGTAAAGCATCTAAATTAATATGTCCGCCGGTATCTTCTACCAGTTCGCTTAAGCAATTTAAATGTCCACCAGCACCATGGTCGTGTATAGAAACTATAAAGTTTTCTTCATTTTCAACCATGCCACGTACAGCATTAGCAGCACGTTTTTGCATCTCAGGATTAGAACGTTGTACAGCATTAAGTTCAATGCCTGTAGAAAACTCTCCAGTATCTGCTGAAGATACAGCAGCACCTCCCATACCAATGCGGTAATTATCTCCTCCTAGAATAACAATTTTATCACCATCTTTTGGTATGTCTTTTATGGCTTGTTCAGCTTTTCCGTAGCCAATACCACCGGCTTGCATTATTACTTTATCGAAACCTAATTTTTGATCTGATTCTTGGTGTTCAAAAGTTAGTACAGAACCACAAATGAGTGGTTGTCCAAATTTATTTCCAAAATCTGATGCACCGTTTGATGCTTTTATTAAGATATCCATTGGGGTTTGGTACAACCATTGGCGTGCATTAAAAGCCTGTTCCCAAGGACGCTCATTTTCTAAACGGGAGTAAGATGTCATGTAAACGGCTGTGCCAGCTAAAGGAATAGAGCCTTTTCCACCAGCCAATCGGTCTCTAATTTCTCCTCCAGAACCTGTAGCAGCACCATTAAAAGGTTCTACCGTAGTAGGGAAATTATGCGTTTCCGCTTTTAAAGAAATTACAGATTCAAAATCTTTAGTTGTATAAAAATCTGGAATATCTGAACGTTGAGGAGCAAACTGTTCTACAATTGGCCCTTTAATAAAAGCAACATTATCTTTATAAGCCGAAACAATATCGTTAGGGTTTTGTTTTGAGGTTTCTTTAATAAGTTTAAATAGTGACGTTGGTTGTTCTTTACCATCGATAACAAACGTACC
Organism: Winogradskyella immobilis; assembly: GCF_021887715.1. Lineage (GTDB taxonomy): Bacteria > Bacteroidota > Bacteroidia > Flavobacteriales > Flavobacteriaceae > Winogradskyella > Winogradskyella immobilis. Next base: position 27,321 of record NZ_JAIQXX010000003.1, read on the forward strand.
ATTGAATATTTTATGACGGCAATGTTCTGAGTTGACTTGCGAAAACCCAAAAACTTCAGAATCGGTTAAAGGTCTTCCAATTTTTTCTGAAACACCATTTAAATAATCGACTTCTTCATCATTTAAGGCTAAGCCTTCTTGTTGATTAAATGCAGAAATATCTTCTATAGATAATATATCTTCAGGTTGAACATCTATATTAAAAATATCTTGATCTAAGCCATTGAATTTTTCAGAAATCATAGGGTCGTAACCTTTGAAATCTTCTAAAACATTTTCAAACTCTTCAATTCTAATAATATTTTTAACACCCATATTCTGGGTGATTTCTACGGCATTAGTACTCCATGGAGTAATCATTGCAGCACGTGGTCCAATAAAAAAAGCATCCAATGATGCTCGTTCTATTTTAGGTTGGTCTCCAAATAGCCATGTTAGTTTTGATATGGTTTCTGAAGATAATTCTTTTGCTGCTTGAACAGCAAATACTTTGCTGTTTTGGTTTCCAAAGAAGTGGATCATTTAGTCGTTGTGTTATGTTATAAAAAATGAAAGCACAAAGTTAATTCATTTTAGGAAATGTAAAGCTAAAATAGCATGGAATTATATAAGTTATTCAACAGGTTTTAAACAAAAAAGTGCTTCTTTACAGAAACACTTTAATTCTATATTTTTTTTAGATGTTATTGCTTTACTAATTTTCTGCTAGTTGTATTATTACCTTGTGTTAATCTTAAAATGTAAACGCCAGATCTTAATTGAGATGTATTAATAATTTTAGTTCTATCTATATTTTCTTGAAGTACTTTTTTACCTAAAATATCATATACTTCTACTTTAGTAGACTGAGGTTTATTTAACCTTAGTGTTATATTAGATGTTGTTGGGTTTGGGTAAATACCAAATTCAGTTAAGCTATCTAAATCTGTTGATAGCGTACCAAAACGATCTTCAGCAGGAACTCCTCCCCAAATTGCTGTTGCTAAAAAAGGGTTATCTATAAAAGGGTTGCGATTGCCATAGACAATTTCTAAACGGTTATTACGATTGTCTTCTACTTCAGATACAGGATCGTCAGCATTCCATTGCAATAAAATTTGCAGCATATCTGTTGAGCCTTGTGTATTGCCAACAGCATTAAGGCTAGGCAAACAACGATCTCCATATCTTACATACATATACATCATTATACGTGCAACGTCTCCTCTCCATTCATCACCAGGATACCAATTGCCACTGCCTACATCTCCAGAATTTCCAGAACCCGCAGCAAAGAGTTTATTACCTCTATCACCATTACGCCTAACATCAGTAGCACGTAAGTTTTGTGGGTCAGCAGCTATACCAGTTGAAGAATTATTGACATCTCCCATACCCGGATTTGCATTAGATCTTGCAAATACATGTTCTCTATTATAATCGCAATTATCACCTCCAAAATTGTCTTTATCTCTTATTCTTCTATCGGTAATACTACTACCAGAACAGCTAGTGTTATTTACAAAGCCATAGGTTAATAACACGTTAGTATCAGTTACATCCGCAGGATCGAGTTCCATAATCTTAAAGTCATCTCTAATATCTCCGTAGGTATATGTAGTGATTATATTATTGTCAATTTTTAACTGTAAGGCGTCATATAAAGCTTGACCTGTTAATGAAAAATCGACATTATTTTGCCCATTAGAGTAATACGGTTGCTGGGCAAAAACAACTGAAGTGATAAGTAGTAAAAAGTAAGTGTAGTAATGCTTCATACTTGCAATTAGCTTTTCTTTTCTAATAAAGCCATATAAAACCCGTCGTAACCAGATTTATAGGCTAGTATTTTTTTGTCTTTTATGAGTTTAAAATCTTTACCAGTTTCCGAAGTTAAGAATTTTTCAACTTGTTTCTCATTTTCAGATGGTAAAACAGAACACGTGGCATAAACCATTTTACCTCCATCTTTTACCATTTTAGAATATTGTTGTAATACTTCTTCTTGAGTTTTTTTAATATTTTCTATAAATTCAGGTTGTAATTTCCATTTTGCATCGGGATTTCTGCGTAAAACACCTAAACCAGAACATGGAGCATCAATGAGTAATCGATCGGCTTTACCATGTAATTTTTTAATAGGTTTTGTAGATTCTATAACTTTCATCTCTATATTATGAACCCCATTACGTCTTGCTCTAATTTTTAGTTTTTTCAATTTACTCTCGTAAATATCCATAGCAATTAATTGCCCTTTATTTTCCATTAAAGAAGCTAAATGTAATGTTTTACCACCAGCACCTGCACAGACATCTACAACTTTCATGCCTGGTTTTACCTCTAAATAATCTGCAACAAGTTGAGATGAAGCATCTTGTACTTCGAACCAGCCATTTTTGAATGCTTCTGTCTTAAAGACGTTAGCACGTTCTTTTAGTTTTAAAGCAGAAGGATGATCTGGAAGAAACTCAGTTTCAATGCCTTCGGATTGTAGCTTGAGTTGAAGATCTTTCTTGTTTGTTTTTAGTGTGTTGACTCTTAGAACAACATCAGCTTGTTCATTTTGTTTTTCTAATTCTTTAGACCATTCAACTTCACCTAATTCACTAACTCCAAGTTGATCCATCCAATCTGGAATAGATTCTCTTATTTTTCTGGTTTTAGACAATTCATCAAATCGGCCTTTAATTTTCCGAGTAGGAGTGTCTGTAAAGTATTTCCAGTCTGGAAGTTTTATTCCTTTTAAAGTCGCCCATACCGCAAATAGCCTCCAAAGATTGTCTCTGTGATAAGGGGCTTTTACATCTGCTATTTCAGCATAAAGTCTTTGGTAACGTACAATACTGTATACTGTTTCTGCAACAAAACCGCGATCTCGACTTCCCCAGCGTTTATCTCTTTTAAGTAATTGTTGTATAACCTTATCGGCATATTCACCTTCATTGAAGATTTTGTGTAATCCATCAATAACTGCAAAGCATAAATTTCTGTGTAATCGCATTTTAGAAAATAATTAACGTGCAAAGTTACACAAACTGTTTATTTGTTAATAAGTTTGGCAACTTATTTGTGAAGTTTTCTATTTTTATAAAAATTTATGCAAAGAAACCTCTTTTTTTTATCTCTAATTTTATGTGCGCTATTATTGCCAAGTACTAAGGCGAATGCACAATTTAACCCATTAGGACGTGATAATACAGTAATTGGCTTAGATCGACAGAATGGTGCTATAATAATGACAGCTTTAGGGGTTGGAGCTTATTTTTTAACGAAAAATGTACCTGAAGAAAATAAAGCGAAATTTTATCAGTTGCATTTTGCCTTTTTTGAAGGTGATGGTTATAATGTATATATGCAGAATTTTGGAATAGAACGCGAATACTCTCATTGGTTTTCTTTGCGTGCCGAAGGTAATATACAAGAGTTTATAAGAGAGGCTAATAGTAGTGATGATACTTTTGGAGTAGGTTTTAAATTATACTCGCGTTATACTTTATTTGGTAATAAAAATATAAGTCCATTCTTTGAATACGGCGCAGGGCTTTTTACGGCATTAAAACAATTTCCATTTGATGGGAGTCGCTTTACATTCAATTTAACTTATGCTGTTGGATTAGAGTTTACCTTAGCAAACCAAAATAAAATTAGAGCTGATTATAATTTTATACACCACTCTAATGCTAATATAGGAAGGAGTAATCCAGGGTTTGATGCTAATGGCGTTAGTCTGTCTTTTTCTTGGGTGATTAAATAATTTTAAAGTAGAGTTATGAGATATATATTACTTATTTGTTTATGTTTTGTTTTTTTAAATTGTAAAAATGAAAAAACATTAGAGCCGAGAACGATTTCTAAGGTTGAAATTGAAAATATAGAAGAAGACTCTACATACAGTGTACGTGCCATAGATTTTAATGAAGATTATATTTACTATGGTTCTGCTGATCATTTTGGAAAACTAGCCTTAAATAAAGAATTAAAAATAAATCTTACAGATCTTGAAATAAATAATGGTAAAAACCATTTTAGATACGTCCATACATATAATAATGAACCTCTACATTTTAGAGCGGTAAAGGAAATTAACGAAACAATGTTTGCAATATCCATAGCTAACCCAGCACGATTGTTTAAATTAACACGAAAGGCTGAAGGTGCTAAACTTGTTTATGAAGAAATTAATGATAATGTGTTTTATGATGCCATGGAGTTTTGGAATGATAAAGAAGGTATTGTTATTGGTGACCCAACGGATGATTGCTTAAGCATTATAATTACTAGAGATGGTGGTAATACATGGACAAAAATACCGTGTGATAATTTACCTAAAATAAAAGATGGAGAAGCTGCATTTGCTGCAAGTGATAGTAATATTGCGATTGTAGGTGATAAGACTTGGGTTGCTACAGGCGGAAAAAACAGTAGAGTTTTATATTCACCAGATAAAGGAAAAAGATGGGAAGCTTTTGAAGTCCCTATTGTACAAGGATTAGAAACGACAGGCATTTACTCTATAGATTTTTATGATGAACTTAATGGTTATGCTATAGGAGGTGATTACACCAATCCTGAGGCAAATACAGCTAATAAAATTAAAACTACTGATGGAGGTAAAACATGGACAGTTGTCGCAGATGGACAAAATCCTGGCTATAGAAGTTGTGTACAATACATACCAAATAGAAATGGTAAAGAATTAGTAGCAGTTGGTTTTAAAGGTATTGATTATAGTAACGATTATGGTGAAACATGGACACATTTAAGTGATGAAGGCTTTTACACCATCCGTTTTATTAATGATACAGAAGCTTATGCGGCTGGTAGAGGTAGAATATCTAAATTAATGTTTCAATAAAAAAAGAAGCTTTAAGGCTTCTTTTTTATCAATCTTTATTTTTTATTTCTTTTTTCTCTAAAATCTCTAAGGCGCTGAAGAATGTTTCTGTTAAAATCATCTTCAACATATTTTAGACGAATTATTTTTTTGGACGGGATAACTCTCTTTAAATCGTTGACCAAAGTCACTCTTGCTTCATGTATTTTATTTTCAATAACTACTAACTGACTTAATAAATTATTGGCTTCGTCATCAGGCATGTTTGGGTTATCACGCATTTTACGTTTAATAGATCTTAATTCATTACTTCTATAATTATTATTAGTAGTCTCAAATTTATTGTAGATAGGCCAAAACCCTTTCGCTTCATTCTCTGTAAGTTCTAACTTATCAGTAATAAAAGCTATTTTCTCTGCTTTAATTCGTTCTCGCAGATCTTGTCTACTTCCTCCTTGAGAAGATGCTAAAAAGCTAGTAAAAAGTAGTAGTGTTAATAATAAATTTTTCATAATATATTTATTCTAAAAAAGCATCTAAATCCGCATTGTCTAATAAGTAGGTTTCTAAATTTACTTCGTCGTAAGTATTCTTTGTAATTGTAAAATCGTCATCTATTAATTCTATATCAACTAATAACTCAGCAAGTTCATAACTATTAATATCTTGAGATTCAAAATAACTTTCTACCATATCGACAGATAGTTCTAAAGGCTCCTCTTTATTTGTAAAAATGGCAAATAATAAGAGTAATGAAGCAGCAATACCAGAAATGTAATACAAAGAACGTCTAGAATTAATAGAGATAACAGAAACATTATTTTTTGTTTTAGGAAGATGACTTATAATGTTGTCTTCAACCGAATTAAAATAATTTTCTGGAACAGAAAACCCTGTTTGCTTAGTATTAAATACAGCATCTTCGAGCTTTATACGTTCATTGAGTTGCTCTTCAAAAGTTCTAAAATAACCTTCAGGAATTTTAAATCCTGGTTTTTTTATGTTATTTAAATCTTCTTTTTTCATTCTTTAGTTTCCAAATTATCTAAAATCTATTTAATTAGATCTATTTCTTTGACTTCAAATTTATTAAATGGTTTAATTTGAAGTTAAAAAGTGTTCAATTTTCTTAACAGCAATATGATATGAAGCCTTAAGTGCTCCTTCGCTAGTCTCTAAAATATCAGCCATATCTTTATATTTTAGATCGTCAAAATATTTCATATTAAAAACAAGCTGTTGTTTTTGAGGCAATGTAGCTATGGCTTTTTGAAGCTTAAGCTGAATAGCATCTCCTTCAAAATAAACATCAGCTTCTAACTGATTAATTATAGTGTTTTGATACTCTTCAGATGATACCTGTTTCCGCTTGGCATTTTTATTTATAAACGTTATAGCTTCATTTGTTGCTATACGGTATAACCAAGAGTACAATTGACTATCTCCTTTAAAATTATCGATGTTTTTGTAAACTTTAATAAATGTATTTTGAAGTACATCATCTGCATCATCATGACTTATAACCATTTTTCTGATATGCCAATACAGACGCTCTTTATAGAGTTTTAAGAGATCTCTAAAGGCACTTTCTTTTGTAGGCTTTTCTTGTAAGCGTGTTATAAGTTCTGTTTCGTTTGTCACAAAAACTGTGTTTGCTTTTTAGACTAAGATAAAGACTAATAGTTTAATAAATGTATTTAAAAATGAATTTAATTTAAAGTGTTGAAAATCAGTAATATAAATTAATAAATATCGTTTAAATGTTAATTTTTATCGATAAAATACATTTTTTATTTGTTTATGTAAGTATTTATACATAAGTTTACATCAGCTTAACCTATTAAATTATTATCAGTTTCCCCAAAGCTGGTAATAACAAAAAACGGAAGCATCTTTATGATGCTTCCGTTTTGTTTTAATACTATATTGCATAAATTCACTCAAAACTCTGCATATCTACAAGCTTTTTATATACACCATTTTTATTAATTAATTCTATATGTGTGCCTTGTTCTGCAATTTCACCTTTTTGCATTACAATAATTTCATCTACATTTTGAATTGTTGAAAGTCGGTGTGCAATAACAATAGATGTTCTGTTTTTCATCATATTTTCTAAAGCAACTTGAACCAAACGTTCACTTTCCGTATCTAATGCAGAAGTTGCTTCATCTAAAATCATTATAGGTGGATTCTTTAAAACAGCTCTCGCAATACTGAGACGTTGTTTTTGTCCACCAGAAAGTTTCCCTCCAGAGTCACCAACATTTGTATTAATGCCTTCGGGTAAATCTTTTACAAATTCCCACGCATTTGCAATTTTTAGTGCTTTAATAACATCTTCTTCAGTAGCGCTTTCTTTGCCTAAAAGAATATTATTTTTTACAGTATCATTAAATAATATAGAATCTTGAGTTACTAATCCCATTAAGTTACGTAGTGAACTTTTGGTAAGTTCTTTTATATTATCTCCATCTATGGTTATGTTACCTTCATTGACATCGTAAAAGCGTGTTACTAAATTTGCAATGGTACTTTTACCACTACCAGATTGTCCTACTAAGGCAACACTCTTTCCTTTAGAGACTTTTACAGAAAAGTTTTTAAGAACTAAATCATCTTCATATTTAAAAGAAATATTATCTATTGCTATTTCTGAAGTAAAATCACTTTTATCTTTAGCATCAGGTTTGTCTTTTAATGGGGATTCGATATTTAGTATTTCTAAAACACGTTCAGCTGCTGCATTTCCTTTTTTTACACTATAACTGGCTTTACTAATCGCTTTTGCTGGTGTTAAAATATTATAGGCAAGACCCATGAATGTTAGGAATTGTTCACTTTCAAGGCTGCCTACAACCAACACCATGCGTCCACCAAACCACAATAAAACACCAATCACTCCAATGCCTAAAAACTCACTTGTTGGCTTTGCGAGATTGGTTCTATTAAGAAGTGAGTTAGAATAATGAAAAAATCGTTTTGTTGAATCTTGGAATTTCTTATTAAAAATACCTTCCATATTAAACCCTTTAATCACTTTCAATCCGCCTAAAGATTCTTCTAATAAGGATAAAAAATAACCTTGCTCTTTTTGTACTTTATCTGATTTTCTCTTTAAACTTTTACCTATTAAAGAAATAATGATTCCAGAAATTGGAATAAATATAAAAACAAAGATCGTGAGTTTTACGCTAATAGTGAGCATAAATAATATTGTAAAAATGATCGTTAGAGGTTCTCTAAAAAGTAATTCTAAAATTGATAAAAATGAATGCTGAATTTCTAGTACATCTGTTCCTAATCTGGCCATGATATCTCCTTTTCTCTTTTCAGAAAAATAAGAAAGAGGTAACTCTATTGTTTTGTCATAAAGTTCATTCCTAATATCTTTTAATGTCCCGTTTCTTAAGAAAGTAATAAAATACATTGCTAGGTAATTGAATATATTTTTAAGAAAAAAAACGGTAAGAATTAAAATAATAACAAAAGTTAGAGCCTTTGCAGCGTCGTTATCTGCTAACAGACTTATATGATAATTTAAATAGTCATTAAAATAAGTGGCAGCTTTAGTAAAGCTTTTAAAAGTTGGTTCTATTAATACTTTTTCAGTGTCTTTATCAAATAAAACTTTTAATAGAGGCATTAATACCATGAACGATAAACCAGAAAACAACGCATAAAAAATATTAGAAATAATATTTAATATAGCATAGCTTTTATAGGGTTTTGCAAAGCGAAGTATTTGTTTAAAATAGTTCATATACTCAATTATTGAGATTTAAATGTCTTAAAAGTAATGTCTAAACTCTAAGTTATTTGATTAATTACCTCGTGCGTTTTAATACAAAATAGTTATTATAAATCCATATCCTTAAGGATAGCATCAATTCTGTTCTCCAACAATTGCTCCGTTTTATCAAAATCAGACATATTGTCTAAATTAGTGTTGATACTAATATAGAATTTAATTTTTGGTTCTGTGCCACTTGGTCGTAATGCTATTTTGCTTCCATCTTCTGTAAAATATATTAAAACGTTAGATTTAGGAATGTTTATAACAGTTTCAGTAGTATTAACTACATCTTTAATTATAGACTCTTGGTAATCTTCAATACGGATGACTTTAGAACCGTTAATTTCTTTTAGTGGTTGATTTCTAGCGTCAATCATAATTTGTTTAATCGCTTGAGCACCTTCAATGCCTTTTTTAGTTATAGACACTAAACGTTCTTTATAGAAACCATATTTTATGTAAAGTTCAATAAGACTTTTATATAAAGATTTGCCATTAGCTTTTGCTTGTGCTGCAATTTCGCAAGCGAGTAATGTAGAGGTTACCGCATCTTTATCTCTAACAAATTCACCAACCATAAAGCCAAAACTTTCTTCGCCACCTCCAATAAAATCGAGCTCAGGAAAGTCTTTAATCATTTTAGCAATCCATTTAAAACCAGTTAAACCAATTTTGAGTTCAGTATTATAACCATCTGCTAAAGCTTGCATCATAGGTGTAGAAACAATGGTAGATCCAATAAATGCTTTGCCATTTAGTTTGCCTTGGTCTTTCCATTGGTTTAATAAAAACTGAGTCATAACAATCATCGTTTGATTGCCATTTAAAAGTTTTAGATTACCATTTAAATCTCTGACAGCTATACCTAAACGATCACAATCTGGATCTGTGCCTATTACAATATCTCCATTAATGGATTCAGCCAATTCAATTGCCATTTTAAGAGCATCAGGTTCTTCAGGGTTTGGCGATTTTACCGTAGGGAAATCTCCATTGGGTTCTGATTGTGCTTCAACAAGATGCACATTATTATATCCTGCGCGTTTTAAAGTTTCTGGTACAGCAGTAATGGACGTGCCATGTAATGCTGTAAATACAATTTTTAAATCATCTTTTGCATGTTGCGGAGTATTAAAGCTTCCATTTTTTACAGAAGCATTTATAAAAACATCGTCAACGTCCTTTCCTATATATGTAATTAAACTAGTGTTGCTTTTAAAGTTAATAGATGCATAATCTAGGTTATTTATCTCCGAAATAATTTCAGCATCTTGTGGCGGAACTAGTTGACCACCATCTTGCCAATACACTTTGTAACCATTATATTCAGGTGGATTATGAGATGCCGTTAATACAATACCGCAATGACAATTTAAATGTTTTAGCGCAAAAGATAATTCTGGCGTTGCTCTTAAATCTTCAAACAAAAAGACTTCAATACCATTGGCAGAAAATACATCAGCAACAACTTTAGCTAAAGATTTACTATTGTGTCTACAATCAAAAGCAATAGCTGTTTTTATTTGTTCTCCAGGAAATACAGATTTTAAATAGTTACTTAAACCTTGTGTGTTTTTACCTAGCGTATATTTATTAATACGATTGTTACCGACTCCCATAATACCACGCATACCTCCAGTGCCAAACTCTAAGTTTTTATAAAAACTTTCTTTAAGCTCATCTGGCGATCCAGATATTTTTTCTCTTACTACATCTTGCGTATCCTCATCAAATGTAGGTGTTAGCCATACATTTATTTTCTTTAATAGCTCGGGTTCTATGTATATCATTTATAAGCTTATCTATTTAACAAAATTACGTAATTCGTAATTTGCACTTTAATATTAATTGACGAATTTTAATATGAGTTATGATAAATTGAGATTTTCTTTTATCAAGTAACGTTGTTGGTCGCGTTTAGAGCGTAAAACCAGCTCTCCTAAAAAACCAGCCACAAAAAATTGAGTGCCAATTATCATGGTAACAAGCGAAATATAAAATTGTGGTCGTTGTGTAATTAATCTTCCTGCTGGATTAAAAAACAATTTATCTAAACCCAAATAAAAAGCAAATGCAAAGCCAATACTAAACATAATAACACCTAAAGCACCAAATAAGTGCATAGGTCGTTTGCCAAAACGTGAAAGAAACCAAATGGTAATAAGGTCTAAAAAACCATTAATAAAACGATTCATTCCAAATTTGGTAGTACCGTATTTACGAGCTTGGTGTTGTACCACTTTTTCGCCAATATTGGTAAATCCGGCATTTTTTGCCAAAACAGGAATATAACGATGCATCTCACCATTAACATCGATATGTTTCACCACATCATTTTTATAGGCTTTTAGTCCGCAATTAAAATCGTGAAGTTTAACGCCAGAAGTGCGTCTTGCAGCCCAATTAAATAATTTTGAAGGCAAATTTTTAGCAATAACGGAATCGTAACGTTTCTTTTTCCAGCCAGACACTAAATCAAAATGAGATTCAGTAATCATTTTATAAAGTTCAGGAATTTCTTCCGGATTATCTTGTAAATCGGCATCCATAGTAATAATGACATCACCTGTCACTTGTTTAAAACCTGCATGGAGTGCTTGCGATTTCCCAAAGTTTTTTAGAAATTGAATCCCTTTTACATGTTCATCTTTTTTAGAAAGTGTAGTGATAACGTTCCAAGAATTATCGGTAGATCCATCATCAATAAACAGAATTTCGTAAGAAAAACGATTGGACTGCATCACTGATACAATCCAATCGTATAATTCGTTTAAAGACTCTGCTTCATTAAGTAGTGGAATAACTACTGATATATTCATAATTTATGGTCTATGATCTAGACTTCAAAAATAAAGAAAATAATTAAGCAGCGTTAGGATCTTTTCTTCTTATGATTAAAGAAGATATTAGACCAAGGATTGAATAACCTATTATTTTAAAACCTATATTCAATCCAACATTTTTGATCGCATAAAAATTGCCTTCTTTTTCTAAATTTACACGTTGAGTATCTATAGTTTCTTGTGGAGTTCCCCATTTTTCCATACCTTCTAATTGAGCTTCAATAATAAGCTCTCTTAAAATTGAATTTGACTCAGTATCAATAAAGTTGAATAAAATATAGTTAAATAGATTTGCCATAAGTAAACCTATTACTATGACTATAAAATATGCTTTAAAAGTTTCTTTAAATGAGATGAAACCTCCTAAAGCTTTTTTTGTTTTTATAGAAGAAAGTATTCCTAGTGTAGCTATAATTATAAGTAGTAAAAAAGGAAACCAAACAGTTACAAACATATTTAATGACATAGAATAGCCTATAACAGTAAAAGCAATAAGTATTAAGCCTAAGTATAAGCCATAGTTTATAGCCGGAGATTTTAATGTTTTTTCCATAATTTAGTTGATTTATGAGTTAATTGACTAGTTAGTATCCAAAGATAACAAAACGTTACAAAATCATTAAAAATAAAAAATTATAAAAATATTGTAGATTTATAAAAATTACCTAAATTTGCAGCTCGAAAAATCGAAAGAATATTAAAGCATTTAGTGATGAAAAAAGGTATACATCCAGAAAATTATAGAATAGTAGCTTTTAAAGACATGTCTAATGATGATGTGTTTTTAACTAAATCTACTGCAGATACAAAAGAAACGATTGATGTTGATGGTGTTGAGTATCCATTAATTAAACTGGAAATTTCTAGAACATCACATCCTTTCTATACCGGTAAATCTAAGTTAGTAGATACTGCTGGTCGTATCGATAAATTTAAAAACAAATACGCTAAGTTTAAGAAATAAACATAGTAAAAAGATAATTTTCAAAGCCTTTCTAAATTTAGAAAGGCTTTTTTATTATATGTAATTCAATTACTTTTGGATTTATAGAATAGTTTGAAGCATTATGACTTCTAATTATTAAATTCTAAATACCTATATGAATTATATATTATTTGACGGACCTCATCGGAACAATCTTTTACCTTTTACATACACACGTCCTGTTGCTGATATTAGAGTTGGCATATTAACCATTAGAGAAAAATGGGAATCTTACCTAGATTATACAACGACAACAGTAACTGAAGATTATCTTTCAGAAAAGTTTCCTATGGTAGAAATGGAGCATAACGTTATGATCAATGCTTCTTTTTTGCCTAATAAAGATATTATATCAATAATAAAAACATTAGAAGATAACCAGGCAATATTTAAAGGAGAAGATATTATTGCATTTAGAATTAAGGAAGGTGAGGAGCATGAAGATTTTTCGAAATTTGAAGCTATTGAATTTGAAAATGACATTTTAAAAATTGAAAACACTTGGGATATTTTCTCTAAAAATGGAGAAGCTATTGAAGCAGATTATACTTTAATGACAAAGGGCAGAGCTTCAGAACCTATCCCCGAAACCGTAAATACCATAAACCCAGAACGCATTTTTATTGAAGAAGGAGCAACATTAAATTTTGTAACCCTTAATGCAAGTTCAGGTCCTATATATATAGGCAAAGATACAGAGATTATGGAAGGATCTTTAATTAGAGGTCCTTTTGCTTTATGTCATAATGCAGGTGTTAAATTAGGCGCTAAAATATATGGACCTACAACCATTGGGCCATTTAGTAAAGTTGGAGGAGAAGTAAATAACTCGGTATTATTTGGTTATTCTAATAAAGGGCATGATGGGTTTTTAGGAAATTCAGTTTTGGGTGAATGGTGTAATCTTGGTGCAGATACTAATAACTCTAATTTAAAAAACAATTATGCAGAAGTACGTTTATGGGATTATAATACGGAAAGTTTTGCTAAAACAGGATTACAATTTTGTGGCTTAATGATGGGTGATCATAGTAAATGTGGAATCAATACTATGTTTAATACAGGAACAGTTGTCGGAGTGAGTTCAAATATATTTGGAAGTGGTTTTCCGCGTAACTTCGTGCCGAGTTTTTCTTGGGGCGGAAGTAAGGGTTTTGTAACGTATAAAACAAATAAAGTGTTCGAGGTCGCTGAGGTTGTAATGGCAAGACGTAAAGTTCCTTTTACGGAAACTGATAAAGCTATTTTAGATTATATATTTGAAGAGACAAAAAAATACAGACGCGAATAATATGAAAACCAACAAGTTTATTTTTGCACTATTTTTATTGGTCAGTTTTGTGTTGTCTTCTCAAACAGATTATACAATAACTAATCTTGAGGTTAATGATAAAAGACCACATTTTGGCTTGGCTATTAGTCCTAATGGAAAAGTTTTAATCACATCTTACAAGACGAATAAAAGTGGACGTGTAATTATAGATAAAGGAGAACCAATATTAAGTTTGTATGAAGGAGACATTTCAGGTTCTGGAGAAATTACAAATGTAAAACCATTGCAAATAGCAAATACCGAAGATATCAACCAAATTGTTAGTGCTACATATTCGCCAGATGGTAAAAAGTTATATGTATCTACACGTTACGAAAAACGAAAAAATAAACCTAAAGGAAAATTTAAAGAAACCAATCTCCATCTCGAAGTTGCAGAATATATTGATGGAAAAGGTTGGTCTAATTTTAAAGTATTAGATTTCTGTCTGCCTAAATACTCTTATGCACATCCTACAATTAGTGCCGATGGTAAACAATTGTATTTTATAGCCAGTATAAAAGGACAAGGCAAACAATTTACTAGAGGACAATCTGATATTTATAAAGTAGAGATTGATGCTTCTGGTAATTATGGAGAACCTGAAAATGTAGGCACTAATGTCAATACCTATGCTAAAGAAATGTTTCCATATATAAGTAAAGATAATGTACTTTATTTTGCATCTAATAGACCAAATGGAATTGGGAATTATGATATTTATAAATCTGAAATGGATGCCAATGGGAAATTTAAAAAAGCAGAAGTACTCCCCAAACCTATAAATAGTATTGCTAGTGATATATGTTTTGTGTTAACAAGCTCTAATACAGGTTATGTAACTTCAAAACGAAAAAAAGGAAAAGGTGATGATGATATTTATTACTTTGTAAAAGAATAATTTATTTTATCTTCTTAACGCGTTTTACATCTAATAAATTTGTGGCATTAATGCCTAATCCCGATACGTTTTTTCTTGTAAACCTTACAACTTCATCATAAAATAAAGGCACAATAGGTGCAGATTGCATCACTAAACTATCCATTTGCGTATAGAGTTTAGCTCTTAAATTAGAATCGGTTTCTAAATACGCTTGTTCGTATAAAGCATCAAAAGTATCATTTTTAAAATGTGTATAATTTGGGCCATTTGGCACAAAATTTTCACTGTAATAGAGCGATAGGTAATTTTCGGCATCAGGATAATCGGCAACCCAGCTTGCTCTAAAAAAATCGAGCTGCCCATTTGCTTTTAAATCACGTAAACTAGAAGCTGGTATCACATCTACAACAACTTCTAATCCTGTTTTTTGTATTTCACGTTGAATATATTCGCAAAAACTCAAATAATTACTTGTTGTTGTTAATGTGATTTTTGGGTTATTAATTCCTGTTTCAGATTTAAACTGAGCAACTAAATTTTTAGCTTCTTCAGGTTGATAAGTAAACCCAATAACATCATCATAACCAGGTAATCCTTTAGGGATAAATCCGCCATTAGCAGGGATGCCAATACCATTGCGTAAATAGGTAATCATTTTTTGACGATCAAAACCAATATTAATAGCTTTTCTTATAAGACTAGATTGCAATTCAGTGATTTCAGAATCCATATAAAAGCCTAAGTATTCTGTGTTTAAATAAGGACCTCTAATCATATTAACGTCTGGTACATATAATGCTTTTAGTTTTCCTTCAGAAGATAAAATTTCATCTTTGTAAGAAGCATCTAAACCCGATACAAAATCTATATTGCCTTGTGCAAACTGAAGAAATTCACTCTGCTTATCTGGTAAAAATGTTACAGCTATAGCTTCGAGATATGGTAACTTCTCACCAGATGTATTGGTTTCAAAATAATTGTTATTTCGCCTTAAAACCAATTTAATATTTTCTTCCCAACGTTTAAATTTAAAAGGACCAGTTCCTATTGGGTTTGATCTAAAATCACTACCATAATGTTCTACAATTTCCTTGGGAACAACAGAACAATATTTCATGGTTAATAATCCCATAAACGCAGGGAATGGTTGCTTTAATTGTATCACAAATGTAGAATCATTCTCGGCATAGAATCGTTCAACTTTATTGAGTACCCAACTTCCTGGTGATGCCAATGATTTATCTAATAACCGATTAAAACTGTATTCAAAATCTTTAGCAGTCACTGTTCTTGTAGAATCTTGGTAACTATGCGAAGTCGAAGTGGTAAATAATTGATGTTTATGAAAATAGATGTTATTTTTTAATGAAAAGGTATAAGTTTTAGCACTATCGGTAATTGTCCAAGATTCTGCAATACTGGGTTTAACAACCAATTGATTGTCCATTTGTACTAAACCATTAAATAGTTGATTAGTAGCCCATATATCTGCTAAATCTTTAGAAAAAGCAGGATCTAAAGAGCTAATGTTTTTATGTTCATTATATCTAAAAACGAGATGATCTCTATTTGTTTTAGTTGTACCAGTACAATTTGTAAATAGAAAGATAACAAAACTATAAATGACAATGCGTTTTAATGAAGTTGTAAAGCCTTGTATTTCTTTTAGCATTTTAGTTATTAGTTGTAAATTTGCAAATTCTTGGATAAAGGTAAATTTTTATAGGTTCAAAAACAATCCCGATAGCTATCGGGACAGAATGACAAAATATGGAACGTAAAAAAGTTGCATTTTACACTTTAGGTTGTAAACTTAATTTTTCTGAAACTTCTACAATAGCTCGGAGTTTTACAGATGAAGGTTTTGATCGTGTAGACTTTAAAGACTCAGCAGATATTTATGTTATAAATACATGCTCAGTGACTGAAAATGCAGATAAACGTTTTAAAACTATTGTAAAACAAGCACAGAAGGTAAACCCTGACGCTTTTGTAGCTGCAGTAGGCTGTTATGCACAGTTAAAACCAGAAGAGTTAGCTGCTGTAGATGGTGTAGATTTAGTATTAGGTGCTACCGAAAAGTTTAAGATTACAGATTACCTAAATGATTTGTCAAAGAACGACTATGGCGAAGTACATTCTTGTGAGATTGAAGATGCAGATTTCTATGTTGGTAGTTATTCTATAGGAGACCGAACACGAGCATTTTTAAAAGTACAAGATGGTTGTGATTATAAATGCACTTATTGTACAATTCCTTTAGCTCGTGGTATTTCACGTAGTGATACTATGAAAAATGTGCTAAAAAATGCTAAAGAGATTTCAGAAAAAGGCATTAAAGAAATTGTTCTTACTGGTGTTAATATTGGTGATTACGGTAAAGGAGAGTTTGGAAACAAAAAGCATGAGCATACGTTTTTAGATTTAGTTTCAGAATTAGATAAAGTAAATGGTATTGAACGTTTAAGAATATCTTCAATAGAGCCAAATCTTTTAAAGAACGAAACCATAGATTTAGTCGCAAAATCTAGAGCATTTGTACCACATTTTCATATACCATTACAAAGTGGAAGTAATACGTTGTTAAAGAAAATGAAACGCCGCTATATGCGTGAATTGTACGTAGATAGAGTAACAAAAATTAAAGCAACAATGCCACATGCTTGTATTGGAGTGGATGTTATTGTTGGTTTTCCTGGGGAGACAGATGAATTGTTTTTAGAAACCTATAATTTCTTAAATGAATTAGATATTTCATACTTACATGTATTTACCTATTCTGAGCGTGATAATACTGAAGCAGCAGATTTTGATGGTGTTGTACCTAAAAATATTAGAGCTAAGCGTAGTAAAATGCTTCGTGGATTATCTGCTAAAAAGAGACGTGCTTATTACGAATCACAGATAGGAAGTGATAGAACAGTTTTGTTTGAGAGCGAAAACAAAGAAGGTTATATTCATGGATTTACTGAAAATTATATTAAAGTAAAAACCCCGTGGAATCCAGAATTGGTGAACACCTTACATCAGGTAAACCTCAATAAAATTGATGATGATGGCTTGGTTAGATTTGATTTTGTAGAATCATTTAGCGTTTAAAACCATCAATTTCTTAGTGTATTTAGGTCGTTCAACCAGCAAAATGTCCTTTTGTCTAGTTTTTAGCTGTTTAGCAAGAATCCAGTATACATTTACCATCCCAATGAAAATCTTATGAAAAACCTACATTCATTTCTTTTAATTGTATTCCTATCCTTTTTCGTAACCTCGTGTTCTAATGATAACGATGATACTTTATTTTCTGTTGTTGGAGAATGGGAACTTACCGAGTGGAATGCTAATATAATGTTAGACTTAAATAATGATGCTATAGCTAGTTTCAATCTTTTAGAGGAAGTAGCTTGTATCAACAATGAAATCTTAACTTTTGAAGCTAACGGAGTTGTAACATCTAATAATACGTTTAATCCAAAAGCGCAATTCTTTTTGCAAGCAGACCAACAGCATAGTGGAAGTATAGACTGTAGTACAGAAGGTTCTATAGGATTTGCAAGTAGTTATATAGAAGCTGGTAATACTATTGAATTTAATGGAAGTGTTTCAGAGTTGATAGGAAACCAAATTATAAGAACGTTTCAAGACGAAATTAAAATCTATAATGAAGACTTATCACAAGTTATAGAAACAAGAGATTTAATTTTAGTGTATACGAAGCGTTAATTAGAATAGAATATATCAAACATAGAAAAGCCGAAACATATTAGTTTCGGCTTTTCTATTATTAATTGTTGTTTTTTTATATTCTAATACCAACAGGTAACATACGCTTGTATTTTCTATTGCTTCTTACAAACCTTGCAATTTCTGGGCTTGTAGGTACAACGCATATATTACGTTCTTTAATGTTACTAAAAACTAAATCAACGAATTCTAATTCAAATTCTCTAGTTCTTATAGTATCAGGGATAATCATTTTAGTTAAGAATATTTTACGTTCTTGTAAAGAATATTCAATGATGGCCATCTCGTTATCAACCTTTAATTCAAATTGACGTAAAAAATCATTATCAATCAATTCAGCAGCTTCAGTCATACTTCAAGTATTTAATTAAATTTTAGTGGTTGGATAGTGCGGATACTATATTTTATATAGTTTTGCTGTGCAAAGATACATAAAATCTAACAAAATAAAAGGCAGATAGTATCAAAACCCTTTGTAATAGTTGTTTAAATCGATAATTTGCATCATCTCTAGATTAAACGGTACGAAAATATTTACATCAGAATCAAAAAATGGAAAATCAAATCATACATGTTTATTTAATGCCTGGTATGGCGGCTAACCCTATTATTTTTGAACACATAAAATTGCCTGAAGAAAATTTTGAAATGCATTGGTTGTCGTGGAAAATACCAACTAAGAATGAAACACTAAAAAGTTATTCTAAACGTATGATAGAAGATATTAAGCATAATGATATTGTATTATTAGGAGTATCTTTTGGTGGAGTTTTAGTACAAGAAATGAGTAAACTAATAAAAGTTAGAAAGCTTATTGTTGTCTCTAGTGTAAAATCGTATCACGAATTACCAAAACGATTAAAACTTTTAAAACATACTAAGGCTTATAAGATTTTACCGACTCAATTGGTAAGTAATATAGATCTCTTAGCAAAATATGCGTTTGGAGAAACCATTAAAAAACGTATAGATTTATATAAAAAATACCTTTCTGTTAATGACAAGCATTACTTAGATTGGGCGATTAAAGAAATGGTTTGTTGGGATCAAGAAGTGCCTAATGCAAATGCACTATATATTCATGGAGATAAAGATGCGGTATTTCCGCATTCTACTGAAGGAGATTGCATTATTATTAAAGGCGGAACACATATTATGATTATTAATAAATATAAGTGGTTTAACGAAAATTTACCAAAACTTATATTGAATTGAACTTGAAAGACTTAAGATTATTATATACTTTTATAAAAAAAAGAAAGCTATGCAAATCATAAAAAATATTTTATCAATTATAGGATTAATATCCGTTTCAGGGCTATTTATTTTTGCTGTTCAAGAAGCACCATCTGATGATGAGGTAAACAAAGAAAAACCTTTAGTTAATGATTATAAAGTTTATGCTTTAGAAATACCTGATGAATTAGATTTTGCAGGTGAAGACTTACCATTAGAAAACCCAGATATCTATGAGCGTATGGATAGAGAGCTACTCGTTAATACCTATTGGCAATCAAATGGGTTATTGATGTTTAAACGGGCACAGAAATACTTTCCAATTATAGAACCTATTTTAGCTAAAAATGGTATTCCAGATGATTTTAAATATTTAGCAGTTATAGAAAGTGGATTAACAAATGCGGTTTCGCCAGCCGGAGCTAGAGGAGTTTGGCAGATAATGCCAGCTACTGGTAGAGAAAATGGTTTAGAGGTCAATAAAAATGTAGACGAACGTTATAATTTAGAATTAGCTACAGAAGTTGCATGTAAATATTTAATAGCGGCAAAAAAACGATTAGGATCATGGACTTTAGCAGCAGCAGCTTATAACGGAGGTAATGCAGGTATAGCTAGACGCCTAAAAGCACAAAATGTAAACGATTATTACGATTTACTTCTGGGAGAAGAAACAGGTAGATATGTATTTAGAATTGTAGCACTTAAAGAAATATTGTCTAACGCAAGTAAATATGGTTTTAATTTTAGGTCTGAAGATTTATATAAACCTATACCAACATTTAAAGTAGAAGTAGATACAGCTGTTACTAATTTTGCAAACTTTTCTGAAAAATTTGGAATTAATTATAAGATTTTAAAAATCCATAATCCGTGGTTGCGTGAAGCACATTTAAATAATAAATCACGAAAACTATATAAAATAGCTATTCCTGAAGAAGGTTATTATAAATAAAATGGATAAGTTTAAAAGTATAACTGCTTTTTAGTTTTCATCAACCGAAACACCTAAACATTCCATCTAGATCTTGTCTTAGTGTTTAACGTCTACTTTTCTTGTTTTGACGTGATGAAGTTGGTTGTCCGTAATGCTGATTAGGTATAGCAGCTTTTTTCATTTGTTGCTTCATCATTTTTATCTGATCAGTCAACATACCACGTTTATCTAATTTCTGAGCTTCAGTTAATAATTTTTGAGCTTCCATTTTACGGCGTTTACTAAAAGCAATACCAGCAAGATTTAATTTAGCCATAGCAATATCATGGTCCATTGACAAACCTAAACTTAGTGCTTTTTTAAAGTATTTCTCAGCATCATTCATATTGGTTTGCGATACCATAACACCGTTAAGATAGTTAAGGTAGCCTTGTTGTTTTTTTACCAATGCTCCTTCAGGATGTTTAATTTTATCTAACCATTTTTTTGCTCCTTCAAAATCTTGTTTTCTTAACCTTAAAAAGGCTAAGAGAATCATTTCATTTTTAAAATATAGAAAAATGAATACTGTCGATAGTAAAATATACATAATGCCATTACCGATCTCTCCTTCTGTAAATTGGTATACAGCAAAAGCTAGAATTAAAACAGTTATAACGAGTTTTATATTTTTATTAAACATAATTGTTGTAGTTTTTTGCAGTGCGCAAAGGTAGTAAAAACAATTAAAAATAATTTTAAAATGTATCTTGTTAAAGTAAAAACTTGTTGTATATTTGCACGCAGTTTTGGGATAGCTCCCAATCATTAAATTAACAAACAAGATTTTAAAGATATAAGACATGCCAAAAAGAACGTTTCAACCGTCAAAAAGAAAGAGAAGAAACAAACATGGTTTCAGAGAGAGAATGGCTTCTGCTAATGGTAGAAAAGTTTTAGCTCGTAGAAGAGCTAAAGGGAGAAAGAAATTATCTGTATCTTCAGAATTAAGACATAAAAAATAATGATTAACAATTGTTAATATTTTAAAGGCGTTACTTAGGTGTAACGCCTTTTTTTATATCCTAGCGAAACTTATTTTTGCAACTCTAATAATATATACAAATGCCAAAAAACACAAACATTAAATCTATTTTACTTATCGGTTCAGGACCTATAGTTATAGGACAAGCCTGTGAATTCGATTATTCAGGTTCTCAAGCCTTACGCTCTTTACGTGAAGACGGTATCGAAACGATTTTAATTAATTCTAATCCTGCAACAATAATGACGGATCCAACAATGGCGGATCATGTTTATTTATTGCCATTAACCACAAAGTCTATTGTTAAGATCTTAAAAGAGCATCCACATATTGATGCTGTTTTACCAACAATGGGAGGACAAACGGCTTTAAACTTATGTATTGAAGCAGATGAAAAAGGCATCTGGGAAGATTTTAATGTTGAAATTATTGGTGTTGATATTGATGCTATTAATATTACAGAAGATAGAGAGAAGTTTAGAGATTTAATGACGAAGATTGGTGTTGGCATGGCACCTCAAGAAACAGCAACCTCATTTTTAAAAGGAAAAGAAATAGCACAAGAATTTGGGTTTCCTCTGTGTATTAGAGCATCTTTTACTTTGGGTGGAGCAGGAGCATCTATAGTGTACGATGAAAAAGAATTTGATGAATCTTTAACTAGAGGATTAGAGATTTCTCCAATCCACGAAGTAATGATTGATAAGGCATTATTAGGTTGGAAAGAATATGAATTAGAGTTGTTAAGGGATAGAAATGATAATGTTGTAATCATTTGTACGATAGAGAATATGGATCCAATGGGTATCCATACAGGAGATTCCATTACGGTTGCACCTGCAATGACTCTGTCAGATAAGACTTTTCAGAAAATGCGTGATATGGCTATACATATGATGCGAAGTATTGGTGATTTTGCTGGCGGTTGTAATGTACAGTTTGCGGTTAGCCCAGATGATGCAGAAGAAATTATAGCTATTGAAATTAATCCACGTGTATCGCGTTCATCGGCATTGGCGAGTAAAGCAACGGGTTATCCAATTGCTAAAATTGCAGCTAAGTTAGCATTAGGATATACATTAGATGAATTAAGTAATCAAATTACAAAATCTACATCAGCATTATTTGAACCTACATTAGATTATGTGATTGTGAAAATTCCGCGTTGGAATTTTGATAAGTTTGAAGGATCTGATCGTACATTAGGATTACAAATGAAGGCTGTTGGTGAGGTTATGGGTATTGGCCGTTCTTTTCAAGAAGCCTTACACAAAGCAACACAATCATTAGAGATTAAACGAAATGGTTTAGGAGCTGATGGAAAAGGATATAAAGATTATGATCAGATTATAAGCAAACTAAAATATGCAAGTTGGGATCGTGTTTTTGCGATCTATGATGCAATTGAGATAGGTATTCCTTTAAGCAGAATATTTGAGATTACTAAGATTGACATGTGGTTCTTAAAGCAGTACGAAGAGCTTTTTCAATTACATAAAGAAATCTCTACTTACACAATAGATTCTATTGATAGAGAATTATTACTTGAAGCAAAGCAAAAAGGATATGGAGATAGACAAATTGCACATATGCTTAAATGTTTAGAAAGTCAAGTATATAATAAGAGAAGAGAATTAAGCATTAATCGAGTATACAAGTTAGTAGATACTTGTGCTGCTGAGTTTAAAGCGCAGACTCCATACTATTATTCAACATTTGAAAGTGAAGTAGAATCTGCAGACGGAAGTATATTTGTTCATAATGAAAGTGTTGTTACAGACAAAAAGAAGATTATTGTATTAGGTTCTGGCCCAAACCGTATTGGGCAAGGTATAGAGTTTGATTACTGTTGTGTTCATGGTGTTTTAGCGGCTGCCGAATGTGGTTACGAGACAATAATGATAAACTGTAATCCAGAAACCGTATCTACAGATTTTGATATTGCAGACAAACTTTATTTTGAACCTGTATTTTGGGAGCATATATATGATATCATTCAGCATGAAAAACCAGAAGGTGTTATTGTGCAACTTGGAGGTCAAACGGCTTTAAAACTTGCAGAGAAATTAGAAAAATGGGGAGTTAAGATTATGGGAACTAGCTTTAAATCTTTAGATTTAGCTGAAGATAGAGGAAGTTTTTCAAACATTTTAAAAGACAATAATATTCCATATCCACAATTTGATGTCGCTGAAACTGCAGATGAAGCACTTGCTATTGCAGATGTGTTAGATTTTCCAATATTAGTAAGACCTTCATATGTATTAGGTGGTCAAGGCATGAAGATTGTAATCAACAAGAAAGAGTTAGAGGAGCATGTAATAGACTTATTAAAATCAATTCCTGGTAATAAATTGCTTTTAGATCATTATTTAGATGGAGCAATAGAAGCTGAAGCAGATGCTATTTGTGATGCAGATGGTAACGTCTATATCATTGGTATAATGGAGCATATAGAACCTTGTGGTATACATTCTGGAGACAGTAATGCTACTTTACCTGCTTTTAATTTAGGAGATCTGGTAATGCAGCAAATTATAGACCATACACATACAATTGCTAGAGCATTAAATACTGTTGGTTTAATCAATATTCAGTTTGCTATTAAAGATGATGTTGTATATATCATAGAAGCAAATCCTAGAGCATCTCGTACAGTGCCATTTATAGCAAAAGCATATAAAGAACCGTATGTTAACTATGCAACTAAAGTAATGTTAGGTGAGAAAAAAGTAACAGACTTCGATTTTAAACCTAGATTAGATGGTTATGCAATTAAACAGCCTGTATTTTCATTTAACAAATTCCCTAATGTAAATAAACAATTAGGACCAGAAATGAAAAGTACCGGAGAAAGTATCTTGTTTATTGACAGTCTTAAGGATGATGAGTTTTACGATTTATACTCTAGGCGTAAAATGTATTTGAGTAAATAAAAGTTGAAATTTCTATGAGCTTTTAGCGTACCTAAAATAGACTTTTTTGGCGGTTTATTGATAAAATTTTGACATATCTTGTAAGGGTTTTTAAAATATTGCGACACTAGTAAAATCAACTACTAATGCCGTCTATGACAATAAATTACACGATTAAATTTATTATAATCACTTTTGTTGTAATGCCTTTTAGTAATAGGCTATTTGCACAAGATGTTTTTGATGTCGCTCGAAAAGGAACTGCTGAAGAGTTACAACAAATTTATAAGACTTCACCTGATAAGATCAACGCCATCAATGATGCTGGCTTTACACCACTTATATTAGCTGCATACCACGGAAATACTTCTGTTGTTAAAATGCTTGTTAGCCGCGTTTCTAATATAAATGAAACAAGTAGTGCAGGTACAGCATTAATGGCTGCAACAGTAAAACAAGATAAAGATATTGTTGAGTTATTACTAAAGCATAAAGCAAATCCTAATATTGCAGATAGTAATGGGAGTACAGCACTTTTATATGCAACTATATTTAAGGCAAATGATATAGCAACTTTGCTCTTAAAATTTAATGCTGATATAGTACATAAAGATAGTAGAGGCTTTTCTGCAATGGATTATGCTAAACAAACTAAAAACGAAACACTTATTAACATCTTAAAGCAATACTTATGAAAAAAATTACTTTTTTACTTATTACTGTATTAACAGTATATTCTATAAATGCTCAAATGTCAACTGGGGTTATTAATTTTGCTAGTAACTATACAGGGCAAATTGACGTTGATAATAATGGAGTTACGGTGACATTAACTGGACCAAGTAATCTATGGCTAGGTATTGGTTTCGGAGTACAATCAATGACTTCTGGTGAGGATGTTTTAACTTTTGATAGTTCAGGGTTACAAGATCGAGAGTTCCGAGGGATAGGAGTGATGCCTATTATTGACTCAAACCAAGATTGGACTTTAGTTTCAAATACAATAAATGGAAGTGTTAGAACGATCGTAGCTACTAGAGGTTTGACAGGTAACGATTCCAATGATTTTACATTCATTCCTAGCGCAACAAGTATATTACTCGTATGGGCACGTGGTAATGGTACATTAAATTTTGGTAATCATGGTGGAGCTAATAGAGGACCAACTAACGTAGGTTTTACATTAAGCACATTCGATCAAGAACTTGCACGTAAAGTAAGTTTATATCCAAACCCGTCTGCAACTGATATTACTATAGATTTAGGAGATCTTAATTTAGAATCAAGCAAGGCTACAATATACTCTACCGTTGGTCAATTAGTTAATGAAGTAAATTTAATAGATAAGAGTACTAGATTAGATACATCTTCATTACAACCTGGAGTATATTTAATTAGAATAACTTCAGGCGATTCTTCAGTAACGAGACGTTTTATTAAAGAATAGTTAATTATAGTATTTATATATTTTTCAGCCCTACTATTTATTATAGTTGGGCTTTTTTATAATATGGACAAGATATTTTTAAATAAAAGCAGGTCTTAAAAAAGCTCAAAATCAATTTTTTTTCCGTTTTAAGCTCAATTTTTCCTGTTGAGCTTATTTTATTTCAGATAGTGTAAGCGATCTCTGTTATTTGCGTCATAGAATAACACATACTAATCATAATCATTAATAATATAAAACAAAAACACTCGAAGATGAATTATAAAGCTACTATAAAGAAGAAGTCATTTTATATAGGACTATTATATCTTTTAATGTCAACAATGGTTTTGGTAGGTTGTGAAACATCAACATTATCTGAGTTAGCAGAAAGTGAAGAAGAGCCAGATCCAGATCCAATTGCGCTGGTTACTTATGATAATACGGCAAAAGCAATTTTAGATAATGCTTGTATAGAATGCCATAATACAGTTATTCCAACAGCAGGCATTATACTAGATTCTTTTGAGACTGCTAGAGCTGTAGCTGAGAGTGGACGTATGATAGCTCGTATGACAAGCACTAACAATCCAATGCCACCTAGTGGAAACTTGCCAAATTCTATTATTGAAGATATAATGGATTGGATTGATGATGGTCTATTAGAAAATTAAAAATCAACTTTTAATAAAAATATAATTATGAAAAAAACAATATTTATTTTTCTATGCTTGAGTATATTTTATCAAGGTTTTGGGCAAAAGTATTTTACAAAAACAGGAACATTAAATTTTGAAGCTTCTGTACCAGCTTTTGAGCCAGTTAAAGCAGAAAATAAAAGTACCACAGCAATACTAGATACTAATACGGGTAAGATTGCAGTATTAGCTCTTGTTAAAGGGTTTCGTTTTAAAAATGCCTTAATGGAAGAGCATTTTAATGAAAACTATATGGAAAGTGATACGTATTCAAAAGCAACTTTTAATGGAGAAATCAATCATTTCTCTTTAGATAATCTATCATATAAAAAAGAATTCTCAGTAACAGGAGATTTAACAATTCATGGAAAAACAAAGCAAATTGAAGCAGTCATTACGCTTAAAAAAGATGGAGATAATTTTCTTCTAGAAACACAGTTTTCTACTGCGCCTGGAGATTTTAATATAGATATTCCTGGTGTAGTTAAAGAAAAGATTTCAGATAAGATTAATATTACAGGAAGTTTTGAATTGGTTAAACGCTAGGTGATGAAAAAATACAGTCGAGTAGGTTTAGTCGTAGTTTTTATCTTAGTTATTATAGCTGTTGTAGGTTATAACTATATCTATCAAGATCATAGAGATATTGCATCAGAAAAACCTGCATATACAATTTCAGCTGAAGAACTGACACAACAATTTGAAGCTGATGAAGCCGAAGCTACAACACTTTATTTAAACAATACAATTCAACTTTCAGGATTACTGACAAGTATTGATGAAAAAACGCTAGTCCTTGATAATGTTGTTTTTTTAGTTCTAAGTGAAAACGAAACAACCCCTAATCAAACGAAGTTAAATACTAAAATAACTATAAAAGGTCGCTGTATAGGTTACGATAATTTACTTGGGGAAGTAAAATTAGATCAAGCTATAATAGTAGATTAAACAACTAAATATAATGAAGAAAATAGTACTAATTGCCTTATTATTTATTCCACTAGGATTAATAGCTCAAGATGATTTATTAGATGAATTAGAGTCTGAAGTAAAAGATGAAAAACAAGTTGCTACAGCTGTTTTTAAAGGAGTGAAAATTGTTAATTTTGAATCTACAAAGCTTGTAGGTAAAAATCAATTAAACTTTATCATTTCGCATAGATTTGGTACATTAAGAGATGGAGTAGATAATTTCTTCGGACTAGATCAAGCTTCTGCGAGAATACAATTTATCTATGGGCCAACAGATTGGTTAAATATTAGCGCATCTAGGTCTGGTTTTGGTAAAACATACGATCTTTCTGCAAAATACCGTTTTGTTCAACAAACGGAAGGCGGATCTCCATTTACATTAGCAGGATTTAATATTATTAATGTTAATACTGAGTTAGATAGCGATTTATTACCTAACCTTGAATTTAATGATAGATTAGGATATGCGAGTCAATTACTAATTTCGCGTAAATTTAATGATTGGTTATCTCTAGAATTAATTCCAACATATTTTCATGACAATACAGTTTTTGAAGATGGGCAAGACAATTCTCAATTTGCTTTAGGTTTTGGAGGACGATTTAAACTATCTAAACGTTTTGCACTTATAGCTGATTATGGTTTGCATTTAAATCGTGTAGATAATTCAGTGTTTAATAACCCACTTGCTGTAGGAGTTGAAATTGAAACAGGTGGTCATGTTTTTCAACTTCATTTTTCAAATTCTCAAGCGATTTTTGCAAATGGTTTCCTTGGTCAGGCACGAGGAGATTTTGGAGATGGAGATATTTTCTTCGGATTTAATCTCTCAAGAGCATTTAGTTTATAGGGCTAAAATAGTTGTTAATCAGTAAGTTGTTTTATATAACGGATTTGTTAAAATCTAGCTAAATTATGCCTAATATCATTTTTTTTTATACTTTAGATGTAGATTAACCCAAATCAATGAAAACAAAATTACTCGTTTTACTATTATTTATAGGAGGATTTTCTAGTTTTGCTCAGAGTACAACTAGAGATAATATTGATATTATCAACTCCCAAAATGATAAGTTGAATGAATTTAGCATATCACCTAATCCATCAAAAAGAGTTTTAAATATAGAATTCTCGAAAATCGATAATGATTTACGATTAGAAGTCTATGATGTTTTAGGAAAACGTGTGCATAAAGCTGTTTTAAATCAATTAAAAACAACAATAAATGTTACTAATTGGAAAAGCGGTGTGTATTTGGTAAGATTATCTAATGATAAAACGTCGCTAACCAAACGGTTTATAAAGCAATAGAAATAAACGATATATTATATAAAAAAACCATTCTTTTAGAATGGTTTTTTTAGTTATAAATAAATTAATCTAGCTCTATTTTTAGATTATGATTTTCTAAAAGATGAAGATATTCTTCAATTTTAAATTCTGATTTTTTAAACTGATCCGATCGTTTTAGCGATTGTTCTTGGCGTTTAATACTTCTAACAAAGCGTCTAATACTTTCTTTGTCTTCTAATATTAAGCCAGGCACTTTTGTAGGTTTTCGATCTTCACCAATAGCAACCATTGTAAAGTATGAAGAATTACAATGCTTTACGCTTCCGCGTTGTATGTTTTCAGACTCTACGCGTACTCCAACCACCATAGAGGATCTACCTGTATAGTTTACAGAAGCTTTTAATGTTACAATTTCGCCGACTTCAATAGGATTTAAAAAATTGACTTTATTTACCGATGCTGTAACACAATAGTGTCTAGAATGTTTAGAAGCACAGGCAAAAGCAATCTGATCCATTAAATTTAATATATAACCGCCATGGATTTTACCACTAAAATTAGAATGTGAAGGCAACATGAGTTCAGATATAGTAACTTGAGAATGTTCAGCTTTTTTAAACATAATAATGATTTTAAATCTTGGTCGCTTAGACTCTACTTTAATATCAGCTTAGACTAATAATTTTAGAATAACTTTTAACTAATATTGAACCTGCTATTCTAAATCTTCAGAAGCTCGTTTTATAATATTTTCTGGGAGTGCTTTTTTTGCTTTTGCACCCATTTTTTTGATACTTTCAACACGAGACACTAAATTTCCTTTTCCTTCCACAAGTTTATTCATAGCAGCAGAATAATCAGTTTTAGCAGCGTCTATTTTTTTTCCAACACCAGTTAAATCAGCAACTAAACCTTCAAATTTATCATAAAGTGCACCAGCTTGTCGTGCAATTTCAATGGCGTTTTGTTGTTGCTTTTCGTTATTCCACATGGTATCAATAGTGCGCAATGTTGCCAAAAGCGTTGATGGTGTAACAATAACAATATTTTGCTCAAAAGCCTTGTTGTATAATGAGTTGTCTTCGTTTATTGCAACTGCAAAAGCAGGTTCTATAGGAATAAACATTAGCACAAAATCTGGAGATTCTATATCGTACAAATCTTGATAATTCTTTGCAGAAAGTTGATCGACATGTTTCTTTATAGAGTTTAAATGTGCTTTTAAGTATGCGTCACGCTCATCGGTATCCGCATTAACTAAACGTTCGTAATCGGTTAAAGACACTTTAGAATCTATAATCATTTTTTTAGAATCTGGTAAGTGCAAAACCACATCTGGCATTACACGAGAACCATCTTCACGTTGAAAATTTTGCTGTACAAAATATTCTCTGTCTTTTTCTAGGCCCGATTTTTCTAAAACGCGTTCTAAAACTAATTCGCCCCAATTACCTTGAGTTTTACTATCTCCTTTTAAGGCTTTTGTAAGGTTGGTGGCTTCTTTAGCCATTTGTTGGTTAAGATCTTTTAAACCTAATAATTGTTCTTTTAAAGCCGAATGCATGCTAATACTCTCTTTTTGTGTGTCTTCTACTTTCTTTTCAAACGTTTTAATTTTTTCTTCTAATGGATTAAGAATACGTGTTATGTTTTCTTTATTTTGAAGTGTAAATTTCTCTGATTTTTCATCAAGAATCTTAGATGCCATCAATTCAAAATCTTTTCGCAGTTGCTCTTGCTGTTTAGCAAGATCTTCGTCACGTTTTAAATTTTGTTGATGTAGATTTTCAAATTCAATATTTTTCTGAGCTAATTCAATATTTAAACCTTCGCGTTCATCTCTAAAACGATCACGCACTGTTTCAACCTCTGTTATTTTCGATTTTAATTCGTTTATAGTTGTTGTTAACTGATGCTCACGTTCTTCTAAAGTACTTTGTTCACCTTTGTTTTTAAGTTGCGCAAATTTTAGACCAATAAAGGCGCCAATCCCTGCAGAAATTACAATAGCGATGAAAAGAATAAGCGTATCGTTCATATTAGAAATAGAAATTTATCAAATATAATTTTTAATGTTTAAATTAATGTTGAAAATAGAATAGAAATTAAAACTTATTTAGAGACTCTAAAACTACCTGTTTTATCATTAAAAGTTATTAAATCTTGAGGGAATAGTTTTTCAAAAGTACCATTGGAGATAAGCTGTTTCGGAGTATTACATTGAACATTGTCTTTAGACATTACAATCATTGTATCACATAACTGAATGGCTAAATCAATTTCGTGAGAAGAGAATAGAATAGTTTTGTTAGTCGTTTTAGTTAATTGTTTAAGTAGTTTTAGAACATAAGCTTTATGATACATATCTAGATGCGTTGTCGGTTCATCTAAAATAATAAGATCTGTATCTTGTGCTAAGGCGCGTGCTATCATTACCTTTTGTAATTGTCCATCACTGAGTTCGTAACATTTTTTATCTTTTAAATCTAAGATATTAGTTTGCTCTAATGCTACATTAATAATTGATTGATCTTTTGGACTTAAATTACCAATCCAATTGGTGTATGGTTGTCTGCCTAATGCAACAAGTTCATAAACCGATAAATTCTTAGCGACCAATGGTTCGGTTAAAACAAGACTTAATTGTTTAGCTAAATCAATAGTACTTAATTTTTGTATTTCTTTTCCATTGATAGTAATATTACCATTTAACGGGTTTTGTACTTTGGTTAAAGTTCTTAATAAAGTCGACTTTCCAATACCATTAGCACCAACCAAGCCTATGAGTTGTCCCTGTTGTAAGTCGAAATTTAGATTTGAAGCGACTACGGTTTCAACCTTTTTGGTTTTATAACCAATAGAAAGCTCTTTAACTTTAAGGACGATATGCTCTTTAATATTAGACATTAAAACACCATTTTTCGTTGACGCACCAATAACCAAATCACTACAGGTGCACCAACAATAGCTGTAATTGCGTTAATAGGTAAGGTGTAATCTGTTGTTGGTACTTGTGCGATACTATCGCATATTAGCATCACTATAGCTCCATATAAAAAAACAGCAGGTAATAAAATTTTATGATTTGAGGTTTTAAATAATTGACGTGTTAAATGCGGAATTGCTAAACCGATAAAAGCTATTGGTCCAGCAAAAGCAGTTATCGTACCTGCCAATAGACTTGTAGCAATGATAATTATAAGTCGACTCTGTTTTAAGTTAATTCCAAGACTCTTTGCATAATTATCACCAAGCAATAGACTGTTTAAATTTTTTATAGATATAATACTTAATAAAACACCTAGTAAATATATAATAGAGAAGATTAACAGTTCAGACCAAGATAAATTACTTAAACTACCAAAACCCCAAAAAATATATTGTTGTAATTGCTCTGCAGAACCAAAGTAAGATAAGACACTAACAACAGCAGCGGTGATACTTCCAAACATTAAACCAATGATAAGGATGGCCATAGTATCTCTTATTTTACTAGATACTGTTAACACTGCTAATAATACTAAAAAACTTCCTAGACTTGCAGCGATAATAATTCCCCATTTAGAGACTAATGCAGAAGCAAAAACACCTCCAAAAATACCAGATCCAAGTATAACAAAAGCAACACCAAGGCTAGCTCCAGAGCTTATACCTAGAACAAAAGGTCCAGCCAATGGGTTTTTAAATAAAGTTTGCATTAATAAGCCCGAAATTCCTAAGCCAGAACCTATCAAAATTGCAGTAATCGCTTTAGGTAGTCTGTAATCTAAGATTAAAAATTGAGACGTTGTATTTTCAACTGTACCGAAAAAGCTTCCAAATACATCTTTAATCGGTATTTTAATAGAACCTAAATTGATGTTTGTAATAAAACAAACAACTAGCAGTATGATTAATACAATAAACGAGCGGCGATATTTTGGTGTTTCAGCGCTCAAATTATTGTAAAGGTTTAAAGAAAAAAGGTTGATAATCCGTCAGCAATTCAGGATGGCATATTTTAATAAGATCCTTTAAAACCAAATCTGGTCTTGCAATACCAAGCTCGTAATAAAGAACACCACCAGTTTTACCAGTAGTATTAGAAAAACTATAAATGTTATTAGTCTTAAAGGCATCAAAATTAGAATATAAGTTATTGGCATTCTTTAGCTGTTCTAAACTTTTATAATACGAAGGACTTAGCCATAAATCTGCTGACTTAGCTTTATAGAAAACAGCTTCAAAACTTAAGGCTAAGCTGCCATTCCCTGAAGTGTCTTGCCATAAATAATTGACATTAGCATCTCTAAAAAACTGAGCTTCTGCACTTGCTCCATTAGGAAGATACCAAACATCTTTATGCATGGCTCCACTTAAAACTGTAGGTTGAGATTTTGCTTGCTTAGCATTATTTTTAGCCTCTAAATAATTAGTTTCGATATGACTAAAAATAGAGTCAGCTTCTTTTTCTTTATTGTAAAGCGCACCAAAAAATTTAATCCATTCCGCTTTTGCTAAAGCCGAAGATTCTACCCAATCTCCATTATAAATTACAGGAATACCAGCTTTTTTTATAACCTCAAAAGTTTTGTTTACGCCTTCAACACCAAAACCGATAACAACATCAGGTTTAATAGCTAATAAAACTTCAGTATTTATACCTTCGTTTTTACCTAACTCACGAACTTTACCATCATCAATACGTTGACGCGTTTTTGTTGATGATACATAGTTTGTGCCAGGAAAACCAACTAATGTTTCTTCTACACCTAATAATTCTAAAGCTGGGATATGTGTTGTAGATGTGACTACAATTTTATTTATTTCATTATCTATTGTAGCATTGAAAACGTTAGTTTTCCAGTCAACTATTGTTTCTTTATTAGATATTCCGTATTTGTAACTCTTTTCTGCTTCTGGCCATGGTTTTAGTATTTCTATAATTTTATAGTTGTCATATGTAGTTACAGAAAAACCTGTGGCATATTTTAAAACCATTTCTTTACCTTCAGAATTATTAGACTCAATAGGTTTAGATTCATTTTTACATGAAAAGACAAGAAGACATCCTAGAAAGAGTACAAGTGGTTTCAAACGTTTTAATTTGCTTCAAAACTAAGAATTATTTGTTTTTTAATTGAGTAATACTAAAAATGTTTAGTTTTGCACCGAATTTTGGTTTGAATACGCTACATATAATTTAGATAGAGATTGATTTTATAAGGTCTCAAAATAAATTTGAGACGGCGTTGCCAATTAAAAGGGAATCAGGTGAAGTGATTTCAGATTTACGATTGATGGTTAGCGAGTTTATAACTCAAAAAATCTAAAATATTGACTCTAAAATCTCCATTCCTGAGCTGTTCCCGCAACTGTAAGCTATAACGCTTGCTATTAAACTTCAAAGTCACTGTTTCAATATAGAAATGGGAAGGCAAATAGCAAGACGCAAGTCAGGAGACCTGCCATATTCAAAACAAATAAGTCAAACTTTCGGGATAAAAGTTTACGTATGGTTCGCTGTATGTTCTCGAGCAATTAAAATTAAAATGAACAAAAAAACAAATGTTTTATTAGCATTAGCTATGCTATTATCTGGCTATGCGATCGCACAAAATGAAGATGTGCAAAAGATTGAAGAATTAGAAGAAGTTGTTATTTCAGATTCTCGTTTTGAACTTAAAAGAGAGAATTCAGGAAAAACAGTTATTAAAATCTCAAAAGAAGAAATTGAACGAAATCAAGGAAGAACAATTTCAGAATTAATCAACACTAAATCTGGTATAGAAATTACTGGGAGTAGAAGTAATGCAGGTCAAAATTTAGGAGTGCGCGTACGTGGCGGAAACAACGGGCAAGTTTTAGTGATTATAGATGGAGTACAAGTATCTGATCCTTCTCAAATTAATGGAGAATATGATTTACGCTTACTATCTTTAGAAAATATTGAATCGATCGAAATTATTAAGGGTGCAGCAAGTACGCTATATGGTAGTGGAGCTGCAACTGCAGTTATAAATATTACAACAACTAAAGCAGGTAAAAAAACGATTAATGCATCCGTAAATTCTACAATAGGGACCAATCAATCTGAAAGTGACCAAGGGTTTGATATTGCAGATTTTACAAATACAGTGAATATAAATGGTACAGCAGATAAATTTACTTATCGTTTAGTTTTCAATCAAACATTCTCTGATGGTATTTCAGCAGCTTTAGTAGAAGATGGTGAAAAAGATGCATATTCTCAATACGGACTAGATTTAAATTTAGGATACCAGATTACAGATAACTTTTCTGTAAATATATTTGGAAACATAACAGACATAGATTCAGATTTTGATGCAGGAGCTTTCTTTGATGGAGAAAATGAATTTAATAGCGACCAGCATCGTTTTGGATTGATGTCTAAATACAGTTACACTAAAGGCAGTATTAATTTAAGTGCGTCTTATAGTAGTTTTGAAAGAGAATTTTTATCGCCACCTTTTGATCCGTTTATTTCTGAAGGAGAAAATTTCATTTTAGATGTTTACAACAAGTATAATTTTAATAACAAGTTTTATACTATAGTAGGTTTAAATATTATTAATAATGAAACATCTTTAGCAGAAGATGTAGATTTTAATATTGTAGATCCATACATTAATGCGGTATATGTATCAGATTTTGGATTAAATGTTAATGCGGGAGCAAGATTAAATAATCATAGTGTTTATGATTCAAATTTAGTGTATAACATTAACCCATCGTTTGTGTTTAAGTTAAACGAAAATGATTATGTAAAGCTTTTTAGTTCTTATAGTACGTCTTATATTACTCCATCATTATTTCAGTTATTTGACCAATTTAGTGGAGATCCTAATTTAGATCCTGAAGAGAATTTAACAATAGAAGGTGGAGCAGAAGTAAAACTAGGTTCTAAATTTAGAGCAAGTGCATTGTATTTTAATAGAGAAGAAGAAAACCCTCTAAATTTTGATAATAATACTTTTGTGTATTTTAATGGGGTAGATCAAACTGTTGATGGTATTGAGGCTGAAGTTAATTATAACCCAACAGATAACTTATCAGTAGCATTAAATTACACACGAATTTTAGATGACGGTTTAGAGTTGACGCCAGAAGATAAAGCTAATGTAACTATAGGATATAGCTTTACGCCTAAAACTTTTGCATCTATTTCATATCAATTCACTGGAGATCGTCTTACTTTAGACAGAAGTGATTTCTTTAATCCTACAGAATTAACTTTAGATAGTTTTAGCATTTTTAATTTATCATTTAACCATACATTAAAAAATGATACGGTGACTATATTTGCAGGCATAGAAAATTTATTTAACGAAGATTATGAAGAATTATTAGGGTTTACTACAAGAGGCTTTAATACAAATATTGGAATTAGATTAAACATATTGTAAAACTAATTGACTGCATATTAAAAAGCCATCTGTATTTAACAGGTGGCTTTTTAATTAAATGATGTTTAGATTAAATCGCAATACCAAAACCCGGTTTTTTCTGAAGTACAAACTGTATTATCTTCCGTTTTTGGTGTGTTATATTCTCTATAGACTTTTTTGCCAATTTTAAAGTTAATTGGGTTTTTAAAAATAGGACCATCAAAGCAGAATGTATGAAACTCACCATTTTCACCGCAAGGATCTACTCTTTGGGTAAATTGTTTATAATAGTTTTGTTTATTATAGCACCAACAAAATCTTTATTAAAATATTTAGCATTAGCACAAACAACAATACATTTAAACCCTAAATCTAAAAAGTCTAGAATTAAATCTTTGGTGTCTTTTTTCCATAAGAGATAGACTGTATTGATATCTTGTTTAGATAATTCACTATCTCTGTAAGATCTTAAATCTTCTAGAAAAATATCGCCAAAAGCACTATGTGTAAATCCTTTTTCCTTTAATGTATTTATACTCTCAAACATTTTTTGAGCATATGCTTCCATGGTAGGTTGTTCTGGTAACTCAATAATTGTAGAATCTATGTTTAAAGCTTTCATTTGTTCGAAGAGTAATTCTTTCCTTAAACCATGCATACTTACCCTGTTATAATACATATTTACAGTAGTAACTAACGCTTCTACAGTATAATTTATCATTTAGTAAGTAGTACAAAGCTAAAGCAGAATCCTTGCCAGAACCCAATTAAAGTAAGTTTTAAATTTTTGATAACCTTTCAATTCATTCAATAGAAAAATAATTATAAAATAAAAGCATCTATAATACCTATCATAGATGCTTTTTTTTTAGTATAAAAGAAACATGTTATTAAATTTATTTCTTTATAATTTTTTGAAGATATTGATCATTTATATGAATGACATATGTACCAGAAGGTAAATTTGAGATATTAACAGTTTGTCCTTTACTAATATTTTGATTTATATATAATGGATTAGAAGAGCCACCATCATCTATAATTTCTATGCTTTCACCTATTGATAAAGAAGGTGTAAGTACAGGGGATATTGTATTAAGCCCATATATTTTAAGATTAAAGAAAGAACCGGTTTCTGTAGGAGTATTTATGATAATAGTAGAAGTTCCTAAATTTAAGAAAAACCTTCCAGATGCCCCATCGTCATATCTAAATCTTATCTTAATAAGATTGTCTTCATCAGTCTCATTAGATTCATCAATGTCATCATTTGGATCTATATCTATAAACATGAAAAAATCTGTATTTTCTTCTAATTGCAAATTTCCTATATTTGAAAAAATAGTAGCAGAAAACTCGTCTACCACTTCACTATTGCCAGAGATGCTGCCACCGTTTTCATTTCTCCATGTAAATACTGGGTCACCAAAATCAGGGAAATTACCATTTTTTGTTACTAAAATCTCATAAGGACTAGAAGAAGCGTTGCCATCATCATCATTTTTAATGGTTATCTTAAACTCATGAAATTCCCCAAATTTTAGTACAGGTGTATTTGTACTTTCATTAGTAGCACTAGTATCAAAAGTAGTACCATCAACTTCAACTGTTACTTTGTCAATAGTTAAATTAGGTTTATCATTAGTATTATCTGTATCATCACAAGCATCTCCTATGCCATCTCCATCAAGATCTTCTTGATTAGGGTTAGCATTATTAGAGCAATTATCACAAGCATCACCTACACCATCTCCATCAGTATCAGTTTGTGAACTATTGCTAGTATTCCTGCAATTATCCTCAGAATCGGTTACACCATCATTATCAATATCTGTATTAGATTCAAAATTGCAATTTAGTAATCTAGGCCTGCCATCGGATTCGTCACAACTGAAAATTTCTTCTTCGGTAAATGCTATTAGATTATTTGAAAAATGATTAGTATATCTAACTATAGAAAGTTTGCCTTGTAATTCAATAAAATCAGAATCAAAATCATATATATTTTGTCCATTACTACAATTGCTATAGAAAAAATTATAATTGTAAAAATAACTAGGCCGAAGTGGTCCAGGTTCTTGTACACTATTATAATCGTTAGGGTCTATTAAAAATGTTTGTATAAGTTGACCACCATTAGTTAAATCAAATAAC
The DNA here is from genome assembly GCF_021887715.1 of Winogradskyella immobilis. Taxonomy (GTDB): domain Bacteria; phylum Bacteroidota; class Bacteroidia; order Flavobacteriales; family Flavobacteriaceae; genus Winogradskyella; species Winogradskyella immobilis. Next base: position 65,737 of record NZ_JAIQXX010000003.1, read on the forward strand.
TCAATTTTGTATTGATAATATTCAAAAATACCAAGAGGGTCATCTTTAGAAATCAATATATCATCTGGGTTACTTAATCTTTGAGAAAATGTTATAAGTGTTGTGCCAGGGGAGGTTGAACTAGATGGACTTTGATCTCTTATCCTAAAAGTAACAGAATTAGTTGCACTAGAAGAATTTGTGCAATAGAAATCGGGGATTGAACTACTTTGAGAGAATAAAGATGTACTGATTAAAAAAAAGATTAATGTGTAAAGTTTTTTCATTTTTTATTGAATTTGAATTAATATTAATTCAAGTTAATAATTTCGCATTGTTATATATGTTAAAGCATGTGCCAAAATTTATTCATATGTAGAATTATAATTACGGTTTTTCCGTAAAAAAAACAATAATTGAAATTAGATATTATTTTTTAAATTTCTTTTGCGAATTATTATTAAGAATAAACTTATTGATACCCGTTGTGCATTATGATTTAAAAGAAAAAGTTGTCCATCTTACTGATAATCAATAAATTGTTTTAACCTTAAAACGCTAATAATGAACAGTTTAAATATAAATTACGAAAGAATATTGGAAGTATTAAGAAAAATATCAAAAGAGCAACTTATAGCCTGTCAGCGACGTCAGCCTATGTTGAGCGACTTAGAGTTGTTTAGTTTAAGCTTAACTGCTGAATATCTTGGTATTGACAGCGAAAATGATTTATTCAGAAAACTACCTGTAAATATTTCATCACGAATTGAACGTAGTGTTTACAATAGGAGACGACGTAGATTAGCAAACCATCTTAACACTATCCGTATTAAATTAGCGTCTTATTTTAATGAATTTAAAGGTTATTTTATCATAGATAGCATGTCTTTGGAAGTCTGTAAACTCTCCAGAAGTTCACGTTCAAAAATCTACAAGGACACAGCCTATGCCTTTCCTGACAAAGGCTATTGAGCATCGCAAGGTACTAATTATTACGGCTATAAGTTACATGCTGTATGCTCCGTGAATGGTGTTTTTCAAAGCATAGACTTGAGTCCAGCTTCTATACACGACATCAACTATCTTAAAGACATAAGAAATCAAATAAAGGATTGTACTTTGATTGGAGACAGAGGCTATTTGTCAGCAGAAATTCAACTCAACCTTTTTGAAATACTAAACATAAAACTAAATACACCAATGAGACGCAATCAATACAATTATAAAAAGCAACCTTATGTGTTTAGAAAATCCAGAAAGCTTATAGAAACCTTGTTCTCACAGCTTTGCGACCAGTTTATGATTAAACGTAATTACGCCATGTCTTTTCAAGGGTTTAAAACCAGAATATTATCCAAGATAACAACATTAACAACTATTCAGTATATCAATAAATTTATCTTTGGTAGAAATATTAACAATATTAAAATTAGTATTATTTAAAATGCACAACGGGTTTATTGATCAATATACATATAACCCTCTAATGGTGATGATAATTTAGGTGATGTAAGTTTTGTGTTTTCTATATTAAAGTTGGTATTAAGTAGAGCTCTTCCCGCACCAGTAATATCTTCGATTGCAGCAGCTAAAAGCGGTTCGTTTGGATTTCCTAAACGTCCAAAGTTCCCAGGAAACTCTGCCAATTCAATATTAGGGACTAAGCCAGTAGATGGAACTAACTCATTATCTTTATTCGTAGAATCTCCGATTAAAGGGAACATAACATATGTATGTAATGGATTTATTTCTGAAGGCTCAAAATTGGATGAATCAAACACTAAGCGATTAATAGTTGTCTTACCTGTAGTGGTTGTACCTACTTGTACAACGTCTATATATGGTCTTAAACTGTTTATAATTAATTCACTTGCAGATGCTGATCGATCTGTAGTGATAACATATACTTTCTGAAGATTTAAACTATTTATTGCTGTACCATCCCCTATAGTATTAGGGAAATTAAATGTTCCATTTTCTTCTTGTCGGTTAGGACTAAAAAATGCTCTAGAAAATATTTCATTATTAAATTGTCCAGTAATCATGCTTCCTAAACGTGTTGCAGTATTTACTACGCCACCACCATTATAGCGTAAATCTAAAACGAGGTGTTGTACATTAGCGGCTTGTAATTCGCCAAAAGCTTGATTAAGTTCTGTTTCAAAATTATTATTAAAACTGTTATAGGCAATATAACCGATAGTTTCTCCACCTACGTTTATCACTTCGGTTCTATGTACAGGGTTTTCTGTAAATACTTCACTATTTACTGCCACACTTTCCCCATTAGAAATAATAGTATCATCATCAACTTCATCGGTATTATTAGTATTATAATCTGCAAAATTAAATGTAGTTGTTTCTTGTGATAGTAATAAGCCAAAATTATCTCTGTTTAATGGAGTACCATCAACTCCAGAGATAATCATACCACGTTGTAAGCCAGCTAAATCAGCAGGACTACCATTTAATACTAGCCGGATTACAGCAAAAACCTCTGTATCACTACCGGGTGCAAGAAAAACACTGAATTCAAGACCATTGGTTTCGGTAGTACCATCTAATGCTTGTATAATTTCAAAAAGATCTGGAAAAATAGCACTAAAACGATCTACAACTCCTGGTTGAAACAATAGGGATTCAAACAATGCTTCTGGCGTTGAAAAACCATTTAAAAACTCAGAATATTCTTCAGTAAAATCAAATCGGTTATCAAAACCGTTAATACCAAATCGATCATTAGTGAGATTAGGCACGTCTTCACCATACAAATAAAAGGCGTTCATGCCTTTCCATACAAAATCGTTTATAGAATCAACGGCAATAAGGTTATCATCAATATCATCATCGTCAAAACAACTAGTTGCAGATAAAGCAAGAGTTAACCCTAGTAGGTAAAGTTTAATATTTTTCATTTTTCTTAAATGTTATAGCAATTTTATAACTCTAAATTTACTTACAATATTGTAGAATAAAAAACAAAATGAGAATCGGATTATTAATAAATGAATGAGAGGTGTTGTATATTGTATTTATATTTAATTTATATCATTGATTTTTAAGTGTTTGAAATTATTTTTGAATACTATTGTAACAAAATAAAAGATGTATCGTCGTAATTATGAAAGCAACTTAAATTGTTTTTAATCCCTGAGCTAGTCGAAGGGTCAACCAATCAAAAAGTAATGACACAGGCAGATTTTGTAAGTTTAGTGATGCCATTTAAGGACAAAGTGTTTCGTTTAGCAAAACGCTTATTAGTTTCTAGAGAAGAAGCTGAAGATGCAACGCAAGAAATACTTTTGAAATTATGGAACAACAAACAGAAAATTAGCGACTATAAAAATGTAGAAGCGTTTTCAATGACCATGACTAAGAATTTTTGTTTAGACCGTTTAAAATCTAAACAAGCGCAAAATTTAAAGATTGTTCACAGTAACTATCAAGAAAAAGGGTCGTCATTACAAACACAATTAGAAGCTAGAGATAGTGTGGACTGGGTCTCTAGAATTATTGAAGATTTACCAGAACAACAAAAAATTATAATACAGCTTAGAGATGTTGAGCAGTATGAGTTTGCGGAGATTTCAAAAATGCTAGATATGAACGAAACCGCAATACGAGTCGCTTTATCTAGAGCACGTAAAACATTAAGAGAAAAATTAACTAATACACATAGTTATGGTATTAAATAATATTGAAAACCTATTAGTAAAGTATGAGAATGCTGAGACTACGCTACAAGAAGAAGCGCAACTAAAAGCTTATTTTGCAAGTGATAATGTTGCACCACACTTAGAGCATTACAGATCATTATTCCAATATTTTGCTAATACGCAAAACGAATCGTATACCAAAGACGTTCCATTAAAAACGAATCGCAGATCAATGTACCAATGGATTTCTGTCGCAGCAGTAACTATTCTAATGCTCGGTATTATGATACCAAAAGTTTTTGGTCCAACAGAACAAGACATAAAAGACCAAGAATTAGCCTTAGCAACATACAATAAAACCATGGAAGCTTTTAACTTAGTTTCTTTAGGTATGAATAAAGGCAAAGATCAATTAAAAACGCTTGCTTTAGTATCAGAAAGTATTGAAGATGGTAGAGCTAGTGCTAGTAGATTGAACGAATTTAATAAAGCAACAAACAAAATTTTTAAAAACTAATAACACACATTTAAAACAAAGAATTATGAAATCCAAGATTCACGTAAATAAATTAAATAAAATAAAAATGATGAGTAAAAAAGTAATAGTAATAATTGCACTTATAGTAGCACCGATAGCCTCTTTCGGACAAAGTATTTTTGATAAATACGAAGATATGGATGATGTTGGTACTGTAATTTTAAATCAAAAAATGTTTAGCATGTTAGCTAGCTTTGATATTGATTTGGATGATGCAGAATCACAAAACTATTTAGAAATGGTAAAGAAAATTACTGGGGTAAAAGTATTTACGACAGGGAACGAAAAAGTCTCTGCAGATATGAACGGCACAGTAAATAAATATCTAAAAAGTTCAAGCCTAGAAGAATTAATGCGTATTAAAGATGGTAACCAAACGGTTAAATTCTACGTAAAAGAAGGTAAAGATGAAAACCATGTAAAAGAACTTTTAATGTTTGTTAACGGTCTTAAAGAATTAACTGAAGGTCAGAATATTGAAATTAATGGTAAAAAGAGAGAAATAGAAACTGTATTAATTACTATTACTGGAGATATCGATTTAAGAGAGATTTCTAAATTAACAAGTAGTATGAATTTACCTGGAGGTGATCAATTAAAGAAAGCCAATAGAAAGAGAAATTAAAATATAATATAGCATGTCACTACAATCAATCAAAAAATCAGCTATGTTTTTATTCATTATTGCAACTGTATTCAGTTGCAATAATGGATTAACATTGCAAACTTATTATGTAGACAATGAGTTAAAACCAGGGTTTACATCTTTAGACATACCAACCAGTTTTTTAAAAATAGAACAAACATCACTTACTGAAGAACAAAAAGAAGCTTATAAATCGGTAGATAAGCTAAATATGTTAGCTTTTATAGTTTCAGAAAATAATAAAGATGAGTACGAAGTAGAGTTAGCTAAGGTTAAAACTATTTTTAAAGATCCTAAATATGACGAATTAATGCGAGGTGGAAATACCACTGACGGAAAATTTGTTGTTAAAATTGTTGGTGATTCAGATCGTTTAGACGAATTAATCCTTTTTGGTAATGCTAACGATAAAGGTTTTGCAATAGTTAGAATACTCGGTGATGATATGAATGCGAATCATTTAGTACAATTAGGAATGTCTTTACAAAATGCAGATATAAGTAGCTCAGTAAATAGCTCTGAATTGGGTGGCTTTCTAGACTTCTTTAAATAATATTTTTTTATCAATCAAAATTAATCAATCAACTTTATCAATCAATATGTTAATAGAAATCGTCTTGAGAATCATCAAGGCGATTTTTTGTTTGAGCTATTTTTTATAAGAAAGATAAATGTACAAAGTACAATTATACCTGTAGCGCCTATTAATGTCCATTTTATAGTAACATCTTCCAATACTTCAAAAAGCCCTGCAATAAAAAATGTCAATACAATAATAGCAACAACAATTATAGCTAAGAGATTTTTATTTAAAGGAAACATAGTTTAGATACCTGTGTAATTACTCGGGGTGATTACTTTTAACTCTGCTTTTATAGCATCAGACACGTCTAAGGTATCAATAAAATTTGATATTGAAGTTTGTGTTATCGCTTCATTGGTACGTGTTAATCCTTTTAAAGCTTCATAAGGATTAGGGTAATTTTCACGACGTAAAATGGTTTGTATAGCTTCAGCAACAACAGCCCAATTATTTTCTAAATCTTGAGCAAATTTGGTTTCATTCAATAATAGTTTTCCTAAACCTTTTATTGTAGATTGAAATGCTATAAGCGTATGCGCAAAAGGCACACCAACATTACGTAAAACAGTACTATCTGTTAAATCGCGTTGTAAGCGAGATATAGGTAACTTGGCAGACAAATGTTCAAAAATAGCATTAGCAATACCAAGGTTACCTTCACTATTTTCAAAATCTATAGGGTTTACTTTATGTGGCATTGCAGAACTGCCAACTTCACCTTTTTTAATCTTTTGTTTAAAGTAATCCATAGATACATAAGTCCAAAAATCTCGATCTAAATCTATGATAATAGTATTGATACGTTTTAAGGCATCAAACAAGGCCGCCATATGATCGTAATGCTCAATCTGTGTGGTAGGAAACGAGTGTTGCAACCCTAATTTTTCTTGCACAAATTTAGTTCCAAAAGCTTTCCAATCTATATTTGGGTAAGCGACTTTATGTGCATTAAAATTCCCAGTTGCACCACCAAATTTAGCAGCACTAGGAACATCATTTAATAAATTAAATTGTTCTTTTAAACGAACTACAAAAACGTCTATTTCTTTGCCTAAACGTGTTGGAGAAGCAGGTTGCCCATGTGTACGCGCTAACATTGGTATATCTGCCCAATTCTCAGCTAAACCTTCAATCTTTTCTAAAAGACTAAAATATCCTGGCACATATACAGCGTTCATTGCGTCCTTAATACTTAAAGGAATTGCTGTGTTATTGATGTCTTGAGATGTTAATCCAAAATGTATAAATTCTTTATAGTCAGATAGACCTAAAGCATCAAATTTTTCTTTAATAAAATACTCAACAGCTTTTACATCATGATTGGTAACACTTTCTATCTCTTTTATCGCGGATGCGTCAATGACTGTGAAATTTTCATAGATAGCTCTTAGATCCCCAAAAACGGAAGCAGGCACAGATTCTAATTGCGGTAAAGGCAATTCGCATAGTGCAATAAAATATTCAATTTCTACTAAAACTCTATATTTTATAAGAGATTCTTCAGAAAAATAGTTCCCTAATGCATCGACTTTATTTCTGTATCTACCATCGATTGGTGAGATTGCGCTGAGTGGTGAAAGTGTCATCTAATCTTAGATTTTTTGAAGCAGCAAAGATAAGGAAGTTCGTTATAAATTGTAGGTTAAACATTATAAGTTTTGTTAGTTTTTATTGAATTCATTATGCTCTTCATAGTTCTAGCTTAGTTTATTATCTTAGACCATAAAAAAAATACAACTCATGAAAAAACTACTAATTCTAGCACTTCTTATGGTTTCGCAAACCAGCATTGCTCAAGTCTATAAAAAATCCGAACCATTAACACATACCTATTCTATCGTAGCGAAAGATGAAGTTACAGGAGAAATGGGTGTTGCTGTGCAATCGCATTGGTTTAGTGTAGGTACAAGTGTTGTATATGGAGAGGCTGGAGTAGGTGTGGTGGCAACCCAATCATTAACGAATCCTGCGTATGGGCCAAAAGGATTAGTACTAATGAAGCAAGGCTTAACACCGCAACAAGCTTTAAATGCTTTAATAGAAAATGACGAAGGAGAAGTGTATAGACAAGTAGGAATGCTAAATGCTAAAGGAGAGGTTGCTACACATACGGGAAGTTTATGTATAGCAGAAGCAGGTCATCGTCAAGGTAAAAATTATTCCGTACAAGCTAATTTAATGCTGAACAATACGGTTTGGGATGCTATGGCAGAAGCTTTTGAAAATAGTAAAGGCAAACCTTTAAGCGAACGTTTATTAATAACATTAAAAGCAGCACAAGCAGAAAAAGGAGATTTAAGAGGAAAACAATCTGCAGCAATTTTAATTGTTAGCGGTACAGCAACCGGAAACAGTTGGGAGGATACACTTTTAGATTTGCGAGTTGATGATCATGAAAACCCATTACAAGAATTAGAGCGTTTAATGAAAGTGAGTAATGCTTATAATTTTATGAATGCAGGTGATGTGGCCATGGAAGAAGGCAATACTAAACTTGCCGAGAAAAATTATTTGAGTGCTCAAAAATTATTTCCAGACAATTTAGAAATGCAATATTGGTATGCTATTAATTTATTAAATAATAAAGATTTTGAAAAGGCAAATTCTATCTTAAAATCTATCTTTGAAAAAGATAATAACTGGAGAATCTTAATTCCTAGATTAATAAAAAGTAAGTTATTAACGATTTCTGAAGCTGAAATGCAAAGCGTGATGAAACTATAGAGAGAAGAGAGAAGAAGCTATACTTTACTATAAAACGTCTATATTCTATTTGCTCTTTTCTTTTTTAAGCAATCCAATAATATGCCGAGCTCTAGCTCTAAAAGCAGCACTTTGTGACGAAAAATCACGCTCTAAAATAATCAGTAGTTCAGGATGTATCCAATCAATAGATTTACCAAGTAAGTAAAGTGTTTGCATACTATATGCTTTCACAGCGACTTTCTGGTTGCTAATCATCCAATCAAAACATGCTTCTACAATACGTTCTATATGTACAGAAGTTAAAAGTTGTTTTATTTGGTTATCGGTTTTACTACTATAGCTTTTACTAATCAATTCAGAAACCTTTGCAATTGGTCTAACCGCAGAATCTAAATATACGCGTCCCATATTTTCAGTAAACGTATCGAGATATGGTAAGACTTCTTCGATTTGCTTACTACACATAAACTCAAATACCCAAGCTGCTCTACAAGATATTTTATCGTCTACAGTAAAAAGAATTTCAAGAAGTGGTGCTATTAATTCAGGATTGTTAATAACAAGGTTGGCATAATGTATGCGCTTTTCACGAGAATGGTTTACATAATCTAATTCTTTGTAAAGTTGATCTTTGGTCAAGTTATTTTTGTAATTTTAATGCTCTAAAATTAATTAAAAAATGAAGATTCTTAAAAAAATAGGTTTAGCTCTTTTAGTGGTGTTTGTCATTGCTCAATTTTTTGGTCCAGATAAAAACGAAGGTGAACTTAGTTCAGTAGATGCATTTATTGCAGATACTAATCCACCTAAAGACGTAAAAACAATATTAACCAATACTTGTTTTGATTGCCATAGCTCGTATACACGCTATCCGTGGTATAATAATATTACTCCTGTAAATTATTGGATGGCCGAACATGTTGAAGATGGATCTAAACATTTTAATGTCTCTAAATGGAATGATTATTCTATAAAACGAAAAGATCATAAACTAGATGAGTTGATAGAAATGGTTGAAGAAAAAGAAATGCCTTTACCGAGTTATACTTGGACGCATGGAGATGCTAAATTATCAGATGCACAAATTACTTCTGTTATTACTTGGGCAAAGCAAGTTCGTACTAAATATGCAGCGCAAATGGTAGAACCACAATAGACTTTAATTTATAGTCAGTGGTAAATAACAACCTTTTAATTATTGGATTTGTATGGCCAGAACCTAAAAGTTCTGCTGCTGGTAGCCGAATGTTGCAACTTATCAAGCAATTCCAAAAACAAGGTTATAGCATTACGTTTGCTACAACTGCTAATGTTTCTAATAGAGCGTTTAATCTTGAATCTATTGAGGTTTCTATACAAAACATAGAGTTAAATAATTCGTCTTTTGATGCGTTTATAAAGCTGTTAAACCCAACAATAGTTATGTTTGATCGGTTTATGACCGAAGAGCAATTTGGTTGGCGTGTAGCAGAACAGTGTCCCAATGCATTACGGATATTAGATACCGAAGATTTTCATGGTTTGCGTAAGGCGAGAGGAGAAGCCTTAAAAGCGGATAGGGCATTACTTATTGAAGACTTGCAAAGTGATATTACAAAGCGGGAAATAGCAAGTATTTACCGCTGTGATTTAAGTTTAATAATTTCTGAAGCTGAGATGAAAATCTTAACGCACCAGTTTAAAATAGATAGCCATTTACTTTATTATTTACCATTTCTATTAGAGCCAATAGGCGAAACATCCATTTCAAAATTACTTAGTTTTAAAGACCGAGAACATTTTGTAACTATTGGCAATTTTTTACATGCACCAAATTACGATGCCGTTCTCTATTTAAAGCAAACCATATGGCCATTAATACGCAAAAGATTACCGCATGCTGAATTACATGTTTATGGATCTTATGCTCAGCAAAAGACATTACAATTGCACCAACCTAAAGAAGGATTTTATATCAAAGGTTTTGCTGAAAATGTAAATAACGTTATGCAAAGTGCTAAAATCTGTTTAGCTTCATTACGTTTTGGCGCAGGCTTAAAAGGAAAACTTGTTGATGCTATGAAAAATGGCACACCATGTATAATGTCTACTATTGCTTCCGAAGGTATGTTCGGAGATTTAGAAGAAAATGGTTGTATTGAAGATAACCCTGAAGCTTTTGCAGAAAAAGCGATAGCACTTTATACTGATGAAATACTCTGGAAAACCAAACAAATCAATGGTTTTAATGCTATAAATTCTAGATTTAACGTAGCTGATTTCGAAACTGATTTTAAATCTATAATAGAAACACTAATTAGCAACTTAATAATACATCGTCAAGATAATTTTACAGGGCAATTATTGATGCATCATTCCATGCAAAGTACTAAGTATATGAGTCGATGGATTGAAACCAAACAACAACTAAAAGAATAAATAGGCTTTATATGGTCTTTAAAAAGGCTTCAACAGCTGTCCAATATTCTTTGTGATCTTTTTTAGAACTCCACAATGTACTAGATCCGTGATTTCCTGAACCATTAGGAATAAACTCTTGCTTTTTCTTTGAAGGAATAGCATCATATATGTCAGCCCAACCTTTTTTCTCATTTTTAGCAGAAGTTATAAATGTTGGTATTTGAATATTTTTAGCACTTTGCGAAATAAAGTTTTTAGAACCAAAATACTCACCAGGAGAAAAAGACATTACGGCTTGTATAGCATTTGCATTTTCACCAGCATATTTTAATACTAAAGATGATGAATACGAGCTTCCCCAAATAACAATCTTTTTAGGAGAATAGGTCTTTTTTACATAAGCGATACTCGCTTCAATATCTTGGTAAGCATCAAGAAAGCTTGTTTTTTTACCTTCTTTTTCAGCAAGTGCTTTAGTTTGGTTTGCAACACCATTTGAAGCATTACCAGAACGTTGGTCAACAGCTAAACAACTATAACCCATAGCATTTAACTTAGGAGCAATCTCTTTATATTCTCCACGACTAGAACCTGCCTGGTGGAATAATAAAATAAAAGTATCATTAGTTTTAGCCGTATAAAGGTCGGCAGTAATTTGTAAATTATCTGTAGAAGGGTATTGAATTGTAGTTTGGCTAAAACTAGAAATACTAAATGTTATTGTAAATAAGATGGCTAAATATTTCATTTCTATTTAATTTTTAACCAAAGATATAGCATAGCCTAATTTCTATATCTCTAATTTAAGATTATTTAACGTTTTTGATAAACGTGTGCAATCAAAATAAATGGGTAAATAATGATGATGAAAAATTATATGTTAAATCATTTTTATATTTCAATAATGTAAAATATATTTGTCATATAGTAAAATTAATTTTACTTAATATAAAATAAATTTGTCAATTATGGAAAAAAGTAAATTTGCAGAATGCGAAGCTAGAGGATTACATAAGCTTATCAATTTTAGATTACCACGCTATTGTTTTACATTAGGATTAACTATTACCGGATTATCAATTCTCGCTATGTTTGTAAGAGCTTTTGCTTTAGAGGGAGATACAGAATGGTTAAAGCTATTATTACAAAAAACACTTTTAGTAGGTCTATTATTAATCTCTATAGCCAAAGACCCTATTGAAGATGAACTTATTATAAAGTTAAGAGCACAATCTTACACTTATGCGTTTATGACTGGCGTAATATATGCATTGGTTATGCCTTATGTAGAGTTTGGTGTATCTAATGTGTTAAAGCCAGAAGGTGAAGCATTTCACAATCTTGGAGATTTTCAAGTATTGTTATTTATGTTGATGGTTCAAGTGCTTTGTTTTAATACTTTAAAACGTATTAGATAATGGAGAATACAATCAAGGTAGAGCGTGCCATTTTAAGTTTAACACAAGATGATTTAGCAAAAAAAATTGGTGTCTCTCGGCAAACTATAAACTCTATTGAAGCCAACCGTTATGTGCCTTCTACAGTATTGGCTTTAAAACTCTCTGAGGTATTTAGTAAGCCAGTTAATGATTTTTTTAAACTTAGTGAAGATGATTAAATTAATAATGATTTTGATACTTGTAATTATTAATTTAATTTTTAATTAAAACACTTTAGAAGAATCATTGTTAATATAGTTTTTCTAACTCTTTATCAATGATTTGTTCAACTGCTATAGAAGGTGGTCCAATATCCGAATTAATGATTAAGCCATCAGCTCCTATGAGGATGTATTTAGGGATAAATTTAATACGATATTCATCACCATATCTTGTTCGCATTCCATTTTGTATCAGTACATCATTGTTATAATGTAATTCATTCCTTTCTTTTAATATATTTAACCATTCTTGTTTTTGAGCATCAACTGAAACCATTAAAATTTCAACTTTAGGATGATTTTTATATTTTTCTACTAATTGTAATACATTTGGACGTTCTCCAATACAAGGCCCACACCAACTTGCCCAATTATCAATATAAACTAACTTTCCTTTAAAGTTAGATAATTTAATTAATTCTCCACCTTTGTTTTTAGCAGTGAAATTAAAAGCTTTGCTTCCTTTCTGTACTTCAAAAAACCTATGGGATGAGGCATTTAATAATTCGTAATAAGCATTCTCTTTCTCCTTTTTAATTTCTTTTTTTAAAATCTTAGAATTAAATAACTTCTGATGTTTTTCCCAATATGAAGGAGATTCTATGATATTATTTATATAAGAATATTTTAAGAATTCAGATAGATCTTTATTAGTGGTTTGTTCTTCGATATAGTCTGTAAAATCACTTAAACTCGTTAAAGAATCATTTTTTCTTACAAAATTAATTTCATGTTTATAAAGTAAATTATTGGGTAAAGTTTTTGCCCACTTACTGTTATTGTCTAGTTGATTTGCAAATTGAAAATAATTATGATTAGGAGGTAAACCTCTAAATGAACGCCCTAATATAAATAGAAACGAATATATTATAGCATCGTTTTGATATAGTAATAGCTCATGCTCTTCAGGTAATAATTCAGAATTAAAAGCATTAATTTTTTGAGCTCTGGTTAACCTGAAGGAGTCAAATTTATTGAGAATAGAATCTGTATGTGTTGATATATTATTACTAGCAAATTGAACGTTACTGAGCCATAAATAATTTACTAAAGAATCTCCAACACTATTTGTAATAAGTGTGGAGTCTGATTGTATAGTAACCTCTATGTTTTTCTCAGGATGAACTATGGTTAGATAGCTTATAGAATTGCCTCTGGTATGTATAGATGCTAAAAATATTGAGTCATTGGTGGTCTCAATATTAAGATTTTCTGTTACAGGAAATTCATAGATTAATTCATTGGTAATAATGTTGGTAATAAATAAACTATCTACAGTATCGGTCTTAGATTTTACCGAAATTGTAGGTTTAACTTCGGTATGACATGCACTAAAAAGTAATAAAGCGCTAATTATAATATAGAAATGTTTCATGATGGTTAATAGAGTTCATCAAGATGCATCAAAAATTGTTCCATGCCATCAGTTGCTTTTTCTGAAATGACTGTAATTTGTTGGTTTGAATCCATTGCAGGTTTTGGGTCTATATAAAAGACAGGAACTTGTTCTGGCGCGTAATGCATTAAACTTGCAGCCGGATACACTTGCATTGATGTACCAATAATTAAAAGTATATCTGCTGTTTCACAGATTTCTACAGCGTTATCAATCATGGGTACAGCTTCTCCAAACCAAACAATATGTGGTCGTAATTGATAGCCTTTTTTACACATGTCTCCAAGATGAATATCATCATGCCAAACTTTAATATCATTTTCGTTTTCAGTACTCCTAATTTTTCGTAATTCACCATGCAAGTGTAATACATTGCTACTACCAGCACGCTCATGTAAATCATCTACATTCTGTGTGATAATGGAAACTTTACAATCTGCTTCTAAATCAGCTAAATCCTTATGTGCTTGGTTGGGTTTTACGTCATTGAGTTGACGACGACGCTGGTTGTAAAAGTCTAAAACCAATTCCGGATTTGCTTTAAAGCCTTGTGGAGAAGCAACTTCCATAACATCATGGCCTTCCCAAAGGCCATCAGCATCTCTAAAGGTTTTAATACCACTTTCGGCACTTATACCAGCACCAGTTAATACAACAATGTGTTTTTTCATTTATTAAATTTATATAATAATCTGTTTCGTCGTCATTTAATTATTTTGGTGGGTAATAACATCGTATACTAAATGCCATTATGGGTTAAATGTAATAATATTTGCTATTCTCGCGAAGACAGGAATCTTTTTTATTACATTAGTCAAGTTATGATCAACTATAAACTTCTACAATATCTCGAAACTTTCTTAACTGCGCATCGTCTCCAGCGCTTTAATGAAGTTTTAGCACAGCGTACAAAACATTTTACAGTAGCTACCGAAGATGTTTATCAACTGCATAATACAAGTGCAGTAATGCGTTCTTGTGATGTGTTTGGGCTGCAAGAGTTACATGTTATTGAAGAGGTAAACTCAAAACAAATAGATAGAGAAATTGCTATGGGTGCCCAAAAGTGGGTGGATTTAAAACGTTATAATTCTACAAAAAGCTGCATAGATTCTATTAAAAAAGAAGACTATCAAATTGTAGCGACAACTCCACATGCAGAAGATTGTGATTTATCTGATTTTGATATCTCTAAAAAATCGTGCTTTTTCTTCGGTAGAGAAACCGAAGGCCTATCTCAATATGTTATAGATAATGCAGATTGCTTTTTAAAAATACCTATGGTTGGTTTTACTGAGAGCTTAAATATTTCTGTATCTGCAGCAATTATCTTGCAGCAGGTCACTTCAAAATTAAAAAAGAGCAATGTCAATTGGCAACTTTCTGAAACCGAAATAATTGAAAAACGTTTTGATTGGATACAAAAAACCATAAAAGATTACGATGCTATTGTAGAACGTTTTTACGAAACCGTTTAAATTTTTGTAAATTGAAATCATTTCTAAATAAATACTTATGATTAGTTGGTTTGAAGTCGCAGTAAGCGATATGGACAGAGCAAAAACATTTTACGAAACTGTTTTTGATATCACGATTAATGTTATGGATTTTGGTGGCACATTAATGGGATGGTTTCCTAATATTGAAGATACTATTGGTGCAACAGGAAGTTTAGTTCAGAATAGCAATTATGTGCCTAGCCAAGAAGGGTCTTTGGTATATTTTATGTCTAATGATGTGCAAATAGAATTGGATAGAGTAGAAGCAGCCGGAGGAAAAATTTTTCAGGAGAAAACTAAAATCTCTGATGAATACGGTTATATGGGAGTTTTTATAGACTCAGAAGGCAACAGAATTGCGTTGCATTCTAATCAGTAAGATTTAAACTTTTTTCTTACCTTTTTTACGTTCCGCATTACGATTTAATACTTTGTATTCTTCGTAGCACTCACTAATTGCATCAAGTACTTGTAAGTCATTTGCAGTACGGATAAAGTCTCTAGAGTAGTTGCATTGATTTACAATTTCATCCAAATCATATTTATTAACCTGTAGTAAAGCGGTAAGCATTTCGCGGTCAAAACGTTTTGCTAATTGGTTTCGTATTTCGTCGTCTTTTTTAATTTGCTTTAGCTTTCGCATTTCATTGGGCTTACGACCAAACATTTTATACAAAAAATCTGCAGGATTAAAAATAGCGCCTAATACTTTATTCACCACATTGGTTTGTCCACCTTCATAGGCTTGGTTAGGGATGCCAGAAATTCTAAAACGGTTATTTGTCGTAACAGGAATCTGTTTAATATCAACCTCTAGATAACCCGTTAATTTTAATTGATTAACCACAACTTCTTCTAAAGCCAAGGCAAGATCCGTCATTTCTATTTCGGTATTACCAAATTTAATCCAGTCGTTAGTTACCCTAACTTTTATGGTTTTATAACCAATATAAGATAAAAGTAACGTGTCATTGGTTTTTGCTCTTATTTCAAAAATACCATCATCATCTGTTGCGGTACCAATCACCTGATTAAGGTTTACAATATTGGCATTAGATAGTGGTTGTTTTGTTGTAGAACTTATTATCGTAGCAATAACCTTAGTAGGTTCTTGAGCTACGTTAGTACTATCTTGTCCGAATGTATATACAGAAACTGAACATAATAAAACAAGTAAGTAGTTCTTCATTTTGAAATGACTTATAGTGTAAAGATAATAAACAAAACGGAGTTTAATATTCAACTCTTAGTACTTTGACGTAATATTAACATCACACTTACTAAGAGTTGTATTTAAATAAGTACATTTATTTAATCACGTCTACGAGATCTCCTTGGTCTGTCAGAAGAGCCACTTCCTTCTGCAGAACGTCTTGGTCCACCAAACTCAGACCTGCTAGATCGTCTTGATCTGTCATTATCATCGTTAGATCGTCTTCTATCGCTTCTGTTACCTGAATCTTCAGAACGTCTATCTCTTCGGTCACCTCGGTCGTTAGAGCGTCTTTCACTTCGCCCATCTTCACTACGTCGTCCACTTCTACGATCATCATTTCGTCTTCGATCTCCGCCGCCACTTCGTCTTCCACCACCATCGCGTCTACGACCTCCGCCGCCACTACGGCCTCGGTTTTCGCTCACTTCAACATTTACAAAACGGCCTTCGTGTTTAAAATCAGTAAAGAAAGCCAGTACTTTTTCTTGTAACCCTTTTTCAGTATTAAAGAACGAAAAACTCTCTTTAACATCCACCTTAAAAACATCATCTCTACCAAGCTCTAGTTTTTCTTTTAAGAAATCTTTCAATTTCATCCAATCAAAATCATCTTTACGCCCCACATTGATAAAGTAACGCGAATCATTAGATTGTTTTTCGTAATCTCTACCTTCACCACGACCTCCATCACGAGATTCTACAACGCCTAAATCTCTAGATTTTTGATAGTAATTAAAGAAACGATTAAACTCCACAGAAAAGAATTTTTTAATTAACTCATCTTTTTCTGTATCGACAAATAATTCATTAATACTGGTAATGTATTTATCAATTTCGTCGTTAGTTTCTGTATTGTGTATTTTGTTTGCTAGAGACATTAATTGCACTTCGGTAATTTCAGTACCAGAAGGAATATCTTTCTTTTCAAATTGCTTTTTTATAATGCGCTCTATACTTTTTATCTTTCGTAATTCGCTTTTAGAAACAATCACCATAGAAACACCTGTTTTACCAGCTCTACCTGTACGTCCAGAACGGTGTGTGTAAGTTTCTATCTCGTCTGGTAATTGGTAATTAATAACGTGTGTAATATCATCTACGTCAATACCACGTGCGGCTACATCCGTAGCAACAAGCATCTGTATTTGCTTGTTTCTAAAAGACTTCATTACCAAATCACGTTGGTTTTGACTTAAATCACCATGTAAGGCCCCAGCACTATAACCATCTTCAATTAAGTTTTCAGCTACTTTTTGTGTATCACGTTTTGTTCTACAGAAAATGACAGAAAATATATCTGGATTAGCATCCGATAAACGTTTTAGTGCTGCATAACGGTCTCTAGCATTTACTAAATAATACTCGTGAGAGACGTTGCTTGTACTTTCATTTTTATTACCTACTGTAATTTCAATAGGATCGTACATAAATTTTTTGGCAATCGTTGCTACTTCTCTAGGCATTGTTGCAGAGAATAACCACGTGCTTTTGTCTTCTGGAGTGTGCGATAAGATATCTGTAATATCTTCATAGAAACCCATATTTAACATCTCGTCAGCTTCATCAAGGACGCTGTATTGTATTTTAGAGATGTCTACCATTTTACGGCTAATCATATCTTTCATACGTCCTGGGGTAGCAACAACAATCTGCGCTCCGCGTTTTACGTCTCTAGCTTGTTCACTAATACTAGCACCACCATAGATAGCAACCACATTAAGTCCTTTACAGTATTTACCGTATTGCTTAATCTCGTTAGTAATTTGTAAACAAAGCTCACGTGTAGGAGATAAAATTAAACCTTGTGTGGTTCTGCTATTCACATCAATTTTTTGTAGCATAGGGAAACCAAATGCAGCAGTTTTACCTGTACCCGTTTGTGCCAAAGCAACTAAGTCTTTGTCTTCTTCTAATAAAATTGGAATTGCTTTTAATTGAACATCACTAGGTTTTACAAAACCTAAATCATCAATAGCATGGATAAGATCTTCATTAAGACCTAATTCTTTAAATGTACTCATTTGTATACGCATTCGATTATGTTATGTGTGTTACATAAAGAAGTGAATCGACATACTTAAACCTATACTTCTGAGTAACACATCCTCACTCTGAGGAGTCTAAAACCAATCTTTTGGCTTTCAGCGTGCAAAGATACACTTTTAATTGGATTCTGTTAGAAACTACATATCTTCATGTTAAAGAATATAGAATAAGCATGAAATTTTAAGGTACGCATCGTGTTTGTGTATGATTTCGTTGCGTTGGCTAGAACTGAGTTAGCAAAAGAAAACGCCCCAGCTGAAATTCCAAAGGAATTTCAACTGCAATGAGCTATACATGTTGTTGTGGCTAGTAATATCTTACTTTTTTTATTTTGAAATGCAAATCCTATCTCATTTCTATTTCAAAAATATTCTATTTAGTTTATTAGTTAGATAGATAGTTAATCTTCAAAAAATTAAGCTTAATTTTAAAATTATTGTTAAGCAGGTTGAAACGTTATGAAATTATATATAAAATACATGGTAAGCTTAAGATGTAAACTCATGGTAAAATATGAGCTAGAAAAACTAGGGTTGCATTATACAAGTATTGAACTTGGTATGATTGAAATAAAAGAGAATATTACTAATGGACTAAAGCAAGAACTGAAATCAAATTTAGCTCTATCTGGTCTGGAACTATTAGACAATAAAAAGAGTATACTCATAGATAAGATTAAAAACGTTATAATTGAAATGATACACTATTCTGATGAAGTTCCAAAGACTAATTATTCAGACATTATTAGTGAAAAATTGAATTATGATTATACTTATTTGTCTAATATTTTTTCTGAGGTCAAAGGCATTACAATACAGCATTTTATTATTAAGCATAAAATTGAAAAAGCCAAAGAACTCATACTCTATGACGAGTTAAACCTTACAGAAATAGCCTATAGGCTTAATTATAGTAGTGTAGCCCATTTATCTAATCAATTCAAAAAAGTAACAGGACAATCCCCTTCATTTTATAAAAAAATAGGCAAAAAAAGAAAGTATAATTTAGAGAATCTGTGATTTATGTAAGTTAAAGTTAATGCTATGTAACTGAAACTATAATAAAATAATCAAATTTGCATTGCTATTAATCAATTAAGGTAGGTCCAAATGAAATATCTCATTTGGCATTTGAAAGCAGACTAGTAAGTCTGCTTTTTTATTTTTTATAAAAAAACTGTACCTGTGATATATGTAACTCATTTAGTTTTTTACAATACTATAAATGACATTTACATAAACTTAAATCACAATCAATTAATACTTAAACAATGTCAAAACAAAAAGAAGGTAAGAAAAAAAATAGTAAAACTCCTGCTGCCAAAACAGCTAAAGAAAAAAAAGCTGCTAAAATTTTAAAACGAAATGCAAAAAAGCATTTAGAATAGAGAAAAGGAAAACATTAGAACATTTGAAGGATGAAAAATAGTGAGTTTGAAGAATCTATTAAATTTAATTTACTGGACTTACTAAATTATAGTACGAATACTATTGGAGTAAAAAATATAGTTGTTGAAAACACATGTGTCATACAAGTCTTCGCTTTTGATTTTGGAAAAGTCCAGTTATATGAGGAGTCCCCTTTTTCTCGATTCATTTATATTATTGAAGGAAAAGCTGAAGTGGTTATCAATAACTATTCCACCTTTATGCAAACTGGAGATTCAATTCTTATTCCTAAGGCTGTTAGCAGTTCAATTGAAGCTAATCAACCATTCAAGATGATCTGTACTACAATAAAAAATGATTAAAGAATTTACTTTACTCTTAAAGAAATAATAACAAAAAATATCATGGAAAATAGATTTAAAGCTGGCGATTTTGTGTTCGCCAAAGTTAGGCCTTCAGTGCCACTCATTGTTAGAGTATATGCTAGGAAAATATATTATTGTAATGTTCAGGCTGACCCTACTGCAAAAGAACTTGTCTATTTTGAGAGAGAACTAATGCCCTATATAGAGGATCAATTAAAAACTAATAATTTAAAAATTAATAACTATGAAAAGTAATGCATTAGTTTATTGTGAAAATGAATTTGGAAATACAGATGGAAAAGTTGCAAATGGTTTAGTTCGTCAGTCGGAAACCTATACAATTGTTGGAATTATTGATAGTACAAAAGTTGGTTTAGATGCAGGCGAATATCTCGACGGTATAAAAAATGGGATTCCTGTTTTCAATAACATGGAAAGTGCTTTAAAAGAATTGAAAAATATTCCTCAATATTTTATTTATGGTATAGCACCTCTCACTTCTTTTTTGAGTAACCAACAAAAAGAAATAATTTTCACTGCTATCAAGTACGGAATGAATATTGTTAATGGTATGCCAGAATTTTTAAATGATAATGTTCAATTCAGAGATATTGCCATCAAATATGGAGTTACTATTCAGGATGTGAGAAAACCTCCAAAGCGAGAAGACCTACATAATTTTACAGGGGGTATAAAGGATGTAAAGATTCCTATAATTGCAGTAATGGGAACTGACTGTGCAGTAGGAAAACGAACGACTGCTTTACTTTTGGTAAACGCTTTGAGAGAAAGGGGTTTTAATACTGTGTTTGTAACCACAGGGCAAACTGGTATACTCCAAGGGTCAAAATATGGTGTTGCTATAGATGTTTTAACTTCTGGTTTTGCTTCAGGGGAAGTTGAAAATGCTATCTTAAATGCTTGTAAGAAAGAACAGCCAGATATTATAGTTGTTGAAGGTCAAGGTGCTTTAAGCCATCCTGCTTTTACTTCTTCAAGCGCAATTCTACGTGGTGCAATGCCAGATGCAATTATTCTTCAACATCCACCAAGGAGAGAAAATTATTGCGATTATCCTAATATCCCAATGTTGTCACTAGAGGATGAGATAGAGATGATAGAAATATTTTCTAAATCAAAGGTAATTGCTATTACTATTAATCATGAAGATATGACTGATCGAGAAATTGCTAATACTATTATAGATTATCAAATAGATTATAACCTACCTACTACAGATGTCTTGAAGCATGGATGTGATAAACTGATAAAGGAACTATTAAAAACATTTCCGAAATTAAAGAGAGAGCCCGTATTACTTTGAAACTCCCTAGGATAGATATTGATATTGGAAAAATCGCCCATAACATTCAACAATTAAAAAAGCTATATGGATCCAAAGGAATTCAAATTACTGGTGTTACAAAGGTCATTGGTGGCAATCCACTAATCGCTTCAATTTTAGTAAAAAAAGACATAAAGATTCTTGCAGATTCTAGAATTGAAAATATTGTGAAAATGCGAAAAGCTGGTGTTCAAGCAAAATATTTGCTATTGAGAACACCTGCTTTAAGCCAAGTAGAAGAAGTTGTTATTTACACAGATATAAGCTTAAATTCTGAACTCATTGTCCTAAAAGAGCTATCAAAATATGCCATAAGGAATCAAATTATACATAAAGTGGTTCTTATGGTAGAGCTGGGAGATTTACGAGAAGGAATTATGCCTTTAGAAATAAATAACACTGTAAAAGAGGTGCTACTATTAAAAGGGCTTTCCTTAATAGGGATAGGTTCAAATCTTGCTTGTTTTGGAGGAATAGGTCCTGATGCTAGCAAAATGAGTAAGCTATCATCAATAGCGATACATTTAGAGAAAAAATTTAAAATTAAATTAACAATTATTTCTGGCGGAAATTCTGCAAACTATCATTGGTTCAAATCTTCAAAAAATGTGGGTAGAATAAATAATTTACGATTAGGAGAGTCTATCTTTTTAGGAAGGGAGGCACTTTGCAGAAAGCCAATACCTAAACTCTTTACAGACATTTTTACATTAGTGGTTGAAGTTATTGAATCAAAAATAAAACCTTCCAAACCTTATGGCAAAGTATTTCAAAATGCCAATGGAAAAATTAAAAAATTTAAAAAAAAAGGTTTAATGAATAGAGCTATCCTAGCTATAGGAGGACAAGATGTTGATGTTTCAGGAATTACACCAAGGCAAAACATTGATATTTTGGGCGGAAGTAGTGACCACATTGTGATAGATAACACCAAGTTAAATTTAAAAGTAGGAGATACTGTAGAGTTTGACTTGAACTATAGTGCTTTATTAAGAGTGTTAAATTCATCATATATAACTAAAAATACAATCAATTTTAATGAATGTAAAAGCGTACTGCAAAGCAGTTGAAGCAAAAGATAGTAGAAACAAACTTTTAACTCCTTCGATCAGAATTTTAGAAAATAACTCGCCATTAATGAGTTTAATGAATACAGATTTTAATTTAATTTTTGAGCCTTCTATTTCTGTAGATTATATGTACCTCGTTAGAGAAGATATTCTTGCAAAAATAGGGAGGATTAGTAAAAAGTTAAATGCCCAAAATAAGATGTTGATTATTCGATCAGCATGGAGATCTTCAGAGCATCAACAACTTTTATGGGATACTAAATTTGAATTCTTTCAAAAAGAGCATCCAGAAAAATCCTTCTCCGAAGTTAAAAAAATTGTTAATTATTTTATTGCTTTTCCTACAAAGTCAATGCATGCTACTGGAGGTGCAGTAGATGCATTAATTTATGATAATGCTAAAAAATGTGTGATGGATTTTGGCACGAATAAAGGATATGATATAAATCTTTCAAAAAAGTGTTATCCTTACTATCCCAAAATTAGTGAAGAAGCTAAAGAAAATAGAGCACTATTAATAGGCTTGTTTGAAAGTGAAGATTTTGTATGTGATCTAAAAGAATATTGGCATTTTGATTATGGAAATGCTATTTGGGCAATCGTAAAAGAAAAGGGATTTGCTATTTATAGGTCAATCTCTAAATTAGATATATCAATTAATACAAAAAATTAAGTAGTCCTTACTAATGAAAACTAGATTGCTAAAACACAATTATATAGATTTGAATTGAAAAAAATGTTTATTGAAATAACCACATTTAAAAGTTGAAGTAAGTTCTACAAAACATTAAAAGTCTCAAAAAGTCGCTTTGTTTTCTATCATTTTTTTATTAGCCACAACGTTTAGATAAAATGAGTTTTAATTCTTTTTATCGGTTGATAAGCGAAGTTAGTTGTTATAAAGCAGCAAGTCAATACGTAGTTCTATGTATATTTTAAAGAAAATGAGCGTTTTACATCAGTTTTTAAAGATTTTTGGTGTTTTGCTTAGCAAAAACATAGATGCTATTGTAGAGTGTAGAATTGTTTTATTGCATTTGTAGAAATAATGAGGCATAAAAAAACCATAGACAGAAATTAAATTCTGCTATGGCTTAATGTTATAATGTTTAGGTGTTTTTAGTTTCTACCAGCCATTATACCTCCGTCAGTATCCCAAATGGCACCAGTTACCCAAGATGCTTTTTCTGATAGTAAGAAAAGGATGCTATTTGCAATATCATTTGGCTCACCAATTCTCCCGATTGGGTGAAATGCGTTAAAACCAGTTAATGCTTCTTCAGCTTCTTGTTTACCACCAAAAACACCATGATATACAGGCGTATTTACTACTGCTGGTGATACCGCATTAACTCTAATGTTATCATCTGCTAATTCCATAGCTAAATGTTGTGTTAAAGAGTGTAAACCTGCTTTTTGCATAGAGTATGCAGAAGATGGTGTTGCTTTAACCGCTTGTTTTGCCCACATAGAACCTACATTTACAATAGAACCTCCACTAGTTGCTTTCATTTTTTTAGCAGCACTTTGCGTAATAAAAAAGAAACCTCTGTTTAAATCTAGGTAAGAGTTGTAATCTTCCATAGTATGGTCTAGAAATGGTTTTGGGCCAAAAATCCCTGATGCATTTACAAGGTAGTCTAGATTGTCTAAAGACTCAATTTTTGAAGTTAAAGCGTCAACTTCAGATGCATTAGAGATGTTTGCTGTATGCTTAACAAGGTTAGGTGCATCTGCTATTTTATCGACATTTCTTCCTACGACATGTACTGTAGCTCCACTTTCTAATAAGGCATTCGTTGTCGCATTACCAATTCCGCTTGTACCTCCAATGACTAAAGCCACTTTGTTTTGTAAATTTTCCATTTGTTTTTATTATTTATAATTATTAATTAATTCCAATTTGGTTTTTTCTCAATGGCATAGCCATCAGATATTGTACTCCCTTCTAAAGAGTTTTCTTTTGCTTGTATAACGATAAATGTAAAGGTCTCGTCAGTGTTATTTCTAATAGCTCTTTCGGTATCTTTAGCTACTCTTACCAATGTACCTTCTTTAAGATCTACATACTTATCATTAAGCAACAGTTGTCCTTGTCCTTTTACGCATAGGTATATTTCTTCGTTTTCTTTGTGTTTGTGTAAAAAAGGAATTGCTGTATTTGGTTGCATGCAATTAAACGAGATCTCAGAACTTGTTAATCCTAAATCGTCTTTTACAAACTTTTTACCATCTAATTTAAAATCTGGACTGGGTTGAAATACATTTTCAGTTAAGTTTGAGAATTCTCCTAATTCTATTTTAGAGTAGTCGTTTGCTGTTTGTTCGTTGTTATTCATTCTTTTTTAATTAAAAGACAGACAAGTCTGTCTAAGTTTGTGTAAATTTTTTATCTTATGATTTTAGAACATAAATGTTTTGCCTCTTTTATTGGCCAATCAACCTGGTGTAAATGGCTTTCACTTACAGCACTTTCGTAAAGCAAATATATTTTTCGAGAGAGTGAACTTATGTCTTCTGTTTTAATTTTTTCTAAATTGTTTGTGACAAGTTTTTCTATAAGCTGAATGAAACTGTTTTTTTGCTTTTGTATTTCGTTTCTTATAACTTCATTGTCCTTTGGAATTTCTGAAACTGTTTTAATGCACCAACAACCATTAAAATCTTTAGCCTGAAAAAACAATTGAAGAAAATCGAAAATGGCAAGTATTTGCTTTTTTCCTTTTGGTTTAGTGGTGGCAAATGTTTCAATATCTTTAATAAAACGGGTATCCTTAAAGCGTAAATAGGCAAGGCAAATGTCTTCTTTAGACTTAAAATGATTGTAAAGCGTTGCTTTAGCAATTCCTGCTTCCGAAATAATTTCATTTATTCCAGTAGAATTATAGCCATTTTTATAAAATAAAGATGAAGCCGTTTCAATAATTCTGCTTTTTGCCTCAGAATGTTTCATGGTACAAATATAAAACAATATTTTTAAAAATAGACAAGTCTGTCTACTTTTGTGAAATAGAGTGTAAAATTAAGATAAACCGACTGTAATTTTATTAGAATTTACTGGTCGTAACGCTTTATCTTGTAATCTTTTTTAAAAGTTTTCCAGATGTCTAATAGCTCTTTATAAATTTCTGGATGCGTAGTTTTAATATCAGTTTTCTCATTAGGATCTTCAATAATGTTGTAGAGTGCAAATTTAGATTCGTCCCACATCATGCCAGGGTTGACTAATTTCCATTGGCCTTTGCGTACCAAAGCATGGTGATGGTGTTCCATAGTCCATGCTTCATCATCAGTATGTACTTCTGTAGTTTCTCCTTTTAATAGTGGTAGTACAGATTTACCACGTAATGGATAGATGGTAGTATCATTGTAAGTTTCGGGATACTCAGAATTTGTGGCATCGTAAAAGGTAGGAGCAAGATCTGTAAGTGTTATAAAACTACGATTTAAGCTTCCTTTATTAATTTCATTTGGCGCTCTAATAATTAACGGTACACGAATACCTCCTTCAAAAGTATATTGTTTATAATACTTAAACGGTGCTGAACCAGCTTCTGCCCATGACCCTCCATAGGAGACAAAAGAAGACGCTTTGCCCATATTATCATAACTGTTATCGTAATTGGTTTGAAGAAACTCTGTAAAAGGTCCTGAGTTATAAAAATCGCGGTATGCAGCACCATTGTCACTCATAAATACAATGATGGTATTATCGTACATATCATTCTCTTTTAGAGTAGTAACTAACCGACCTACATTATCATCTAAGTTTTCTAGCATGCCTGCATAGAGTGCCATTTTACGGGTTTCTATTTTTTGCTGTTCAGTGCTTAAAGAATCCCAAGGAGTAATATTTGGGTGCAATTCTGGTAATGGATGGTCTTTTGCAATAATACCTTTTTCTTTTAAGGCTTCTAATCTGCGTTCACGCAAAGCTTCGTATCCATCTGCGTATTTGGCTTCGTATTTTTTCCAATAG
Organism: Winogradskyella immobilis; assembly: GCF_021887715.1. Classification (GTDB taxonomy): domain Bacteria; phylum Bacteroidota; class Bacteroidia; order Flavobacteriales; family Flavobacteriaceae; genus Winogradskyella; species Winogradskyella immobilis. The sequence goes on from NZ_JAIQXX010000003.1 coordinate 92,209, forward strand.
CTGCTATCGACTTGCAATGGCCAATGTGGAGACGTATAAGCGGCATAAGCAAAGAATGGTTTGTTTTGTTTTTTTCCTTCTTTAATGAAATCAATAAGGTAATCGGTATATACATTGGTGGAATATCCATTTTCAGGCCATTTTACAGTATTTCCGTTATAAGAATATGTAGAAGGTAAGTCTAAAGCTTCAAACCCTAAAGCATTATAATGATTTCCACCACCTTGATGTAATATAAATGATTTTTGAAAACCTTTTTGATGAGGCAATTGATCGGCTTTGCTTCCTAAATGCCATTTACCAACCATATAATTTTGGTAGTTGTTTTCAGTTAGTACTTGAGGAATTGTTACTACACGATCACTTAAAAAACCTTCGTAACCCCATTGGTCTCCTGTTCTATGAAATTGCGAACCTACACCAGCCATATGGTTATCTGTACCTGTTAATAAAGACGCACGCGTTGGTGCGCAACTTGGGGCAGAGTAGAAGTTAGTATACCGAACACCTTCTGCGGCTAAAGCATCTATATTTGGAGTGAGAATGTCACTACCAAAGCAACCTAAATCGGCATAACCCATATCATCGGCCACAATAAGTAGAATATTGGGAGGTTTTACGGCAGTTTCAATAGGGTTAGAGTCTTTACAAGACCAGCAAAGTATTAATAGTAGTATTAGACTAAAAGTTCTCATGTATTGATGACTTAGCTTACAAGATATTATTTTAAATTGAAACTCTAACTAAGCCTATGAAAATTGCTAGACGTTTATTATATAGAATTTAAATAGGTTATTAACTGTTCTACTGCTTTTCCACGATGCTCAATTCATTCCTGCGAAGGCAGGAATCTTATAAATTAGATAAGTGACTTATCAACTGTTTTACTGCTTTTCCTCTATGTCCTATCTTATTCTTTTCATTTAAAGAGATTTCAGCGAAAGTTTTAGTATAACCTTCAGCTTTAAAAATAGGATCATAGCCAAAACCTTTATTCCCAGATTTTTCTTGGGTGATTTCTCCTTTACAAATGCCAGTAAACGTTTTTAGTTCTCCATTAAGATGCAAAGCAATAACCGTTTTAAAATGTGCGCTTCTATTGGATTTATCTTTAAGATTATTTAAAAGCTTATTCATATTGTCGGCATCATTGCGTTGTGGACCAGCATAACGCGCCGAGAACACTCCTGGTTCATTATTTAAAGCTTCTACTTCTAAGCCTGTATCATCTGCAAAACAATCATAACCATAATTATTTTTTAAATACTCTGCTTTTTGTATGGCATTGCCTTCAATTGTCGGTTGTGTTTCTGGTATGTCCTCAGTACAACCAATATCAGATAAACTTAACAGATTTATATGTTTGGGTACTATAGATTGTACTTCTTTAAGCTTATTTAGGTTGTTGGTGGCAAATACTAAGGTCATGTGTTAATACGTTTAGAGTTGTAAAAATAATACTATTCTTATTGAACTTAAAGTTGTATAAGAATAGATAAATGCCTCCTCGAGCGCAGTCGAGAGGTTCTTATAGCACTAGATTATAAATAGATCTCGACTGCGCTCGAATAGGCAGAATTTCTAACTTTTAATATCGTAAATAAATAGCTATAACTTATAGTCTGAAATAATCCGTTTAAGTTTTGCTTTTAAATCTTCACCTGTATCAAAAATCATTTGCTCACTTGTAGGAAATGGAACGGCTCTGCTGTTTATTAAATTACGATCATCACGGTTTAAAGCGCGTCTGTCTCCTCTAAATCTAGCATAAAAGTTTTCGAAAATAAAACCACTGTCTATATCAAAATTTTCTATGATTTCATTATTTACAATATCGCTAAATACAACATTAGCAATAATTTGTGCAGATTTTATTTGCTCAACCTCAAAAAGTCGAGCTCTTACATTGATAAACTTATCTTCTTTAATATCATTACCTAAACTGTCTTTTAATACGTTGCCGTTATCATCTAGTTTATATTGCCAACCATCTTTAATGCGTCTCTGTCTTACTACTTCACGCTCTTTAACCTGTTCTGGTGAAATATTAATACGAGCCAATTGCAATTGCATGGCATAATCGTATTCTAAACTGTCATTTGCATAGGCATGATATTCTGACCAAAATTGATCTAAACCATAGGTGTCAAAATCGAGTAAGGCGTCTTCTAATCGACGTGGAATAATTTGATTGGTCTGGTTTTCTATAGAAACAATGACATGGGCAATGCCACGCTCATGCGCTTCTTGTAATAGCTCTCGTGTTTTTTCGTAATTTGGATTAATACGCTCTATATAATCCAGCACATCATAAGCTTCTCTAATGGTATACTTGTCATCAGATTCTAACAATGCAATACCTCTTTCATAGAAATAATCTGATACATTTTCTCTAGATACAGCAATATCATTGTTGTAATTATTAAAATTGAAAGCGACTGTTCTGCCATTAATTGCTAATGGCAATAATGGTTTTAAAGCCTCTTGTCGCTTATCTAATGCAACATAAGTTTCATAGATACGCTGATAATACTCAGGGTTATTAGATGTTTTTAAACCTTCAATAGCACTAAGATCACGTTCATTAGCTTTATCGTAAGCATCTTTAAGCAATAAAATATAGTCTTGTTTACGCTTAGCACTTTTATTAGTACGTAACTTTTTAATAGCATCATACATAGCTTTATTATAATTGCCAGAGGTTAATGCGCGTTCTACATTTTTCTTGCTTCCGCAAGACACAATGAATAGAACTAATACGAATAGTAAAGTAGTTTTTTTCATAATCGTAGATTTTATGGTTTGGTAGTTAAATTTCAATTATGATGCCAAACTTCGACAAGCTCAGTTTTCAGGTATTTTTAAACACTACAAACTTAAAAATTAATGTTTGATATATATAAAGTTATTAACTTCAATTTTTCTTAAAGTCTGTATGATTTTTAGAGAGTTGAGGTAATATATTATGTTTGTTATTAATTAATGCCTCTTTCTTTTTTCTACTCCAACCTTGAATTTGTTTTTCTCTATAAAATGCATGGTCTATTCTATCAAAAACTTCATGATAAACCAATTTAATAGGTAAATATTTTTTAGTATGATTTGCGCCTTCTCCATTTTGATGCTCTAGTATTCGTTTTTCTAAATTAATAGTGCTACCTGTATAATAACTACCGTTAGCACATTCTAAAATTTAGGCATAATAGATTATTTTTTTTAAGATTATACGTATTAAAAATTAATAGCTGGGTTTATTATAAAACTATTATCTGAACCGAATTAAACTGCTAGCTGAACCTAACTAAAACTAATAACTGAGTCTAACTAAAACCTTTAGCTGAGCTTAACTAAAACTTGTAGCTGAGTCTAACTAAAACTGGTAGCTGAACTTAACTAAAACTGGTAGTTGAGTCTAACTAAAACTGGTAGCTGAGCCTGTCGAAGCTAGTTGTTTTTCTTTGAGTTAAATACAGGTAGTAATTGTGTTTTTACAGAGCCAAAACCGATACGCGTACCATCATTTTCACAATAACCTCTCATAATCACAGTATCATAATCATTAATGAATTTACGTTCTGTGCCATCTTTCATTTTAAGTGATTTAGTGCCTTTCCATGATAGCTCTAACATAGAGCCATAAGAATCTTCTGTTGGGCCAGAAATAGTTCCGCTTCCCATCATATCTCCAGAATTTACAGGACAACCATTAACCGTATGATGTGCTAATTGTTGTGCCATATTCCAGTACATATATTTAAAGTTAGATTTACAAACCGTAGCTTCTTTAGCACCTTTAGGTTGAATAGAAGCTTCTAAATTAATGTCAAAACTCTTTTTTCCGTTACTTTGTAAATAAGATAAGGGCTTAGGATTTTGCTCAGGGCTTTCTACTCTAAAAGGTTCAAGTGCATCTAAGGTTACAATCCAAGGTGACATAGAAGAGGCAAAGTTTTTACCTAAAAATGGCCCTAGAGGTACGTATTCCCATTTCTGAATATCGCGTGCAGACCAATCATTAAATAACACTAAGCCAAAAATATATTCTTCAGCTTCTTCAATAGGAATAGGTTCTCCAATATCATTAGCATCTGTAGTAATAAAAGCCATTTCTAATTCAAAATCCACCAATTTTGAAGGACCAAAAACGGGAGCCGTTGCACCATCAGGCATTGTTTGTCCTTGAGGACGATGTACAGGAATACCAGAAGGAATAATAGAAGAACTACGGCCGTGATAACCTACAGGTAAATGCAACCAATTAGGCATCAATGCATTTTCAGCACCTCTAAACATTGTGCCAACATTAGTGGCATGCTCTTTACTGGCATAAAAATCAGTATAATCGCCAATCTGAACAGGTAATTGCATTTCTATTTCATCTAAACGAAAAAGGATCGTTTCTTTATGCTTTGTATGGTGTTTTAATGTGGAATTTTCGGCGTCAAAAATTTCGGCAATACGATTACGTACTAAGCGCCATGTTTTACGTCCGTCTGCAATAAAATCATTTAAGGTATCTTGAAGAAAAATATCATCTGTCAACGGAATGCCTTCAAAATAACCCAATTGGTGTAATGCCCCAAGGTCTATAGCTGTATCACCAATACGTGTTCCGATAGTTATAATATCATCTCTAGTTAAAAATACACCAAATGGAATATTTTGAATTGGAAAATCTGAATCTTTATTGACATGTAGCCATGAGATGCGATCTGGATTATTAGCTGATAAAGGCATAAGGCAATTGTTGATTAAATGTTTGTTAATTTCTATTCAAACCTACATATTTTTTGAAATTAAAACTAATGTAATTCGTATTTTTGACATTCATTGTAATATTAGAAATAAACATATGCAACGCGACGAACAAATATTTGAATTAATCCAAGCAGAAAAAGAACGTCAGGTCGATGGGATAGAATTAATTGCTTCTGAAAATTTTGTTAGCAATCAAGTGATGGAAGCTGCTGGTTCTGTATTAACTAATAAATATGCAGAAGGTTATCCAGGAAAACGTTATTACGGAGGTTGTGAAGTTGTTGATGAAGTAGAACAGATTGCTATAGATCGCGCAAAAGCTTTATTTGGTGCATCTTATGCAAATGTACAACCACATTCTGGAAGCCAGGCAAATACAGCTGTGTTTGCAGCGTGTTTAAAACCTGGAGATACTATTTTAGGTTTCGATTTGTCGCATGGAGGACATTTAACACATGGATCACCAGTTAATTTCTCAGGAAAATTATATAACCCAACGTTTTATGGTGTTAAAAAGGAAACTGGGTTAATTGATTATAATATGTTGGCTGATGTTGCAGAAAAAGAACAACCTAAGCTTATTATTGCTGGTGCTTCGGCTTATTCTCGTGATATGGATTTTGCAAAATTTAGAGAAGTTGCAGATAATGTAGGCGCGTTATTAGTTGCAGATATTTCTCATCCAGCAGGTTTAATTGCCAAAGGTATTTTAAACGATCCTTTACCACATTGCCATATTGTAACAACAACAACGCATAAAACTTTACGTGGACCTCGTGGTGGTATGATTATGATGGGAGAGAATTTTGAAAATCCATTTGGTATTCGTCTTAAAAATGGCAATTTGCGCAAAATGTCTGGTCTGTTAGATTCTGGAGTTTTTCCTGGAAATCAAGGCGGTCCATTAGAGCATATTATTGCAGCTAAAGCCATTGCTTTTGGTGAAGCTTTGACGGATGATTTTATGCATTATACACTACAAGTACAGAAAAACGCTAAAGCTATGGCTAAAGCATTTGTGGCTAAAGACTATCATATTATTTCTGGAGGAACAGATAATCATATGATGCTTATAGATTTGCGAAATAAAGATATTACAGGTAAAGATGCTGAACAAGCTTTAGTAAAAGCAGATATTACTGTAAATAAAAATATGGTACCGTTTGATACGCAATCTCCTTTTGTAACTTCTGGTATAAGAATTGGAACTCCTGCAATTACTACTAGAGGATTAAAAGAAGACGATATGGCTGGTGTTGTTGATTTAATTGATGAGGTTATTAATAATTACGAAAACGAAACGGTTCTAGAAGCTGTTGCCTCAAAAGTTAATGCGTTAATGAGCGATCGTCCATTGTTTATGTAAATTTAACTATTGATTTTATTCCAAAAGGCATCTTTGTAGGTGGCTCCAATAGGAATGTATTCACCTTCTATAACGATACGATTTCGTTCTATAAATGCAATATGCTCTAAGGCTACAATATAAGATTTGTGAACACGAATAAATTTATTTTTAGGTAAACTCTGTTAAAAATCTTTCATGTTTTGAAGCGTAAGTATCTTCTCTTCTTTTGTTTGTATAGCCACATAATCACTCAAACCTTTTAAATATAGGATATCAGAAAAAAATAGTTTTTGATGACGATATTCAGTTTTTACAAATAAGTAATTTTTGAAAGGTTTTTTATTATCTAACAATTCGTCCTTAAAATTATACAACTCGGTTAGTTTTTTTTATTAGTGGAATCAATAGCTACTAAGTTTGCTTTATAAAACAACAACTATGGACGCAAAATTTAATCATTTCTTAAACAGTATAGCCAATTCGGCTATTGCTTATATTATCGTTGTAAGCATCTTAAAACTCAATGGTTTTAAAATTGATAACAATTCAAAATTGCGTTTATCTAGAGTCGTAAAACGGTTAATCATCAACTTTTTGATTTATAAATTCATCTTCGTAAAGTTTGGTGTTGTCAACTTCTGGATTGATTATTTCTTCAGTTTTGATTTCATATTAGCTATATATATTATTTCAGTTATAATAACAATAACAAAAATAATATTGAACTCTAAAAATAAAACTGTTTTAAATGTTTTGAGTATAAGTTAGTAGAGTATACATGCAGTTTTAATCATCATCAGAAAATATAATACTTTCATAAGCTCCACTATCTGGCGAAGTGGTTCTTGAAATGCCTAAAATATCAAAAGGAACTTGTAACGAGAATAAAGGGTTTGCTAATCCATTAGCTGCTGAAGTTTCATCTATCTGTAACCCATTTTCAAAAGGATCTCTAAACTCAGGATCTTCATTAAAAATATTACCTTCATAGAATGTAATATCATCAAACATAAAGTTTTGCGTACCTTCTAAATTATTATTGTCAAAACGAAGTAAACAATTGGTAAACTTAAAATTAAACACATCTCCTTGTTGATCTAAAATAAATTCAGGGTTATCATTGCCATAAACAATACAATTGATAAAATTAGCTTCGAGTAATGGATTTGTTGCAATAGTTGTTGCATCAATCTGTACAAAATCGTTTAATAACAAAGCAGGAAATTCTCTAAAACTAGTATCCCAATAATTGGCAATAGTACTATGCGTAAAATTGTAACGACCGCCTAAAGTACCTGCAAAAGAGGATTGCCCTATATTATTAATCACTACATTTTCTCCTCTAATCGATGTAGCTCTTCCTAAAATACCAAAGGCGCTAAAATTATAAATTTGAGAATTTGTAATGGTAAGTTTATCAGTTGGCCCTGAATCATTTCCTTCAGCTAATATACCAATGGTTCCGTTTTTTATAGTGGCGTAATTAATGGTGTTATTAATACTACCATTAAACAACCATATGGTTCCCCATTGCCCTGGAATATCTGAAAATAGAGGTTCTAAGCGATCTCCTTCAAAAATCACTTCATTCTCTAGTGCTTCTGGATCATTACTAATTTCTCCATTAATTTGCAGCGATGCATTATCTGTTACTATAATCCCGGAATCGGCATGAAAATGGACTCGCGCACCAGCTTCTATAGTAAGTGTTTGCCCGGATCCAACGCCAGCATAACCATAGATGACATAAGGTTTTTCGTTAGTAAATGTTAATTCATTATCTTCAAGAAAACGCCCTTCTAGTGTTGTTTCATCAGGGTTGCCATCTCCGTCAACATCAAAAGTTAAGGTTTCACGCAAACCAGTAGTATTATCGCGTTGCGAGAAAATAAATATAGCATCTCTTACTAAAGTGACTAAATCGACATCTTGTTGCTCAGAGCCACTATCAAATAAAATACGATCGGTATATAAAAATTCGTTTTCTAAAGTAGGTAAGGTAGAAATATCTATTGTGGTTTCTATAAAAATAAAAAGGCTATCATTAGCTAAAAGTTCTACATCTTCAAAAAACTTACCTTCTTGATCACCTTCTAAACCTGTGCTTCCATCAACATTCATTCTATAAAAAGAACTTACTCCACGCTCTAGTTGTATGGTTGGGATAACGATATCTTCATCACTACGGTTAAAAATTTTTAAATTAAACGTACTTGAGCCGATATTGTTAAATACAGTATCTAAGAACACAGTATCTCGTTCAAATACTAAATTCCCTGTGCTTGGTCTGAATTCAAAATCCTCTCGACAAGAGCTCCAAAAAACAAGAATTCCAAAGCAAAGAAAAAAAGGTAATAGTCTTTTCATAAGTACAGTTAAAATAATAGGCTAAAAATATAACTTTTGAAGTTAGGATTTATTATGAAAGCTTGTAATTATGAAGATAAAAAATTAATTTTTGTCTTTTGCCATTTCAATAACTAGTAAAAATTCATCACTATATTTAATAAATAAATCTAAAAGTTGAACTCTACTATTGTAGTTAAGTAATCGTTCTTCAATCTCTTTAGCTTCACAGAATTCAAAGTACAGAGGTTGTAATTCTTTTTCTATTTTTAAGTCATTAACTAATAAGTTTTGATTAAAAAACGTATTGGTTTCAAAAAGTTTTACCAATTGATTGTAACTAATCTTTTTAGGTTCTGGAACTTTTTTCTTTTTAAAAAGTTTACCAACCAACCCTATAAGTTGTACTAAATCTGCGCCATATTTAGGAGCTGCAGTATACTTTTGAGGTTCTTTCTTTTTATCTAATTCTATAACATCTTTAAGTGTTCTGTTGAAAGATTCTTCTTCAAATTCTTTTGTTTTAGGTTGATTTTTTACTACAACTTCTCCAAGCTCATTAACCGCTTTCTTTACTTCAAAAACATAGGTGCTCTCAAAATAATCTTTATTAACGATGACATATTTTGGTTCGTGAAATAAAGATTCAAAAAAGATGGTATCCTTTATTTTAGCTTTAAGTTGAAACTCTCCTTTGTCATTTGTAGAGGTTAAAATCTTCTGAGTAATATTTAAAACCTTTATCCCTTTAACTGTAGATTCTGCATCATACACAATACCATTTACAGTTTGTGAGGCTACTATATAAGGCGATACAGTAAGAAATAATACAAAAAGCTTTTTAAACATAAGCGGTTGATTGATGGTTTGTTATACTAATTAACGTCAAAAATTTGTATAACGAAACTTCTTAAATAAACTTTAACCTAAGAAAATGTTAATTAAAAAGATTTACTATCTCTGATGTTATGCGTGTAGGTCGCTTACTTTTACTACTTACAAGGCACCAAGTGGTTTCAGAATCTATGATTTGTTTTTTAGAAGTTTGATTGTACATTTCTACTTTACGGACGGAACTCACTCCTTCCGATTTTAAAATAAAAGTTTTAATTAAAATAGAATCGCCAAGTAGCGCAGGAGCTTTATAACTAATATTATGATTGATTAATACCCAAAAGCAAGAATCTAAAATTTCTTGAGAAGCATTTTTAAGCCAATGTTCTTCAGCTATATCTTGTACCCATTGTACATAGCGCACATTGTTGACATGCAGAAGTTGATCTAGGTCGTCTTTAGTAACCGTAATCTGTTTTTGATAGATTTGCATCATATTGTATTGATGCTCAAAGGTAGAATTTCTAATTGTCTTTTTTAGCCTTTCTAGCGTCTTGTCTTGCTAATTTTCTAGCTAAGCGTTCTGCTTTCCATTTTAAGCGATTTTTGATGTTTTTTGCGTTCCACATATTTTGTTTTTCTAATCTTCTTTCATAATCACGTTTTTTATTTTCAATAGTCTCATAAATTTCTTCTCTGTATTTGGGATAATTAAAATATGACGTTTCTATCATTCCTGCTGAAAACCCACCAAGAACTACTTGTTCTAGAACAGATAGGTCATCTGCCATAGCAATATTAATGATAGAATTAGTGCCAACAATTTTTTCTGTAGACTTCATGCTTACAAAATTAAAAACTAGAGTATCATCATTTTTTACTTTTAAAGTGTATTTACCATCAATATCGGTAGAAGTCCCTTTTGCAGTTCCTTTAACTAATACTGTAACGCCAGGTAATGGTAATCCGTCTGAAGCTGCGGTAACGGTTCCGGAGATTATTTTTTCATTTAAAATAGATTGAGCAGGTTTACCTTTTACTTGAGGAATTTTTAAGCTATCGATTTGTTCTGTTTTTATGGGCTCTATTTGTGCAAAAGATTTTTGAACACCTATGGCTAAGAATGCAAATAAACCTGAAGCAGCCCAACTACGATAATTATTTTTTTCTTTACGGCTTAAAACAAGTTCTCTATTAAGTTGTTGGTTTTTAAAACGCCCACATAAATTGCCTTTAGTTTTAAACGTTTTAACAATTTCTTCATCGGTTTGATTGGTGAAATCGATAACCGTTTTATTACAAGCAGCGCAATGACGACCTTTATCTCGAGGTGTCATTTTATTCCAATCTTCGTGGCAAGGTTCCGGGATATTTACAGTAATAGATGTTCTCATGGTTGTTTTGATTTATAGATCAAATAACCAAAAGTATCTTAGTATTTAAAAATAGTAATGAGTAAACAATAGGTTTCAGTGAGTGAACCCTATTTCTTAGTAATCTTCACTTCAAAAAGTTTATCCCAAAGTTTGCCAGTAACAAAAACAGTTTCAGTTTCAGGATTGTAAGCAATACCATTTAAAACATCTAATTTATCATGTTGCGTTACTAATTTACTTAAAGGCGAAAAATCAATAACTCCTTCTACGACACCATTTTTAGGGTTGATAATAGCGACACCATTTTGTTGATATATATTAGCATAGATTTTTCCATTAATCCATTCCAATTCATTTAAACTCTTAATTTTACCTTTATTAGTGTAAACTTCTATTTTATCATCTTCAGTTAATGTAGAACTATTAAGTGTCCATATTTTTTCCGTCCCATCAGATTTATAAAGCGATGTGCCATCATTACATAAACCCCAGCCTTCAATGCTATGATCGTATCTAAATGTGCCTAACTTCTCAAACGTATTAACATCATAGATAATACCTGTATCTGCTTTCCAGGTTAACTGATAGATCTTGTCATTAAGTACCGTAAGGCCTTCACCAAAATAACCGTTTTTTAAATCTAGATTTTTTAAAACTTCTCCGGTTTTATAATCAACTTTACGCAGTTTAGATTCACCAAACTGGCCTGTACTTTCGTAAAGCTCACTTTTGTAAAACTCTAAACCTTGAGTGTAAGATGTAATATCGTGCGGATAAGTATTTACTATTTCGTAGGTATACAAATCTGGTGTTTTGTTATTTACAACCACTAAATTACTGGTAGCTTGCAAAGTATCACCATCACTAATAACTTGCGCTACAAGATTTTGTTTTCCTAGTTTGCTGTTCAAAGTTAAATTTGCTGTAACAGGTTTTCCGTCTAACAAATATTGCAAAGAAGATACACTTACACCATTAGGGTTATTTAAAGATAACTTTACAGTTTCTCCTATGGTTGCTTTATTATTCTTTGCAGAAGTTTTTACAGTAAGACCAGATGAATTTACGGAAGGATTGCCTCCACAATTCACTAAAAAAATACTTAATAAAATGATGCTGAAATATTTAAATGTCGACATAAAATGCATTTATTTTTTGGCAAGATATTTATAAAAAATAGGATTAAAAAAATATTGTGAAAGTATTAAAAGGTTGTATCTTTGCAGCCGGCAAGTCCTACACAACCAGCTCCTGCTGAATCCTCCAGGGCGGGAACGCAGCAAAGGTAAGTGGTCGTAGCGGTGTGATGTAGGTAGCTTGCCTTTTTTTGTGCTCTAAATTCTCCTATAAATTTGTATTTTGCTTTCTGAAAATTTAATACTATGGCATCAAGAGTTGTTTTAATTACTGGTGGCTCTTCTGGGATTGGTAAATCCATAGGAGAGTTTCTTCAAACTAAAGGATATACGGTTTTTGGAACAAGTAGAAATCCTGATAATTATCCAGATAGTAAATTTCCGATTATAGCTTTAGATGTAACTCTACCTGAGACTATTGATACATGTATTAAAGAGGTTTTAAGCAAAGTGTCTACTATAGATGTATTAATAAATAATGCTGGTGCTGGTATAACAGGACCTATTGAAGAAATACCTGAAACAGAAATTAAACGCAATTTTGAAACCAATCTTTTTGGCCCTATAAATGTAATCAAAGCTGTTTTGCCAACGATGCGTCAACAAAAATCGGGTTTAGTCATCAATATCACCTCTATAGCTGGTTATATGGGTTTACCTTATCGAGGTATTTATAGTGCTAGTAAAGGCGCACTAGAGTTAATTACTGAAGCGTTTAGAATGGAGCTTAAAGCATTTAATATAGAAATGTGTAACCTAGCTCCAGGTGATTTTGCAACTAACATCGCTTCTGGTCGATATCATGCTCCAGTATTAGAAGATTCTCCTTATAAAACATCTTATGGAGCAACATTAAAAACCATGGATACACATGTAGATTCTGGTGGTGATCCTAATAAAGTAGCAGAAGATATTTTAAAGATTATAACAACTCAAAAGCCTAAAATTCATTATAAAACAGGCGCTTTTATGCAAAAATTCTCTATTGTTTTAAAACGAATTTTGCCAGACAAAGTTTATGAGAAACTTTTGATGAATCATTACAACCTGTAAAAAAAGTGGTACGTTTTTTGTGATTGATAATCAAAAAAATCATCAATCATGAAATCAAAATTCACATTTTTATTACCTCTTATTGCCTTTATACTTTTATCTTGTGATGAAGAATTAGAATGCCTCTTTGGTTTAGAACCAGAGATTAATGAGAAATCGATCTCTAGCGCTGTAGTTAATCAACAATACTTCGATAGAATTACAGCCGAAGTTGATAATGCAGTTAATGACGACTCATTTGATTACTTTTTTACGATAACAGGAGATATACCAGAAGGTATCGATGTCATCTTTTTTCCTAGAAGTATTGAGTTTATAGGCGTGCCTGAAGAAACAGGATCTTTTGACTTTACAGTATTTTTAGCTGTTGAAAAAATAAAGAATGGTCGATTAGACTCTAGTCCAACATGTGAAGATACCGCAAGAACTGATTTTACATTATTTGTTACTGACGAATAAGTCTTGAGTGTCTATTGAATATATGTTGACTAAAAGTTAATTTCTTTTTTAAACAAGATGAAATTTATAGGAGCTTATTGTTGTAAATTCGCAGTGAAATAACACAACAATTTAAACTATAAATTCCCTTATTCAAGGGGAAACAAAAACAAATTTTCTATGAAATTTTTTATTGATACAGCAAACCTCGATCAGATTAAAGAAGCTCAAGATATGGGTATTTTAGATGGGGTAACTACTAATCCATCTTTAATGGCTAAAGAAGGTATTACAGGTACAGATAATATAATGAAACATTATGTAGACATCTGTAATATTGTGGATGGAGATGTTTCAGCTGAAGTGATCGCTACCGATTTTGACGGTATGGTACGAGAAGGCGAAGCTCTAGCAGAATTACATGACCAAATTGTTGTAAAATTACCAATGATTAAAGATGGAGTAAAAGCCTGTAAATATTTTAGTGATAGAGGAATAAAAACGAATGTTACTCTGGTGTTTTCTCCAGGTCAAGCTCTCTTAGCAGCTAAAGCTGGCGCAACGTATGTATCTCCTTTTATTGGACGTTTAGATGATATTTCTACAGATGGATTAAACCTTATCGCAGAGATCCGTCACATCTACGATAATTATGCGTTTGATACTGAAATTTTAGCAGCATCTGTGCGTCATACCATGCATGTTATAGATTGTGCTAAACTAGGAGCAGATGTAATGACAGGACCTTTAAGTTCTATTTCGGGATTACTAAAACATCCACTTACAGATATAGGCTTAGAAAAGTTTTTAGCAGATTATAAAAAAGGGAACTAAAAGTATTAGAAGAAAAATAATAAACTTAAAAAGGATTTATTTAATAGATCCTTTTTTTTGTATCACATCTTTTAGTGTTATTTCAAAGTCATCACTAAAAATATTAACATTAGGGTGAATAATGTTAGCATTTCTATCAACAATAATTACTTTATAGAGATAATCAACAGCTAAAGTTTCTCTTGCTTCTGTTGGACTTTTAAAGCGATATTCGTTATCTAAATCAAACTTGTACTGGTTTAAAGTTTCTTTCCAATAACTTGCAGAATTATCATTGATATTAATAGACATAAATGCAATTTGCGGAAACTTATCTTTTAATTTATTTACTCGATAATGACTATTTCTATAATGCCTTTTTGCATTTGAAGACCAAAAATAAATCAATGTGGGTTTATTGACAACATCAGCAATGGCGTATTCTTCATTATTTACATTGATAATACTTAAATCAGGTAAACCTTTTCCTGGTTTAAGGTTATCCATAGAAGCCACAAGACTATTCATAGATTTTATATGATTTTCGTTTGTAGTTCTAGATAAATAATAAGCCATAATATCATTAATGTCTTCTTCGCTATTAGAATTATTTATAAACTCTCTAGTTTTATTCCTTAAGAGATTATTCTTAATAAATTTATTAGAGACTAGGCTATCTATTAAATTTAATTTCGCCTTATTATAGTAGATTTCATGCCTGTTAAATGCACTATGATAATTTTTATTATGGTAATATGGAATAAGCGCAATATTATCAAAGTGTGAGGATAAAAAGCGATTATAAGAAAGGAAGTTTCTTAAATGGGCAGCATCATAATCTACATCGTTTCTGAAGCTGTAAAAACTTTTAGGTAAATCTTTTACATGTACCATTTTATTAGCTCCGAAATAGATAAACGGATAGATTTCTTTATCAGCATAATTATGGTAATTGATATTGCCTTCTATAATAGATTTAGCATATTCAGAAATTGGCTTTTTTTCAAGAAAACGACTAAAGTGTTGTAACTCTTTTTCATGCCTTTTATTTATGAAAGTTTCAAAAAATTCAGGTTCTTTTTTACTATGCTTTACAAGACGTCTACTTTCTTTTTCATTACTTAAGAAAGTCTTTATTAAATAATTATTTTTTCTAGCACCATTTCCTGTAAATACTAAGGATTCATCAAAATCATAAGTATTTAGACGAAGCATAATACTATCTCCTGGTTCTAAAATAACCAATTGAAATTCACCACCATGTCTAAAAGAATATACACCAGTTTTTAGGTCCGATAGTTTATATATAAACCGACGATTATCATCTAGCATTAATGTATCACTAATCCCTAGCTCACGATTAAAAAGAATGACTTTATTCTCTTTAGGGTTAATAATTTCACCACCAAAATAAGCGTCGTCATTACTTTTGCTTAAAGGATTGTTTTTACAACCTATAAAACTTATAAAAATTAATAGATATATTAATAAAGATTTCACCTCTTTGATGATTATTTTTTATGGCGTTAAAAACAAAAATATGTTTTGAAGTCTTAATGTCTTGTTAATACCAAGTTAAATATTACTATCATTGGTATTTATTTCTTGTAATCATTAGAATTTTCTACTTTTGCAATCTCAAAAAATCAGCATGTATAGCTGTTGAGATATAACTAAAATAATAAATCATGTTATCAGTTTCTAATCTATCTGTTCAATTTGGAAAACGAGTGCTTTTCGATGAAGTAAATACGACGTTCAATAATGGAAATTGTTACGGTATTATTGGTGCTAATGGCGCTGGAAAATCTACATTTTTAAAGATTATTGCAGGAAAACAAGATGCAACATCAGGCCATGTGCATTTAGAAGCTGGGAAACGTATGTCTGTTTTAGAACAGAATCATAACCTGTATGATGAGCATACAGTTTTAGAAACCATTATAATGGGTAACAAACCTTTATTTGAGTTAAAAACTGAAATCGATGCTTTATATGCAGATTATACGGATGAAAATGCTGAAAAAATAGGTGAGCTTCAAGTGCAATTTGAAGAAATGAATGGATGGAATGCAGAGAGTGATGCTGCGGCAATGTTATCTAACTTAGGTATTAAGGAAGATTTACATTATATGATGATGAAAGATCTCGATGGCAAACAAAAAGTACGAGTACTTTTAGCACAAGCATTATTTGGAAATCCAGATGTGTTGATTATGGATGAACCAACGAATGATCTTGATTACGAAACAATTTCATGGCTAGAAAACTTCTTAGCCAATTACGATAATTGCGTTATAGTAGTATCTCACGACAGGCACTTTTTAGATGCAGTTTGTACTCATATTTCAGATATAGATTTCGGAAAAATTAATCATTTTTCGGGGAATTATACATTCTGGTACGAGTCATCTCAATTAGCTGCACGCCAACATGCACAGCAAAACAAAAAAGCTGAAGAAAAGAAGAAAGAGTTGGAAGAGTTTATTCGTCGTTTTTCTGCAAACGTTGCAAAATCTAAGCAAGCTACGAGTCGTAAAAAAATGATTGAAAAATTAAATATTGAAGATATCAAACGCTCTAGTCGTCGTTATCCTGCATTAATTTTTGAACGAGACCGTGAAGCTGGAGATCAAATATTAAACGTAAAAGGTTTAGCTGCTAGTATTGATGGAGAAACTTTATTTAAAAACATTGATATTAATTTAGCTAAAGGAGATAAAGTGGTTATTTACTCTAAAGATTCTAGAGCAACTACAGCATTTTATCAAATAGTTAATGGAAAAGCAAAAGCAGATGCTGGCGAATATGCTTGGGGAGTGACCACAACACAATCGTATTTACCATTAGATAATAGCGAATACTTCAATAATAAATTAACGCTTGTTGATTGGTTGCGTCAGTGGGCAACAACTGAAGAAGAACGTGAAGAAGTTTATATACGTGGTTTCTTAGGAAAAATGATTTTTAGTGGTGAAGAAGCCTTAAAAACATCAGATGTATTATCTGGAGGCGAGAAAGTACGTTGTATGTTAAGTCGTATGATGATGATGAGAGCTAATATTTTAATGTTAGACGAGCCAACAAACCATTTAGATTTAGAGAGTATTACAGCGTTTAATAATTCGTTAAAGAATTTTAAAGGAACTATCCTTTTTACCACACACGATCATGAGTTTGCACAGACTGTTGGTAATCGTATAATAGAGTTAACACCAAACGGTATTATAGATCGCTATATGACATTTGACGAGTATATGAGTGACAAGAAAATTAAAGACCAGCGCGAAAAAATGTATGCGGTTACAGCTTAGTTTATAGTGATAAAAATTTGAAGCTTTATTCAGAAATTTCCATTTCAGCTCTAACACGTTCTACAACATCTATGGCTTTGTTTAATTCTTCGTTATTTACGTATACTTCTTGGTAGCCACTATTTAAGGTGTCTTGGCCACCCAAACGCTGAGATTCTCCTTCATCCTTAATAATAGGGATAATACCAATAGCTTCTAGCCCATTTTTAATTCGTGTAACTAAAATGAAATTACCATCGTATACTTTTACATATTCTGTTGTGCTCATAACTATAGGTGTTAAAATTCCATAATAAGTTACAAAATTTTATTGAGATTATTGCTATATATGTAATAATATTTATTCAACATAACTATCAAAATAAATAAGTCTATAAATTTTAACTATTAAAAGATTAATTAAAAAAATATTAATGCTTTAGGGATGGCTTACTAAATACTTAATTTTATGCATTCAAAAATTATAAATCAATAAATAATATAATATCATGGATCATAGTAATGGAGGCGATATAAGCCAATGCCCATATTTTAATGGGACGCAAAAGAAGTCTGCTGGTGGAGGTACGAGTAACCGAGATTGGTGGCCTAACGAATTAAAATTAAATATTCTTCGTCAAAATGCATCAAAAAATAACCCAATGGGTGATGATTTTGATTATGCGAAAGCATTTAATAGTGTTGATTTTACAGAACTTAAAAAGGATGTTATCGCATTAATGACAGATTCTCAAGATTGGTGGCCAGCAGATTACGGACATTATGGTGGATTTATGATTCGTATGGCTTGGCATAGTGCAGGTACATATAGAGTAGGAGATGGACGTGGTGGTGCAGGATCTGGGACACACCGTTTTGCTCCTTTAAATAGTTGGCCAGATAATGGTAACTTAGATAAAGCACGTTTACTACTGTGGCCAGTTAAAAAGAAATACGGGAATAAAATTTCTTGGGCAGATTTAATGATTCTTGCTGGTAACTGTGTATTAGAATCTATGGGCTTCCCAACATTTGGTTTCGCAGGTGGTCGTGAAGACGTTTGGGAACCAGAACAAGATATTTATTGGGGTTCTGAAACAGGTTGGTTAGATAATGATGATCGTTATGATACTAGCGATGGTGATTTAGAAGGACATTTAGGAGCAGTACATATGGGATTAATCTATGTCAATCCTGAAGGACCAAATGGAAATCCAGATCCATTAAAATCTGCACATGATATTAGAATGACTTTTGGACGTATGGCAATGAATGATGAAGAAACGGTTGCTTTAGTAGCTGGAGGACATACATTCGGTAAAGCACATGGTGCTGCTGATCCAGATAAATATGTTGGAGCAGAACCACACGGCGCTTCAATAGAAGAAATGAGTACAGGTTGGAAAAACACATATAAATCAGGAGTTTTAGATGATGCAATTACAAGTGGTATTGAAGGTCCTTGGACACCAAACCCGACACAATGGGATGATTCTTTTTTCGATGTATTATTAAACAACGAATGGGAATTGACTAAGAGTCCTGCTGGTGCACACCAATGGACACCAACAGCAGCTTCTAATGCGCCAATGGCTCCTACTGCTGGAGGAACAGGAGAGCAAGCTTTGATGATGACTACGGCTGATATGGCATTAAAGGTAGATCCAGGATTTTTAGAAATTTCTAAGCGTTTCCATGAGAATCATAAGGCTTTTGAAGATGCTTTTGCAAGAGCTTGGTACAAGTTAACGCATAGAGACATGGGACCTATTCAACGTTATTTAGGTCCAGAAGTTCCTAGTGAAGAATTAATTTGGCAAGATCCAATCCCAACAGTAGATTATGCACTAAGTGATAACGATATTGACACGTTAAAGAAATTGATTTTAGCATCTGGATTATCAATATCTGATTTAGTAAGAACAGCTTGGGCTTCAGCATCTACATTTAGAGGATCAGACAAGCGTGGTGGAGCAAACGGTGGTCGTTTAAGATTAGAACCACAACGTAGCTGGGAAGCGAATAACCCTAAGGAATTAGAACGTATCTTAAATGTATATGAAGGCATTCAAAATACATTTAGCGGTACAATTTCTATGGCAGATTTAATTGTATTAGCTGGTGTTGCTGGTATAGAAGAAGCTGCTAGAAATGCAGGACATAGTGTATCAGTACCTTTTACGCAAGGAAGAGGCGATGCATCTCAAGAACAAACAGATTTAGAATCTTTTAATCACTTACAACCTTTAGCTGATGGGTTTAGAAACTATTTAAAAGCGGGTATAAAATTATCAGCTGAAGAGTTACTAATTGATCGTGCTAATTTATTGACACTTTCTATCCCAGAAATGACAGTATTAGTAGGTGGATTAAGAGTATTAGGAACTAATTTTGATGGTTCTAATCACGGAGTCTTTACAGACAATGTAGGAGCGCTTTCTAATGATTTCTTTGCAAATATTTTAGATTTCACATATACATGGAGTGCAACTTCAGACGATGATACTTTATTTGAAGGTAGAGATCGTAGAACAGGTGCTGTTAAATTTACAGGAACAAGAGCAGATTTAATTTTTGGCTCTAATACAGAATTAAGAGCTGTAGCTGAAGTTTATGGTGCAAACGACGGCCAAGAACGTTTTGTAAATGACTTTATTGCTGCTTGGAATAAAGTGATGAATTTAGATCGTTTTGATTTAAATTAATGATAAATAAATTATGAAAAAGAGGAATACGTTCAATATGTAACGTGTTCCTTTTTTATTTTAAACACATATTATGAATGCAACAGAACTCTTTTTTAATGCCATTCAAACTGGTAATGTCGCTAATGTAAAAGCACAACTACAGCACAATCCAGATTTGGTAAATGCAAAAGATGCAAGAGGTTTTACTCCATTAATTTTTGCAACGTATTTTGATAATGAAGCTATAGCTAAAATATTGATAGAACACAATGCACCTATAGATGCAAAAGACGCATCAGGTAATACCGCACTTATAGGAGTGTCTTTTAAAGGTAATGAAGCCATAATGCAGTATTTGTTAGAAAACGATGCAGATATTAATGCTAAAAATAATAATGGAGTTACTCCATTGATTTTTGCAGCAATGTATAATAAAGTAAATAGCGTTAAGCTATTACTAGAACATAATGCAGATGCCACTATTATAGATAATGATGGCAAAATGGCTATAGATTATGCTGAAGCAAAAGAGTTAAATGAGGTTATTGAGTTATTGAAATAATAACATTAATCACCAGGTTTATTACTAATAGTTACCTTATTTATTTTAGGTTGAAGAATCCATACTCCAATGAAATAAAACCATACTAAAAAGAAATCTCCAGCAAAATCGATAAAGCTTACTCTCCTTTTTAATTCAACTGTTTTTATTGTTTTAGCTACATAATATATGGTATGAAATATACAGAACATTGAAAATAAATGTAAAGGAATAATTATGGTTACTATCCATACGCCAGATCCATTCAAAATGTTGCTAAACAAACCTAACAAGTAAATCATTGAAAATAGAATATATACTAGAGGAATAAAGAAAAAGAATTTAAACCTTTTTATGTTCACTTTTATTTCAGATGGAATCATTTGATTTAAGCCGATGACAATTGACCAAAACCAACCGAATAGAACTAAAATTGAAAAAATAATTATTAGAGGAAAGAAACTAAAAAGGAAGATTGTACTGATAGAAGCGGAACTAGAGTGTATATTAGTTTCTATAACAAGTAAAATTATCATAACCAATTGAAAGATAACTGGTATTCCTAGAAAAAGAAGAAACAGAGACCAATGTTTAGCCTTTAGAAAGAAACGTACCATATACCATATAATCAATTAGTGAGTTTTATCTCTTAATCAACTGCCTAATCTTAATATTTAGAGCAGCGAATAATAGTGTTGTGAAAGGACTTAGCCAATTAAAAATAGCATATAAGAAATATTCGCCAACTCCAACACCGAGTACACTACTTTGGTAAGCTCCACAAGTGTTCCATGGAATAAGTACAGAGGTTACTGTGCCAGAATCTTCAAGTGTACGACTTAAGTTTTCAGGTGCAAGTCCTTTATCTTCATACGCTTTTTTAAACATTTTCCCAGGAATAACGATGGCTAAATATTGATCTGAAGCAATAGTATTTAATCCTAAACAACTAATAACTGTACTTGCAAATAACCCAAAAACAGTTGAGGCAAAAGACAGTAATGCTTTTGTGATTCGTGCTAATGCACCAATACCATCCATAACACCTCCAAAAACCATAGCGCATGTGATGAGGTATATCGTCCAAAGCATACCTTGCATTCCGCCAGCAGAAAACAACTCATTTAGCGCTTCATTATCTGTAGCGACACTTGTGTCAGTGAATATAGCATTAGTAATAGCTGAAACACTAGAATCAGATATAGTAGCAATAACGTCTGCTTGAAAAATAACAGCAAAAATAGCGGCTAGAATAACTCCAGAGGTTAAAGCTATTAGGGGTTTTGTTTTTAATAGAATTAATACAATAACAGTTACAGGAACAAGAAACAACCAAGGCGATATATTAAATGTATTATCTATAGATGCTAATAAATTACTGATATCAGTAGAGCCTGTTGGTTCTATGCTAGCACTAATAATTCCGAAAACAATTAAAGTTATAATAATAGTAGGTACTGTAGTCAATGCCATATATTTAATGTGTGTAAACAAATCGGTGCCAGCCATTGCAGGTGCTAAATTTGTAGTGTCACTTAATGGCGACATTTTATCTCCAAAATACGCTCCAGAAATTACAGCTCCAGCAATCATACCTGGCGAAATACCTAAAGCAGTACCAATACCAACTAAAGCAATACCTACAGTAGCAGATGTGGTCCAAGAGCTTCCTGTAGCAATAGAAATAACAGCGGCAATAATTACTGACGCAGGCAAAAATATTTCAGGACTTAATACCTGTAAACCATAATAAACCATGGCAGGAATAACACCGCTAATTAACCAAGTGCCAGCCAAAGCACCGACTAAAAACAAAATCATTATCGGAATAAAAACACTTTTAAGGTTTTCCCATACTTCAGAAATCATAATGCCTAGCGTTACTTTGTTATAAAAGCCAACAAGCGCTGCAAAACCACCTCCCATTAATAAAATAATTTGATTGGTATAACCACCAAACCATTCTTGATCTTCAGTAAAAAAAATATTATAGGCCAATAAACCCATTAGTAATACAACAGGAATTAGTGCTTCAATTAAACTTAATTCTTTATTGTTAATAATCTTTTGATCATCAATATCAATTTTTGAGATGTTATTATCGTCTTGCATCTTAGCTATTTTAGTGTTGTAATGTTACGATTTTGAATCACCATTTGCAAATCGTTTCAGTTGCTTACTTTTGTTATTCTAAATTTATGGATTCACTTACTCAAATCGTTTTAGGTGCTGCTTGTGGAGAAGCAGTATTAGGAAAGAAAATAGGAAACAAAGCTTTGCTCTTTGGTGCTGTTGGTGGTACATTACCAGATTTAGATGTCTTTATTGGTCCATGGTTGTACAGTAACGAAATACAAGCTATGGCTTTTCATAGGGGTTTTATACACTCTATTCTGTTTTCAATATTAGGAGCTTTCCTCTTTGGTTGGTTAACCCATAAACTGTATGATAAAGGGAAGCGCTTTGGCACGACAACATTAAAAGATTGGAGGTTACTATTTTTCTGGTCGTTGCTTACACATCCTATTTTAGATTGTTTTACACCTTATGGGACACAATTGTTTTATCCGTTTACAGATTACCGGGTTGCATTTAATACCATTTCGGTAGCAGATCCTTTATATACAATTCCATTTTTAATTGGTTTAATTGTAATACTATTTTATAAACGTCAGAATTCTAAACGTCGATTATGGCTAAAAATAGGAATAGGTATAAGTTCTGCTTATATGCTATTTACAATAGCAAATAAGATTTATATCAATCATATTTTTAAAGCTTCTTTAAAAGTCAATGATATAACCTATTTGCGCTATCGAAGTCAGCCTACAATTTTAAATAACATTCTTTGGTATGGAGTGGCAGAAACAGAAACCGAATATTATTTAGGCTTTTATTCGCTTTTAGATAAGAGCAATAGAATTACGGATTGGAAAATTATTAAAAAAGATACGATTGATTTAGTACCAATAAAGGATAAAGATTTAGCCACTTTAGCATGGTTTAGTAATGATTATTACAAAGTAAGACTAACAGATATTAAAGGAGAATATACCTATAGCGATTTGCGCTATCCATTATTAGACCCTGAAGATTCTGAAAGTTCTCTTTTTACCTTTAAGATTTTTAAAAAGAATGAGCGTTGGGATATGAAAAATAGTGGGCCAGACTTTGAAGAAGGTACTACAATCTCTGATGTATTTGGACCGATGCTAAAACGATTAAAAGGAAAATAATTATAGTTTTTTATACTAATACAGTTTTACCTTTAGTTTTAAGTATATTTAATGTTTCCATACAATCTCGCATCATAGTATAAGTACGTTCTATATCGGCATCTAAACCAATAGAAAAACGAATTAATCCATCGGTAAGTCCCATTTCTTCTTGTTCATTTTCTGGAATTTCAGATGATGTAGAGCTTCCAGGAGCACTAAATAATGTTTTGTAGAATCCTAAACTTACAGCTAAATACCCAAGGTTACGTTCTTGCATGAGCTCCATAAGTGCATTTGCTTTATCTAAAGAGGCTACATCTATGGTTAGCATGCCACCAAAACCATATTTCTCATTCATCATAGACTTAAACAATTGATGAGATGGATGAGATGCTAAACCAGGATACACGGTTTTAAGTCCATCATTTTCAAATTGTTTTGCTAAATACATAGCATTAGTGCTATGCTGTTGCATTCTTATATGAAGTGTTCTTAAATTTTTTAATACAGAAGCTGCTCTTAAACTATCCATTGTAGATCCTAAAAGCATAGCAGCACCATCGTTAACATTACGTAATTGATCAATAAATTCTTGTGTGCCACAAACAACACCTCCAACAGTATCTGAAGAACCGTTTATAAATTTGGTTAAGCTATGAATTACAACATCAGCACCTAATTCTACAGGAGAGATCGACAATGGTGAAAAGGTATTATCGACAACAAGTTTTAGATTATATTTTTCTGCTAATTCAGCTAAACCTTTAATATCAGCGACTTCAAGAAGTGGATTACTCACAGATTCGCAATACAGTATTTTAGTTTTTGGCGTAATTGCAGCTTCAACAGTATCTAATTTTGTAATATCTACAAATGTTGTGTTTATGCCTAAACGTGGTGCAAAGTTCTTTAAAAACGCATAAGTACCTCCATAAATAGTTCTGCTACTTACTACATGTTCTCCAGCTTCACAAAGTTGTAATAATACAGGTGTAATAGCACCCATTCCAGAAGCAGTGACATTAGCAGTTTCTGTACCTTCCATAGCAGCTAGAGCTTCGCCTAAATACAAATTAGAAGGTGTAGAGTGTCTTGAATATAAATAACAACCATCGGCATTACCTTCAAAAGTGTCAAACATTGTTTTTGCAGATAAAAAGGTATATGTTGATGAATCTGAAATAGAAGGATTTACGCCACCAAATTCTCCAAAGTATTGTAAATCTTGTATGTTGTTTGCAGGTTTAAAAGCCATAATAGTTGTTTTATTTAATTATGTCAAAATTCATAATAAATAGATTATAAATCAATACTTTTATAATGGTGTAGATTTAAAATCTAAAATAATATAATTATATAGTTTTATTTTCATTAAATTTGTTTGTAATTAATTGTATTCCGAAAAATATTCACTTATGGTATTTGATGCAACAGATAAACACTTATTGCAATTATTGCAAACCGATAGTAAGCAAACCAATAAAGCATTAGCAAACCAGCTTAACTTGTCGGTTACTGCTGTATATGAGCGTATAAGAAAGTTAGAAAATCAAGGAGTTATAAAACGGTATGTCGCTTTAGTAAATAAAGAAACGGTACAAAAAGCTTTTGTAGCCTTTTGTCATATAAAACTAGTAAAACATGCACAAGACTATGTGATGCGTTTTGAACGTGAAGTTGCAAAAATTGATGAAATCTTAGAGTGCTACCATATCAGTGGAGATTACGATTATTTGTTAAAAGTACTTGTAGAAGATATGGAAGCTTTTAGAGAGTTTATGGTTAAAAAACTCACAAATATTGATCATATAGGCAGTACGCATAGTATGTTTATGATTAATGAAGTAAAACACACTACAGCTATTACCATTTAAAATGCTACAGAAAACCAATTATAAACTTGCCGAATTATTTATTCTCTTTGTTTTAGCACCAATAAGTTTGGTATTAGATATTCCGATTTGGTTTAAACTAGGGTTTGGGCTCTTAGGGTTTATCTATATAATTGTGCTTTTATTGATAGTAGAGAAAAATAAATTCAGAATTGCTAAAAACCTCAATTGGAAAGTTTTTTGGAAACGCACATTTATACAACTTCTAATTATTGCATTTTTAACCACATTATATGTTTGGTTTGTAGATAAAGAAAATCTTTACATAGTAGTTATAAATAAACCTAAACTCTGGTTATTTATATTGTTTTTTTATTCGGCCTTTTCAGTATATCCACAAGAATTAATTTACAGAACTTTTTATTTTCAGCGTTATCAACCACTTTTTAAAAATGAAAACATATTTATTATTATCAATGCTATTTTGTTTTCATTAGCACATTTATTTTTTAGAAATACATTAGTTATGATTTTAACCTTTATTGGTGGCATATTATTTGCATTGTCCTACAAAAAAACAAAATCAACACTTTTAGTATCTATAGAGCATGCTATTTACGGGTGTTGGTTATTTACAGTAGGAATGGGAGCAATGCTTGGTTTTCCTTCTTGAGTTGATGACACCTAATACTTTTATGTATACTTACTTTAAGCAAGAATATGTATCTTAGCTAGTAATTAATTTAGTTAATTATGAGAAATTACATCAAATTAATTATCGTAATAATATGTGTTAATACTAATCTTACTTGGTCTCAAAATCAACAAAGGCAGAAATATATAGATAGCCTTATAAATATAGCAGAGACTTCAACCGATACAATTCAAAGGATACAAACTTATGGGAGGCTTTTTGAGCAGTTACAGTTTGGAGAACCAGATTTAGCATATTCATATACAAAGAAAGAGCTAAAATTATCAGAAAAAATAGATTATAAAAGAGGCATTGCTGGTGCTAATTTTCATTTCGCAGACTTTCATAAATTTAGAGGAAATATAGATTCTGCAAAGTATTATTACAATACAGCAGAAAAATTATTTAAAAGTGCAAATAGTTTAATAGGCGAATTGTTTGTAAATCATTCTAGAGCAGGTTTAGAAAAAGATTTAGGCAATTATAAAGAAGCTTTGTCTTATGCGTATAGAAATATTGACATCTATAAACAAAGAGATACTAGTGCAACAGATTTAAGGAGAACGTTCAACTTAATAGGTTCAGAATATGAATTAATTGGAGAGATACATATTGAGTTAGGAAATTATAGAATAGCACTGAATGAAACGTTAAAAGCGTTAAAGTTTTTTAAAGAAAAAAATGACATTATTAGAAGTGCTGATGCATTAAAACAACTAGGTGATATAGAGGTTAATCTTAATAATCTAAATAAAGCTAATGACTATTATAACGAAGCTTATAGCATTTATGATGATTATAACGATATCACTTATAAGACATTTGTAGCCTTAAGCATTGGAAATGTATATTTAGATCAGAATAAATTGAAATTGGCTGAGAAGTTTTTTAATGAAGCTTTGAAATTGTCTATTGCCAATAATGCTAAGTCTGAGGAAGGGACATCTTTAATAAGTTTAGGAAATTTAAATGCTAAACTTAAAAAGTATAAAACAGCTCAAGACTTATTAATAAAAGGTAATACTATTGATCAAGGTTTAGGATTTAAAAGCAGTGTGTCTAGTAATTTGATGGACTTGGCAAATGTTGAAATTAAATTAGGTAATACCTTTAAAGCGTTGCAGTATACTAACGAATCAATCAATATTTCAAAAGAATTAAATACAAAAAATACACTTTCTAGAGGTTATTATTTAAGATCATTAATATACGAAGATCTAAATAATACAAACGCAGCATTTCAAGATTTTAAGCAATATAAAACCATAAATGATTCTATTTATAATACAACAAAATCTCAGCAGATAGAAGAACTTAAAACAATTTACGAAACAGAAAAAAAAGAAGATCAAATTGTATTTCAAAAAAATGAAATCGATTTATTAGAGCAAAAGGCTAAAGTAAGTACCTTACAAAAGGTGCTTTTGGGTGGTGGCTTAATTTTATCATTATTAGCCATAAGTTTTGGTTTCTATGGGTTTAGACAAAAAATAAAAAGAGCTAAATTAGAAAAACAAAAGTTAGATACAGAACTCGATTTTAAAAAGAAAGAATTAACCACACATGCGTTGCATCTAGCAAAAAAGAATGAAATATTAGAAAGTTTAAAACAAAAAGCTGAAGAGTTTAAAGATTTAGAAAGCAGTTCAACGGGCTATCAACAACTCATACGCACCATTAATTTTGATCTTAAAGATGATAAAAACTGGAATAATTTTGCACGTTATTTTGAAAGTGTACACAAAGGTTTTAATACTAAAGTAGTACATAAATATCCGCAAATAACACCAAATGAACTTCGGTTATTATCACTTTTAAAGATGAATTTATCTTCAAAAGAAATTGCTAACATTTTAAATATTTCTTCAGAAGGAGTTAAAAAAGCACGTTATAGACTTCGTAAAAAAATGAATTTAACTTCGGAAAATTCATTACAGAACCTTGTTTTTGACCTTTAAAAAACGCATCGCTATAACAATTCTTATTATTAGCATATTGACTTAATCAATTGATTATTAATTTTTTAAAATTTAAATTTCAATTGTCCACCCTTTGTCCACTTCTGTTTTTTTAATATATATCCTTCAAGATTTAGGTTTGCGGTGTCATTGAATTGACAAAGCAGTTTTGTGGACTTGTTCGGTTAAAGGCTGCAGACTTTTTTCCGAATAAGTCACAAAAACTAATAAATGATTTAAACCACAAAACAATTAAAATTATGAAACCACAATCCAAAACTCAATTTCGATTAGTAATCACTTTATGTATTATGCTAATCTTAAATTATTCATGTAGTGATTCAGATGAAGCAACTGACCCTGATATTCCAGACTTAAATACATTTCAGGATGTTATTAATAACGGTGGTGAATTTGAAGATTTTCCACAAGGAAGAAGTGAAGAAATAACAAACGATGAAGTATCAGTTGAAAATCAAGATTTTGATAGAGAAGATGAAAATGATAACACCATTACTGAGCGTTTTATTTGTACAACTCAAACTGTAAGTGTCACTGCAGGTAATGGTACATTTCCATTATTCAACCCTAATGCAGAAATAGTCTATCCAGGAAATTTATTACAAGGAGCTACATTAAATGATGCTACACCAAGACCAATACCTGTAAGACGCGCAGGAGGTACTATATCTTATAATATTAATGATGGTAACCCCAACTCAAGTTTTAGAGTAGATGAAGTTTCACGTAGTTCAATACAAAATGGAATTAACAGTATTATAGCAAATGCCACAGGAGCCACACCAGCAAACTTTCAATTAGATATTATACAAATAGAATCTGAGCAACAACTCGCTTTAGAAATGGGTATAGATATCAACACATATACAACACAGGTGGCTGCAGATTTATCTTTAAATCAAGAAAGCTCGTTTAATAGTACTTTGGTTAGGTTGACGCAACAGTATTATACAATGAGTTTTGATCTGCCTACGAGTTTAGATGAAATTTTTGATGAAAGTGTAACGCCAGAACAGTTAAGCACATTTGTACAGAATGATAATCCTGCAGCTTTTATTTCTTCAGTAACTTATGGTCGCATTTTTTATATGCTAATAGAGTCCACATCAAGTAGAGAAGAAATGAGTGCTCAACTTAATTTAGCGTATGAATCTTTTGGAAATTCTGTTGAAGGTGAAATAGCAGTAGATCAGACTGAAGCTTTAGATAATTTAAGTATTAAAGTTATTGCTTATGGAGGAGACTCTAGAGGTGCTTTTGAGTTAGCAGGAGAAACTAATATACAAACTATAGCAAATAATTTAGCAGAAAGTGTTGATATAAGACAAGGGCTTCCATTATCGTATGTTGTAAGAAGTGTTGAACGACCAGACATTATTGTAGGTACAAATATTTCAACAGAATATGATATTGTTAATTGTGAACTTAGAGGAATATTACCACCTCAAGGATATTTATCGTTAGTAGATTTATTTGCTAATGATGAAGATGGCGGCGGTATAGGAGCAATGCTACATGTAGCTGAAAGTAATGTATTGGTTTTTAATAAATTGGGAACTAGATATGCTTGGTTTAATGGGAATAGCGGAGAAATAAAAAGAGTATTCGGAATTAAAGACCCCAATTCACCTTTAGGCGAAGTACCATTAGATGATGTTGGTGCAGCAATTCAGCTAGGTGATACTAGACTATTTTTATTTGATGAATCGGGCTTACTGGTGTCTATTATGGAATATGATATATCTGATCCAGCTTTAACCACTAATGGTGATGCACCTACAACACCTATCGGAAACTACCAATTAGATACTAATGGCACACCGATTATTGATACAACAAATAGATTATTTGGATCTTTTGCAAACTTTCAATTTGCTGGTAGAGGTTTTGGTGCGGGAGCTAGAGTAGGAGCAGAAACATTTGCATTTTTTGAAAGCACAGGTAATGAATATGCATTATTTATCAATTCAGAATCTAGTGGAATAAGATGGGAAAACCCTTTAGCTTCATCGACTTGGTTTGATGATAGACCAAATGAAGGTGGTAGAATGATATTTGATGAAGTTGGAGCAATAAGTTTTATAAATCTTGGAGGTAGTAATGGAAGATGGTTAATAGTAAATGAGAGCGGAAATGAGATTTTTGAATACCGTTCTACACCTACAAGAGCTTTAGAAGGACCATGGATTATTAATTAAATAATTATTTTGAATTTGTTAATAAAAGCACCTCTATAGAGGTGCTTTTTTATTTAAATTGCATATTTATCGAAAAATTATAAAAGTATAAGCAACCCTATAATCAAAATATACGTCTATTAGTATATAACACTTAAATAATATACCATCAATGAAAAAACAATTACTCTTTTTTAGCATTTTATTGTTATTGACGTCTTGCGCATCTGTAGAGAAACATAATCTTCAAATTACAAAGTTACATGCTGTAGCTGATTTACATGACGATGTAGATAAAGCGTATAAACAGCTTAAACGACATCATCCGCATCTGTATCAATTTACATCAAAAGAAGTAATGGATACAAAGTTTGATAGTTTAAAAACAGCCATCACTCAGCCAATGGACAGCCGTACATTTTATAAGAAATTAGCAGTGGTCACAAAATCTGTAGGTCAAGGACATATGACCTTAGGGCTTTTAAATTTGCGACGAACAAAACAAGAACGTAAAGCATTAATTGGATCTAAATTTGACGTTAATAATCTAGATTTTGATTATTTAGATGATAAACTTTGGATAGTCAATACGCGTGGTAAAGATTCAGTATTAGTAGGTAGTGAAGTTTTAAGTATAGATCAAAAAACAATACCAGAACTTGTAGCATTATACAAGAAACGATTAGTGTCAGATGGTTATAATACTACTTATTATAATAGAGTAATAGGGAAACGATTTTTAACGCATTATGCTCGGGAATTTGGACGTTTTGACAGCATTGCTTTTAGGCTTAAGACTAAAGATTCTGTATTTACAAAAACCTATAAACGATTGCTACGATCTGAATTAGAAAAATTAAAAAAAGATACCACTAAAGTAGACTCTATAAAACTAAAGACTCCAAAAAAGAAACTCACAAAAGCAGAGAAAAAAGCTAAAAAGATAAAATATAAAGCTAAAAGGAAGCATAACCAAAAATATGGTTACAATGCAGCTAGAAAAGAATATACTAGAAACTTAAATTTTGTAGGCAAAGATAGCTCTGTAGCTGTAATGAAGATTAGAGGCTTTACTAACGGAAAATACAAGGAGTTTTACGAAGAAAGTTTTGCAGAGATCGATAAGCGTCAATCTAAAGCTTTAGTTATCGATTTAAGAGACAACTTTGGTGGTCGATTAAATGAAATTTCATATTTATACGGTTATCTCACAGATAAAGATTATGTGATGATAAACCCAAGTGAGGTCAATAGTAGAATTCCATACCTAAAACAATTAATGAGTAACTCAACCTCAGTAACAACCAAAATTATAGCAGGATTGTTCTCACCAATCATAGTTCCATTAAATGTGTTTAGGACGTCTAAAAAAGATGGTAAACTGTATTACAAGTTTAAAAGCGCTAAATCACAAGAACCAAAACCGCATAATTACAAAGGCCCTATTTATGTGTTAATTAATGGAAATTCATTCTCAGCATCTTCTATTTTATCTACACAATTAGACGGTAATAATCGGGCAACATTTGTAGGAGAAGAGACCGGAGGAGCTTATAATGGAACTGTAGCCGGAATTTATAAAACCTATAAATTACCAAATAGTAAAGTGCGTTTACGCATAGGGTTAATGCATATCGATGCACCGTTTAAAAAACAACCAGATGGATATGGTGTAAAACCAGATGTAGAAATTACACCAACCCTTAAAGACCGGCTAGAAAATAGAGATCCAGAATTGCAATGGGTGTTAAAAAATATTGAAAGTAAAAAATAAGTTTTTCGTCTATTGAAGTAACTCGTTTTAAAAACCGAAAAAATACAATCAAAATTGTACTTTTGTACTTCAAAATTTAAAAACTCATCATGAATACATACGATGTAGCCGTTATCGGTTCTGGACCTGGAGGTTATGTAGCAGCCATTCGTTGCGCACAACTAGGGATGAAAACAGCAATAATAGAAAAATACAACACACTTGGAGGTACCTGTTTAAATGTAGGCTGCATACCAAGTAAAGCGCTTTTAGATTCATCCCATCATTATGATGATGCCGTAAAACATTTTGAAGAACATGGTATAGATATCCCTGGTGAAGTTAAGGTGAATCTCGAAAAAATGATAACACGTAAACAAGCAGTTGTAGACCAAACAACGGGTGGTATCAATTTTTTAATGAAAAAGAACAACATAGACGTTTACCAAGGCTTAGGAAGTTTTAAAGACGCTACACATATTTCTATTGCTGGTGAAAACGCTACAGAAATAGAAGCAAAACATACTATTATCGCTACAGGAAGTAAACCTTCTAACTTACCGTTTATAAACTTAGATAAAGAACGTATTATAACATCTACAGAAGCTTTAAAGCTTAAAGAGATACCAAAACATTTAATTGTTATTGGTGGTGGTGTTATTGGTTTGGAGTTAGGACAAGTGTATCGCCGTTTGGGTGCCGAAGTGACTATTGTAGAGTATGCAGATCGTATTATTCCAACAATGGATGCAGGCTTGTCTAAAGAACTCAATAAAGTTTTTAAGAAAGCAAAATTTAAAATTAACGCATCACATCAAGTGACTTCTGTTGAAAGAGTAGGAGATGAAGTGATTGTAAAAGCGAATAATAAAAAAGGCGAAGAAGTAGAGTTTAAAGGTGATTATTGTTTAGTATCAGTTGGTCGTCGTCCCTATACAGATGGTTTAAATGCCGAAGCCGCTGGTGTTAAATTAGATGAACGCGGTAGAGTAGAAATTAATGAACATTTGCAAACCTCTGCATCTAATATTTATGCTATTGGAGATGTCGTTAAAGGCGCGATGTTAGCACATAAAGCAGAAGAAGAAGGTGTGTTTGTTGCTGAAACTTTAGCAGGACAAAAACCACACATTAACTATAACTTAATTCCTGGCGTAGTCTATACATGGCCAGAAGTTGCTTCTGTAGGAAAAACGGAAGAACAGTTAAAAGCAGATGGTATTGCTTATAAAGCAGGATCATTCCCTATGCGTGCTTTAGGAAGAAGTAGAGCAAGTATGGATATTGATGGTTTTGTAAAAATATTAGCAGATAAAACTACAGATGAAGTATTAGGCGTTCATATGATTGGTGCACGTGCAGCAGATATGATCGCAGAAGGTGTTGTAGCTATGGAGTACAGAGCCTCTGCCGAAGACATCTCGCGTATGTCTCATGCACATCCAACCTATACAGAAGCTATTAAAGAAGCGGCTTTAGCTGCAACTGCAGATAGAGCATTACATATTTAATTGTCATTCTGAGTGTAACGAAGAATCTAAAAAGCATTTACTATAACGTAGATGCTTTTTTTGTTTAAAACTACTAATAGTTTGTGAGTATAAACTATTGATTTTAAGACTTTAAAATTTTAACTTCGCTTATCAAAGAGTAAATTGAATCAAAACTCTTTTTATTTTTACGTTAGCTTTAATTGCTCAAAACTGTTCGCAAAAAAAAGCAGGCAAATTGCCTGCTCTTATAATATTCATCAATTTTAAATTAACTAGCTTGTGAATAGCCTTGACCATAAACAATTTCCATAATCTCTGAATCGGATAAAGGATTTAACCTATCGTTCAAATATTCGGATTTATAATCAACCAAAAGTTTACCAAATTTAATTGACCAATTAGTAAGTGATTCTTTATTAAGAGGATGCTTACCTTTTACATCTCTAAGCTTAATTTCACCATTTTTACCTGTCGGACTAATATCCTCAAGCATTTCTGTATCATTACTAATGAAATTCCTAATAGCGAATCTATAAAAACTATTTAGATTACTATTGGCTGAATTTTCGAGCCTAACTAAATTCTTAGGCACAAAAATTATTGGCTTATCGGCAAAAACAGGAAGAAATACCTTCTTCGTTGCCCATTTATAGGTTCTGTAATCAAACATATCATTTTGCCAAACTTCAGTCATTGGGATTTCTAAGAGCTCACACTGTTTCTGAGTATATTCAACCAAAACCTCTTTAATGATTTTAGTTGTTATGTCAGAAATTCTATCACAACCAATATCTTCAATGAACAGCTCAACATCAGAAAAATGGCTCAAAACTCCAGTTCTAACAGCCTTATTTCTCTGAATTGCATCAATGATTTTTGGTTTTAATTTTTCTCCGACTGAATTACCTGAATGTTTACTAAAAGAATAACCCAATCTTGTTTCATGAGGCTCGCTTAGTCCAGAAAGTAATTGATTAACTCTAAATTGATTCTTTGCCCTTACGGCTTTAATTAATTCTCCCCAAAAAGCTTCTATTCTAAGTTGCATTTCTTTAGCAACAGCTGAATCAGAGATTTCAATTAATCTTGGATCAATAAATAATAAATTGTCCGTACTTAGTTTGATGTCAACAAATTCAAGTTTAGGTTGTTGCCCATCGATTTTAAAAAATGTAGATATATTATACATCGTATTATTTTTTGCTATTAATAAAATTTTTGTTCGTCAACTTTAAGCTTGAATTCAAAAATAATTGAGCTCAAGTATTGACTATTTCCGGTGGTTAAGCAAAATTTCTACGACTAAATAATTTAAGTTTTTAACATTATTAACATTCAATTAACAAATGTTTTTATATATTTGCATGCAGATATCCGCAAAATATCTCATTTAATACAAAATAATTAAGGCCTATTATCGTTATTATATAAAGATCGTAAGTCTCGATATAATAGTTAAGATTTAAGTCTTAATTGCAAAATTCAATAGCCTAAAAAGCTACAAAAATCATGCCGAAATGACTAATTTGTCATTTTGGCTTTTTTTATGTACAAAATCTAGGTTTTTAAGTTAAAGAGCATGACATTTTATGATATTGGCACCTCCAAAATATCTTGTCATACAATGCAACTAAAAGCTAACAAAGTGTATAATTAATTGCTTGAGAGTGGATAAAGAGTATCACGGAAATTCTGCCGAATTTCCTATGCGCAGTTCTTTTTTACTAACTTAGTGCTCAAAGCAACTAACCATATACAATAACGATAAGCGAACACCTCAAATCATCAATATTCTTTCTGGTCTCTTATATCATAATGCTGAGAACGTGTGTCATAACGTTTCATGAGTTTAACAGCTTTTTCTGGTAAGTTAGCTACGGCATAATCTTTACCCATAAAGCCTGTAATATCCTCTAACTTAGAAAAATTCATGATGGATATAAATTCAACTTCATCATTACATTCTTCAGAGATACGTCTTAATATTTGCATGCCTAAATAGCCTGGGATTTGTTTATCTGCAATACCAGGCATAATCTCATTTATTAGTAGATTTTCATAAGCATCAGCATTTTCTAGTGTAGTGTAGCCATGCCATATACGTTGTACCATGATTTCTGTTTTTTAGCGAAGCTAAATTAAATCTCTTTAAAAATGGTATTGATTTTAAAGTTTAATTATAAATTATTCTTTTTCATTAATTTGATAGTATGTCATAAGATAGGATTAATTTTTTCTTACATTTATATAGGATACACCTATAAATCCTGTTAGCGGCTATACATAAAATAACAAGCTATTATGAAAAACTTAAACTATTATGTTGCGGTTTATAAAGAACAACTTGACAAAGGAGACATATTAATTGCTTATAATCAATTGGTGAATTTTGTGATGAAGCTAAGAGTAAACTTTATTAAAAGTTTATCTGACCAATATTCATTTACTGGTATACTTCACGGATATATGGATTATACGTATTTTTATTACTCTAATGCATTTTTAAAAAGTAAAAAGCTAAAATTAGGATTAGTACTGAATCACTCTGAAATGCGATTTGAAATTTGGCTCTTAGGAAATACAATAACTAATCAAAAGAAATATTGGAATTTATTAAAAACCTCTAAATGGAATAAAGACAAAAAAGAAATGCCTAAATATTCTGTTTTAGAAGCAATACTTATGAATGAACCAGATTTTGATAACTTGCCTTTATTATCTCAAAATATTGAAAAGGCGTTGATAAAATCATCAGACGAAATTATTAAAGCAATTAAAACGTTGAATTAAAAAGAATAAAACATGTTAACAGGGATTCATCCAAAATTGCCAATGCGTAGTAAAACTATTACAAAAGCCTTTTATGTTAATCAATTAAGATTTCAAAATATTGG
Organism: Winogradskyella immobilis; assembly: GCF_021887715.1. GTDB lineage: Bacteria > Bacteroidota > Bacteroidia > Flavobacteriales > Flavobacteriaceae > Winogradskyella > Winogradskyella immobilis. The sequence goes on from NZ_JAIQXX010000003.1 coordinate 128,872, forward strand.
CGACTATGAAGGTTACTTAATGGTTTATAAAGACAATATCGAAATTCATTTCTTTGAATTTAATACGCTAAACCCAAAAGAGAATTATGGACAAGTGTATATTAGAGTAGAAAATATTGATGATTTATACCAAGAGCTATTAGATAACAAAATAAAAATTCACCCTAATGGATCATTAGAAATGAAACCTTGGGGACAAAGAGAGTTTTCTATACTAGATCCAGATAGTAACTTATTGACATTTGGGCAAAGCCTTTAAATCTATGAAACGACACCTTGCCTGTATTACACTTTTAATTTTAGTAAGTTGTTCTCCTAAACTTAAAAGCACAATATTAAATCCACAACCAGCGCTACAAAACGATGAACTTGTGGTAGTATTGCGTATAAATGATGATCAAAACATAGAAGGAGTTTTAGTTGGTGAGGTTAAAGCTACTGATGGAGGTTTCTCGTCCAATTGCACCTATTATGAAAACATTATTAATTTAAAGCAATTGGCAAGACAAAATGGAGCTAATGTTATTAAGGTGACTCAGCATAAAACACCAGATAAATGGAGTTCTTGCCACCGTTTACGGGCTAAAATTTATAAAGTAGACAAACCTAAAACCTATGAAACAGAGATTGTTTGGACAGCAGACAGGAAATTAACATGGGACGATTTTAAAGGTGTCCCAGATCGGAAAGCTTTTCCTAATACACTCGCAGTGACCAATTCTGGTTTTGGTTTTGAAACAGGTTTTAATGCGTTTAAGACAGGAAATTTGTTTGTACAAGCCACATTTAATAACTACGGAAGTTGGGTAATACCTAAAGGTAGAACAGATTATGTATTACGTCACGAGCAGATTCATTTTGACCTGACGGAGATCTATTCCAGAAAATTAAGAAAAGCATTTGATGAAGCTAAGATTAAACCTCATGAAGGAGCCAGAGCCAAAAAAATCTTTGACTCTATTTTTGAAGAATTAAATAAACGCCAAAAAAAGTATGATAGTGAAACAAAATATGGCGAAAAAAATGCAACACAAGAGTATTGGGAGTCTGTAGTTGAAATAGAATTGATTAAGTACGATTTATATAAAAGCAATTAACTTTTTTATTTATTAAGGTTTTATAATGAGCTGGTTAATGGTTTCTAAAATTGAGTTTATTAAAAATAGTGTAAATTGCTTATCTATATCAACCAATACATCAATTAGTTATGCGCGAATCATTGTTAAGACCCCTTAATGCAAAATCTATATTCGGCTTATTAATTTTAGCATTTTTATTCTTATTCTCATTGACTTATGTTGTAGACGATTTTAAATTTTATACTCTAGAAGAATCTATCTTAGGTAGATTGTTTGTTATAAAATGGTGGCTTATAGGTCACTTATCTGGCGGTATATTAGCCTTACTGATTGGCCCATTTCAATTTTGGAAAAACTTCAGAAATAAATATATAAAGTTGCACCGAACTTTAGGTAAAGTCTATTTAATTGCCATTTTAATTTCTTCGATATGTTCAACAGTAATGGCTTGGACTTTAGCCATACAATTAAATTTTGCATGGGCATTTTCACTTCAAATGTTAGGAGTTGTTTGGGTGACAACAGCTTTTATGGCATACTATACCATTCGTAAAAAACAAATTGAAAGTCATAGACAATGGATGGTTAGAAGTTATATTGTAACGTTTGGTTTTATATCGTTTCGATGGATTATGGATTTACCTTTAATTCAGGAATTAGGAAGTTTTCCAGAGATTGCACCTACTGTAATTTGGTCGACTTGGGCAATACCACTTTTAATTGCTCAGGTGGTGTTTCAGCTCAATAAAAAGCGTTAGCTTTTAAAAGGTGTCTAATACCTTGAGTACTTCTTTTTTATAACTTCTACTAATAGATAAAGCTTTGTTATTTATTGTAATATGTTCGTTTGTAAACGCTTCTATTTGAGAAATGGCAATAATATAAGAGCGATGAATCCTTAAGAATTGAGATTTTGGAAGCTTGGCTTCAATACTACTAATCGTTTCTCGAGTAACAATGATTCTGTTTGTGCTGAGCGTGTCATGCTGAGCGTGTCGAAGCACAGTCGAAGTATCTCTAGTATAAATTTTAATATAATCGCTATAACTTTCAATATAGATAATACTACCGAAGTCTATTTTTTGCATTTCCCGATCAGCACGTACAAAAATAAAATCTTGTAGCTCTCTTTTAATAGGTAGATCTAATTGAGAAGCAGAACTAACCTCAAAATAACGGTTTACGGCTTGTAATAATCGCTCAAAAGAGATCGGTTTCATTACATAATCTACAGCTTGCAAGTCAAAACCTTCAACAGCATAATCTCTATAGGCTGTGGTAAAAATAATCTTTATGTTTTTGTTAATGGATTTAGCAAAGGCAATACCAGATATCTCTGGCATATTAATATCTAAGAAAACTAAGTCAACTGTATTATTACTAATAAAATTAAAAGCTTCTATGGCATTTTTACATTGCTTGACAACCTCAATGTTTTCAATCTTAGATAAATGAGAAGCTATAATGTCTCTTGCAATTGCTTCATCATCGACTATAATACAAGATACGGTTTTAGCCATTGTTTAGGTGTAATTTTAGTTGCACGCTGTAATTGTTTTTGGTTTCAGAGATATCTAAATCATAATCATTTTTATATAGCAATTCTAAGCGTTTTTTAATGTTTTCTAACCCAATGCCATTTTTGGTTGATTGATTGTTTTGGTGCGAATTTGTAATCGAAAAATCAATATGTTCATTATCGCATTTAAAAGCTATTGAAATTTTAAGTGTTCCGTTTACTATTTTTCCATGCTTAAAACTATTTTCAACAAAAGGTAAAAATAGCATTGGTGCAATTTCAAGATTATTAATACAGTTGTCAGATTTAAAATCAATGTTTAAAGTGTCATTAAATCGCATTTGCTCTAAACTAATATAGTCTTTAATGTGGTTGATTTCATCTTTTAATTCTACTAAAGGCTTATTAACTTGGTATAATACATAATCTAATAAATTAGAAAGTTTTAAAATTAAATCAGGAGTTGTTTCAGATTTTTTAAGTGCAAAACCATATAGTGTATTTAACGTATTAAATAGAAAATGCGGATGAATCTGCATTTTTAAATAACTTAACTCTTGTTGCTTTAATTTTAATTGTGCTTCTAATATTTTGGCTTCGAGTTCGGCGTTATGCTTAGACTGTTTTAGGTTTAGTTTTAAGAGTTTAAAAGCACTTACAATAATAACCACTAAGTAAATACAGGATATGATAAATATTGTATTACGAGAAAGTGATACGACTTCAGTAAACTTAAAATCCGTGAGAAAAGCCAGACCAAAAAACACAGAAAACATAATGCAAAAAATAGAAATAATTACGGTGTAAAATGTATAAAGACTAAACAATGCATATCTTTTAGTGATGAGGTAATCAGGAATGAGTTTGTAAATAGAAATGTAAGTAGTACCAATAGTGATAGGCATTAAAAACACAGAGAAATAAAATGTATTAACATCTAAGGTATTGCCTGTACTAAAAACAAGTGTAAAAATGAAAAGCACTGCACACCAAAAAAAAAGATGTAGAAGCGTTTGTTTTATATAGTGTTTTTTTGATTTCAACTTAATCTAATAATACTACAATAATAGTTCATTTTTAGGTGCAGATGTGATTTTGTAGATGAATAACAGATTTAATACTGGTTTTAACAAAAATGTTTAATCCCTTACAAAATTGGTTGCTTGTCGCATTATTAAATAAGTAGCGAAGTAAAATTATAAGTTCGCAGTGTATTAACTATAAAATAAACAAATATGATTTCAAGACTATTAACTCAAGGTGGACCATTTATGTATATCATATTAATAACGCTATTACTATCTCTATTTTTTATAGTAAGAGCTTTTATTACAATGAATAAAAATATAACGCAATCCAAAAAAATGATTGGCTTGGTCAATGAGTCTAGTATACTAAGTTTAGTAATCGGTTGTTTTGCCTCTGTATACAGTTTAATAGACTTATTTGATATGGTAGAAGCTATCGGTAATGTAAGGCCAGATCTTTTTTCTGCCGGATTAAAAGTATCTATGCTAACAGTAATTTTTGGATTATTTGCTTTTACTATTGGTAGGATTGGAATATTAGCCTACAAATGGACGCATAAAACAGAAACACAAGAATAAAATAAACAAATATGATACAGATACAAGAAGCAATAAATAATAGGACATTTAATTTATTAGTAAAATTATCAATTATTGCGATACTGTTATTTAATGTTTCGTGTGGTAAATCTTCATCAAATCAATCCGAAAGCGAACTTATAAATAGAATTAATGCCGTTCAACAGCAAATAATGGTGCAAGGAAATATAACTAAACAAGAGGAGCAGGCCATATTAAGTTTATGTAGTATAATGACACATGATGATGGTTTAGCAAATTTCAGCCCAGATAATAGAATGATATTAAAAGATGTAGATATAGTGCCTATTTATGAAGGTTGCGAAGACCTTTCTAAAGAAGAAACTAGAGAATGTTTTAAGAATAAAATAGTGGCATTTATTAAAAGAGAGTTTAACGTAGGCGTATCTAAAGATTTAAACCTTTCTGAGCCAAAGCAGGTAGATGCTTTCTTTGTAATTGATGAAAACGGAAATCGAACTGGTATGAAAGTCAGAGACTCAGAAGTAACCATTCAGGCAGAAATTTTGAGAGTGCTTAGAAAAATGCCAGTGATGAAACCAGCCATTCACAATGGAAAAAATGTTTCTGTATTGTGTTCAATACTAATTAAGTATGGAGATAATATCGAAATTGATGTTGTTTATATTCCTGAAAGGCCTAATAATTGGAAGTAGAATTATTTTAAGAAACTTTAAATATTACATTAATTATGATATTTTCTAAAACGAACTTTTTAAGTTCGTTTTTTTTTTTTTTTATTAAAAAAAAAGTGACTTCAATCTCAATGGAGTGTCTTAACTTTAACGATATATAAAAACAACTAACCAAGGAGATCTTTTGAAACAGCCTAGCGCCATTCAAAAATTAAGTGATGAAGACTTAGTGGTTGCCATTGTAAAAGACAAAAACACATTGCTGTTTGAAGTCTTATATGATAGGTATGCAAACTTGGTATATAATAAATGTTATGGTTTTGCTAGAGATGGAGACGAGGCAAAAGATTTAACGCAAGATGTGTTTTTAAATTTATTTGTAAAGCTGGCTAGTTTTAAGCACAAGTCAAAGTTTTCTACGTGGTTGTATGCCTTTACATATAACCATTGTGTTAATTATGTAACCCGAAACACAGCAAAAAAAATAGAGAAACAATCGGTAAGCCCAGATGTAATGGTAAATGTTAGTGATACTGAGCCAGAAATAGGGTTTTCTGATATGAAAATAGAAAAGCTTAAAAGAGTAATAGAACTAATAGCACCAGATGAAAAAATGATCTTGCTACTTAAATATGAAGATGGTTTAAGTATAAAAGAAATTTCTAGTGCATTAGATATAGGAGAAAGCGCAGTAAAAATGCGTATTAAAAGAGCGAAAGCGAAACTTGTACATGCGTACACAAATTATAGGAGTCATGGATAATCCTTTTGAGTACATAAATAAGCCTATAAAACAAGTTCCACCAGAACTAAAGGCTAAAGTAATGAGTGATATTGCTATGGCTAAATTAATTATGGAAATCGCTGAACTATTTTCGTATAATTTTGCACATATTATAGAAACAGTTTCATCAAAACGTAAAAAAGATTAATTTTAATAACATCAACTAAAATAAAACTAATATGGGGAAAATTTCAGGGTTTAAAGATATAGCAATGGAATCACTAACAACAATGTGGTTAGAGATCTCTAAGATATTTCCTAATATTATAGGAACACTATTTGTTTTAGTTATTGGTTTTTTCATGACAAAACTCGTTGTAAAAATTATTAAAAAAGTCTTGAAACTAGCTAAAGTTAGCAAGTTAGACGAAAAAATAAATGAGATAGAAATTGTAGAAGGCAAAAACTTAAATTTTGACACCGTTAAGGTCATGTCAAGTTTTGTAAAGTGGATTATGTATATCATGCTAATTATTATGGCATCAGATATAATGAACCTTAAAATTATCTCAGAACAGATAGGAAACTTATTGGCGTATTTACCTAAATTATTTACTGCTCTTATTGTTTTTATGATAGGTTTACTCTTTGCAAATTTTGTAAAGAATGGATTAAAATCATTGTTTGAATCTATGGATTTATCCGGAGGAAAAATGATTAGTCAAGTCATATTTTTCCTGTTATTAACCTTTATATCCATTACAGCATTAAATCAAGCAGGTGTAGATACCGAAATTATTACTAATAACGTAGTAATGATTATAGGTGCTTTTTTATTGGCTTTTGCAATAGCATTTGGTTTAGGAGCAAAAGAGGTGATTACAAAATTATTAAAAACATTTTATGCTAGAAAAACTTATGAAGTTGGACAAAAAATAGAATTTAATAATTCTATTTTTGAAGTAGATAGCATAGAAAATATATTTATTGTCCTTAAAAACGATAATGAAAAACTAATTGTACCTATTGATGATTTAACTAGTACTCAAATAAAAATCTTATAATCAATAATCTTTTAATTATAAATATAATATTATGAAGGCACTATACTTATTTTTAATGCTGATTTTTGGTGCAACTATTAATGCACAATCTAACGCTAAATCTATTCAAAACGAAATAGATAAAACTGTTTGGAAACCCTTTCAAAATGCTTTTGAAACTTTAGACGCATCAGCTTTAAATGCTATTTATGCAGATAAAACATTACGTGTTACACCACAAGGTATTGATACAGAAGAAGCTTATAAATTAGGGAATATAGAGCGTTTTAAAGCTTCTAAAACAAATAAAGTTTCTATAAAACTAGATTTTTGGTTCGATAGTAGATTTACTAATAAAACAACATCTTACGAAGTTGGTTTTTATAGAATTAGAGCTACAGTTAACGGTAGCGTTAATGATAGTTATGGGCAATTTCATATTGTTCTAAAAAAAATAAATGGACAATGGAAAATCACACAAGATTGGGATACCACAACCATTAATGGGCATGCACTTAACAAAGACGATTTTGAAACACACGCACCATTGAAGTTTTAAATACGGTTAAAGTAAATAGTGGTTATTCTATTTCTAAGTATATATAAGGGATTTATTTTTTATTTCGTCTATTATAATTTTTGTCGCCGCGAGTTTTAGGCTTCTTGTATTTTTTAGCAATTTCACGACGGTAAGATCCGCCTAAATTTTCTTTTTGGTTTTTTTCTTTTTTCTCATGAAAAGCCGGTCCTGGAGCATCTTCATCTCTTCGTTTTGTTGGGTTGTAACGTTCCTTAATAACAGTGCGTTCTTCTTCAATGAGTTCTTTTGAAATTTCTATGTATTCAGGGATTTCAAGAGTTTCAATTTCCATTTGCATTAAGGCTTCAATCTTTTCTCTACCGTCTTGTTCTTTTTCAGTAGATAATAAAAGCGCATGACCTTGTTTCTCTGCTCTTCCTGTTCTACCAATGCGGTGCATGTAATTTTCAGGATAAGTAGGAGTATCAAAATTAATGACATGAGACACACCATCTATATCTAATCCACGAGCCATAACATCAGTCGCAATTAATAGACGATTCTCACCACTTCTAAACTGCTCTATACTACGCAAACGGTAATTCTGTGTTTTATTAGAGTGAATGACACAAGATTGTCCAGGAAATAATTCTTCAACCTTATCAAACAAACGATCAGCCATCTTTTTAAAAGCCACAAAAATGATCACTTTAGTATAATGAGATTCGTCACCAAGGAGATACTCTAATAGGTTAACTTTGGTATAAAAGTTAGGAACGTTGTAACGTATTTGTTTAATGTTTTCTAGTGGTGTACCAGATACAGCGATCGCTATTTTTGTAGGGTTGATAAAAAAATCTGTAATTAAATGATCTACATCTTCGGTCATTGTTGCAGAAAACATAATGTTTTGACGTCGCTCTGGTAGAATATCAAAAATATTTAAGAGTTGATGTCTAAACCCTAAATCGAGCATAACATCAACTTCATCAATCACTAATTTTTGAATCGATTTTAATTGTAAAACTCGACTTACCGCTAAATCATAAAGACGTCCTGGCGTAGCTACAATAATGTCAACCCCTTGTGCAACAGCTTGTTTTTGGGTGTTAATGTTTGTGCCACCATAAACTCCCAAAACACGATTGTTAATATATTTAGAAAGTTTTTCAATATCATTAACGACTTGCACAACCAATTCTCGTGTTGGTACTAAGATTAAAACTCTAGGATTTTCTTGTTTAGAGAATTTAAGATTGCGTAAAATAGGTAACATATACGCATAGGTTTTACCAGTACCTGTTTGGGCAATACCAACAACATCTTTTCCTGAAGCAACTACATTAAAGGCTTCTGCTTGTATTGGAGTAGGAGTAGTAAACCCTAAATCATCAATAGCATTATATAGCGGCGTGTTTAAATTTAAATCCTGAAACGTCATATCTATTTCTTGTAACAACAAGAATTTATTTTAGATTTTAGGGCAAAGATAGCTTTTCATTTTAAGCTCAGGTTAGATTGATAAAAACTTTGTTTTTTATGCCTATTAATTTTCAGTAATTTGCATTTATTATACCTGTATTGAAAAGAACTTTATACCATAAAACTGTAAACGAAAAAGCATTTAAGAGTAAGCTCTTAGATTGGGCACAACAGTATGATGATGTTGTTTTTATGGATGCTAATAATCATACAGACACATACAGTAGTTATGATGCTATTATTGCAGTAGATGCGTTTACAGCGATTAAAACGGATTATTTTGATGCTTTTGAAGCCTTAAAAGAATATCAATCTTCAGTTGAAGATTGGATTTTTGGATACTTAACTTACGATTTAAAGAATACCACAGAAGCTTTAAATTCTCAAAATATAGATGAATTAGAATTTCCGGACTTGTATTTTTTTCAGCCTAAAAAATTGTTTTTACTAAAAGGGAATGCACTAGAAATGCAATACTTAAAAATGGTAGATGATGAGATTGAAGAAGATTTTAAATCTATATCTGAGATGATTTTAGATGAAAAAGAAATGACTCATGAGTTACAAAATGTAAAGATTAAACTTCGCATGACTAAGGATATGTATTTTGAAAACGTAAACAAGATGCTATCACATATTAGTAGAGGTGATATTTATGAAGCCAATTTTTGTCAAGAGTTTTATGCAGAGAATAGTAATATCAACCCTATTGATACATTTAATAAACTCAATCAAATATCTCAACCTCCTTTTGCTACGTTTTTAAAAACTGAGGATAAGTATTTATTATCTGCTTCACCAGAACGTTATATTAAAAAAGAAGATGCTACTGTAATTTCTCAGCCTATAAAAGGTACAGCAAAACGCTCTAAAAATAAAATAGAAGATGAGAGACTCGCCGAAGACTTAGAGAATGACCCTAAAGAACGGAGCGAAAATATAATGATCGTCGATTTGGTGCGTAATGATCTGTCACATACAGCAATGAAAGGAAGTGTTAGAGTAGAAGAGTTGTGTAAAGTATATTCTTTTTTACAAGTGCATCAAATGATTTCAACGGTGTCATCAAAAGTAACAGCAGATACACATCCTGTAGATATTATTAAAACAACGTTTCCAATGGGAAGTATGACGGGAGCTCCAAAAATTTCTGCCATGAAAATTATTGAAAAACTAGAAATGACTAAACGCGGTTTGTATTCGGGTTCTGTAGGTTACTTTAAACCAAATGGGGATTTTGATTTTAATGTTATTATAAGAAGTATTTTATATAATGAAACAAAACAATATATTTCATATTCAGTCGGTAGTGCCATAACAGCAAAAAGTGATCCGTTAAAAGAATACGAAGAATGCCTAATTAAAGCAAAAGCAATGCGTGAGGTTTTAGAAAATTAGTTTTAATAGGCATAAGTATAAAGTAATAAGTTGTGTTTAGAGCTACAATCAACTAAATTTGAATTATGAAGAGTTATAGAGACCTAATCGTCTGGCAAAAATCAGTTCGTTTAGTTACGATTGTTTATGAGATTGTATCAAAATTTCCAGAAGAAGAAAGGTTTGGACTAATATCTCAAATTAAGAGAAGCGCTGTTTCTGTACCTTCAAATATTGCAGAAGGTTACGGACGGAATTATACAAAAGATTATTCTAGGTTCCTTCAAATTTCACGAGGATCTTTATATGAAATGCAAACGCAATTTGAAATTGCACTGAATTTAAAATTTATTAAAAAAGAAGACTTGAAAGAAATAATAAACCTTTCTATAGAAGTTGAAAAAATGTTAAACAGCTTAATCAAGAAATTAAAAAGCTAATTATACTTATCCCTTTTAACTAATGCCTTATTGCTATTAATTAATGCCTTTAACCAATTTCAAAAATCACATTAACCAAAACTTCCCTTTCTTAAAAGAAAGTAAAATCATCATTGCCATTTCTGGAGGTTTAGATTCTGTGGTACTATCGCATTTATGTAAGGCACTTGATTTAAGTTTTGTTCTAGCACATTGTAATTTTAATTTACGAGGGGAAGAAAGTGATAAAGACGAAGCGTTTGTATTGAATTTGGCAGAGGAATTAGATGTAGAATGCTTTGTTCAAAATTTTGATACTAATGCTTATGCCGAATTGCATAAAGTATCAATTCAAATGGCAGCACGTGAGTTACGTTATGATTGGTTTCAAGATTTAGTAGAGCAATTAAATTTTGATTATATATTAACTGCGCATCATGCCGATGACAATCTAGAAACTTTTCTTATTAATTTCACACGAGGTACAGGTATTAATGGACTAACAGGAATTCCTGCTATAAATAATAATATAGTACGACCTTTATTAATGTTTTCTAGAGAGGCTATTGAAACCTATGCTAGAGCTAATGAAATACAATGGAGAGAAGATCTTAGTAATAACTCGCGCAAATACCTCAGAAATAAATTACGGCACGAGGTAGTACCAATATTAAAAGAAATTAATCCGCAGTTGTTAGATAGTTTTAAGCAAACCATAGATAACCTTAAAGGAACGGAAGCTATTGCTAATCATCATATAGATGCATTTAAAAAGCGTGCTGAGGTTACATCTAATTATGCAATAACAGCGTATAAAATTTCAGAATTTAAAGCCTTAGATAGTCCAAAACCGTACTTGTTTGAACTGTTTAAAACTTATGGTTTTACGGAATGGAATGATGTTTTAGACTTACTAGAAGCGCAATCAGGAAAGTATGTACAGTCTAACACGCATCGTTTAATAAAACATAGAGATGTCATCTTATTAGCAGAGCTAAATATTGATACGCATTTACCAATCTCAATTACCAAAAGTGAAACATGTGTTGAGGCTCCTTTTGGAGAATTGCATTTTGAAACAGTTAGCGCAATTACAGGAAATTTAGATTTAGAAGTATATCTAGACAAAACACAATTAAAATTTCCATTGACATTACGTATTTGGAAAGAAGGAGACGTTTTTCAGCCTTCAGGAATGCAAGGCAAGAAGAAAATAAGTAAATATCTTAAAGACGAAAAAGCGTCACTTTTAGAAAAGGAAAACACATGGGTTTTAACTTCAAAAGATAAGATTGTTTGGGTTGTTGGTAAGCGAATGGATGAGCGTTTTAAAGTAAGCGACACCACAACTCAAATTCTAAAAATAATAATGAAAAAATAATGTCAGTCTGAGCGCAGTCGAAGTCAATATGAAACTAGAAGGAAACATAGTCGATGTAGAAAACAAACGCATTTTTAAAGGTGAAATTACCTTTGTAGATGGCAAGATTACCGGTATTATAGAAAAAGACTGTGAAGCGAATCATTATATATTACCTGCTTTTGTAGATGCACATATACATATAGAAAGCTCTATGTTAGTACCATCTGAGTTTGCTAAAATTGCAGTAAAGCATGGCACTGTAGCTACGGTTTCTGATCCTCATGAAATTGCTAATGTATTAGGAGTTAGGGGAGTTGAGTTTATGATTGAGAACGGAAAACAAACTCCGTTTAAATTTAATTTTGGGGCGCCATCTTGTGTGCCAGCAACTAGTTTTGAATCTTCAGGTGCTATTATTAATTCTGATGATATAAAAGCATTGATGGCAAATCCAGAGATTAAATATCTAGCAGAAATGATGAATTACCCAGGAGTGCTTTTTGATGACGCTGAAGTTTTAAAAAAGATAGAATGGGCAAAACATTTTAATAAACCTATAGACGGACATGCGCCAGGATTACGAGGTAATGATATTTCTAAATACATAGCAGCAGGAATTTCAACAGATCACGAATGTTTCACTTATGAAGAAGCCTTAGAGAAACTTCAAAAGGGTATGAAGGTGATTATACGAGAAGGTAGTGCAGCTAAAAATTTTGAAGCTCTAATAGATTTACTGCCTGAGCATTATAAAAACATGATGTTTTGTAGCGATGATAAACATCCAGATGATTTACTTTTAGGTCATATCAATCAATTATGTGCACGAGCTGTCGCTAATGGAATAGATGTTTTTAAGGTGTTACAAGCAGCTTGTATTAATCCTGTGAAGCACTATAATCTTGAAGTAGGATTGTTAAATGAAGGAGACGCAGCAGATTTCATAGTTATAGAAGATTTAAAACAATTTAAAACACTTCAAACTTATATTGATGGGAAATTGGTGTTCGATAATGGCGTGTCAAATATCAAATCTGTAGATTTTGAAATTCTCAATAATTTCAATACAAATAAAAAAGTAGTAGCAGATTTTAAGTTTGAATCTAATACTACTCTTCGACTACGCTCAGGACAAGCTAAAATTAGAGTTATTGAATGTTTGGATGGCGAATTGATAACCAATGAGATTATAGCAGATGCTTTAATAGATAACGGAAATTTAATTTCTAATACGGAAACGGATATCCTAAAAATGACTGTAGTTAATCGCTACAACCCCGATAGTAATCTAGATGATAAACCAGCAATGGCGTTTATTAAAAATTTTGGATTAAAAGAAGGAGCTATTGCAAGTTCAGTAGGTCACGATTCGCATAATATTATTGCAGTTGGAGTTTCTGACGAAGCCATTTGCAAAGCCGTAAATGTATTGATTGAGCATAAAGGAGGCATTTGTGCAGTGAGTGATACAGAAACAAAAGTTGTGCCTTTGCCAGTAGCAGGAATTATGAGTGATAAAGATGCAGAGACGATTGGGCAACAATATGCCGAATTAGATAAAATAGCAAAACAACTAGGAAGCCAACTTCATGCACCTTATATGAGTCTATCGTTTATGGCCTTGTTGGTGATACCTGCCTTAAAATTAAGTGATAAAGGTTTGTTTAATGGCAGTACATTTCAATTTACATCTTTAGAAGTTAGTTAAATGCCGATAATAGAATCGACCTATCAACCGAGATTTTGGAGTAAAAGTGGTTTTGTATCCACAGTATATTCAGGACTAATACGAAAAATCAAGGGTTTAAATCAAACCAGAGAACGTATAACACTTAGTGATGATGATTTTTTAGATTTAGATTGGAGTTATGCAAATCAAAAAAGTAATCAGCTTATTATTTTACTGCATGGTTTAGAAGGTAATGGGCAACGTCCATATATAACCGGTACAGCTAAACATTTTAATACTAATGGTATTGATGCTGTTGCTGTTAATTTTAGGAGTTGTAGTGGAGAAGATAATTTAAAATATAGATCGTATCATTCTGGCGCCACAGAAGATTTGCATGATGTGGTAAATCATGTTATCAAAACAAAATCATATTCTCAAATTTATATCAAAGGCATTAGTTTGGGAGCAAATATGGTATTAAAATATGTTGGCGAAGACAAAGTGGTGCCTCATGAAGTAAAAGCTGTAATTGCCATCTCTGCTCCATGTGATTTAAGTGCTTCTTGCACAGAGCTACTTAAACTTAAAAACAAAGTTTATGCCATTCGATTTTTAGCGCATCTAAAGAAAAAATTGATTGCTAAGATTGAAAAATATCCCAATCAGATTTCTACAGCAGATTATAATGCTATAAAAACATTAAAAGATTTTGATGATATTTACACCTCTAAAGCACATGGTTTTTTAGATGCTGAAGACTATTATGCTAAGGCAAGTTGTTTGCAATTTTTGCCTAATATTAAAGTGCCGTCATTAATTATAAATGCGCTTAACGATTCTTTTTTATCGGCTTCATGTTTTCCAGTAAAAGAAGCTAAGGAAAATACTAATTTATATCTTGAAATGCCAAAACATGGTGGCCATGTTGGGTTTATAGCTAAAGGTAATGTGTATTACAATGAAAAGAGAGCATTAGATTTTATTAATGCGCTTTAATTTGTAGATTTAAACAAATTAATGACTTATGCTTAAAAAAGTTTTTGCAAGTGCTGTCTTTGGTGTTGAAGCATCCACGATAACTGTTGAGGTTAATGTAGATAAAGGTATAGGATATCATTTGGTAGGTCTACCAGATAACGCTATTAAAGAGAGTAATTACCGTATTGCTGCGGCACTTCAAAATAACAGTTATAAAATTCCAGGAAAGAAGATTACCATTAATATGGCGCCTGCCGATTTACGGAAAGAGGGCTCTGCTTATGATTTAACGTTAGCGATCGGAATTTTAGCAGCATCCAAACAAATACAGGCAGAACATTTAGAAGATTATTTGATTATGGGTGAGCTATCTCTAGATGGAAGTTTGCAACCCATAAAAGGAGCTTTGCCTATAGCTGTAAAAGCAAGAGCAGAAGGCTTTAAAGGATTTATTTTACCGAGTCAGAATGCAAAAGAAGCTGCTATTGTTGATGATTTAAAAGTGTATGGAGTTGATAATATCACACAGGTGATTAACCATTTTGATAAAGAGGAAGCTTTAGAGCAAACCATAATTAATACGCGAGAAGAATTTTATAAAAACCTCGATTTTCCTGAATTTGATTTTGCGGATGTTAAAGGGCAGGAGAGTATAAAACGCTGTATGGAAATCGCCGCAGCCGGTGGTCATAATATTATTTTAATAGGACCACCAGGTTCTGGTAAAACCATGTTGGCAAAGCGCCTGCCGAGTATTTTACCGCCAATGACACTCCATGAAGCTTTAGAAACGACCAAAATACATTCGGTAGTGGGTAGAGTAAAGGCGCATGCAGGATTAATGTCACAACGCCCGTTTAGATCCCCGCATCATACTATTAGCAACGTTGCATTAGTTGGAGGTGGAAGTTATCCGCAACCCGGAGAAATATCATTATCACATAATGGCGTATTGTTTTTAGACGAGCTTCCAGAGTTTAAACGTGAAGTTTTAGAAGTTATGCGTCAGCCATTAGAAGATAGAGAAGTGACCATTTCTAGAGCAAAATTTACAGTGACGTATCCATCATCTTTTATGTTAGTAGCAAGTATGAACCCGAGTCCTAGTGGTTATTTTAACGACCCTGATGCACCGATTACATCATCGCCAGCAGAGATGCAACGTTATATGGGTAAAATTTCTGGACCTTTACTAGATAGAATTGATATACATATTGAAGTGACACCTGTACCATTTGAGAAACTCTCAGATGAGCGTAAAGGTGAATCATCTGTAGACATACGAAAACGTGTTACAAAAGCTAGGGAATTACAAACAGAACGTTTTTCAGCATTAGAAAATGTGCATTATAATGCACAAATGAATACCAAACAAATACGAGCATATTGTAAATTAGATGAGGTATCTCTTCAACTGCTAAAATCTGCTATGGAGCGTTTAAACTTATCTGCAAGAGCGTATGATAGAATTCTCAAAGTATCAAGAACCATTGCCGATCTAGAAAACTCTAATGATGTTACAGGGAATCACATTAGTGAAGCCATTCAATACAGAAGCTTAGATAGAGAAGGTTGGTTGGGCTGAAATTCCTGGACTTGTGTTGAGCTTGTCGAAATAAGGCAGGAATCTTATTTTATCAACACTAAATTTTTTGAGTTTTCAAGGCGAGTATTTAATCATCCTTTTTAAAAGTATTTCTAGCTATATCTAATTTAATCCATATTTCATTTTCTATATCGTATTGGTAACCAAAAGAATTAATTACATTATTTCCTTCGTAAGTGAACGCTAAATGATCTCTTAGTTTGGTCATATTCATATAACGATTTTCACTAATAGGTAATAACTCTATTTTTACATCATTTCCTCTTTTATAAAACAACCTATCATTTTCTATCCAAAAAGTCCGTGGACCATAAGTACCAACAACACTTTTAAGTTGTTTATCTAGTGTTAAAGAATCTGTGTTTTGTACATAATTAATATGTGCTAATACGTCTTTTAAAAAGTAGTGTTTAGGGTTGGCTTTAATCGCTTTTTGGTAAGCAATTTTAGCGCTGTCTAATTCTTTGGCTTCAAATAACTGTTCTGCTTTTTCTATAGTTTCATCTATTTTCCAATACCAAAATATATCAGTACTATTAAAATTATTTTGCTCCGTTTTTATTTTAAAAAACTCACCATTTTCATCAGTAAAAAATTCTTTTAACCACGTTCTTCCTCTTATAGGTGTACCACTCACAATTTTTGTATCTCCTGCTAGTAGATAAACAAAAATAATTTGGTTAGAGACATATTGTAATAAGGTGTTGTTTTCAATCCAAAAATCAAAAGTTTGTTCACCAATATTTGAGCGATAAGTACCTTCAAAGGGTTTTAATTTTTCTATTGTAGATTTGTTATTCTTTAAATAAGCAATAGCAGTATCATAAACCTTGGTGAGGTTTTTAAAATCTGGCTCAAGGAGTTTAAATTTGTTCTGTATTTTTTGAGCTTCATCAATGTTACCCTCATGTAATAGTGGTCTTAATTTTAAATGAAAAATATATTCATCATTAACTTGTTTTTTGTCACTTATATCTATTTCTTCTAATAGATAATCGTAATCTTCTCGTATTAAACCAGCTTCTATTACATTATAAGCGTTGACTTCATTTTTATTGCTAGCATAGGCATCATAGGCACGTTGTGTATAGGCTTTTAAATTTTTAGTTCTGCCATAAATACTATAGAGCGTACTGTTATAGCTGTCGTCACTAGGATTTACCTCTAATTGCAGTTTTATTAATTTTTCTGCATTCTCAAACTCATCGTAGGCTAAATTTTTTAGTATTAGTGTTTCTCCACGTTTTTGCAAAGGTAGTTTAGAGCGATATTGGTAGGCTTTATCTGCAAGCTGTCGTTCTTCAAATTTACTCTGACTATATGTTAATTTTCTTTTTGCATCTAGTAGATACGCTAAGGCAAAGGTGTTGTCTTCTTTTACAGCTTTAGTATAGTCACTTTGCATAAAATATTCAATAGCTTTAAGTGAGCTGCTGGTAAATTCCTTAACCTCTAAATCTAAATGTTTTGGGGTATTAAACTCGTTAGAGGTAAAATGGTTAGTTACAAAAACTGTAATGTCATCTATAAGCTCTAAAACATCGTTGCCAGTAAAGGTTTCTTGCTTAATAACCTCGGCACTTTTACTATCTCTAATAAATGTATTAATGGTATAAGTACTATCTATAATTTCAAATTCACCATCTACATAATAATCATAAAAATAACTGGTTATTCTTGCTTTGTCTGCTGTGTTTTGCACATAAGAAAGTACTGGGGTTAAATTTTTATTTTGCAACAAATCTTGGTGCGTTAAATAGTTAATACCATACTGTAGCCATGCTTTTGTGCTATCTACTTTTTTAGGCTTAAAAGGAAACACATAAAACCCTTCTCTAAATTCTTCTTTGGTTATTAAAGCACTTTGTTGCTTACCTTGTTCATCCTCGTATGCTATAGTTTTTGTAGTAGCACCAAGGTCGCTATTACCAAAACCAAAATAGGTTACAATTAATATTAAAAGAATATTTAAAGGAAATATAATTTTTTCGTGCCGTTTAAATACTCGTTTATTTAAGCGGTCTTGGTGATAAAGATAAATGAGTAAAGATGGAATAATGCCAATAAAAAACCACAGTAAAATATCTACCCAATAAGGAGATATATGATAGCGGTTGAGCGCCCAATCTACAAATTGTAGAAACGTCCATGCAGCAACCAAGTAAGCTGCAAAGAATTTTAAGGTGTTAATCCATTTCTTTTTGCGGTTCTGTTTTTCCATTTACCACTTAATCAAATATTTATGCTGTGATTTTTCAATTAAAAAGGAAAGATAATTAATTCTGTTGAAATGGTATGTTTTTTAAAATTTAATATTCTAAATTAGAATAATCGTATACTACAAATATTGTATTTTTGGATGTATTAAAACTTAGCTTAAGTTTTGAAAACTATTCTATAATGTTCAAAAACATCTTTAAAAATATAGGTCCAGGACCTTTAGTTGCAGCAGCATTCATTGGCCCAGGTACAGTTACTGTATGTACATTAGCAGGCGTTGGCTTTGGGTATAGCTTGCTTTGGGCAATGACGTTAGCTATAATTTTTACAGTAGTGCTACAAGAAATGTCAGCACGATTGGGATTAATATCGCAGAAAGGACTTTCAGAAACTATCCGTTCAGAGATTAAACATCCAGTAGCTAAAGTATTTGCTGTAGTTCTTATTTTATCAGCAATAGTTGTGGGTAATGCAGCTTATGAGGCTGGTAATATTAGCGGTGGAGTATTAGGATTAGAAACTATTATAGGTAACCCTAGTTTTGACATAGGAAGTGTTTCTGTAAACGGATTGAGTATACTTATAGGAATCATAGCTTTTGTGTTGCTTTACCTAGGTAATTATAAAGTGTTAGAACGCGTGCTTATTACGTTGGTTATTTTAATGAGTTTAGCATTTATAATTACTGCTATTATGACCAAGCCTAATTTAGTAGCGGTGTTTAAAGGTGCTTTTATTCCTAAGTTTCCAGAAGAAAGTTTACTTACTATTATAGCTTTAGTGGGTACAACAGTGCCACCTTATAACTTGTTTTTGCATGCATCATTAGTAAAAGAAAAATGGCATGATAAAAAAGATTTAAAACATGTGCGAAAAGATACCTTTATCGCTGTTATTTTTGGTGGTATTGTGTCTATGTGTATTATGATGGCAGGCGTGTCTATACAAGCAACAGAAGTATCTAATGCATCTGATTTGGCTAAAGGTTTAGAGCCACTATTTGGAAGCTACGCAAAATACTTTTTAAGTATAGGTCTTTTTGCAGCAGGCATTACAAGCGCTATTACAGCGCCTTTAGCGGCTGCATTTGTAGCTAATGGATGTTTAGGATGGAAATCTAATTTAAAATCTAAAAAATTTCGTGCAGTTTGGATGGTGATTTTAATTCTAGGAATTCTCTTCTCTTCATTAGGGATAAAATCTATTGAAATTATAAAATTTGCTCAAGTGGCTAACGGTATACTGTTGCCTGTCATCGCAGGCTTTTTAATATGGATTATGAATAAGTCTTCTCTACTAGGAGATAACAAAAACACTACTACTCAAAATGTTTTTGGCTTTGCGATCCTTGCTATTAGTATACTATTATCAGTAGCGACATTAAATAAAGTGTTTCATTTAAATATATTTTAATGATTTATAAAGTAGACCTTAATTGCGATGTTGGAGAAGGTGTAGGCAACGAAGCTTTTTTAATTCCTAATATATCATCATGCAATATCGCTTGTGGTGGTCATGCAGGTGACCAAGACACAATGGATACGGTAGTAAAATTGTGCAAGCAGTATAATGTTAAAGCCGGGGCGCATCCATCTTTTCCTGATAAAGAAAATTTTGGTCGCCAACCAATGCACATGCCGCATAATGAATTAGTGAATTGCATTATAGAGCAAATAGAAGCGCTAAAACAGGTTTTAGATAATAATGGAGTAGAATTGTATCATATTAAACCTCATGGAGCGCTTTATGATATGGCATCTAAAGACGAAGCTACAGCAAAAGCGATTGTTGAAGCTATGCAGGGCTATAAAGATAAACACCTGTATGTGCCTTATAATTCTGTAACAGAACGTTTAGCTATTGAAGCAGGACTTTCTATTATTTATGAAGGCTTTGCAGATAGAAACTACAACAAAGATTTAACGCTTGTCTCTAGAGCATTATCTAATGCTATAATTACAGATCCGGATGAAATGTTTTCGCACGTACATCGAATGGTCATAGATAAAAAAGTAAGGTTGCCTAATGGCGAAGATATCGCCATTGAAGCAAAGACATTTTGCGTGCATGGTGATAACCCAAAAGCTATAGAATTAATTAGTGCGCTTAGGGCAAATTTAATACAATCTGGTATTGAAATAGAGTAGGTGTTTTGAGTGGTTATAAACTTACATATAAACGTTTTGGGGAACGCTCAATTTTAATAGAATGGCCACCAGAAATTAATGAAAATGTGCTTTATGATGTTCTTAATTATAAAGAAAGCATAGTTAAGAGTAGTATTAAATCAATAATTGAAGTAAAATCTGCATATAACTCAATATTAATAAATTACATAAACGCTATTGATAATATCAATGATGCTTTTTTAATATTAAAAGCCTTATATAAACCTTCAAAATCAAGTAAACAAAAAGAAGCTGTACTTTGGAGAATACCTGTGTGTTATGATACCAAATTTGCAATTGATTTAGAAGACTTGGCTCTATCAAAAAAATGCTCAATAGATGATATTATTCAATGGCATTCTAATGACATTTATACCATTTATTTTATAGGGTTTTTACCTGGGTTTTATTACCTAGGTGGCTTAGATAAAAAACTACATCATCCGCGCAGATCTTCACCACGTTTACAGATTAAAAAAGGTGCTGTTGGTATAGGAGGAAATCAAACTGGTGTATACCCAAATGTAAGCCCAGGAGGTTGGAATATTATTGGCAATTCTCCAATCCATTTTTTTGATGTCAATCTACAAGAACCTTGTTTTGCTAAACAAGGAGATAAAATAAAATTTGAATCAGTCTCATTAAAGGAATATAATGATATTAAAACATTGGTAGAAGCAGGAGTTTATCATATAAAACAAGAGCCCATAAATGATTGAAGTTGTTAAACCAGGGTTTTATTCCACAATTCAAGATTTGGGCAGAATAGCGTATCACGATTATGGCGTGCCATATTCTGGTGCAATGGACGAGCAATCTGCCAAAATTGCTAATGCATTGTTAGGTAATAATGAGAATAATGCCGTACTCGAAATTACTATGACGGGTCCTACTCTAAAATTTATAAAAACAACTGCTATTTGCATTACTGGCGCTGATTTGTCCCCAAAACTCAATGGTAACGCTGTAAGTTTAAATAAAAGATACACTATAAAGCCTGATGATATATTATCATTCGGTAAACTTAATTATGGCTTTAGAGCATATTTAGGCGTTTGTGGAGGCTTTCAAACAGAAAAGGTTATGGGAAGCCGTAGTATGTATAAAAATGTAACGGAGCAGTTTATAACACAAAAAGGAGAGTTGTTGCCTATTAAAGATTTAAATACAAATGCAGCTACTTCAAATGCTTCAATAAAAATTGATAAAACACATTTTAACACGAAATCACTACCGGTATACAAAGGTCCTGAATTTGATAATTTGTCTAAAACTCAGCAAAAGCAATTATTAAATAAAACATTTACAGTGTCTAAAGATAATAACCGTATGGCTTATCAATTAGAGGATGCTATTGAAAACAATTTAAAACCCATAATTACCTCATTAGTGCAACCAGGAACAGTACAATTACCACCTTCGGGGAAATTAATTGTTTTAATGAGCGACGGACAAACAGCAGGTGGCTACCCTAGGGTTTTGCAATTATCTGATTCGGCAAGATATAGTTTAGCGCAAAAAAAGACAGGAGATACATTCACCTTTAATATGAGCGAATAACCTTGTTAATAAGTTATTTTTATTACATATTCATTTTTACAATTCTTTTATAAATTTAGCATACTATTAACTTAAAGACATACATTAACATGGCAAAAATTAAAGGATTAATTACATCAACTGAAGCTAAAAAGCTGAATGATGAATGGGGGGAAACACGTGCGGAGGCTATGAATCAGTGCATTAGCGATGTTACGGGAGGTAAAGTTACTGAAGACAACCGCTCATCTTGGTGGTCATTAGAAGATTTAAAAGCGTATATAAAACATGCTAAAAAGCAAGCTAAAAAATTAGGTTATGAGATGAATGGCATACGTGTTTATTGTGGAGCGCATAGTGAAGACGATTGCTATGCAACATCATTTATAGTACCAACATACGCAGGCGGCCTTGGTAAAGATGATGGAGATGGAGATAATGGGGATATTCCAGGTGGCGATGGTTTAAATAAAGGGCCAGAGGGAGACCCACCAGGATCAGGTTATCCGCAATAATGGATAGATGTTAGAGTTTATTAAAGAGTATTATATATTATTAGATAGAATTATTGTAATTATCCCAGCTATTGTTGGGATAATTTTATATAAGAAATTTAAAAATACTACTGTTAAATATTTTATATGGTTTCTTATATATGTTAATTGTTACAATTTTTTAGGAAGTTATCCCAGATATTTTGAAAATTATGATTTTTTTGAGCCTTTGAAAAATTATGTTGAAGGAACAGTATTTGAAAAAAATCATTGGTGGTTTACACTTTTCTGGGAAATTGGCAAAACGGTTTTCTTTACATTTTTTTACCAAAAGATATTACACAATGAAAGATTTATTAAATTTTTAAAATTTATACGTCAATTATTTTTAATTAGTTCAATTATATACCTGTTTATCTTTTGGAAAGAATTATCTTATTCTGGACTGGTATTTATTGAATGCTTTTCAGCTATAGCTATAATAATTTCAATTGTGTTCTATTTTATAGAACTTTTGAATAGTGATAAGATTAATAACTTTTACAAAACTATTAATTTTTGGATTAGCGTTATCTTATTTTTATGGTTATTAATTGTCACACCAATCTCATTTTTCAATATATATTTTAATACATCAGATTGGAATTTCATTTTACTTCAATGGCAAGTTTATTTATTAGCTAATTTATTTATGTATATAGGGTTTGCATCAATACTTATATTTGGTAAACCTGAAAAGAGTATTAATAATTAACTTTGAATTTCTTTTAATTATAACCAAATATTGAGTGACTTTATATTAAAAAATTACAGTCTTTTAACAAGAGTAATAGAAGCTATCCCAGTAATAGTTGGTTTTATGTTTTTTAATAAGTATAAATCTACTAGGGTTATTTATTTTATATATTTTTCATTATTTGTACTTTTAGGTGAGATTATTGCGCGCTATCCTGGTTACCTTAATACAGAAACTTTTAAATGGTTAAAATCATTGGTTTCTGGTACAGTATTTCAACGTAACTATTGGTGGTATACTATATTTTGGGTCATAGGGAGTTCTGTTTTTTATGCTTTTTATTTTCACAATAGCATAAAAGTAAAATTGTTTAGAGATTTAATAAAATGGATTACAACAAGTTTTGTAATAGTTTCTATTTTCTATCTAAGTTTTTATTGGGATAATCTTCGAAATTCTTCATCTTATTTCATTAATGTATATTCTTTAATAAATTTATTGGTTATAATAGTTCTTTTCTTTCTAGATATTTTAACTAGTAGTGTTCATATTAAATTATATAAACAAATTGATTTTCACATAGCTTTTATATTATTAATTTGGTGGTTAATTATTACACCGTTGATGTTCTTTAACGATTATTTTAATGCCTTAGATGAACAGTATACTAATTTACAATGGTTCATACGGTTTTTCGCAAATGTCTTTATGTACATAGGATTCACATTAGTGCTTATATTTGGTAAACCTGAAAAGAGTATTAATGAATAATGACTGATTAGGTTGCAGATATGATACATATTTTTGATAATATTTATACAGTTTTATACAATTTAGTAATCATAATAGCAGGAATAGCAGCATGGTTTTATTATAGGAAATATAAGCATTCTATGATGCGATATTTTATATATTTATTATTCTATATTGCTTTATTTACATTTTTAATGAAATATACTTATTCTGTACGATATAATGGGGTATTATCATTTCTAGATACAACAATTTTTAGGCAAAACTATTGGTTAGGAACTTTGCATTGGGATATAGGCGCAATGCTCTTTTATAGCTGGTTTTTTTCTAAATTCATTAAGAATAGGCGTTATAAAAAAATAATAAGACTGTTGTCTTTTTCGTTTTTAGTTTTTGCAACTTTTTCAATTGTTATACAATTTGAGAAGTTTTTTAAATCTAATCTTATGGAAATAACTATAGCAGGAAATTTACTGCTGATAATTTCTATATCATTATATTTTGTTGAGATATTACAATTAGATAAACTACTAGTTTTTTATAAAACCTATATCTTTTATATAGCATGTATTGTGATTTTATGGCTGCTAATTACTATGCCATTAGGGTTCTATGACCACTATTATAATTTAAAGGATCCTGCATATATAAAATTAAGGAAGATGATTTATTTCTACGTTAATTTATTTATGTATTTAGGTTTTGCGTTAGTTCTTATATTTGGTAAACCTGAAAAGGGTATTAATGAATAATGACTGATTAGGTTGCAGATATGATACGAATTTTTGATGATATTACAGGAATATTGCAAAGTTTAGTTATTATAATTGCTGCAATTACTGGGTTATTAAGTTATAAGAAGTATAAATATTCTGTAATTCGATATTTTACATATTTTTTGATTTATTTAGCTTTCTTTGAATGTCTAATGTATTACACATATTCCGTTAGGTATGATGGGATTTTATCATTTCTAGATACAACAATCTTAAGGCAAAACTATTGGTTGGGCGCATTATATTGGAGTATAGGAGCGATGCTTTTTTACAGCTGGTTTTTTTCTAAGTTTATTAAGACTAAATTATATAAGAAACTAATTAAATGGTTGTCCTTCTTATTTTTAATTTTTACTATTATTACAATCGTTACGCAATTTGATCAGTTCTTTAGCTCTGGTCTTGTGTCACTAAGATTAGCAGGGAATTTACTTTTGGTAATTTCTATATCACTCTATTTTATTGAAATATTACAATCAAATAAAC
Source organism: Winogradskyella immobilis (assembly GCF_021887715.1). Taxonomy (GTDB): domain Bacteria; phylum Bacteroidota; class Bacteroidia; order Flavobacteriales; family Flavobacteriaceae; genus Winogradskyella; species Winogradskyella immobilis. Next base: position 154,089 of record NZ_JAIQXX010000003.1, read on the forward strand.
TATTAGTTTTTTATAAAACCAATATATTTTATATAGCATGTATTGTGTTTTTATGGTTGTTAATCACAATGCCATTAGGGTTTTATAATCAATATTATAATTTGCAAGATCCAGAATATGTAAAATTGAGAAGTGCTATTTACTTCTACGTTAATTTATTTATGTATATAGGATTCTCATTAGTTCTTATATTTGGTAAACCTGAAAACGCTATTAATGATTAATTATTTACTTCTATATCAAAGTCAACAAGTATCCTCTGAAGCAGAGCGCTATTTGTTAGTGTATATGTTATTTGTAATACTAGCCATATCTAGTCTTATTATTATATTTTTTGTGGTTTTTCAAAAGCGTAAAAACAAATTATTACTCGATAATATAGAGCAACAACGTCAGTTTGATGAAGAACTGTTAAAAACTCAGCAAGAAATACAAGACGAGACTTTAAAGCATGTAGGTAGAGAGCTGCATGATAATGTTGGGCAATTAATGACAGTAGCCACCATGCAAATGAATGCCGTAGTACGTAAAGTAGATGACGCTCTAAAGCCAAAAGCTGAAGAAGCTGCTGCAGTATTAAAAGAAAGTTTAACTGAAGTAAGAGCTTTGTCTAAATCATTGAATAGTGATGTTATTTATAATTTAGGTTTTGATAAGACTGTTATTAATGAAGTGGAGCGCCTCAATAGAGCAGGGCGTTTAGAAGCGTATTTAAATATAGAAGGAGAAAAAATAAATTTTGAAAACAAAAAAGACGAAATTATTTTGTTTAGAATTATGCAAGAGTTCTTCTCTAACACTATAAAATATGCAGAAGCAGAACATATTCATATCAATATCAATTATACCCTAAAAGGCTTAAGTATTAGTATTAAAGATGATGGTAATGGTTTTGATGTCAATACTGTTGAAAAAGGTTCGGGCCTCATTAACATGCAAAAACGCGCAGAACTTATAAATACAACATTTAATTTAAAATCAGAATTAGGAAAAGGAACGGAATTACAGTTAAGCTATCCTTTTGTAGCTAATTAATCCAAACAGGCTTTCCATATACTATCATTTGGTAAAGGAGCTTCAACACGTATCAATTCTTTTTTTACAGGATGTATAAACTCTAAGGATTTTGCATGCAAGCTAATGCTAGCATCTTTATTGCTGCGATCAAAGCCATATTTCAAATCTCCTTTTATAGGACAGCCAATACTAGATAATTGACTTCGTATTTGGTGATGACGCCCAGTTTCTAATTGAATTTCTAATAAATAAAAATTATCTAATTTTTTAATTACGCTATAATGAAGAATTGCTTTTTTGCTTTGAGGAATTTCTTTTTTGTAAGCTGTAGATTTATTGTTTTTAGGATTTTTCTTTAGCCAATGTGTTAGGGTGTCTTTTTGTTTAGGAGGTGTGTTTTTAACTAAAGCCCAATACGTTTTTTGAGCTTTCTTTTCAGCAAATAGCTTGTTTAATCGTGGTAAAGCCTTGCTGGTTTTTGAGAACAATACAATACCCGTTGTAGGACGATCTAAGCGATGTACAACACCTAAATATACATTACCAGATTTATTGTATTTATCCGCGATATATGCCTTTACGATTTCACTTAAAGGTTGGTCACCAGTTTTATCACCTTGTACAATATCGCCAGCACGTTTATTGACGACAATAATATGATTGTCTTCATAAATAACTTGAAGATTATATGAATTTGATAGAGCTTTAGATTTTTGGATCACTTAGATTACTTTAAAGTAGATTTAAACTTTGAGGTCATTTTTATAATTGATTCTAATTGCTTTAATAAATCATCAAGTTCTTCTTTATTAATAAAATTCAAATCGAAGGCTATTAATAACTGTGTCTCTACTTCATAAGCAGAACCTAAGGTTATTTGAAGGAACCTAGAAAAATCTTTATTAGAATGTCTTGAAGATCCTTCAGCAATATTTGAAGGAATAGAAACAGATGCTCTTCTGAGTTGATTTGTAAGTCCAAATTTTTCATAATCAGGAAAATTAGAAGTAATAGTGTAAATGTTAGAGCAGAAGAGTCTACCCTTTTTCCATATTTCTAAATCTTTAAACCTGTGCATTGTTTACTTTTATATATTTTAATTTTCCAACAATCCAACAATCCAACAATCCAACAATCCAACAATCCAACAATCTAACAATCTAAGTTTAATACTGCTCATTATCACTAGGAAAATCTCCACTCTTTACATCATCTTTATATTGAGAACAGGCTTTGGTCATATCTTCATACAAATTCATGTAGCGACGTAAAAATCGAGGGTTAAATTCATGTGTCATACCTATCATATCATGAGTTACTAAAACTTGTCCATCTACACCATTACCAGCACCAATACCAATAATAGGTATGCTAACACTTTTAGCAACTTCTTCAGCCAACTTAGCAGGTATTTTTTCTAATACAATAGCAAAACATCCGGCGCGCTCCAACATTAAAGCATCTTCTTTGAGTTGTAAGGCTTCTTGCTCCTCTTTTGCTCTTACGGTATAAGTTCCAAATTTATAGATAGATTGTGGAGTTAACCCTAAATGTCCCATTACAGGAATACCAGCATTAAGAATACGTTTTATAGATTCTTTAATTTCTTTGCCTCCTTCCATTTTCACAGCATGACCACCACTTTCTTTCATAATTCTAATTGCAGAACGTAAAGCTTCTTTAGGATCACTCTGATAAGTACCAAAAGGTAAATCGACAACAACTAACGAACGCTCAATAGCTCTAACAACAGAAGACGCATGATATATCATTTGATCTAATGTAATAGGAAGTGTTGTTTCATGGCCAGCCATAACATTACTAGCAGAATCACCAACTAAAATAACGTCTACACCAGAGCCATCAACAATTTTAGCCATAGTATAATCGTAAGCGGTAAGCATTGAGATTTTTTCTCCTCGCGCTTTCATATCTACTAAAGATTTAACTGTAATTCTTTTGTATTCTTTTTTTGCTACTGACATCGTTTCAAAAATTTATGTTTGTAAAAATACTCAGTTTTGTTAAATTTTTCTTTAATATCAATTATAAATACAGAATACTTTGGTATTTTATAAGAAATTTCTAGACCATGAAACAAATACTAACGTTTTTAGTAATTGCATTATCCTTTAATCTTAATGCGCAAACATCACAAGAATCTGCAGTAAAAGAAACTATTATAAAATTCTTTGAAGCCTTTCATAAACAAGACAGTATTGCTTTAAAAAGTATGGTTACTGATGATATTATTTTACAATCGATATCAAAGAATAATGAAGGGAAAACAGTTTTAAATAAAAGTGAGTTTAATAGATTTGTTACTTCAATAGCGTCTATACCTAAAGAAAGAAATTTTCAAGAAAAACTCACCGATTTTAGTATACAAGTTGATGGTGATATGGCCAATGCATGGACTCCCTATGAATTTTGGATAGATAATAAATTTAGCCATTGCGGAGTAAATTCATTCCAATTGATAAGAATCAATAGCGAATGGAAAATAATTTACCTTGTTGATACTAGACGAAGAGATCATTGCGTACCTAAAAAAAATTAAATTTAAATAACATATTAAAAGCATCTTTAGAAGACTAGAAATAGTCTTCTTTTTTATGCTGTATTTTCAAATTGTAAAACGTATGCTTCTTATATTTTAATGTTAGGTAGCTAACGTTTACTCAATAACGGTGTGGTTGTTATAATGTTAAAAATTGTTAATCTATTGTTAAAACAAAAATAGTAACGTGTCATTTTCTTCTCTCTATAATTCTGCTATAGTGAAACTTACATTTTTTTAACACTAATAAGAGCGTTTTAAACAATTTCTTTCTTGTAAGTAAGAAAAAATGAGAGACACTAATTCAATGTTAAGTTTTAGTATAATATACTTTATCAACTTAATTACCATAGACTGAGTTTTGGCCAAAACAAAGTGATTAAATATTACCTGAGATAGATTTGATTTCATACATGTAAATGAAAGACAGCTATGATTTTCTAATAAAGAAAGAATGATCTCAGAAACAAAATAATTTAAACTCAAAAAAATCAAAATGAAAAATTACAAATTCAATTTATTATTACTGTTCGTTTTAACTTTAACAATCGTTTCATGTAATAATGATGACGATAATACTAGTGTTACTATTGATGACTCACCCAATGTTGCTGTTGGCGCTGTTTATGCTATGACTAACGGAAATGGTCAAATTGCAGGGAATGTTCAAGGAGCAAATACAATTATAGCCTATAGTAGAGATGTTAATGGTGGTCTAACACCTATTGGTGGTTTTGCTACAGGAGGTAGTGGAGGAGATTTTGATGGAGGAGAAGGTTTAGATCCATTAATTTCTGCTTATGCGTTAACCAAAACAGATGATAATGCAAACTTACTGGCAGTAAATGCTGGCAGTAATACCATTACAGCTTTTAATATCAATGAAGATTATTCTCTAACAGTAGCAGGTACACCACAACCAACTGGCGCAATAGGTCCAAATAGTATTGCTACAACTGCGGCAGTAACAGTAGATGGAACCAGAGGATTAGTTTATGTTTCTAACATTACAAGACCAGAATTTTTAGCTGGTGGTGAGCCAATGCATCAAGGAACAGTAACAGGGTATTGGTTATTAGAAGACGGAAGTTTACAGCCTATAGCTAATTCTACAAGAGATTTAGGAATACGACCATCTGCTGTGCAAATATCTCCGGATGGCCAATGGTTAGTCGTTACAGCAATTAACTCAGGTGCATCTGCATTAGGATCAGGAAGTGAAGATGAGCTAACAGTATTCAATATTAGTCCTAATGGATTATTAAGTGAAACACCATGGGGAACTGCAACATCAACATTAAGAGGAAATACAGAAGTGCAAGCTGATGGCGTTATAGGAAGAAATTTACCTTCTGCTATTGGTTTTCAAATTGTAGGAAATAACTACGTAGTAGTTACTGAAGCAAGAGAATTTCAATACGATGGAGCTCCGCCAGCTTTCCCAGCATTACAAGATGGATCTGTATCGACATGGCAAATTGAAGCAAACGGTACATTAACACCAATTACTTTAGATGTAAGATCTGGTGAAGGTAATACAGGTAGAACAGCTTGTTGGTTAGATTTTACTGCAGATGGTAACACCTTCTTTGTATCTAATGCCATAGAAGCTGGTTTAGCTTCATATAGTTTTAATAATGGATCAGTAGCTTTAATAGATCAAGTTGCAGCTCAAGGAACAGGAGCAACAGGTAATACTACAGATCCAGCAGCAGCATTTGGTACTACAGAAGGTTGGATTGATATGTGGATTTCTGATGATGGGCAGTTTTTATATCAATTATATGGTTTAGAAGGAACTATCGGAATTTATAGAATTAACGGAACTAGTTTAGAATTAGTAGGAGAAGAATCAAACAATTTACCAGACACTAACACTCAGGGAATTGTAGCAATATAATTTTATTCGTTTGGTTTGGTGAAAAAGTCAGGAGGTAGATATCTCTTGGCTTTTTCCTTTTTTAGAAAATAGATTTAACAATCTGCCATATTCACTTGTACTGCTAAACCACCTTCACTAGTTTCTTTATATTTAGAAGCCATATCTTTTGCAGTTTCCCACATGGTAGCAATAACTTTATCTAAGGGTATTTTAGCATCTTTAGGATCTCTATCTAAAGCCATTTCGCAGGCATTAATAGCTTTTATTGCTCCCATGGCATTACGTTCTATACATGGAATCTGTACTAAACCTCCAATAGGGTCGCATGTTAAACCTAAGTGATGTTCCATAGCAATTTCTGCAGCTATTAGCACTTGTTCTGGTGAACCTCCCATTAATTCAGTTAAAGCTCCAGCAGCCATCGCAGAAGAGACGCCAATTTCAGCTTGGCAGCCTCCCATAGCGGCAGATATAGTGGCACCTTTTTTAAATAAGCTACCAATTTCACCAGCGACTAATAAGAATTTTTTGATATCATCAAAATTTCCATCATGATTTTCAATTACTAGATAATACATTAAAACCGAAGGAATAACACCAGCACTTCCATTTGTGGGTGCGGTGACTACACGTCCGAGCGAAGCATTAACTTCGTTTACAGCAAGTGCAAAACACGATACCCATTTTAAGATTTGTCTAAATTTAACTTCCGTATCTCTAATAGCGGAAATCCATTCATTTGGATTAGTATAAGTACTGTCTCCTTTTAGTTTCTCATGCGTTTCATAAGCACGCCTTATAACATTAAGACCGCCAGGAAGTATACCTTCGGTATGGCAACCCGTGTACATACTATCTAACATTACACGCCATATCGCTTTTAACTTGTCATCAATTCTATCAGGAGATCTTAAGGATAACTCATTTTTTAATACAAGTTCACTTATAGTAATACCTTCAGAGTTGCAATACTCTAATATTTGAGTTGCTTTTTCTATAGGAAAAGGAAAAGCACTAAATTTTTCTTTTTGGCGTTTTGCACGTTGCATTTCTTCTTGGACAACAAAACCACCACCAATAGAATAATAAGTATCGGTAATTTGTTTTCCATTTCTTAATGTAGCATTAAATGCAATACCGTTAGGGTGAAAGTCTAGAAATGTTCTATTAAATAAAATAGCTTCATTAAAAACAAACGGAATTGGTTTTTCTGAATTTAAATCAAGAATTTTTGAAGCTTTTATGTTTTCAATTTGCTTCGGAATCTCATCTATAGGAAAGCTAACAGGATCACTACCTAATAATCCCATAAGTACTGCAATATCCGTAGCATGACCTTTACCAGTTAATGCTAAAGACCCATAGAGTTCTACAGAAATTGTAGAAACCATGGTAAACTGCTCTTGATGCTGTAATTTTTCAATCCATGTCTTAGCAGCGCGCCATGGGCCAAGAGTATGAGAACTCGATGGTCCTACACCAATACTTAGCATATCAAAAACAGAAATACTTTCCATTGACTAAATCGATTTAGTTAAGGTGTAAAGATACTATTTACTAAATATAAAAACCTGAAATTAATTTCAGGTTTTTTGTAAACAAAATTGATATGTCTATTGTGATATTCAAAATGTGATTCTCAAATTTTACTTATATTTCTAATTGAGACTTACATGTTCCATTACTGCATTAAAATCATTAAGATTCAAATCAATACTATTAATGAAATCTATAGGAAGAATAACTATTCTAAATGTTTGATCTAAGATATCACCAGGGAGCAATGAATTAAAGTCAAATGTAGATGGGGCTTCAATAAATATATCAACTAGATCAAATCGATGTTGGAAATTATATTGAAATTGTTGTCCATCGTTAGTAAAAACAGTATCCGGTAGTAATCTCCATATATCAAAACCATCATCATCTACGCCAACTAAATGATAAACAAGAACCATATCACTTTCAATTAGATCAATATTTTCTGGGATACCTATAGTCTCTATATAGTCAGGAGCTTCTATATCAAAAGTGCGCTCAAAAGATTGTCCAACTAAACTAACTCCATCTGGACCTTGAGGACCAGGAGGTCCAGTGTCTCCTTCACATGCAGTTAATAATATGCTAAATGCGGCAATAAGTGTAAGTATTCGTTTCATAAAATATATAGTTTTCTTAATATCTATCAAACGCTATACCAAAACTATTTTTTTCAATGATATTTAGAAAAAAGTAACATCTGACATCATGTCATATTTGTTTCAATGGCATAGAGATTGACTATGGTATAACGAGTTAAAAAAATGAATAGTATTATAATTTCCGTGAAAACGGAAAAATGATTTAAACAACACATATATTATGAGTAAGATTATTGGAATTGATTTAGGAACAACAAACTCTTGCGTTTCCGTAATGGAAGGTAACGAGCCTGTTGTAATCCCAAACGCTGAAGGTAAACGTACAACACCTTCAGTTATCGCTTTTGTTGAAGGCGGAGAAATTAAAGTTGGTGATCCAGCAAAAAGACAAGCAGTAACAAACCCTACAAAAACAGTTTATTCTATAAAACGTTTTATGGGTAACAAATATTCTGAATCTAAAAAAGAAGCAGAACGCGTACCATATACAGTAGTTAAAGGTGACAATGACACACCGCGTGTAGATATTGATGGTCGTTTATATACACCACAAGAATTATCTGCAATGATTCTTCAAAAAATGAAGAAAACCGCTGAAGATTATTTAGGTCAAGATGTATCTGAAGCTGTAATTACAGTGCCAGCGTATTTTAACGATGCACAGCGTCAAGCCACTAAAGAAGCTGGGGAAATAGCAGGTTTAAAAGTGAGACGTATTATTAATGAGCCAACTGCAGCAGCATTAGCTTATGGAATGGACAAAAAAGGAGTTGACCAAAAAATCGTAGTATTTGATTTTGGAGGAGGAACGCATGATGTTTCTATACTAGAATTAGGTGATGGCGTTTTTGAAGTATTATCTACAGATGGAGATACACATTTAGGAGGTGATGATGTTGATCAACGTATTATCGATTGGTTAGCTGAAGAATTTAAAGCAGACGAAAACATGGATCTACGTGAAGATCCAATGGCTTTACAACGTCTTAAAGAAGCCGCAGAAAAAGCTAAGATTGAATTATCATCATCTGCGCAAACAGAAGTAAATTTACCATATGTTACAGCAACTGCTAGTGGACCAAAACACTTAGTACGTACATTAACACGCTCTAAATTTGAGCAGTTAATAGACGATTTAATTAAGCGTACAATAGAGCCATGTGAATCTGCATTAAAAGCGGCAGGTTTATCTAAGAGTGATATTGATGAGGTTATTTTAGTTGGAGGTTCAACACGTATTCCTGCGGTTCAAGAAGCTGTAGAAAAATTCTTTGGAAAATCACCAAGTAAAGGAGTTAACCCAGATGAGGTTGTATCTCTTGGAGCTGGTATTCAAGGTGGTGTATTAACTGGTGATGTTAAAGATGTATTATTATTAGATGTTACTCCATTATCTCTTGGTATTGAAACTATGGGTAATGTAATGACGAAGCTGATAGAAGCTAATACAACGATTCCTACTAAAAAATCACAAGTATTTTCAACAGCAGCAGATAATCAACCATCGGTTGAAATTCATGTTTTACAAGGTGAGCGCCCAATGGCACCAGATAATAAAACAATTGGACGTTTCCATTTAGATGGCATTCCACCAGCAAGACGTGGAACACCACAGATTGAAGTTACTTTTGATATTGATGCTAATGGTATTATTAAAGTATCTGCAACAGATAAAGCGACAAATAAAACTCAAGACATCCGTATTGAAGCCTCTTCAGGATTAACAGAAGAAGAAATTCAAAAGATGAAAGCTGAAGCTGAAGCTAATGCAGATGCAGATGCAAAAGCAAAAGAAACAGCAGATAAATTGAATAGTGCTGATGCTATGATTTTTCAAACAGAAAGTCAACTTAAAGAATTTGGAGATAAATTATCAGATGATAAGAAGCAACCAATTGAAGAAGCACTTGAAGAGTTGAAGAAAGCTTACGAAACTAAAGATATCGCTATTATAGATCCTGCTTTAGAGAAAATCAACGAAGCTTGGAAAGTTGCTAGTGAAGAAATGTACAAAGCGCAAGCAGAAGCTCAAGGTGGAGCGGCAGGACCAGATGCAGGAGCACAAGGTCAACCAGAAGCAGAAGGAGACAACGTTGAAGACGTAGACTTCGAAGAAGTCAAGTAGCCTGTGCTGAGCGAAGTCGAAGTATAGACTTCGAAGAAGTCAAGTAGCCTGTGCTGAGCGAAGTCGAAGTATAGACTTCGAAGAAGTGAAATAGGTCTAAAGTCATAAGACAAAAGACATAAGTAAAAGTAAAGCCCAATACAGCATTGGGCTTTACTTTTTTCTAATAAATCGTTTTGAACTTTTGGTTCGTTTTGTTTCAAGACAAAATGAAGAGATAAAAACTTTATTTTTGAACATATAATAACAAATAATGCCTTTTTCAGATAAAATTAAATCAAGCTATAATCCAAAACGTTTAGCTGTAAAGTTAAATGCAAAAGGAGAACAATTTGTTGTAAAAGGACATCCCTGGGTGTTTTCAAACAGTATCGTAAAAATTAATGACGATGCAAAAACTGGGGATTTAGCAATAGTTTTTAGTAAGAATAAGAATAAAGTTATTGGCTTAGGTTTATACGATGCAAAATCACCTATACGAATAAAGATAATTCATAATGCAGAAACTAAGGCCGAAGTTAATACTGAATTCTTTCATGCTAAAATAAAAAAAGCGTTCTCCTTACGCTCTGAGTTATTAGAAACTAATACTAATAGTTATCGATTGTTATTTGGGGAGAATGACGGTTTTCCTGGTTTAATTGCAGATGTATATGCTAATGTTTTAGTAGTTAAACTATATTCTGAAATATGGTTACCATATTTAAAACCTATTTTAGAAAATCTTCAAGAAACTTCAAAAGCTAAAACGATAGTCATGCGTTTAAGCAGAAGTCTTCAAAATAGTACCAATCATAGTTTAAAAGATGGGGAAGTTATCTATGGGACTTTAGATAATGAGGTTGTAGAATTTGTAGAACATGGAGTTCACTTTTCGGCAAATGTCATTAAAGGTCATAAAACAGGTTACTTTTTAGATCATAGAGACAATAGACGACGTGTAGGAGAATTAAGTAAAGGAAAAACTGTGCTCGATGTGTTTTCTTATGCAGGAGGATTTTCAGTACATGCATTAGCAAATGGAGCTGATGAGGTTATAAGTTTAGATATAAGTAAACAAGCTTTAGATATAGCAAGAGAAAATGGAAAATTAAATAATTATTCAGGAATACATAAAACCATTTCAGGAGATGCTTTTGTAGAAATGAAAAATCTTATAAAAAGAAAAAAGAAATTTGATGTTGTGGTAATTGATCCACCAAGTTTTGCAAAACAACAATCAGATATTGAATTGGCTAAGAAAAAATATACACAATTAGCAGAATTAGGAGTTCAGCTCACAACTAAAAACGGGTTATTAGTATTGGCGTCTTGTTCATCTAGAGTATTAGCACAGTCTTTTTTCGATTTAAATCAACGTGTTTTAAATGCACAATCAAGACTTTTTGAAACGATATTAAAAACTAAACACGATATAGATCATCCTGTTACATTTACAGAAGGAGCATATTTAAAATGCGGTTATTATCGATTCTTAGAATGAAACTATTATGCATGCATAGTAAAATATTAGTATATTTGTAAAAACAGATTTAACCAGGAGATAATTATGCAAACCAAACTCACGCAATTACTCAATATTAAATATCCAATCATTCAAGCACCAATGTTCTTGGTATCTAATGTTGCTATGGTAACTGAGGCGATGAATGCTGGTATAGCAGGTTGTATTCCGGCATTAAATTATAGAACACTAGATGAATTAAGAATAGCTTTAAAAGAGCTTAAAGCTAATAAGGTAGAAGGAGGAGCATTTGGTTTTAATTTAATTGTCAATAAATCGAATTTAAAATATAAAGGACAGCTCGAAGTGATCTGCGAAGAAGGCTGTGATTTTATAATTACTTCATTAGGAAGTCCTGAAGAAACTATTAGACAAGCGCATAAAGTAGGAATAAAAGTGTTTTGTGATGTTGTGGACTTAAAATTTGCTAAAAAAGTAGAAGGCCTTGAAGCTGATGCAGCTATTGCTGTAAATAATGAAGCAGGTGGACATCGCGGAAATCTTACGCCAAAAGCTTTGATAGGTCAATTAAGTAATGAATTATCTATTCCTGTAATTTCTGCTGGAGGAGTTGGTTGTAAAGCAGATATAGATAGTATGTTGAGTTATGGAGCAGAAGGTGTATCGGTTGGAAGTCCTTTTATTGCTTCCGTAGAAGCTGGAGTTACTGATGATTATAAACAGGCTTGTGTAGATTATGGAGCTAAAGATATTATAATGACTGAACGTATTTCAGGAACTCCATGCACAGTTATAAATACTCCATATGTTCAAAAAATAGGAACCAAAGCCACTTGGATAGAGAACTTACTCAATAAAAACAGGAAATTAAAGAAATGGGTAAAAATGATTCGTTTTTCAATAGGTATGAAAGCTACCGAAAAGGCCGCAAAAAAGGCCACATATAAAACGGTTTGGGTTGCAGGACCTAGTATTGAGCATACCAAAGCTATTCTTCCTGTTAAAGCGATTGTAGATAAACTGATTAATTAGTTTTAAATAAAAGAAAACTCTAAATTTATAGGCATTTTTAACCAAATTCTAAATCTAGAATAATGTCTTATATAAAATCCATTCGTATTTTATTCTCTGTAGTGTTTATTACAACGTTACTATCTTTTTCATGTAAACCAGAAAACAAAACTATTGAAACCGTAGAGGTTGTTTCTAATTTAACCAAACCAGAACGTATTAAGCATACAGTAGATTCCGAAGGACATCCTATGGCATTATGGGAAAAGAAAGCTAATAATCCAAAAGGAATTGTGTTGTTCATTCATGGACGTACTTGGAGTGGAGTGCCAGATTTCGATTTGCAAGTAGAAGGAGAAGATTTATCTTTAATGGATGGAGTTATAGAACAAGGATATACCACATATGCTTTAGATTTAAGAGGTTATGGCGGTACACCTAGAGATAGTACAGAATGGAATACGCCAGAAAAAGCCTCTAATGATATTTTAAATGTAATGAAATGGATTTCTGCACAAAACGGTAATCAAAAAGTACATTTGTTTGGTTGGTCTAATGGGTCTACATTGTCGTTATTAGCGGCACAGAAAAACTCAGAACACATGGCAAGTTTAACGTTATTTGGGTTTTGGTTAGATTTAGATTATACATTTCAAGAAAGTCCAAAAGACATTCAGTTAAAAAAATTAAAAACAACAGCAGAGAGTGCTGCTAGCGATTTTATTATATCAGGAAGTATTAGTCAAAATGCGATTGATACTTATGTAAAAATGGCACTAGAAAGTGATCCAATTAAAGTAGATTGGAAAGACGAAGTTATATATAATACATTGAGTCCAGAACAAATTGAAATACCAGTTTTAATATTACAAGGTGAGTTTGATCCTATTGCTCCAACCGATAGACAAGCCAAATTATTTACGCGTTTAAAAACTGGAGATAAAAGTTGGATTGTTATTTCTGGAGGAGATCATGCAGCATTTATGGAAACACCTAGGCCACATTTTATCAATTCGTTTACTGGGTTTATCAACCGTTTTAATCCATAAAAGTGGAGGAGCATTTTTACATTTCAGATATTGATTTTTTACAACAATTTAAAGATTGTAAGTTAGATCCTAAGTTGTTTTCTCACGAGGCACATTTAAGATTAGCTTGGTTAATGATTAGTAATTATGGAAAAGATAAAGCTTCAAAACAAATCCAAGAACAATTAAAAAAATTTGTCGTTTTTGTTGGAGCTAGAGATAAATATAATGCAACCTTAACAGTAGCTGCCGTATATATAACACATCATTTTATGCAAAAATCTAAATCTAGTAATTTTAAAGATTTTATAATTGAATTCCCTAGGCTAAAAACTAGTTTTAAAGCTTTAATAGAAAGCCATTATAGTTTTGATGTATTTAATTTAGAAACGGCGAAAGCAGCATATTTACAGCCAGATGTATTACCTTTTGATACAATTTAAGAAATAAAAAAATTAAATATGTCCTCGTTTATAGTTTAATAAGCGTCTTAAGTATATAAACAATTAAATTTTAAAACTTATGAAAAATTTCATGATGATTTTCGTTGGAAAAGAATACACAGACCTTGGTTTATCTCCAGAAGAAATGCAGGGTAGAATGGAGAAATGGTTTGCTTGGGGAAGTAAAATGGAAAATGCAGGTATTTTAAGAGGTGGTGAAGCTTTAACTCCACAGATAAGACGTGTTGTTGGTAAAAACAGAACAGTTACAGATTTAACTTCTGCTGAAGTAAAAGAAATTGTTGGTGGATTTTATTTAGTAGAAGCCGAAGATTTTGATACAGTGCAAGAGATTGCTCAAGATTTTCCAGATTATGATTTAGGAAATACTGTAGAGATTCGTGAAATCATGGTATTTGATAGATAATGGAACATAAACTAGTAGACCATCTATTTCGTCATCATAGTGGAAAGATGGTCTCTGTTTTAATACGTATTTTTGGGCTACAACATCTAGACATTATAGAAGATGCTGTACAAGATACATTTATAAAGGCCAGCTTATCATGGCGTAAACAACAACCAGAATATCCTGAAGCTTGGCTAACCAAAGCCGCAAAAAACAGAGTGTTAGATATTTTTAGAACGCTCAAAACTCAAAAAAAGCATTATTCAACTATTACTACAGGTACAGATGCCATCGCTATCAACGAGTTGTTTTTAGATACCGAAATTGAAGATGCACAGCTAAGAATGATATTTACTGCTTGTCATCTTCAGCTAGATCCTAGAGATCGCATATCCTTTGCTTTAAAAACGGTTTCGGGTTTTAGTACTAAAGAAATTGCTTCAGCATTACTCGCAAAAGAAGATACTGTCAAAAAGCGTTTAATGCGCGCCAGAAAGGCTATTAAAAAATCTGATATACAATTCAATATTCCTAAAGGAAAAGCATTACCAGAGCGTTTAGAGAGTGTTATGGAGGTATTGTATCTCATTTTCAATGAAGGATTTCACTCTAATAATAAAGAACAATTAATTAGAGAAGATTTGTGTGGAGAAGCTATGCGTTTATGCCAATTATTACTAAAGCGTAAAGACACAAGATCTCCAGAGACTTATGCGCTTTTTGCATTGATGTGTTTTCATTCTGCAAGATTAGAAACTAAAGTAGGTGTCAATAATGAAATACTAGGCTTAAAACAACAAGATAGATCTTTATGGCATTTTCCATTAATAGAGCTTGGAAATAACACCATGCATAAAGCAGTAGAAACAGAAAGTTTTTCATGTTATCATTACGAAGCAGCTATAGCTGCAGAGCATTTGCGTGCTAAAACTTTTGAAGACACCAATTGGAACAAAATTTTAAAGTGGTATGAGGCATTAGACCAACTACAACCAATGTCATCTCATCAGTTAACTATGGCAGTAATATGTCTACAAAAAGAAGATTATGACGGTGCAAAAGATCATTTAAAGAAAATAAATCCAGAAGATTTTGAACAGCGAAAGTATTTATACTATGCAACTAAAGCAGATTATTATTTTAATATAAAAATGTTAGAAAAAGCATTAACGAATATAGATATAGCTATAGAAAATGTTACAAATAATTTAGAGCGAGACTATCTTTTAAAAAAGAAAACGAAATGGTTAAATAATACGAGTAATTAAAAAAGGCGTAATTTTATAAATCTAAACGAATTACATTAAAACCAAAATGATTATGAATACAAAAAAACAATTCCGATTATTAGTTCTTAGTTTAGCCTTAATTATAAGCGCTTGCGGAGAAACTAAGAAAGAAACAGAGACAACTCAACAATCTAAAGAAACAGAAGAAGTAGCTAAAGCACCAATATATAATACTGAAGATCCAAGTTCAATTTTGGCATCTATAGAATATGCACATGGTGGATGGAATGATCTTTGGAGTAAAAAAGATGTACAATATACTTATGATTATCGTCTTCCAGATGACAAGGCAGATGTATCTATGGAGCGTTATATTTTCGATACCGAAGCGTCCTTTGCACATTATACACAGCATGATGTTAACGCTATGCCTGGTGCAGAAGGCGATATGATGCAATATTTTGATGGAGAAACAACTATAGCTATGTTAGGTGACAAAAAAGTAGAAGACCCACAAGCAGTTGGTACTAGTGAGTTTTTAAGACGTGCAAATTATTTTTGGTTTGTAATGCCATATAAGCTAAACGACGCAGGTACTATTGCTAAATATATGGGGCAAGAAGATTATAACGGTACTATGTATGATAAAGTAGGAATCACTTACGATTCTGAAATCACTGGAAAAGAACAAAACGATATTTATATTTTGTATGTTAATCCAGAAACAAAGATGATTGATCGTTTCTTTTTCTCTTTGCCAGCATTAGGAGTTAATGTACCAGCGATTATTGCAAATTACGAATATGAAGATGTAGAAGGACAAAAGATAGCAACAAAACGCACGTATTTTATGCCAAATGAGAATGGTGAGTATGGCGAGATACCTAGTATCAACCAAACCTTAACTAATATTTCATTTAATAATGGATTTACACCAGAAAACATAATGAGTGTTGAATAAAACTAATTGATATAAATATATAAAAGGAAGCATTTAATGCTTCCTTTTTTGTTTGTAAAAACTTTTGCTTGCTATAATATTGATAGTTAATGACTTTAAGAATTCACACTAGATTTTATAAATCATTAATTAGAATAACAGCAATAATTTTATAATTTAGGACACTGTAATTAACCCTATATTATTACAATGAATCAACCATTTCAAATAACAAAATTTAATTTTGGAACTTTACAATTCTATGAAAATTATGTCATCTCTACTCAAAATGAAGGAGTTCATATTGGAATTAATGAGCATAATAAAATAATGAGCACAATTATTGACTACTTCGGTGATAAGAAATTTATATATATCGCTAATAGAAAACATTCTTATTCTATAGATGTTATGGTGTATTACGAAGTGATAAAAGTTAAAAATCTTTTGGCTATAGCTGTAGTCAATTATTTAAAGACTAATGTAAGTACCTATACTATGGAAAGTCATTTCTTAAAAAAGAAATCGAAAGAATTTGATGAACTAGAAACCGCTATTAAGTGGGCAAGTACACTCCTAGAAAATTGAAAATAGAATTAGTATTACAGAATAATTAATAACATTTAAACAAGGTTATTTATATAATCAACATTAACAACGTGCTTGCCATTAAACGGCATAATAGACAAGCGTTCTCCAAATAAATCATTTGCTTTTATAATCTCTTTTTTAATACGATTTGCATCTATATATTCATCCTCAGTACCATAGATCAGTTTAACATTGCAATCTTTCGATAAATATTTAAAATCATCGGCGATTAATTCTATAGGAATTCCGCCAGAATGCAATACCAATTGCGAACATTGCAATTGGCGTTTAACCATATAACGCGTAGCAATACTAACTCCTTGAGAATAACCTAGAATTATGAGATTTACATTTTTTGGAATAACTTCTTTATCTAAAACAGCATCTATATAATTTAAAATATTGTCCATGCCATCACTAGTATTATCTCGAGTTAACCAATTAGCGCCGACATGCATTTTAGGTTGTATATAATATTTACTGGGCGCTTGTGGTGCAATAATGTAATTTTCTTCAGAATTTAAATCTTTAAAATACTTTAAAAAATAGCGACTTAGATAGCCCATGCCATGACAAACCAACCATACATTTTTAGTTTGTGCTGTCAATTGGTTTAATGTAGAATATGAGTTGCTAGTGGTATATGTGATTTCTTTTTCTTCCTGATTCATTTTTATTTGTAGTTTCAGTACTTTTGTTTTCTGCCATTAAAAGTAGGCATTACTATGCAAATATCTAAAGAAGAATTATTGAATCAAATCAATGCTGTAAATAAAAATACGCTAATGGAAACTTTAGGTATTGAAGTTGTAGATTATACAGATAATACACTAACAGCTCGTATGCCAGTGACACCAAAAGTTCATCAGCCAGATGGTGTGCTACACGGAGGAGCTACAGCTGCATTAGCAGAAAGTGTAGGTAGTTATGCAGCTCATATATTTACAGATAGAGATCAGTTTTTTGTAAGAGGTTTAGAGATTACTGCAAATCACCTAAAAGCCGTTAAAAGTGGTTTCGTTTATGCAAAAGCTACATTTTTGCACAAAGGACGTACAACTCAACTTTTAGATATTAGAGTTACAGATGATGAAGATAATTTAATATCTATTTGTAGATTATCTACAATTACATTACCAAAACAAAAGTAAAATGGACGCTCAAACATTTTTTGACGCGTTAACAAAACACTATTCAGAAGATCTACCTTTTGTAGTTTACAGTAGACCTGTAGATTCTAAAATAAAGTGTTGGCTTCAGAATGATGATGCATACTATACGACAAATACATTTACTGAAAGTGGATTTGTTTTTTCTCCGTTTAATTTAGATGAAAAATCGATACTTATACCTAGTGACAACAGTACTCATTTAAGTATCAAGGTTGAGATGTTAGATGTAGAAATGCCTGCTAATAAAACGACTACCGAACCAGATAGCCAATCACATATAAAATTAGTTACAGAAGCAATTAAAACTATTGAGGACTCCGATTTGTCTAAAGTGGTATTATCGAGATGCAAAACTGAAACTATACAGGATGATCCAATAACTGTTTTTAAACGTTTATTCAATACTTACAAAAATGCTATGGTATATTGTTGGTATCATCCTAAGGTTGGACTTTGGTTAGGTGCTACTCCAGAGTTATTGTTAAAAGTAGAAGGGAAGCAGTTAACTACCATTTCTTTAGCTGGGACAAAACCTTATAACAAAAACAATGAAGTACAATGGTCAGCTAAAGAATTAGAAGAACAGCAAATAGTTACTGATTATATTACAGAACAAATAAAACCTTATGTTCAAAGCATAAAAACTTCCAATATAGAAACTGTAAGAGCAGGTCAATTATTACATCTAAAAACTAGGATTACTGCACGTTTAGATCATAAAGACTCACGTTTAGAAGATATCATTTTGGCATTACATCCAACACCAGCAGTGTGTGGTTTTCCTAAAACTATAGCTAAAGCATTTATCTTAAATAATGAAGATTACAATCGCGAATTCTATACAGGATTTTTGGGAGAACTCAATTTAAAAAGTACAAATACAAGAAATATCAACCGAAGAAATGTTGAGAATAATGCTTATGGTGTTGTTAAGACGCAATCTAATTTTTATGTCAACTTGCGTTGTATGCAAATACAATCTAATAAAGCATTAATTTATGTCGGAGGCGGAATTACAAAAGCTTCCGAGCCCCAAAACGAATGGAATGAGACCGTTGAGAAAACGAAAACAATGCTAAAAGTCTTATAGCAAAGCCACATGCTTTTTTGTATGTTTGTATTATAAATGAAGCATTCAAAAATCCCTTTATCTCAAACTATAGTTGCATTATGTAAAGCACATAATATTACTCATATTGTTATTTCTCCTGGAAGTAGAAATGCACCTTTAACTATTGGTTTTACTCATAACAATGATTTTAAATGCTATAGTATTGTCGATGAACGTTGTGCCGCTTTTTTTGCTTTAGGTATGGCTCAACAATTACTACAACCAGTTGCCGTAGTTTGTACTTCTGGCAGTGCATTGTTAAATTACTATCCAGCTGTATCCGAAGCATTTTATAGCAGAATTCCTTTAGTTGTGATTTCTGCAGATCGACCAGAATATTTATTAGATATTGGAGATGGACAAACGGTGAAACAAAAAAATGTATATGGAGATCATGTGTTTTATAATGCTAATCTTAAACTAGATCTACAAAGTAGCGATAAGGTAGATACTTTAAATCTTCAAAATGAAATAAATAAATACAATACCTCTGAAATTAATTTAGCTTTTAATAAAGCAAGATTAGAATCGGGTCCAGTACATATTAATTGTCCTTTTAACGAACCTTTATACGAAATAATAAATGAGTTATCTGTAAATATTGCACCTAATATTGAAGAAAAATTGAATATTAATGGTTTTGATGAAGATTTAACTAATTATATTAACCAATGGGATAAAGCAACACGAAAACTCATTTTAGTCGGGGTAAATTCGCCCAATACTATAGAGCAACAATGGATAGATGCTTTTGCTAATGATAATAGTGTTATTGTGTTTACAGAAACAACTTCCAATATACATCATGAATCCTTTTTTCCTGGAATAGATAAAATAATAGCACCTTTAGAAGACGAAGATTTTTTAAAACTTCAACCAGAAATCTTATTAACTTTTGGAGGATTAGTGGTTTCAAAAAAGATAAAAGCATTTTTGCGTAAATACCAACCTAAACAGCATTGGCATATTGATCCGTATTCAGCAAATGACACGTTTTTTTGTTTAAAACATCATTTTAAGGTGACGCCAAATCAGTTTTTTTCTCAGTTTATCCCTAAACTTTCTAAGGTAGTAGAGAGTAATTATAACCCGTATTGGTCAACTGTAAAATCTAAACGAAGAAAAAAGCATGAAAACTATCTAGAAACGATTCCGTTTTCAGATTTTAAAGTATTTAATCGACTTTTGCAATCATTACCTAATGATAGTCAATTACAGGTAGGTAATAGTTCTGCGATTAGGTACACACAGCTGTTTCAAATGCCTAATGATGTTACGGTATTTTGTAATAGAGGTACAAGTGGTATTGACGGGAGCACAAGTACAGCTATTGGAGCAGCATTAGCTTCTGGTAAAAGAACAACCTTTATAACAGGAGACTTGAGTTTCTTTTACGATAGCAATGCGTTGTGGAACAATTATATACCAAATTCGTTTAGAATTATTGTCATAAACAATAGTGGCGGTGGTATATTTAGAATACTTCCAGGTCATAAAAACACAGAAAATTTCGATACTTATTTTGAAACCAAACACCAACTTACTGCAAGCCATCTATGCGATATGTATGGGTTTTATTATAGTAAGGCAAGTAATGATTCTGAATTAAAAACAGAATTATCTAAATTTTATAATGATGAAAATCAACCTAAACTTTTAGAAATTTTCACACCATCAGAGATCAATGATGAGGTACTCTTAAACTATTTTAAGTTTATAAAGTAAAATTTAAGTTAACATGTGACTTTTTACTATTCAATGTGTCTTAAAAATAGTTACCTTTAAAATCTTAACAATCAAAATTATTTAAAAATGAGTAAAAGAGACGACTTAATAGTAAAATACGCTGCAGATTTAAAAGATAAATGCGGAGTTAATCCAGATATGGATTTATTAACCAAAGTTACAGTAGGTTTAGGACCTTCAATATACAATGCAGATTCTTCAACAGTTTCAGGTTCTGACGAGAAAGAATTAGCAACGGTTAAAAATAATTTTCTAATCAAAAAATTAGGGCTTAGTGATAGTGGAGATTTAGATGGCGCTATAGATTCAGTAATAGAAACTTATGGACGCTCTAATAGAAATAAGTACAGAGCTGTGATTTATTATATGTTAGCAAAACATTTTAAAAAGGAGTCTGTTTATAAATAAGAAATTGTTCTCAGATCGATTAAGCGTTATTGTTCTTTATAGAGCGGTAACGCTTTTTCTTTATCCTTAAATTTATATCAGTATCTGAAAAAAATATCAATACCTTTGCCGCATGATACACTTAGGAGAATACAATACCTTACGAATACTTAGAGATACTGAACCAGGTCTCTTTTTGGGTGATAATGAAGAAAACGAAGTATTGTTACCTAACCGTTATGTGCCAGAAACTTTTGAAATTGATGATGAAATAGAAGTTTTTGTGTATTTAGATAACGAAGAACGACCTGTAGCAACAACAGATCATCCGTTTATTATAGTAAATGACTTTGCACTTTTAAGATGTAATCAAGTTAATGATTATGGTGCTTTTTTAGATTGGGGATTGGTAAAAGAATTGTTTTGTCCATTTAGAGAACAAGCGTTTAAAATGAAGAAAGGCGGCTGGTATTTAGTGCATTGTTACTTAGATACTGAATCTAACCGTTTGGTCGCTTCTAGTAAAACCAATAGCTTTTTAAATAATAAAGAACTTACTGTCGCTCAGTTTGATGAAGTAGATATTATTGTATCTCATCCTTCGGATTTAGGGATGAATGTTATTATTAACAAGGTGCATTTAGGACTAATTTTTAAAGATGACATTTATAAAGATATAAGTGTAGGAGATCGATTAAAAGGCATTGTCAAAAAAGTAAGACCAGATAATAAATTAGATATTTCATTAAACCAAATTGGCTATAGAAATATTGAGCCCAATGCCGAGTTTATTTTAAATGAGCTACATGATAATAGTGGTTTTATCCCTTTGCACGACAAATCCAGCCCTGAAGCTATAAAAGAACAGCTTGAAATGAGTAAAAAAAGCTTCAAAAAAGCTATTGGCACACTATATAAAGAACGTCAGATAGAGATTAAATCAGATGGTATTTATCTCAAATAAAAACAGTTAATCTTTTACTATAATTAGAATAATAGCATTGCTATTATTTCCTTATTTTTACACTACAAATTTCAAGTAGAATGAGTCAGATAGATTGGGTAACGGTTAAATCTTATGAAGATATAACGTACCAAAAAAGTAATGGAGTTGCCAGAATAGCATTTAATAGGCCTAACGTAAGAAATGCATTTCGTCCAAAAACTACTTCAGAGCTTTACGATGCTTTTTATGATGCTAATGAAGACGTAAATATAGGCGTGGTTTTATTAAGTGCAGAAGGTCCATCTACTAAAGATGGAGTTTGGAGTTTTTGTTCTGGAGGTGATCAAAAAGCCAGAGGACATCAAGGCTATGTTGGAGATGATGGCTATCACCGCTTAAATATTTTAGAAGTGCAACGGTTAATTCGTTTTATGCCAAAAGCAGTTATTGCTGTTGTTCCGGGTTGGGCTGTTGGTGGAGGACATAGTTTACATGTTGTTTGCGATTTAACTCTAGCAAGTAAGGAACATGCTATTTTTAAACAAACAGATGCTGATGTAACCAGTTTTGATGGCGGTTATGGATCTGCGTATTTGGCAAAAATGGTAGGGCAAAAAAAAGCAAGAGAGATCTTTTTCTTAGGTAGAAATTACTCTGCTCAAGAAGCATATGAAATGGGAATGGTAAATGCCGTAATTCCACATGCAGAATTAGAAACTACAGCCTATCAATGGGCACAAGAAATATTAGCTAAATCTCCAACTTCTATTAAAATGCTAAAATTTGCAATGAACCTTACGGATGATGGTATGGTAGGACAACAAGTTTTTGCAGGTGAAGCCACACGTTTAGCATACATGACTGATGAAGCTAAAGAAGGAAGAGATGCGTTTTTAGAAAAACGCAAACCAAACTTTGATAAAAAATGGATTCCTTAATTTTTAACATCTGGTGATGAAAAATCTAAAACCTTGGCTTTCTGCTATGCGTCTAAGAACGTTGCCTTTATCTGTTTCGGGCATCGTTATAGGAACCTGTTTGGCAGCATACAATGGCAGATTCAATATATGGATATTGCTACTAGCCATACTAACAACAATAAGTTTACAAGTACTGTCTAATCTAGCTAATGATTATGGAGATGGAGTACGAGGAACAGATAATGAAGATCGTGTTGGGCCTAAACGCGCCATACAAAGTGGAGCTATTACGCCAGATCAAATGTTAGAGGCTATTAAAAAGAATATTCTAGTAGTTATATTCTCTACCTTAGGTTTAATTTATGTGTCTTTTGGGCATACTAATCTTTTGTATGTTATACTTTTTGTCTTTTTAGGTGGCCTTTCTATGTATGCGGCTTTAAATTACACAATGGGTGATTCTCCATATGGCTATAGAGCTTTGGGAGATGTTTTTGTATTTATATTTTTTGGGTTTATAAGTGTCATAGGTACTTATATACTTAATGTAAAAACAATAGATCACTTAGTTTTTCTTCCTGCTACAGCTTTAGGGTTGTTAAGTGTTGGTGTATTAAACTTAAATAACATGCGAGATATTGAGTCTGATGAAAAAGCAGGTAAAATAACGCTAGCAGTTAAATTAGGTCATAAATTAGCCAAACAATACCATTATGTTTTAATTGTTGGAGCTATGGTTACTGCACTTGCATTTGGTTTGCTTTATTATGTAGAACCTTATAATCTATTATTCTTACTGAGTTTTATTCCTTTAATAAGGCATTTAATGCATGTTAAAAATGCTAAAGTTCCGAGTGACTATGATAGTCAATTAAAGGTTTTAGCATTGTCTACATTTTTATTTTCCTTATTGTTGGGTATTGGGTATTATCTTTATTAATTCAAATTATATTTATGAAACAACTTCTAACCATTACCATATGCTTAATAGCTTTAATTAGTTTTTCTCAAACGACTAGTTTGTCTGTTATGGAGAGCAAAGAGTTTAAGGATGATGTGAAGTCGAATAAAATTTTAGCATTACATACAACAGAGATAGGCGTTACAGCTGTAGTTAGAGATTCAAAAAAGAATTTACTTTTTGATTTATTCGATAAAGATTTAAATAAAACATATTCTAAACTTATTGAAATAAGTAAAAAAGAAAGTTATTTAGGAGATTTATTTTATGGTGATGAATTAAAGTTATTTACACTATTTAAAGAAAATAAATTTGATCGTAAAATAGCATGTCATGTTTTTAATTTAAAAGATAAAACACATAAAAAAATTGAATTGTTTTCTGCAACAGTAGATAAAAACCAAGCTTTATTTTCAGGAAGTTCTAAACGTGAAACAGGTTTTGCACTTTCACCAGATGGTGGTTCGTTAGTTATAGCAACAGATAATATTAAAAAGAATTCAAATTCATATACTGTTAGAGTCTTTAATGCGAATACATTAGAATTGGAATATAAAAAATCCTATCAAGAAAGTACAGAAAAATTCTTTGAGCCTAATGATATAGCTATAGACAATTCTAAGAATGTTTATGTTGTAGGTAAATTGTTTTTAGAAGGAAAAGCTAAAAAGAAGAAAGATAAAGCAAATTATAAGTTTATTCTAAATAAAATTTCAGAATCTAAAGTTGATAATTTAGAAATTAAGCTAGAGACAGAATTTATATCTTCATTGAATATTAATAGATCTGATCAACTTAAGTTGTACGGGTTTTATTCAGATAAAAGAGATGGACGCATTAAAGGCGGATGTAGTTTTGTTATAGATGAAAACACATTAAATGTTATTAATAAAAATAAAAATGTGTTGCCAAAGTCCGTTTATGATGATTTGTATGGTTATCGTAAGGCTAATAAAAAAGAAGGTAAAGAATTAAGTAGTTTTTATTTAGATCATATTTTAGAAGATAACCAAGGTAATTCGTACTTAATAGCGGAAGAGTTTTATATCACTACACAATATGTGTCTAATGGAGCTGGTGGTGGATATTGGACTACTGTGTATCACTATAATGATATTCTTATTTTAAAATTTACTTCTAAAGGTAATTTAGAATGGGGAAGAAGTATCTTTAAACGATCTACTAGTCCATCATATAATGTGTTTTTAAAGAATGATGAGTTACATGTAATACTAAATTCAGGTAAAAACTTAACAGAGAAAAAAGACGGTAGAACTAAAGTGTCTAAAGGTTGGTTTGAGTCTTCAGCTTTATATGATTTTGCCTATGATGTTTTAGGAGAAGTATCCTATAATAAAATTCAAGATAATAAAGGAAAAACATTTTATCTTCCGTTTTACGGAGCATATCAAGGAGACCGATATATTATGGTAAGTTCAGGAAGAAAGAAAAAACAATTTATGTCTTTGCAATAAAAGACTTTTAATTTTATCATGAACACCAATTTCGAGACGTCTTATCATATTAATGAAAAGCATCATTTTTGGTTTAAGGCTCGAAGATCTTTTGTAAAACAGTTACTATATGAAACATCTAAGGATAGTAAAATTCTTGATATTGGATGTTCTTCAGGAGTACTAATACAAGATTTAATTGATTGTGGTTTTAATGCTAATAATATTCATGGTATTGATATTAGTGAACGAGCTATAGAGCGAAGCAAAGTTTTGGGGATAAAACAAACCCAAATTATGGATGCTCAGAATATTAAATTCTCACATACTTTTGATTTACTTATTGCATCAGATTGTTTAGAACATTTAAAGAATGACAATCAAGCCCTTCATAATTGGTATAACTTGTTAAATCCAGGAGGTAAGCTGATCGTTTTTGTTCCTGCGTATCAGTTTTTATGGAGTAGACATGATGAAGCAAATAACCATTATAGACGTTATACTAAATTAGGTTTGAAAAGAAAATTAATCGCTTCAAACTTTATTATTGAAAAAGCAAGTTATTGGAATACATTATTATTTCTTCCTATAGCTTTAGTCCGATTATTCAACAAACTGTTTTTATCAAAAGCAAAAACAAATACGTCTACACTAAAAACTCCAGTTGGTAATACTTTATTTTATAGCATACTTAAACTTGAAAACAAGCTATTGTCTAAAATTAGCTTTCCTTTTGGTGTAAGTACATTCTGCGTTGTAACAAAACCTAAAAAGTGAGTATTTTTGCTATATAATTATGGAGGCTACTTATCAACGTTATATTTTAAATTTTAAAAGACCTAGCGGTACATCTCGGGGAATAATGACAACCAAAGAGACTTGGTTTATTATTATTAATCATAAAGAAAAAACGGGTATTGGTGAGTGTGGTATTTTAAGAGGCTTATCTATTGATGATCGTCCAGATTACGAAAGCAAATTAAATTGGGTTTGTAAAAACATAGATTTAGGATTAGATGAATTAATTGATGCACTTGTTGAATTTCCGAGTATTCAATTTGGTTTAGAAATGGCATTTAAATCTTTAGAGAGCAATACTCCGTTTCAGTTGTTTCCATCTTGGTTTACCTCAGGTGAAGATAATATAGCCATTAACGGCTTGGTTTGGATGGGAGATGAAGCATTTATGCGAACACAAATTAAGGATAAAATCAAAGCTGGATTTACATGTATAAAATTAAAGATCGGAGCAATAGACTTTCAAACGGAGTTGAATATTTTAAAAACGATTAGAAAAGAATTTTCTATTTCTGATATAGAATTACGAGTAGATGCTAATGGTGCTTTTAAACCTTCTGAAGCTTTAGAGCAACTCAAACGCCTATCAGAATACCAGTTACATTCTATAGAGCAACCCATTCAACCCAATCAATTTGAAGATATGGCAAGACTTTGTGATCAGACTCCTTTACCAATTGCTTTAGATGAAGAATTAATAGGAGTATTTTCTGTAACAAAAAAGAAAGAACTACTACAGACTATAAATCCACAATATATTATTTTAAAACCGAGTTTAATAGGTGGATTTAAAGGAAGTGATAAATGGATAAGCCTTGCAAAAGAGTATGATATAGGTTGGTGGATAACAAGCGCTTTAGAAAGTAATGTTGGTCTTAATGCCATAGCACAATGGACTTATACTTTAAAGAACAACAAGCCTCAAGGGCTCGGAACAGGAAGTTTATTTACTAATAACTTTGATTCGCCATTGCTAGTAAAAAATGGTACTTTGCATTATAATATAAACACTAATTGGAATTTTAAATTATGAAATTAGATTACATACAACAAGCATATAACGGATTATATGATTCTTGGAGATATATTATAGGAACTATAATAATATTTATTGCATGGCAATTTATAGGAGCGATACCTTTAGGGATATTTCTAATTGCTAAAGTTTTTAATGGAGCTACTATGGCAACTGATATACCTGGAATGGTAGATATGTTAGGAAGTAATTTATTTCTGTTTTTAATGCTTGTTTCATTCGCAGTAGGTTTAGTCGGTGTAATATTATCTGCAAAATTATTACATAAACAGTCCTTTAAGAGCTTAACTACTGCTAGAAATAAGATCGATTGGAAACGATTTTGGTTTATCTTTATTTTATGGGGAACTATCTCTTCTGGCTTAGTATTATTAGATTATTACTTAACTCCAGAAGATTATGTGTTTAATTTTAACGCTAAAGCTTTTATAATTTTAGCAGTTATAGGCATTCTATTATTACCGTTACAAACAAGTTTTGAAGAGTACTTTTTTAGAGGCTATTTAATGCAAGGACTAGGAGTAATATTTAAAAACAGATGGGCACCTTTAGTTTTGACATCTGTAGGCTTTGGAATGTTACACATTTTTAATCCAGAAGTAGACACACTTGGTCCTGTAATAATGATATTTTACATAGGTACAGGCTTTATATTAGGTATAATGACACTTATGGATGAAGGTTTAGAGTTAGCATTAGGGTTCCATGCAGCCAATAATTTATTTACAGCATTATTGGTAACAGCAGATTGGACAGCATTACAAACAGATTCTATTTTAAAAGATATATCAGACCCTAGTAGAGTGAGTTTTGTAGAAATAGCGGCACCAGTGCTTGTAATATATCCCTTAATATTATTTATTCTATCAAAAAAATACGGATGGAAAAACTGGAAAGAAAAATTATTTGGTCCAGTAGTAGAGCCACTTAAAGACGATTACAAAGTCATAGAGTAATGACACCTAATTACACGAATATCCATAATCGTTTTAAGTATAATGGACAGCATTTTAATTCATCTCAATTAAAAGAACTTGCTTATAATTTAGTTAAAGAAGAGAAAGATTATAAAATCGTTATAGGGCGTTTTTTGTTAGATTGGTTAGATGACAATGCTACAATAGAAGTAGAAACATCTGGTTCAACTGGTACGCCAAAGCGTATCACCATAGATAAACAAGCAATGGTGAACTCTGCACTTGCTACGGGTTCTTTTTTTAAATTAAAACCAGGCGATTCTGCTCTACATTGTTTGCCAACTCAGTTTATAGCTGGTAAAATGATGTTGGTTCGTGCATTAATTTTAGGTTTAGAAATAGATTGTATAGCACCAACAACTAATCTTGTATTTGATTATAAAAAGCACTATCATTTTTGTGCTATGATTCCGCTTCAAGTTGCAAATACATTAGCGTATTTGTCAAATATTAAAACCATTATTATAGGAGGAGCTTCAATTGGTCAAAACGTATTGAAAAAAATAGAATCTTGCCCTAATCACTTTTATGAAACCTATGGAATGACAGAAACAGTAACCCATGTTGCTATCAAACCTATAACGTCTAAATCACAGAAAGGTGAAGATTGCTTTTCAGCGTTGCCAAATGTTCTATTTAGTATTGATGACAAGCAATGCTTAGTTATTAATGCTTTAAAACTATCAAAGGAATCTATAATAACGAATGATGTTGTTGATTTAAAGTCCAAAACTACTTTTAAATGGTTAGGACGTTACGATTCTGTTATCAATTCTGGTGGGCTTAAATTATTTCCAGAACAGATTGAACAACAACTACAATCAATTATCAAAGAACGTTTTATTATTGCTTCAGAACCCGATGACGATTTAGGAGAGAAATTGATTCTTATTATAGAAAACCCAAGCAATGACATCGCTAGCATTGATAGGTGTATCCGTGATTTTTCTAACCTTAAAAAATTAGAAATCCCTAGAAAAATATATGCATTAGAAGCATTTGTAGAAACGCAAAACTCTAAAATTCAGCGTGCTAAAACTATATCTAAAGCTTTAGCATAGTTTACTCACCGAAACGTATACTTCACGCATTCTCAGTTTTTTAACAAACAGTCTGTATTTAGTTTTATAGAAACTTTTAAAACACAGACCGATGAAAAATGTATTACAACTAGTTGCTGCGCTGTTAATTGCAGTTCAGTTAAACAGCCAAGAAAAAAATGTAGAAACAGAATCTGTAACCTTAGATAGTCTTATAACATTTATTGTTGAGCATTTTAATGCAGATAGTGAGAATAATCAAAATGTAACGTTTTTAGTTAAAACGTATAACGATGATTTTACACAAGAAGATAAAATTATACTTAAACAAGCTTTTATATTATTGTCTAGACGCATGCAGGAAGATGATTTTTTAAGTATCGTATCATATTCTAACTATAATGGAATAGTTTTAAAACA
This sequence comes from Winogradskyella immobilis, assembly GCF_021887715.1. Classification (GTDB taxonomy): domain Bacteria; phylum Bacteroidota; class Bacteroidia; order Flavobacteriales; family Flavobacteriaceae; genus Winogradskyella; species Winogradskyella immobilis. Next base: position 183,898 of record NZ_JAIQXX010000003.1, read on the forward strand.
AACGGAATCTAAAGATTTAAAAAATATACTTTATGCTCTAGAGCATCCTAAAACAAGTATTAAAACATTTGGTGATGATGGTATTGAATTGGCATATGATTATACAAAAGAGAATTATGTGGAAGACTATGAAAACAAAGTCGTAATGATACGAATGCCAAAACGTGCTAAGAGAGTAGATAATAATTTAGTTATTGACGCAAAATCAAAAAATAAAGGAAATGGAGCTGCGGTTGTTTTATCTGCATTAGCAATTCTTCCAGAAATTATATCAGTCATTAAAAATTAAACATAAAAAAAGCCCAATGTTTTATGTAAACATTGGGCTTTTTTGTTTTATAATCTAAGATCTATTAACCTTCAGATAAGTTTTTCATTTCTGTTTCAATCATTTCATAGAATTGATCAATTTTAGGAAGTACAACAATACGTGTACGTCTGTTTTTAGATCTATTTTCTGCAGTATCATTATCTACTAATGGTACATGAGAACTACGACCAGCTGCAATTAATTGTTGCGAGTTAACATTTAAACTTTCTAAAACTCTAACTACAGAAGTTGCACGTTTAACACTTAAATCCCAGTTATCTAATAATGGTGGTTTACTATACGATACATTATCTGTATGCGATTCTACCATAGCTTCAAAATTAGGTTTGCTGTTAATTACTTTTGCAACTTTAGCTAAAACATCTTTAGCACGAGACGTTACATTATAGCTACCACTTTTAAATAATAATTTATCAGCAATAGAAATAAATACAACACCTTTTTCTACATTAACTTCAATGTCTGGATCGTTAATACCAACTTCTTTCTTTAAACTAGTAACAATAGCAAGTGTTACACTATCTTTTCTAGAGATAGCATCTTGCAAACGTGATATTTTTAAATCACGCTCTTGTAAACTTTCTAAAGATTTTTCTAAGTTAGTAGCACCTTTAGTCGTTAATTCGGTTAAATCTTGAGAACTTTTAATTAAAGCATTATTACTTTTACGTAAATCTGCTAATTGTTCTTTTAAACCTTCTAAACGTGCAGATGCAGCGGCTTTTTCTGATAAACAAACATTTAGTTTTACAGTTGCAGTATTGAGTAAATCTTGAGTTTCTTTTTGTTTTGCCTCAAGTGCAGCGTACTCTTTCTTCGACACGCATGATGCCAACAACACCATTGCGCAAACACTTAATAACATTAGTTTTTTCATAATTGAATTGTATAATTTTCTAGGTTAAATAATTGTACTTCAAAATTATTGAAAAGAACAATGGGTATCACAGGGATTAACAATTTTTTTAACAGTTTTATAAACAATTAAAAGGTTTTATTTTTCTTTATAAAATAAGACCAAACAATAGAGTTGCAGTTGTAATAGTTAGAGCGCTTTTTTAATTGTTTTCTTTGTTTCAATAATCGGGGTAGAGCATTGTAAAAGCTAAAATGTGCTTTTAGTATAGAGAAACAATGTAATAACTGTAATTGAAATATAAAACGAATTCCTGCGATGCCATCTAATACCATTCTTAAAAACACTCTAGCAAATAGATTTTTGTCTGTATTCTTTGTCAGAGTATAAAGACTATTTCTAAAATTTAAATAGGTTTTTTTAGGATTTGTGGTATTTAGAGTCGCGCCACCAACATGGTAGACTGTTGAATTGCCAATATATTTGGCTTTATAACCTAAATTATATGCACGCCAGCATAAGTCGATTTCTTCCATATGTGCAAAAAAAGAAGCATCAAAACCATTCAATTCTTGAAAAGTAGATTTACGAATAAAAAAGCAAGCGCCAGAAGCCCAGAAAATAGTAGAAGTGTCGTTATACTGATTAGTATCTTCTTCTATAGTATTGAATATGCGACCTCGACAATACGGAAATGCATACTTATCTATAAAGCCACCAGCAGCACCAGCATATTCAAAATGAGTTTTCTTTTTATAATCTAAAATTTTAGGCTGAATAATTACAGTTTCTGAATCTGAATTGAATTGATCAAGTATCGGGTTTAACCAATGCTCGGTTACTTCAATATCGCTATTTAAAAGACATAAAAGCGGTTCTTTAATATGCGTAATAGCATCGTTATAACCTTTGGCATAACCTCCATTCACAGTATTTTTAATAACTTTTACTTGTTGAAAATGTGTTTCAAGAAACGCAACAGAATCATCGGTAGAAGCATTGTCTACCACGTAGATTTTAGCATCTTTAGAATGTTTTATAACTGATGGTAAAAAGGTGTTGAGTAAGCCTTTACCATTCCAGTTTAAAATAACTACAGCGATATCTTTTAAATGAAACATCTAAGTTTTTATATATTCTGGGATATCTTTTAAAAATGCATAGCGTTCAGCATCTGTATCCATTTGACAATAATAATGATTAATTCCGTTGGTTACCATGATATAAGATGCATTTAAAGCTAAATTATAGCGCGCCACCTGATCAAAAGTGGTTTGGTCAATTTTAATTTTAGGAGCTTTACATTCTACAATTAAATGTATAGAACCATTTGTGTTAAAGACAACAATGTCGTAGCGTTTTTTTAAACCATTGATGGTTAAAGCCTTTTCTACATTAATAAGGCTTTTTGGGTATTTCTTTTCAGTAATTAGATAATGCACACAATGTTGGCGTACCCATTCTTCAGGTTGAAGACTGACAAACTTTTTACGAATAACATCAAAAATAGAAACTTTATTTTCTGTACTTTTGAAACGGTATTCAAACTTTGGAAAGTTGAGTTCTTGCACTAATTAAGTTGCTTAATTTCTTCAAAGTTAAACTACAAACATGGAACTTCCAATAAACAATCTTTATTTAGTAAATAGACTTTGAACGAGGCTAAACAAATAGTTACAGATATACAAAAAGGACAGATAAAGCCTATCTATTTTTTAATGGGTGAAGAAGCCTATTATATAGATAAGATTTCAGACTATATCGAAAAAAATGTTTTAGATGAAGCCGAGAAAGGATTTAACCAAGTTGTTCTTTACGGTAGAGATATTAGTATAGAGGATATTGTTAGTAATGCTAAGCGTTATCCTATGATGGCAGAACGTCAAGTTGTAATTATTAAAGAAGCACAAGATTTAAGCAGAACGATTGAGAAACTCTCAGACTATGCAAATAATTTACAGCCAACAACAGTATTAGTTGTTAATTACAAATACAAAAAAATTGATAAGCGTAAAGCACTATATAAAGCCATACAAAAAGTTGGAGTAGTCTATGAAAGTAAGAAGTTATACGAGAACCAAGTAGGAGATTGGATTAGACGTGTACTTGCGGGTCAAGGATATTCTATAGCTCCAAAAGCAGCACAAATGCTTGTGGAATTCTTAGGTACTGATTTATTAAAAATAGACAATGAATTAAGTAAACTTAAAATTGTATTGCCTAAAGACACTCAAATTACTCCAGAACATATTGAAGAAAATATAGGTATAAGTAAAGATTTTAACAATTTTGAATTACGAAAAGCCGTAGGTGAATACAATGTGGTTAAAGCCTACCAAATTGCAAAATATTTTGCGGATAATCCTAAGGATAACCCAATGGTAGTAACAGTATCATTACTCTTTAACTTCTTCTCTCAACTATTACATTTTCATGGACTAAATGATAAATCACCGCGTAGTGTAGCTTCAGCACTAAAGATTAATCCTTATTTTGTAAATGAATACATCACAGCTGCACGAAACTATCCTATGAAAAAAGTGAGTGGAGTGGTAAGTACATTGCGTGAATTTGATGTTAAAAGTAAAGGTGTTGGCGCAAATGCAATACCACAAGGGGATTTACTTAAAGAACTTTTAGTGAAGATTTTTAACTAATTGCCTTCAGCGGATTCTTCAACTACAATTTTATCTTTTTTATAAAAAGGAATTAAATATTGGATGTTATAGCCAAACCCAAATCCAAAACTACCACTGTCAAAAGTTCTATTAAAACCAGGAATAAATAAGTTTTCAAAATTATTAGGCTGATCATCACTAACTAAAAATTTTAGCTGCACATTAAGACCCATAAAAAGATTTTTAAGCAGTTCTGCTTTTATACCAAGAATAAGTTCTCCCCAAATGGAAGAAAGTCCATCAAACTCTCTACCATCTTCAATATTAATTTGTTGATCAAAAAATTGATTATTAACGTCAGTGACATCAAAACTATTTAGAGTATGACTAAATGAGCTTACACCAAGTCTAAACCCCGAAAAAATAAGATTTTCCATATCTAACCAATTTTGATATAGATTATAGTCAACACCAGCTTTAAAATAAGTTCCTGTACTTGTAAAATTTAATGCATCATCATCTACTGTACGTTCTTCATTACCAAGTTCACCGGCAATAAAAAGACGTTTTGTAAGTCTGTAATCGGCATTAATTTCAAAACCTGTATAATCATTATCAATAACGGTACGCCCAATTTTCCCTAAATCAACACCAAACCTAAGCCCATAACGTTGTTTAAAAACAAGTGTGTCTTTAGTTTGAGTGTTATTCTGTGCTGTTAGATTTAATGAAAACAGCACTATAATAATGAACTTAATGGAATATATTAATGTGCGTTGTTGTTTCATCTTCAACATTTAGTTCTGTTAAGTTATTAGAAAAATTAGTGAGTAAAATCCAATTATCATCATCTGTAAGTACTTCTATAGATATATTATTGAAGACACTTTTAAATCCGCAAGCCCTAGATACAAACTGAAATTCTGGCGTATATGTAATTCTTATAGTATCCATATTAGAAGTTGTATTAGGGTCATCATCTAATCTTAAATTAGAATCGCGCTCTAAAATATATTCTGTAGTGGTTAATTCTCCTTCATTTTCAAAACGAAGCGGTAATGCAATAGCATTAACATTAGAATTATTAACTATAAAGTTTGTATTTACATCATCAGGGTCTGCATCTACATCGTATACCGATAGACGAGGTACATTTTTTAAAACATCTTGTTCTGTAATATCAAAAAACTCAATAAGCAAGCGTGGTGTAGTATCATCTGTGCAAATATCATCACGTTCACAGCTTTGATTAAATACAATGATTATAAATAAGAGGAAAATAGGTTTATATGGTTTCATTAATTTATTTAGTGATGTCATTATTTATGTTCTAAAAGTACAACATTTTCTACATGATGTGTTTGCGGAAACATATCTACAGCCTGTGTTTTAATAATAGTATAATGATCTTTCATTAAGGCTAAATCTCTAGCTTGTGTAGCACTATTACAACTTACGTAAACCACACGTTTTGGAGCTATTTTTAAAATCTGTGCAACAACGTCTTTATGCATGCCATCTCTTGGCGGATCTGTAATAATAATATCTGGCTGACCATGTTTTGCTATAAAAGTGTCATTAAATACGTTTTTCATATCACCTACAAAAAAGTCAACGTTTTCTATGCCATTAAATTGTGCATTTTCTTTAGCAGCAGTAATTGCATCTGGTACAGCTTCTACACCAACTACATGTTTTGCACTTTTAGCAACAAACTGTGCTATGGTTCCTGTACCTGTATATAAATCATAAACAAGCTCATTACCTGTTAATTCTGCAAAATCACGTGTTATTTTATATAATTCATAGGCTTGCTTAGAATTGGTTTGATAAAAAGATTTAGCATTAATTTTAAATTTAAGCCCTTCCATTTCTTCAAAAATATGATCGCGTCCTTTGTAGCATATCACTTCTTGATCGTAAATAGTATCATTAGCCTTTTGGTTCACTACATATTGTAGTGATGTTACCTCAGGAAACGTATCTGCAATATAATCTAATACCAATTCACGTTTTGCCTGGTCATTATCATAAAATTGAAGCATTACCATAAGTTCTCCAATACTTGTAGTACGGATCATTAATGTGCGTAACAATCCTTTTTGTTGGCGTGTATTAAAGAAATCTAAACCATTATCTATAGCAAAATCTCTAATACCATTTCTAATCGAGTTAGATGGGGCAGCTTGTAACCAACAGGCATTAATATTTAATATTTTGTCCCACATACCAGGAATATGAAACCCTAAAGCGTTTCTATCTCCAAGATCTTTATCAGATTCAATTTCATCAACAGTTAACCAACGACTATCACTAAAGGAGAATTCCATTTTATTTCTATAAAAATACTGCTCAGCAGAACCCAATATTGGTGTAATTTCAGGTAAGTCTAGATGTCCTAACCGTTTAAGATTATTTACAACTTCTTTTTCTTTATATTCCAATTGATACTTGTAGTCCATGGATTGCCATTTACAACCACCGCAAGTGCCAAAATGTTCGCATTTAGGTTCTGTACGTTTTTCAGATAGTTTATGAAAAGTAGTGGCTTTACCTTCAAAATACGATTTACGCTTTTTAAAAGTTTGTACATCTACAATATCACCAGGAATAGCATTACTTAAAAATATAACACGTCCATCTTCTGCTTTTGCTATAGACTTTCCTTTTGCACCAGCATCAATCACTTCGACATGTGTAAAAACTTGCTTTTTGTTTTTTCTTCTAGACATGCCACAAAAATAGCAATACCAATAAAATATATATGTAATATTTCAATTATCTTTAAAGTGATAGATATTAGTGAATTTGTATTCTTAACGTATAATGAAATTCCTCCCGATAGTTATTGGAATTTGCGCTGAGATTCCCACTTTAGTGATAAGATTCCCACTTTAGTGAAGCAAGTTCAGCATAAATCGTGGGAATAGATTGAACCTTTTTTGAAGTTCTACGTCTTAGAAATAGAAACCTAACCAAATAATGCAAAAACCGCATCAACAAATAGATGAACTGCTAGTGACTCAGATTATATCTGGTGATAAAATAGCATTTGCAAAATTGGTAAAACGCTGGCATAAACAATTTTGTAATAAGGCTTATTGGTTGGTTAAAGATAAAGCGGTAGCAAAAGATATAGCACAGGAGAGTTGGCAGATTATTATGAATAAAATAGAACAGCTTAAAGAGCCACAACAGTTTAAAAGTTGGGCATTGCGTATTGTAACTAATAAGTCTTTAGATCATTTACGAAATAAAGTTAAAGAGCGAGAGCATTTTCAGGATTATAAGCAAGACATAGTAGCAGAAACACCTTATGAAGAAAACCTAAAACTGAAACAAGAATTATCAAAGGCAATTAAAGAATTACCCCTAAATCAACAAGTGGTAATACAATTGTTTTATACAGAATCGTATTCGTTACGTCAAATCAGTAAACGACTCAATATTTCTGTAGGTACTGTAAAGTCAAGATTGTTTCATGCTCGAGAACATTTAAAAAAACAATTAAAACACATAAAAAAAGAATATTAATAAGTTTTTATTTTCACATTGAGCGCAGTCGAAATGTGAGTGAAAACGATAAACACATTTTATTATGAAAACTGATGAAAACATAGATCAATTAATTAAAGAGACATTAACGCAAGAGGAAGCTAAATTTTATGATGATTTAGATGAGAAAAATATACTTGGTTCATTAGTAGAAATTTTCAACGGCAAAAACTCGTGGATCGTTATACTTATGAATATTGTAAGCTTAGGTGCTTTTGGGCTATTTGTGTATTGTGTTGTACAATTTTTTAATACAGATGATATTAATGAACTTATAAAATGGGTAGCAGGAGGATTTATTTTTATTAGCATGTCATCAATGATTAAATTGTATATGTGGATGCAAGTGGATAAGAATAGAGTATTGAATGAAATAAAACGCATTGAAATTTTAATCTCATCATTGTCTCATAAAATCTCAGAATAACATTTTTTGTGTTAACTAATATTTAGTAATTTGCAAGCTCTAGGGATGATTTCTTTCCCACGCTGAATTTTCGCCCCGATAATATTGGGATTCTGAAAGGATAAAGGTAGATAAGGAACTCGCTAAGCGAGATTTGATTATTAATGTTTGCATTTTATTAAAAGTGTCAAACAGTGTCTTTTAATTAAGACATAAACCTTAAAATTATTAAAAAATGGCTGTTTTAGACCAATTAACATCGCAAGAAGCGATAGATTTAGAGAACAAGTATGGAGCACATAATTACCATCCGTTACCAGTTGTATTAAGTAGGGGAGAAGGTGTATATGTTTGGGATGTAGAAGGAAAAAAATATTACGATTTTTTATCTGCGTATTCAGCAGTAAACCAAGGGCATTGTCACCCAAAGATTGTTAATGCTATGGCGCAACAAGCGCAAACATTAACGTTAACTTCTCGAGCGTTTTATAATGATATGTTAGGGCGTTTTGAAAAATTGGCAGCTGAGACCTTTAATTTTGATAAGTTGTTGCCAATGAATACAGGTGCTGAAGCCGTAGAAACTGCTTTAAAACTCTGTAGAAAATGGGCTTATGAAGTAAAAGGAATTCCTGAAAATAGAGCACAAATTATTGTGTGCGAAAATAACTTTCATGGGCGTACCACAACAATTATTTCATTCTCTAATGATCCTGTTGCTCGTAAAAACTTTGGACCTTATACCGATGGATTTATTAAAATTGAATACGATAACCTCAATGCCTTAGAAGATGCTTTAACATCCAATGCTAATGTGGCTGGTTTTTTGGTTGAGCCTATTCAAGGAGAAGCAGGTGTTTATGTGCCAAGTGAAGGTTATTTAACCGCTGCTAAGGTATTATGCAAAAAGCATAATGTATTATTTATTGCAGATGAGGTACAGACAGGTATAGCACGTACTGGTCGTATGCTTGCCATAGATCACGAAAATGTAACTGCAGATATTCTTATTTTAGGAAAAGCATTATCTGGTGGCGCATATCCTGTTTCTGCGGTTTTAGCAAATGATGAGATAATGAATGTGATTAAACCTGGAAACCATGGTAGTACTTATGGAGGCAACCCTATTGCTGCTGCTGTTGGAATAGCCGCTTTAGAAGTGATTAAAGATGAAGATTTAGCTGATAATGCTCAAGAATTAGGAGAACTATTTAGAGCAGAATTGTCAAAATATATAGAAAAGTCTACTATTGTAAATAGCGTTAGAGGAAAAGGGTTACTAAATGCTATTTTAATTAACGATACCGAAGAAAGCGATACTGCTTGGAATATATGTTTAGCACTCAGAGATAATGGTTTATTAGCAAAACCAACACATGGTAATATTATTCGTTTTGCACCACCTTTGGTAATGAATAAAGAACAATTATTAGACTGTGTGTCTATTATAATTAAGACTTTAAAGGCTTTTGAAAATTAAGGGGCTAGTTCTGTAAAAGGGAAAAAAGGTAAGTTACGAAGAATCCAATAAGCAAATGTAACAACAACAATTGCATATGTAAAGTAGGATTTGTGTCCTAAATTGTAATAATACTTTGGAAAGTATTTTTTTGATAGAATTGCATATGCTTTTGAAAATAAGGCAATAGCGATAATGATAATAACAATGTTATGCTTTAATGCTTGTCCTATGCGCAGATGTAATAAATCATGAGTTGCACGTTGACTTCCACAGCCAGGGCAATGTAATTTAGTTGCGAGATAGAAATAACATTTTGGAAAAAAACCTTCTCCATTAGCGACTTCTGGATCGTTATTATAATAATATTTGATTAAAAAAAATACGAGTATCCCTAGTAAGGGATATCCGTATTTTAAATATTTATATGTCTTAGTAATATTAATAATTATAACTGCCTGCAGAACTAAATGCAGCTATTAAAGCGGCACCATAAATAAGCATTACAAACCCTATAAGAACAAAACCGCCTATAAGACCTATTAGTCCCCATAATTTTGCATTTTTAGAGTCGCTTATAGCACCTTCATAATTTCCACCTTCCCATTTTGCATTTACCTGAGCAGCATATATAATACTAACTACTCCAGTAACATTACAACATAAAAACGTTGTGATAATTCCTAGAATAAGATAATTATTAGGTCTTTTAGGGATTTGTCCAGAAGATATTGATTGGTTTTCCATAGTTATAGTTTATTGCCCCATCATTTCTTGTATGCGTTCTTGCATTAATTCTTGATTTTGTAATGTTTCCCATCCAAAATAAGAAATTACCCATAACATATATATTATAGCTAAAACACTTAATACTACACCTATAATACCCATTATTTTACCAGCTTGTACATTACCATAACCAGTGTATAATTGCGGATCTTGTTTGTATATTTTAGTAGCTTTTGTTCCTAGTATAATAGCAACAATACCAAAAATTAATCCTGGTATTCCATAACAACAGCAACCTACTATTGATAATATTCCCATGACTAAGACTAGCGTTGCATTAGGTAATTGTTGATTTTCCATCGAAGTTGATTTTTAAGTTTAAAATGTTTTTAAAATATAACTGATTACAATAATACTAATATTTATGATAAATAACCCTAATAAAATTTTATGACCAATCTTAAATTGAAATTTAATGTGTAAAATAAGAAATACAATCATTAAAATTAAAGTATATATAGCAGGATACATGTAAAATGCATCTATAAATTGCCCTTTTAAAATAAGATTTATAGAACGCTGCATACCACAACCCATACAATCGACATTAAATGTTTTTTTCCATAAGCATGGTAGCATGTAATCTTCGATCTGAAGTAGTACTAATTTCATAATTCAAATATAAGTAAGCCGTTTAATAATATTGTACTTTTGTAGTATGAATATATCTCGAATTATAAATACAGTATGCATTATTCTTGGCGGAGCAGTTGCTATATATGCCCAAGCAGGCGAGCAACAAAATGTATACTTGTTAATTGGAGGAGCAGCTTTATTAATGATAGGTATTTATAGAACCTCTAGAAACGTACCAAGTAAATTTGACAATCCACAGGAAGAAAGTTTTGTAAAAACAGAACCTATTGAAGATGAAGATTAAAGTTGGAGATAGAGTTGAAACAATTGACGATGCTGTAATAGGAACGGTTATATGTATTGTAGACAATACTATTTCTATAGAATCTGAAGATGGTTTTGAATTTGAATTTTCACCTAATGAATTGATAAAGCTAAACACTAAAGACGATGTAAATTTAGCTTCGTTTTCTAATCGATCTATATCAGAAATTACAAAAGAAAAAGAAGGATCAAAAAAAAGAAAAGTACCTACGGTAAAACCTAAGGACCGAAACAGACCTATGTTTGTGGTCGATTTACATATTCACCAATTAACAGATTCTACAAAAGGCCTTACCAATTTTGATATGCTTAATAAACAGTTAGATACAGCAAGAGCACAATTAGAATTTGCTATACGACAACGTATGCAAAATATAGTGTTTATACATGGAGTAGGCGAAGGAGTACTTAAATTAGAACTACATACACTTTTAAGTCGATATAACAATGTTGCATTTTATGATGCCGATTATAAAACTTATGGATTAGGGGCAACAGAAGTTAAAATATTTCAGAATATAAAACCTTAGTTGTCATCTTCTTCTGGCAGTGTTATTGTGCTTTCTAAAGTACCGAGGTTTATAATATCTGTTCTTAATATTTCTATATCAACATCTCTAACAATAAAATTGGTAAATACAATTCTAGTATAAGTTGTAGTTATAGTATTAACATTGGTAAATTCACCAGTTTCTTGGTCATTAAGATAATGTGGTACTAAAACTCCTTCAGCATTATTAGCAGTGTCATCACGCGGATTATCGTTAGTGTTTTCATCTTCAAAACGCGTTAATACCATGTCTCCATCATCATCATCATCTAAATAGTCAGGAGTTCCGTTTCCATCTGTATCCATGGGATTTGTATTTGGGTCATCATCACCGTCACTATTATCAATTTCATTAATTGTAGGCACATTGTCATTATCATCGTCAGAATCTATATAATCAAAAAGACCATCACCATCAGTATCTAAAGAGTCTGAAAAATCTCCGTCGCCATTTGGATCAGCTCCTTCAAATGCAGTAGGCACTCCGTCATTATCATCATCAAAGATAGTCGATGTGATTTCTACAGTCCCAGCTGGTGATTCAAAATCTTCATTGATAATTAAATCCGATGAAGGTATAATATTACATAATTCATCTCCAATTATATCTCTGTTATAGGTTCTATAGTTAAAACGGACAGTGTTTCCATTAATGTCCATTGTTACAGGTTGATCTATAGGTGTTGGTTCACTAAAAAGTAACTCATTAGCATCATTTCTAGGAATGATAAGCGATAAAGATTCGCTAGGATCAACTCGCGTATCAAAAAAAAGATAAGACTGTGTGTCATTTTCACAACGTTCAAGTTCTTGATCAAAATCTAGAGAAACGGTAATAATATCTCCATCATCACAAGCTGTTATTAAAAAAGAAATACAAAAAAGTATTAAAAGGTTACGCATATCTTTATATAGATTTAGGACAAAAATAATGGATTTGTAAAATTATAACGTCGCATATTACAAATAATTTTATTGTACTATTTTTGTAACATGCAAAACGTATATTTAGATAATGCAGCAACGACAGCGTTGCGTCCAGAAGTTATTGATAAAATGACAGCTGCATTAAGAGATAATTTTGGTAACGCGTCATCTACGCATAGTTTTGGACGTTCGTCAAAATCATTAATAGAACAATGCCGCAAAACGATTGCATCTTATTTTAATGTATCTGCGGCCGAAATTATTTTTACATCTGGTGGTACAGAAGCCGATAATTTAGCGTTGCGTAGTGCTGTGCGCGATTTAGGTGTTGTCGAAATTATTACTTCTCGTATAGAACATCATGCCATATTGCATACAGCAGAACAGTTACGAAAGGAATACGATATTAGAATAAATTATGTCAATTTACAGCCTAATGGTATTGTAGATTACACCCATTTAGAAACCTTATTACAGAATGATTCTAAAAAATTAGTATCCTTAATGCATATTAATAATGAGGTTGGAAATATATTAGATTTACAACGCGTCTCCGATTTATGTGTAGCAAACAATGCATTATTTCATAGTGATACGGTTCAATCTGTAGGACATTACCTGATTGATTTGAGTACTGTAAAATTAGATTTTCTTGCCGCTAGTGCGCATAAATTTCATGGGCCAAAAGGTGTTGGGTTTTGTTTTATTAGAAAAGAATCAGGTTTAAAGCCTTTAATTTTTGGAGGAGAACAAGAACGTGGCTATAGAGCTGGTACAGAGTCTATACATAATATAGTAGGTATGGACGAAGCTTTAAAATTAGCTTACACAAATCTTGATACTGAAAAACAATATATAAAAGAACTAAAACACTACTTTATAACTCAGCTTAATGATAAATTGCCTGGTTGCCATTTTAGCGGCGCCTCTGGCGATTTAGATTTAAGCACCTATACATTGCTAAACGTATCTTTGCCATTTGCAACTGAGAAAGCTGCTATGCTGCAATTTCAACTCGATCTAAAAGGGATTGCGTGTTCTAAAGGAAGTGCTTGTCAAAGTGGAAGTACTATGCAATCTCATGTATTAACAGAAGTGTTACCTATTAATTTATTGAATAAGCCTTCAGTACGTTTTTCTATGAGTATTTATAATACAAAAGCAGATATAGATTATGTTGTTGATACACTATGTGCTTTTGCAAAAGCATAATGAATCAATTTACGACTAATTTCCGGCAAACGGAGATCCAAATATACCAACTCCTAACTCAGCCCATATTAAAAATAACAAAATTAGAATGAGACATATTATAAAGATCTTTTTCTTTTTTTTAGTCATCAATTTTAAAACTTAGCAGCTAATCTTAAATTAAAAACACGAGGCGTTAAAAAATTGGGAACAGCAAATTGAGTTTGCGAATTAACATCTCTAACAAATGTATTAGTAATAGCATTTTGATTGTCAAAGAGATTATAAATCTCGAAACCGAGAGATAATTCTTTAAAAGCGCGCTTCCATCTCGAGTTGTAGATACGTTCTGGGTTAACTAAAACATAAGAAATTCCTAAATCAGCACGTCTATAATCACGTAAGCGAAACTGAAACTCTTCAGGGTTTGCAAAACTAGGTGATCCTCCAGGTAAACCAGTATTATAGGCTAAGTTGAGATACATTTTTAAATCAGGAATATTAGGTACATAATCTTGAAATAGAATACCAAATTTTAAACGTTGATCTGTTGGTCTAGCTACATACGATTGCCCATCAGTACGTTCTTCGGTTTTTAAATATCCAAAACTAAACCACGATTCTGTACCTGGCACAAATTCTCCATTAAGTCTTAAATCTAATCCATAAGCAAATGCGTCTGCATTATTATTAGCTCTATATCTAATACGTACATTTTCTAAAGTGTAGGTATTGACATCCGATAAACCTTTATAATAAGCTTCGGAAACCAATTTAAAAGGGCGACCCCACATTTCAAAACTATATTCATTACCTAAAACAATATGAAAAGACTTTTGAGCTTTCACGTTTGGTTGAACAGTTCCGGTAGAATCTCTAAGTTCTCTATAAAACGGAGGCTGATTGTAAATACCTCCTGCTACTCTAAAGAGCATATCCTTCTCCCAATTTGGTTTTATAGCAAATTGTCCTCGTGGACTAATAACGGTTTGTGATACAGTTTCAAAATCATCTCCATTAACATTCCAGGTGTGAGTTCTTAAACCTAGGTTGTAAAAGACTTCGTGTCCCTTATCAGTCGTCGTTTTTTTAGTAAACTGAGCAGAAAATTGAAAACGATTTATAGTAACTTCATTAAATGCTCTAATATTTTCAAAAGCCACTAATGGACCTCTGAACGGAACATCGGGTTGAAAGTTAGGTTGACTTATATTTGGAGGTCGAATAGAAAACCCAGCAGAATCAATAAATTCTGATTCTACCAATCGATCTCTTATATCTTCGTGTGTGTATTTCGCAGACCATTCAATTGTGCTTTCGTTGTCGACTTTATAATCTCCTCGATGTTCTACATTAACAATTAAAGCATCTAAATCGTTACGTGCACGTGTAAGTTGAGATCCAATGCCTTCACTGAATTCTACATCTCCTAAGTCTTCATCACCAATGTTGGTATTAACTTCACCTAGTCGGTATTGTGCTAAAATATCAAAGTACTCTTGCTCCGTTGTTTGGTAAGTAGAAGCGATAAGCTTTAGTGTAAGCTTATCATTATAAAAGTAATTGGCTTTAAACGCACCAAAATTGGTTTGGTATTCGTATTGCTCTTGACCTTCATAATTAATTAACAAAGCTATAGGTTCATCAATAGTCCCAAAATTAGTCTGTCGATCTCTTGGTCTAAAATTATATTGATTGAATGAAATATTACCTAAAAAATTAAGATGAAATTTATCTGAAAAGCGATACGTTAAATAGGTTTGCGCATCAGCAAAAATAGGTTCTACATCACCATTAGTTTCTAAAGAATTTAATATAAGGCCATTGTTTCTATAGCGTAAACCTGTTATGGCGGAGAACTTTCCATCTTTAGATATAACTTCTCCAGCAAGGCTACCGCCTAATAAATTTAAATCTGTTCTTATACCAAATTTAACAGGGTTTTTATAAGTAATATCTAAAACGGAAGAGAGTTTATCTCCATGTTTGGCTTGAAAACCTCCAGCAGAAAAATCAACATTTTGTACCAAATCGGTATTTACAAAACTTAAACCTTCTTGATTTCCTGATCGAATTAAAAAAGGACGATATACTTCAATTTCATTAACATAAACTAAATTCTCATCAAAATTACCACCTCGTACAGAGTATTGCGTACTTAACTCATTCCAGATATTAACTCCTGGTAAAGTTTTTAATATGTTTTCTACACCAGGTTGCGCACCTTTAATAGTTCTAACCAATTCTGGTGATATACTAGTAACACCTTCAACACTTTGACGCGTATTTGTATTAATAACAACAGTTGCTATTTGTTCTACATCTGTTTTTAAAACCGGATTAAACTCTATTTCTTGCCCATTTTTTAGATTGAATTTAACTTCAACTTTTTTATGAGATAAATGAGTAAAGGTGATTATAACTTCGGTATTGGCAGTAATCTTTAATTCGTAAAAACCATTAATATTTGAGGTTGTTCCTTGATTGGTATTGGTTTTTATGTTTACGGCATCTAACGGGGAATTGTTTTCATCTAAAATAACACCTCTTATGGTTGCAGATTGAGAATAACCCATTGAAATGATGAATAATAAACTAACCGAAAGTAAAAAATGTAATGGTTTCAAATAGATGTATTTTATTTTCTAAAAAAGGTTGCTTCAAATGTAGAACTATTTCCGACATTATCGGTTACTATAATTTTTAAATTGTTTTCTGTATCTGTAACGACATTATCATTAAAATCGTGTGTTAGAAGTCCGGTTTTATAATCATATTCCATTAAAATCCATTTTCCATTAACTGTAGCTCTGTAATTAGAAATGCCAGATAAGTCATCACTTATTTTAACTTTTAAATATCTGTATTTGCTCAACCATTTTTTTGGAGTAAAATTTACAGGTCTTATTTTTGGGGTTATAGTGTCTGTCGCTAAAACATATTGCCCAAAAATTTTACTGCGTGCAGACAAAGTATCTCCTTTGCGAGTAGTAGACACATAACTTGGTTTTTTATAGTAGCCAAATAATCTAGCAATAAACAATTTGTCTTTATCGATATCTTTATAATTACTAATATCATAGTTAACTATAAAGTTTTTTTGTAATGGTACAATATCTTTATGTAAACTTATAGTATCTGAATTGACTTTGAAATCAATCAATAAATCATCGTATACCGTATTATTATAGAATATTACACTCGACTTATTTCCTTCTAATACTGTGGTTGCCGCATTTTTAATTAACGATAAGTTTGGGTGACTCTCTAAATTTTCATTTTTAGAAATGCTAAACTCTCCTTTTATTGGTATATCTAAAGTAGTTGTATTGTTTTTATAATCGCTAATCTCTACTTTATATATAGAAGCAGTACTATCTTCTATTTTTATATACCCATTATCAACAACGCCTTTAAATAAACTTAAAGGATTATTGGCTTCTATGAATAGTTTTTGGACTCGTGTTTTTTTAGTTTTAAATAGCTCAAAATCGACATAACGATTAAGATGTTTAGTTTCGTCAAAACTAAAACGTTTAAAATTAACTTCTAACACCTTATTTCCATTAAAAAATGATTTTATGTTACTGACTCCATTTTTATTAGGAGCCAAATCTTGCCTATCGTTTGTTACAACTCCAAAACCAATATCTCCATATGCAGAAATTTTTTCGGCAGAATAATCTCCATTAGCGTTTGGGATTAATCGTAATGGAGTGCGTTTATTTTCTCCGTTTATAAAAGAAGTTTTGTTTTTAGGATACGCATAAACACCAGTTATAAAAGGTTTTTTAGTGTCCTTAATATTAATTCCAAAAAGCATTGGATTAATAGGCCGTTCGGCATTATCTCTAATTTCAAAATGTAGATGTGGTCCGCCAGAGCCTCCTGTGTTTCCAGAGAATGCTACAATTTCATCTCTAGAAATAAGAAGCTCATCAGTATTAGGAAAGAATTCCACTTCATAACTCTCTTTCTCATATTGACGCTTTTTTACATAAGCCTCTATTTTTGGCGAAAATTTCTTTAAGTGAGCATATACAGTTGTGTATCCGTTTGGATGTGTAATGTAAAGTGCTTTTCCATAACCAAAATGAGATACTTTTATTCGACTTACATAGCCATCAGCGGCAGTATAAACTTTTAAGCCTTGTTTTTGTTGCGTTTTAATATCTAGCCCAGAATGAAAATGATTTGAACGTAATTCTGCAAAAGATCCTGAAAGTACTAATGTAATATCTAAAGGATTTCTAAAATAATCTTGAGGGTATTCCGATTGCGAAAATACTTGTAGGGGAAGTAAAATAAGGAGCAAAATATATTTCATACAATGGACAATTAAAGCTAAAGTATTAATTTGAAAATAATAACCCAAGCTTAAGTCTGTATTATTTTTCTTAACAATTTGAGAACAATACAATTATCATTTTTAAAAATTATTACAAAACAATTGTGTTTTTTCAAATGGTATGTTAACTTTGTTACTAGAGTATTGAAATGCTGAAATGAGTAAAATTGAAGATATTGTTGATGGTTTAGAGAATAAAATCTCTAAAATATTACACAAGCAAGAGGTTTTAAAACAAACCAATGCAAAGCTCTCAGAAGAATTAGAGCAACATCAACAAAAAATACTTCGGTATCAAGAAGAAATAGCTACTTGGGCTGAGAAGTACGATACACTTAAAATAGCAAATTCAATGCTTGGTAGTGACGAAAATAAACGAGAAACAAAACTCAAAATAAACACATTAATAAGAGATATTGATCACTGTATTGCTCAATTATCTGAATAATGTTAATCGATTTTAATGGCAGAACAGCTTAAAATAAAACTCTCAATAGCAAACAGAGTTTACCCGCTAACCATTGCACCTAGTCAGGAAGAAGGTTTGCGTAAAGCGACAAAGAAAATAGAAGCCATGATTAGTCAGTTTGAGCAAAATTACTCTGTTAGAGATAAGCAAGATGTTTTGGCAATGTGTGCCTTGCAATTTGCAGCTCAAGTAGAGCAAAAAACAATAGATAAAGAGTATGTAAATGAAGAAGTTCAAGAAAAGTTAGAAGCTTTAAGTGAACTTTTACAATCGCATATATAACTCGTACGTTCTTTAAAATACAAAAGGTTACTGCCTACATTAGTTATATTTTTTGATAAACTCAACGTTAATTCTTTAAAAAGGGTGAGTTGAAGTTGTAAAACCGTGCTGCTAGTGCTGATTTATTTCAGTATCTCGGGCAGATTTTTGAGCAGCTTGTTAGCCCTAAACTTGTTTTTAAGGAGTTTATACAGAATCCAAAACTGATGTAGGCTTTTTTTATATACTAAACTAAACAATGAACATGGACACTAACACAATTTTATATATTGTAGGAGGAGTAGTATTAGGACTAATACTTGGATATATTATCGCTAAAACTTTAGAAAAAAATAATGCTTCTAAATTAATGAAAGAAGCTAAGAAAGAGGCAGATGTTATATTAAAAGAAGCTAAAATTAATGGAGAGAATCTTAGAAAAGAGAAAGAGTTAAAAGCAAAGGAAAAGTTTATAGAGCTTAAGGCAGAACACGAAAAAGTGATTTTTTCTCGTGATAAAAAGATGGCTGAAGCAGAAAAACGTATTAGAGATAAAGAATCTCAAATTTCTAATGAGTTATCTAAATCTAAGAAATCAAATCAATCTTTAGATGATAAAATTAAAGATTATGATTTTAGATTAGAGTTTTTAGAGAAGAAGAAAGAAGAAGTAGAAAAAGCACATAAAAGCCAGATAAAACAGTTAGAAGTAATTTCCTCGCTTTCTGCAGAAGATGCCAAAGAACAACTAGTACAATCTTTAAAAGAAGAAGCTAAAACAGATGCGATGGCATTTGTGCAAGATAAAGTAGAAGAAGCCAAACTTACCGCACAACAAGAAGCAAAAAAGATTATTATTAATACGATACAGCGTATAGGAACTGAAGAAGCTGTTGATAATTGTGTTTCTGTATTTAACATAGAGTCTGATGACGTAAAAGGCCGTATAATAGGAAGAGAAGGCCGAAATATTAGAGCTATTGAAGCGGCTACAGGAGTTGAAATTATTGTAGACGATACTCCAGAAGCTATTATATTATCTTGTTTTGATTCTGTTCGTAGAGAAGTTGCTAGATTGTCATTACATAAGTTGGTTACAGACGGTCGTATTCATCCGGCTCGTATCGAAGAAATTGTAAAGAAGACTCAAAAACAAATAGAACAAGAAATCATAGAAGTTGGTAAAAGAACAGTTATTGATTTAGGAATTCATGGACTAAACCCAGAGTTGATAAAAATGGTAGGACGTATGAAATACCGTTCGTCATATGGGCAAAATTTATTACAGCATTCACGTGAGGTAGCTAAGCTTTGTGGTGTAATGGCAGCAGAGTTAGGGCTAAATCCTAAATTAGCGAAACGTGCCGGATTATTACACGATATAGGTAAAGTACCAGATGCAGAAGCAGATATGGAGACACCACATGCTATTTTAGGGATGAAATGGGCAGAAAAATATGGAGAGAAAAAAGAAGTCTGTAATGCTATTGGAGCTCACCATGATGAGATTGAAATGACATCATTATTATCTCCAATTATTCAAGTCTGTGATGCTATTTCGGGCGCAAGACCAGGCGCAAGACGTCAAGTATTAGATTCATACATACAACGATTAAAAGATTTAGAAGCTGTAGCTTTTGAATTTACAGGAGTAAAGAAAGCTTATGCTATACAAGCAGGTAGAGAATTACGTGTTATTGTAGAAAGCGAAAAAGTAAGCGATGATAAAGCTGCAAGTTTATCGTTTGAGATTTCTCAAAAAATTCAAACAGATATGACCTATCCTGGGCAAGTAAAAGTTACTGTGATTAGAGAAACTAGAGCAGTAAATATTGCGAAATAAAAAAGATAACTTCTAATAAATAATTAGACTTTAAAATATGCTGAAAAATACCCATAAGCAGGTATTTTTCAGCGTATTTATATTCTCTAGGTTTGTGTTAAATTATTAATAAACCAATTTTAACATTACACATTATGAGAATACTATTTACCATTTTAGCATTTATTACTATCTTAAATGTTTCAGCTCAAAAAACAAGAATTACAACATCTGAACCCGACGCACAAATTTTAGTCAATGGAGAAAAAGTAGGCAATGGGTCCTATACCTTAAAATTAAGTAATAAAGATTGTTATAACGTTAGAGCAAGTAAACCAGGTTTTTTGAAATACGAAGTCACACTTTGCGGTAAAAAAGCAGGTCCACAAGCCCCAAAAACACATTTCTTTGATATGCAAAAAGATGATTCTGAAATTGCATCAATACAAACAGATCAAGCTAATGTTGATTTTGAAATAATTGTAAATCCTGAGCTATCTGTAGATGAAGCCTGGAAGTTAGTGTACTTGATTGTAACAGATTATTTCGATGCTATTGAGGTAAGTGATAAAGAAACAAGTTATTTAAGAACGGCCTGGTCTGTTCAGAGTTTTTTGCAAAATACTATTAGAACTCGTATGATAATAAAATTAGCAAACTCTTCTCCATTGACCTATAAGGTTAAACTAAATAGCGAATATAGTGGGTCAGCCAGAACTAGTGTTAAAGCTGATGAATTATATAGAGCATGGGATAGAGTTTTAAGAAAATATGAAAATGTAATTGGCGATTTTAGTACAAGATTGCAAAAGAAGTAGTTATATAATGAATTAAGATTATTCTTTTGTAACAAATTTTCTAGGATGAAATTTATTGAGCACAGTATTTAAGTGAGAGCGATCTATATGTGTATAAATCTCTGTTGTGGTAATACTTTCATGTCCTAGCATCATCTGTATAGCTTTTAAATCGGCACCATTTTCTAGTAAATGTGTTGCAAAAGAATGTCTAAATGTATGTGGCGATACTGTTTTTTTTAACCCTATTTTTTTAACCAGCTGCTTTATTATAGTAAATATCATAGCTCTTGTAAGCTTATGACCTTTGTAGTTAAGAAATAAAATATCTTTAGCATCTGCGTCAATATCTATATGTTTTCTAATGTCTTTCCATATCAATATATACTTTTTGGTAGTGTCTCCAATAGGTACAAAGCGCTCTTTATTACCTTTACCTCTTACTTTAATAAATCCTTCATCAAAAAATAAATCAGAAATTTTTAAATCGGTTAATTCACTAACACGAAGACCACAGCTGTATAATGTTTCTATAATAGCCTTATTTCTATGTCCTAGATTAATGTTTCTATATTGGTAATTTAAGTCAATAGCATCAATAAGATTATCTATGTCTTCAATAGATAATGTATCAGGCAATTTTCGACCTAAACGAGGTGATTCTATTAAATCGAGAGGATTTGTTGCTCTATAATTTTCAAAAATAAGATAGTTAAAAAAATTACGAAGCCCAGAAATAATACGTGCTTGGGATCTTGGACTTAATTCTTTTGAGATTTTATAGATAAATTGTTGAACAGTTTCGTTATCAATCTTTATTGGTGAAATACTGTTTGAGTTTTTTTCTAAAAATAAAATTAACCGTTTAATATCATAAACATAGTTGTCAATAGAATTTACAGATAATCCTCGTTCTATTTTTAGGTAGTGTTTATAATCCGTAATAGCGTTTGACCAATTCATAGTTTAAAAGTAACTATTTTTATAATATATTTACCACATGAAGAAACTCATTATTATTAATGGACCTAATATAAACCTCTTAGGTAAAAGAGAACCAGAGATTTATGGTAATCAAACTTTTGAAGATTGTCTTGAAGTATTAAAAGCTAAATACAATACTATTAGTATAGAATATTTCCAATCTAATATTGAGGGAGAATTGATAGATAAATTACAAGAGGTTGGTTTCTCTCATGATGGAATTATACTTAATGCAGCAGCATATACTCATACTTCAGTGGGTATTGGGGATGCTGTTAAAGCTATTGAGACACCAGTGATTGAGGTACATATCTCTAATACATTTGCAAGAGAGGCATTTAGGCATCAATCATATATTTCTGCGGGTGCAAAAGGCGTCATTCTTGGTTTTGGCTTACAAAGTTACGATTTAGCCGTACAAAGCTTTATTTAATAGAAATCTTAAAATATTAAGATTATCCTCATCTTTTTTAACGATTATTTGATAATAGTTTATGATTTAGTTATGATTGGTTGGAGATTTATAACTATAAATTTGATGGTATCAACAATATATCATCAATCAATTAAAAAATGAACAGTTATTTTTTCGCCTTTTACTACTAGTTATATATTCAATGTAATACTTCTCGATTAAAAAGAAGCACATGTTAATATCTGTTTTTAATCAATAGACGTTCTAAATGTTATTTGGTTGGTTATAATTTTTAGAACTAAAAAAAGACGATTCTTAAAAGGAATCGTCTTTTATTTATAGAATTATTTTTTATTATTATAAATGAATAACTTCATCATAAGCATCTGCAACAGCTTCCATAACGGCTTCACTCATTGTTGGATGAGGATGAACTGCTTTTAACACTTCATGTCCTGTAGTTTCTAATTTACGTCCTAAAACAGCTTCGGCAATCATATCAGTTACACCAGAACCAATCATATGACATCCAAGCCATTCACCATATTTAGCATCAAAAATTACTTTTACAAAACCATCTTTATTTCCGCCAGCACTAGCTTTACCAGAAGCTGAAAAAGGAAATTTTCCAATCTTTACATCTAATCCTTGAGCTTTGGCTTGTTCTTCTGTTAAACCAACTGAAGCAATTTCTGGTAAGCAATAAGTACACCCCGGAATATTTCCATAATCTAAGGCTTCAACATGTTGTCCTGCTATTTTTTCAACGCATAAAATGCCTTCAGCAGAAGCAACGTGTGCTAATGCCTGACCAGGAGTAACATCTCCAATAGCATAATAACCAGGAATGTTGGTTTGGTAATAATCGTTAACCAAAATTTTATCTCTATCTACAGCAATACCAACATCTTCTAAGCCAATATTTTCTGTGTTAGATTTTATACCAACGGCAGATAAAACAAGGTCAGCCTCTAATATTTCTTCTCCTTTTTTAGTTTTCACTGTAGCTTTTACTCCTTTTCCAGATGTGTCAACTGAAGTCACTTCAGCAGAAGTCATTATTTTAATTCCAGATTTCTTAAAGCTACGTTCTAATTGTTTAGAAACTTCGTTATCTTCTACAGGTACAATTTTATCTAAGTACTCTACAATGGTAACCTCAGTACCCATTGAGTTGTAGAAGTATGCAAATTCTACTCCAATAGCTCCAGAGCCAACTACAATCATCTTTTTTGGTTGCTTTGGTAATGTCATAGCTTCTCGGTAACCAATAACTTTTTTGCCATCTTGTGGTAAACTCGGTAACTCACGAGAACGTGCTCCGGTTGCAACGATAATATGATCTGCAGAATATTCTTTTCCATCAACATCAACTTTCTTTCCAGTTTTAAGTTTTCCGTAGCCTTCAATGACGTCAATTTTATTTTTCTTCATTAAAAATTTCACACCATTACTCATGCCATCTGCAACACCACGACTACGTTTTACAACAGCATCAAAATCATGCTCAGCATCTTTAACTTTAAGGCCATAATCTTCTGCATGTTTTAAATATTCAAAAACTTGAGCAGATTTTAGCAAGGCTTTTGTGGGAATACAACCCCAATTTAAGCAAACTCCACCAAGACTTTCTTTTTCTACAACAGCGGTTTTAAATCCTAATTGTGAGGCTCTAATAGCAGTTACATAACCGCCAGGACCACTTCCTAAAACTATAATATCGTATTTACTCATCGGTAATTTTTTATTGAATTTTTGAAGATACGAATTTACGAAATCGAAATCGAAAAATAAATAATTCTAAATTTTAATTATAAAGCACTAAATATTAAAAAAACAAGTTATTAATTTAACTTCTAATACCATCAATTATGAAAACAAACCTCTTTATTATATTACTTTGTATTTCTATATGTCTATCGTGCAAATCAGAAAAAGAAGAAACAAAACCTAAAACATTAACTACAGTATTAGTCGGCGAAGTCATCAATAGACCAGAAAGTGACACGCTTTTGTTGGTTAAATCTTATGAAGATGCTAGATTCGATATTATAGCAAATATTCCTATAGTTGATAATGAATTTTATCATGAATTTGAATCTAAAGAAATAGAAGCTTATGATCTAATTTTTAAGGAAGAGCATGATGATGGAGCCTGGAGAACTGTTAGAATATTTCCTGAAACTGATACAATACATTTGACATTATATAGTCAAGAAGATTTTAATAATAACAAAGTAGTAGGAGGGAAGCTCAATAATAATTATACGAAGTATCTTAATACAGTTTTTTGGCCATATATAAAAAAACAGGAAGAAGTATATAAAATATTTGATAGCATTCCCTATGAAAACACATATTCAGATGTTTATGCTAAAGTTATTGAAAAATTAAACAGAGCGGAGACTCAAGAAGAACAAGTGCCTATTTATGCTGAGATGAAAAAGCTTCAAGAAGCTGATTTAGATAAAAATGAATTTGGAAAAAAAGTAGCTTTTCAAGCTAAGACATCTGAAAGAGAATATTTTAACAGAAAATATACTTTTATAAGAAATAACCCTAGTATAGTAAGTTACTCTTTAATAATTGAAGATATTCAAAGTATTGAATATAATGGCGCTCCAAAAGAAAAGATTATAGAAGCTTTAAATCGCTTAAAGGAAGCATTTCCAGAGCATACATATACCGAATTAGCTGAGAATTTATGGATTGGCTATACAGAAATGAAACCAGGTGGGCAATATGTGAATTTTAAAGCTCCTGATGTTAAAAATGTACTGTATGAGCTTAAACCAGAAGTAGATAAAAACGAAATAGTATTGTTAGATCTATGGGCGACATGGTGCGGACCCTGTATAGCAAAAACCAGATTGGTAAGACCTGTCTATGATAAGTATAAAGAGAAAGGGTTCTCTATTGTAGGTGTTGCAGGAGAATTTGAAAACTTAGACCGTTACAATATTTTTATGACAAAAGAGAAATGGCCATGGTTAAACCTCATAGAATTAGATAAGCAAAATAAAATATGGGAGAAATATAATGTAATGAATGGTGGTGGAGGTATGTTCCTGATTTCGGGCTCAGGTGAAATTTTAGCGGTCGACCCAACAGCTGAAGAAGTAGAATCTATTTTGCAAGAAAAATTGGTATCTAATACAGTTAAATTATAAATCGTCAGTAAAATGCCGACGACCTTTTTCAGTATTAAATTTAGAAGTGTTATAAGCTCTAGATTCTCCTCTAGGTATAGATAAAGATTGCCATTGAATACCTTTAATTTGTTTGCCTATTAAAACAATTTGTCCAATATGATAGGCATAATGCATCATTTGTCTATTTATAGCTTCTGTAACTGTGTGTCCTTGATTACGGATGTAAATAACACGTTCTAAATCTTCAATATTTAAAATAGACAAGGCTGTGAATAAACAATCCCAGCCTTTATTCCAGCAGGAAATAATATCACTTTTTGAAGAGAAATTAGCTTCAAATTCTTCATCGCGTTGCCTCCAAGATTTTTCACCATCCTCAATTAAAAAGTTAGTCCAACGACTTAGCATATTACCAGTTAAATGTTTAACAATAACTGCTATGGAGTTTGAATCTTCTTCTAATTGATTTCGTAATTGTTCAAAATTAAGCTGCTCAATAGTTTTATCTCCTAGTGTCTTATAATAGGTAAACTGTTTAATAACACTAGGTAGATAACTTTGCATTTAAATTATTTTTTTTCCGAAGGTATAAACTTTAATGCATCACCATTAATACAATGACGCTTTCCAGTAGTCTTTCTTGGACCATCGTTAAATACATGCCCTAAATGACCACCACAAGTTCCGCAATGTTCTTCGGCTCTTGTATAGCCTAGTTTATTATCCGTACCAAAAGCTACATTACCTTTTATTTCTCTATCAAAACTTGGCCAACCAGTACCAGAGTCAAATTTATGTTCACTTTTAAATAAAGGAGTATCACAAGCAGCACAATGATAAACACCTTCGGCATAGTTTTTATTTAAAGGGCTACTAAAAGGACGCTCAGTACCTGCTTGTCTTAATATATAATATTGTTCCTTAGTAAGGATACTTCTCCATTCAACATCTGTTTTTGTTACTGCATATTCAACAGTTTTTTGAGATTTATTTTTCTGTGCAGAACTATTGCAATTAAAAAATAAACTAACAACTAAAATTAATAAGATCTTTTTCATGCTATAAATTTACAATTTCATTAGGTTTGTTTCGTCGTAATATCTTTAGTTTAATTACAGAAAGATGTTAGTGTTTTTTAGAAGCCGATAAATAAATAAAAAAGAATCTAAAATGTGACTTTTGTAATTTTATAGGGTCTCATAAATTAGAATGAATTTTGTATTTTTATTACAATTAGTAAATATCATAACCATGAAATTTAAACATATTATCACCACAATTTTTGGAGTAGCATTATTTTTCTCATGTGCAACAAACCCATTTACAGGAAAAAAAACTATTGCATTAGTGTCAAATAATCAATTATTTCCTTCTTCAATAGCACAATATAACCAAGTAAAAAGCGAAAGTAAAATTATTACAGGGACTAAAGATGCTGAAATGATTAGAAGAGTAGGACAGCGTATAGCAACTGCAGCTGAACGTTGGTTAGATGCTAACGGATATCAAGGTTATTTAAATAATTATAAATGGGAGTATAGTCTTATAGATTCAGATCAAGTAAATGCTTGGGCAATGCCAGGCGGAAAAATTGCATTTTATACAGGTATATTACCTATTGCTGAAAACGAAACAGGTGTTGCGGCTATTATGGGGCATGAAGTTGCACATGCTTTAGCCAATCATGGACAGCAGCGTATAAGTAAAGGTGAATTACAAAAATATATTGGTCTAGGTGTTGCCGTTGGTACTAGTGGACAATCCGCTGAAGCACAACAAGCATGGATGCAGGCTTATGGTGTTGGTTCTACTTTAGGCATATTAGCTTACAGTAGAAAACACGAAACAGAATCGGATGCCATTGGCATTAAATTAATGGCTATTGCCGGATATAACCCTGATGAAGCTTCAGAGTTATGGAAGCGTATGAAAGCTAAGAGTGGCGGACAAGCTCCACCGATATTTTTAAGTACACATCCAAGTAATGATAGTCGTATTCAGAATTTAAAGAATTTATCTCAAGAAGCTAAGAATGAAGCTAAAAAATATGGCGTAACGTCTTTTAGACCTATAAATTAATATTGAGTTCATAATATTTGATTACTTTAGAAGCTGTTCATTAAGAACAGCTTTTTTTATTAAAATACATTATGGAGAAATTTAAAAAAGGAAGTAAAAAATTATTGAATGCTTGGGCGTTTTATGATTGGGCAAACTCGGTATATACATTAACCATTGCATCGTCAATATTTCCTATATTTTATTCGTCATTATTTGCATCAGATGAGCAACCAGTATATGCATTTGGGTTTGAAATGAAACAAACTGTTTTAATCTCTATTATTACAGCATTTACATTTATGGTAGTAGCACTTTCTTCACCTATTTTATCTGGTATTGCAGATTATGTTGGAAATAAAAAAACATTCATGAAATTTTTCTGTTACATGGGTGGATTGGGTTGTATAGGTTTGTACTGGTTTAGTATTGATAGAGATTTTATACATGTTAGTCTTCTGTTTTATTTTATGGGCTTATTAGGCTATTGGGGTAGTTTAGTGTTTTATAATAGTTATTTGCCAGACATTGCTTTTGAAGAACAACAAGACTCAATTAGTGCTAAAGGGTTTTCAATGGGTTATATTGGAAGTGTTATACTTTTATTAATCAATCTAGGAATGGTAATGAAACCTGAATGGTTTGGATTTGATATAGGGGAAACCGAGGAAAGTTTAAATCTAGCCAAGATTTCTGCAATGAAAATATCATTTATAACCGTAGGTTTATGGTGGATTTTATTTAGTCAATATACATTTTATGTGTTGCCCAAAGGAGTGTCTTCTGGGCATAAAGTAACTAAAGCAGTATTATTTAATGGGTTTAAAGAATTAAAAGGAGTTTGGGTAGAACTCAGACAAAACTTAAGACTAAAACGTTATTTAAATGCCTTTTTTGTATTTAGCATGGCCGTACAAACTATTATGTTAATGGCTGTATATTTTGGTGAAAAAGAGATAGCATGGGGATCTGATGGCGAAAAAACAGTAGGCCTTATTGTAAGTATTTTAGTAATACAAATTGTAGCAATACTAGGTGCGGTTTTAACATCTAAAGCTTCTGATAAATATGGGAATATCCCTATATTAATTGTTGTTAATGCCATTTGGATGTTAGTATGTATCTATGCGTATTTTATGCAAACACCAATTCAGTTTTACATTGCCGCTAGTGTTGTTGGTCTTGTTATGGGTGGTGTACAATCATTAGGAAGGTCAACGTATTCAAAATACATTCCTGAAAACACAAAAGATTCTACATCGTATTTTAGTTTTTATGATGTTGCTGAAAAGATAGGTATTGTTATAGGAATGCTGATTTTTGCAGTTGTTGACCAAATTAGCTCTATGCGTTATGCCATACTATTTTTGTTTGTATTCTTTTTAATTGGTATCATTTTACTTTTTAGAGTTCCTAGGCATGATGAGATATTAGAATAAAAGATTCTATTTTTGTGTAAATAAGATGGGTTTAAAGAAAGAACTCAATAAAATGTGATTTTTCACCTTGAGTACTCTCGATAACTATCGGCATTAAAGGTTTTTAAAATATAGTATTTCAAATAGGTTTCGACTGCGCTCAACCTGACCTTATTTTTTTTAAATTAAAATAGGACTCACGTTAAATAAAAAACCCGCTCATTGAGCGGGTTTTTTACAATATAAACAAGGTGTTATTTCTAATTTCTAGAAACGCTGCCAGAGCCAGCAATTTTTTTAGAAACTTCTGCATTTCCTTTATATTCTACGTCTCCAGAACCCGCAATAGAAGCTTTCAAATTACCATTACATTTAACTTCAATATCTCCAGAACCCGCAATAGAAGCTGTAGCATTATCAGTATTTAAATTAAATGCATAGATATCTCCAGAACCCGCAACACTTAATTTTGCTTTAGAGGCATTACCTTTTAAAGTGATGTCACCAGATCCAGCTAAATTACCTTTTAAGTCTTGAGAGTCAACATTTAAAATCATATCACCAGACCCAGCTAAAGATACTTTTAGATTATTAGAAGAGATTTTGTCTTCACTAATAACATCTCCAGAACCCGCTAAGGAAACAGAGTTAATATCTTCAAAAGGAATCGTTACTTTTATAGTTTTGCCTCTGCTACTTTGAAGATTAATTTTCTTTTCTACTTTAATAATAAGCTTACCTTTTTTAACTTCGGTAACAATATGTTTTAATAAATTAGATTCTCCTTCTAACGTTATTTCTCCTTCTTTACCAGCAACTAGTATAAAATCCATAGATCCTGAGCATCCAATACCATCATAGTCGCTAGTGCTTCTGGTTTCAGTGACTACATCACCATTTCCTTTTACTTTTTTGTTTCCCCAATTCCATTGCCCGTATGATAACGTGATTGTAAATAAGAAAGGAATAACTAAAATTGTTTTTAAATTTTTCATGATTTGTTGTTTTTAATTGATGTGTTTTATTTGTTTTTTGATTGTTATTGTTTTTTAAAACTTACACTTCCGTGTTGAGAATTAATCTTTACAAGATTTCCAGAATCTTTTGCACCATAGTAGCCTTGGTATTTTTTGCTTGTATGAGTTGTTTCTTTGTTTGTATAATTAAAACCATCAGAATCTCTCAATGAGCCATGTTGAAAGTATAAATCGAAATTAAAATTAAAACCAGCATCATAACCTATGGTCATGCTTGTAAATCTGGTATCTATATCGATAGTATTTACTATAGGAGCAACACGTTCTATTTTTAAAGAACCATGACTACCTCTTAATTTTAGATTTTTAAAAACATCGCCAATTCTAGTAGTGAGGTGATTACCATCTCCTTTTAAACTATTAACATTATCAACTTTTAGGGAACCATGATTACAATCGTATTCAATATTTTCTGCAAACTCTACTGTAGATTTTGTATGATTAGCTTTAATAGTTATATTTTCTGTTTTTGATATAGTATAACCGCTATGGTTAGCTGAAATTTCACCTTCATTAATATATTCAAAATAGCTATTTCTTGTATGATTAAAATCAATCACGTTGTCATTAGACATTAATTCTTTAGTAGTAATTTTACCATGATCACATCTTATTTTGCTTGAACCTTTTAATTGATCTAGATTAATTGATCCAAATTTATTGTAAAGATCTACATTATTAGTCATTGGCATTTTTATAACATAGTCAATCTCCATATTTAAATTCATCTTTTTTCCCCAATTCCACCAATTATTTTTGCTTTTTTCTATTTTGGTAATTGCGGAAACTAAGTTATTAGAAGCCGAAAAATCTATATCTATGCCATCAAGACGTTCTTGTACTTTTTCATCATTATTTCCACTTACTTTTATGGTAATATCAAATTCTATTCGGTTTTGATCCCAAGTAATTATATTTAAGTTACCAAAACTATTAGACACTTTTAAAGTTGCGTTTTCCGAGACATTAAATGATTTTTTAATGGTTCTATCTTTGGTTGTTTTTGCAGTCTCTATCTCTGTATTTGCTAATGCAATAAAAGGCATTAACAAAAGCAATAGAGCTAATCTAAATTGTATTTTTAGGTTCATCAGTGTTGATTTTTAATTCTTTAATAGTTTCTATTTGCTCTAGAACAGTATTTAAAATATCTATTCTACTCTGAAAGTTGGTAATCATTGCATAGATAACACGTTGATCGCTTCCGCTTTCTGTTAAATCTGTTTTTAAATTTTGATAATCGTTTTCTAATAATTGAACCTGTTCTATAGCATCAGTAATTATTTGTTCGGTTAATGGAGAACGTTCATTATTAAGTTTTTTTAATTCATTTTCAATTGTTGCTGTAAAAAAATCTTGTGTTTCAGACATCTCTGGTGAAACACTCGCTAAGTCTAATACCTCTGGTTGGTTTTGCATGGTTATAAGCACACTAAAGCAAATCACTAAAGAAGCAGCGATGGCTATAAAAGGCTTCCAATTAAAACGAGATGTTTTATTATAATTATTTGATGCTACATCATTGCTTTTTAGTTTATCTAAAAACCGAAGCTCATGATCTTTATTGGGCTCGTTTATATCAAACTCACCTTTTAAATTATCAAACAAATCGTCTATAGTATCTTTTTCCATAGTTCCTTAATTAAACAGTTTGCATTAATTTATTTCTTAAACTCTCTTTAGCTCTAGAAATCAGTGTTCTGCAATTAGCATAAGAGATATCCATAATATCAGAGATTTCTTCATAATCATAACCTTCAATAAGATGTAATGACAAACCCAAATTGTAGTTTGGTTTTAATGTTTTCATTGCGCTCATAATTTGCTTCACTTTATCAGAGTTATGATTACTTTCTTCAATGCCATTGTCATCTTCAACTTTATATAATACTGTGTCTAAAGGCACTTCATTTTGCTTAGACGTTTTGTTATAGTATGCAATACTATTATTAACTACAATGCGTTTTAACCAAGCACCAAATACTTTAGTGTCTTGTAGTGTATTTAGCTTTGTAAAAGCCGTTAAAAATGACTCTTGCATAATGTCTTCAGCTTTAAAAGAATCTTTTACAATTCTAATTGCTGTGTTATACATTGCTTTGTTATATCTGTTATAAACCTCTAGTTGTGCACGTTGGTCTCCAGATTGACAATGCAATAGTAACTGTTCGATATCTTGATTGGTTGATGTCAAAAAAACAATTGCTTTAGTATATAGATGGACACTTTCATAAACTGTTACAGTTTGAGCGAAAAAAGTTTTAATTTTTATAAAGGTAATGGCATAACAATTGAAAATATACTAGTGTGAATAACTTTGAATATCTTATAACTATCTGATATTCAATATAAAGTTAATTATTAATACTTTTAAAGAAATGCAGTTCTGAAATTTTAAATGACAGAATGGCTTAAATATACTATGGGAAAACAAAAATTTTTAGGGCTTGACAGTTTGTCATTTCAGGATTTTGATGAAAATTCAGAATTAATTCCTTTGATGACACCAGAAGATGAAGAGCAGATTAATAATGAGACCTTGCCAAATTCGCTTCCAATTTTACCATTACGAAATACTGTTTTATTTCCTGGAGTTGTAATTCCGATTACAGCTGGTCGTGATGCATCTATTAAGTTAATTAATGATGCCAATAAAGGAGGAAAAGTCATTGGAGTCGTTTCTCAGATTGATGAATCAATAGAGAATCCTAAAGAAGAAGATATTTATAAAACAGGAACAGTAGCTAGAATCTTGAAGGTTTTAAAAATGCCCGATGGTAACACTACTGTTGTGATACAAGGAAAAAAACGTTTTGAAATTAATAGTGTTATTTCTGAAACACCTTATATAACAGCAACAATATCTGATATACCAGAAGCAAAACCAGCTAACGATAATAAAGAGTTTAAGGCTATTATTGAGTCTATAAAAGATTTATCGCTTGAGATTATAAAAGAAAGCCCTAACATTCCTAGTGAAGCTAGTTTTGCGATTAAAAACATTGAAAGTAATTCATTTCTTGTCAATTTTGTGTCTTCAAACATGAATCTTAAAGTTGAAGAAAAACAAGAATTATTAACTATAAATGATCTTAAAGAACGCGCGTTAGCTACGTTAAAATTCATGAATCTTGAATATCAGAAATTAGAACTTAAAAACGATATTCAAAACAAGGTTCAAAGTGATATGAACCAGCAACAACGAGAGTATTTCTTGCATCAGCAAATGAAAACCATTCAAGAAGAGTTGGGTGGCGGTGTTTCTTATGGTGAAGAAATTGAAGAAATGCGAGAGCGTGCTAAGTCTAAAAAATGGGAAGGCAAAGTAAAAGAGCATTTTGAAAAAGAATTGGCTAAAATGCAACGTATGAATCCTCAAGTTGCAGAATATTCTATTCAGCGCAATTATTTAGACTTGTTTTTAGATTTACCATGGAATGAGTTTAGTAATGATAAATTTAATTTAAAGCATGCTAAAAAAGTTTTAGACCGTGATCATTTTGGCTTAGATGATGTTAAAAAACGGATTATAGAATATCTAGCGGTTTTAAAACTCCGTAACGATATGAAATCGCCAATCCTTTGCTTATATGGACCTCCTGGTGTTGGAAAAACTTCATTAGGAAAATCTATAGCAGAAGCCTTAGGTAGAGAATATGTGCGTATTTCTTTAGGAGGTTTAAGAGATGAAGCAGAGATACGAGGACACCGTAAAACATATATAGGTGCTATGCCAGGACGTATCATTCAAAGTTTAAAGAAAGCAGGCACGTCTAATCCTGTTTTTGTTTTAGATGAAATAGATAAATTATCATCCGGACATCAAGGAGATCCTTCTTCTGCAATGTTAGAAGTTTTAGATCCAGAGCAAAACAGTGAGTTTTACGATAATTTCCTAGAAATGGGTTACGACCTTTCTAAAGTTATGTTTATAGCAACTTCTAATAGTTTAAACACTATTCAACCTGCATTAAGAGATCGTATGGAGATTATTAATGTTAGCGGTTATACTATTGAAGAAAAAGTAGAAATAGCTAAACGTCATTTATTACCAAAACAATTAAAAGAACATGGTTTAGATGATAAGGCTTTAAAAATAGCTAAGCCACAGTTAGAGAAAATAGTAGAAGGTTATACTAGAGAATCTGGTGTAAGAGGCTTAGAAAAACAAATTGCAAAAATGGTACGCTATGCGGCTAAAAATATTGCAATGGAAGAAGACTATAACGTAAAAATCTCAACAGAAGATGTAATTGAAGTTTTAGGAAGCCCAAGATTAGAACGCGATAAATATGAAAACAATAATGTCGCTGGCGTCGTTACAGGCTTAGCTTGGACTAGAGTAGGCGGAGATATATTGTTTATTGAATCTATTTTATCAAAAGGAAAAGGAAGTCTTTCTATCACAGGTAATTTAGGGAAAGTAATGAAAGAATCTGCAACTATAGCTATGGAGTATATTAAAGCAAATGCAGATGAATTTGGTATAAAAACAGAGATATTTAATAATTATAACGTACATATCCATGTTCCGGAAGGCGCGACGCCTAAAGATGGGCCAAGTGCAGGTGTAACAATGTTAACATCTTTAGTGTCTTTATTTACTCAGCGTAAGGTTAAAAAGAGTATAGCAATGACAGGCGAGATTACATTGAGAGGCAAAGTATTACCAGTAGGTGGAATTAAAGAAAAAATCTTGGCGGCTAAACGCGCAAAAATCAAAGAGATTTTATTGTGTGAAGACAATAGAAGAGATATAGAAGAGATAAAGCAAGAGTACCTTAAAGGCTTAAAATTCCATTATGTAAAAGACATGAATGAAGTTCTAGATATTGCTTTAACAAAGCAAAAAGTGACTAAAGCTAAAGTCTTAGCTTAAGATTATACTAAATAAAAAAATTAACGCATAATAAAAGAATGGTTTTGTCTTTTATTATGCGTTAATTGGTTTAAAACAGACTTTTAACACTATAGTCTTAAATTTGAAAAAATAAAAAAATCTTATCTCCGTTCTAAGATAGATTTAGGCATACAATTTTTCTTTTGAAATTGTTATTAAAATGAAAATGATGATTTTTTGTTTTATACGAAATACAAAAATTAAGCATAACCATAGTTACGTTTTATTTTTTTATTGAAGTATAAGAGAAAAAAGGGCGTTTTATAATGATCATTTTAAAGGAAAAATTGTATAATATTGCATCATCTATGATTAAGAGGACTACGACTCTTTTCTTTCTATTAATAGCATTTCCTAGTTTTGCACAATTAGGTGGAGAATCCACATATCAATTTCTTAATCTAGTTTCATCGCCACGTCAAGCGGCTTTAGGTGGCAAGATCATTACTAATTTTGATTATGATGTTTCAGAATCTCTTTACAATCCGGCTTCTATTAATAGTGATCAACATAATCAATTGGCTCTAAATTACTCAAGTTACTTAGGTGGTATTGGTTACGGAACGGCGTCTTACGCATATACATGGGATAGACATGTGCAAACGTTTCACTTTGGGATAACCTATATTAATTATGGAGATTTTGACGGTTTTGACCTTAATGGGGTTTCTACAGGGTCATTTAGTGGAAATGAAGTCGCTATATCTGCAGCATATAATTATAATATTCCTTTTACAGATTTTTATATTGGTGGGAGATTAAAGATTATAACATCTCAACTAGAACAATTTAATTCAGTAGGTGGAGCTTTAGATTTTGGGTTTATGTATGTTAATGAAGATATAGACTTTAATGCAGCAATAACAGTTCGTAATTTAGGAACACAATTTACAACCTATGCAGGCGAAAATGAACCTATACCTTTTGAGGTTAATTTTGGATTATCTCAAACATTAGAATACATACCATTGCGTTGGCATTTAACCTTAGATAACCTACAAAAATGGCCAATTGGCAGACCAAATCCGGCCAGAGTAACTACAGATTTAAGTGGTAATCAAACAAAAGAGAACGTTGGTTTTTTTAATAATGCGCTTCGACATCTAATTTTAGGCGCAGAATTATGGCCAGATAAAGGTTTTAATCTTAGATTTGGATATAATTTTAGACGTGCTGAAGAATTACGTATTGTAGATCAACGTAACTTTTCTGGCTTATCTTTTGGTTTAGGAATGAAAATAAACAAGTTGAGGTTTAGTTACACACATGCTAGGTACACAGGTGCCGCCAACACAAGTTTTGTTGGGCTTCAAATAGATTTGCAATAAAGATGAATAAGATTGTTATTGCTATAGACGGATTTTCTTCAACAGGTAAAAGTACCATTGCTAAGTTATTAGCAAAAGAGCTAGGCTATATCTATGTAGATACAGGCGCAATGTATAGAGCAATTACTTATTATGCCTTGCAACAAAATTATATCACAGAAACTAATTTAAATAAAGCGGATTTAATTAAAGATTTAAAAACTTTAGCTATTAATTTTAAATACAATACAGCATTAGGCTTCGCAGAAGTATGCCTTAATGGTAATAATATTGAAGAAGATATTAGAACGTTAGAAGTGTCTCGTTTTGTAAGTAGAATAGCTGAAATCTCTGAAGTAAGACGAAAACTCGTAGAGCAACAACAGTTAATGGGTAAGAATAAAGGTATTGTTATGGATGGAAGAGATATTGGCACTGTAGTATTTCCAGAAGCAGAGCTTAAGATATTTATGACAGCTTCAGCAGATACTAGAGCGCAAAGGCGCTATAAAGAACTCATAGAAAGAGGACATAATTTAAACTACAATGATGTTTTAGAAAATGTAATGTCTAGAGATTATATAGATTCTACAAGAGAAGACTCCCCGTTAGTAAAAGCTAAAGACGCTGTAGAATTTGATAACTCTTCGTTAACTATAGAAGAGCAATTAGTTGCTATTAGAAATTTAGTACAACAAAGATTATCTAAATAAAAAAGCGATTAACCATAAGGTTAATCGCTCAGTTAAGAAGTCTTTAATATGTAAGAAGTCTTACCAAAAATACAATTATAAATTTGGAATCACTAATTCTTGATTAGGATGAATTAAATCAGGATTTTTTAAGACATCTGTATTTGCAGCAAAAATGTCTTTATATTTCATAGCATCTCCATAGTAATGCTTAGCAATTTTTCCTAAAGTTTCTCCTGATGCAACTGTATGTCTAGCATAAACAGAAGTGTCAGCAACATTAATATTTGCTACAATGTCCGATGGATTTTCACCGCCAACAGCTTTAATTTTATCCCAAATAAGATTCTTTTCGTATTGTGTATTTGCAGTACCTTCTACTCTTAAAACACCGTTTTCTTCAGTTATATTTCCATTTTGGATGTTTAGAGATTCTCCTAAGTCTAGTACACTTTGATATTTTGCTTTCATAATTCGTTTGTTTTTAAGATTAATAATTCTATAATTTTTAGACACAAATTACTAAAAAAAGTCACCTATTAATTTAACGATTCATTTTTAGGTAATTAGGTCTAATATATGTATTTTTGCACTCCTTTTGACGATTCAGGAAAATCAGAAGGAACAAGATAAACATTTATTTTAACACTTCTATGTGTTGATCGTATAAATTTTCCTCAATATATAGAATACAAATTTTTAATCAGCAATGGCTGAAAACAAAACAAAACAAGCTGAAGTTGAAGCAACTGAAGTTGTAAAAACAGAAGCGCCAGTAGTATCTGAAGCGCAAGCAAATCCAGAAAAATTTTTAAAAGAGTTCGATTGGCACAATTACGAAGAAGGTATTGAGCAAGTTGAAGACAAACAATTAGAAGAGTTTGAAAAATTAGTTTCTGAGAATTTTGTTGATACTTTAGATGATCAAGTTGTAGAAGGAACTGTAATTACACTTACAGATCGTGATGCAATTATTGATATTAATGCAAAGTCTGAAGGTGTAATCTCTCTTAATGAGTTTCGTTACAACCCTAACTTAGCAGTAGGTGATAAAGTAGAAGTATTAATTGATGTACGCGAAGATGCTACAGGTCAATTAGTATTATCACACAGAAAAGCACGTGTAATTAAAGCTTGGGATCGTGTAAATAATGCACACGATACAGGTGAGATTGTAAACGGTTTTGTAAAATGCAGAACAAAAGGAGGTATGATCGTAGATGTATTTGGTATAGAAGCATTCTTACCAGGATCTCAAATCGATGTTAAGCCAATTAGAGATTACGATCAGTACGTTAATAAAACTATGGAATTCAAGGTGGTTAAAATTAATCACGAATTCAAAAATATTGTTGTTTCGCATAAAGCACTTATTGAAGC
Organism: Winogradskyella immobilis; assembly: GCF_021887715.1. Lineage (GTDB taxonomy): Bacteria > Bacteroidota > Bacteroidia > Flavobacteriales > Flavobacteriaceae > Winogradskyella > Winogradskyella immobilis. The sequence goes on from NZ_JAIQXX010000003.1 coordinate 222,520, forward strand.
TGATATCGAAGAACAAAAGAAAGAAATCATTGGCCAATTAGAAAAAGGACAAGTATTAGAAGGTATTGTTAAAAATATTACTTCTTATGGTGTGTTTATCGATTTAGGTGGTGTAGATGGTTTAGTTCATATTACAGATTTATCTTGGTCACGTATCAACCATCCAAATGAGATTGTTGAATTAGATCAAAAATTAAATGTTGTAATCCTTGATTTTGATGAGAATAAATCAAGAATTCAATTAGGACTTAAACAATTATCTAAGCATCCTTGGGAAGCTTTAGGTGAAGAAGTTAAAGTTGGAGACAAAGTAAAAGGTAAAGTTGTTGTAATCGCTGATTATGGTGCATTTATCGAAGTTGCTGATGGTGTTGAAGGATTAGTTCACGTTAGTGAAATGTCTTGGTCTACACATTTACGTTCTGCTCAAGATTTTGTTTCTGTAGGTGATGAAGTTGAAGCTCAAATCTTAACTCTAGATAGAGAAGATCGTAAAATGTCTCTTGGTATTAAGCAATTAGCTCCAGATCCATGGACTGATATTACAAGTAAATATCCTGTAGGTTCTAAGCATTCAGGTATTGTACGTAACTTTACTAATTTTGGTGTTTTTGTTGAATTAGAAGAAGGTATTGACGGATTAATTTATATCTCAGATTTATCTTGGACTAAGAAAATTAAGCACCCATCTGAGTTCTGTAACGTAGGAGATAAGTTAGATGTAGTTGTATTAGAATTAGATGTTGAAGGACGTAAGTTATCTTTAGGTCATAAACAAACTACAGAAAACCCTTGGGACAAATATGAAACTGATTTCGCTTTAGAAACTGTACATACAGCATCTATAACTGAAATCGTAGATAAAGGAGCTACAGTAGAATTTAATGAAGATATCGTTGCATTTATTCCTTCTCGTCATTTAGAGAAAGAAGACGGATCTAAATTAAAGAAAGGTGAAGAAACACAATTTAAAATTATTGAGTTCAATAAAGAGTTCAAGAGAGTTGTAGCATCTCATACTGCAGTATTTAGAGCAGAGGAAGCAAAAATTGTAAAGCAAGCTGTACGTAAAGCAGAAGCTCAAGCAGCAGAAGCAAAACCTACTTTAGGTGACGCTAATGATGCATTACAAGCGCTTAAAGATAAAATGGACGGAAAAAAATAATGAATTCCTGCAAAACAGGAATCTTATCCTAAATTTATAATCAAAAGCCTTCTAGAAATAGAAGGCTTTTTTGTTATACAACAATGAGTTTGTAACTCAAATAAATTAGTTTAACTTTGTCCTCCAAATACGTTTGGAAGTTATATGAGTCAAAAAGTATTACTGAATTCTAAAGAAGTAAACATTATCCTTCACAGATTGGCTTGTCAACTTATTGAAAACCACAACGACTTTACCGATACCGTTTTAATAGGCTTACAACCTAGAGGCAAATTTTTAGCAGAACGATTAGCTAAAATGCTAACGGATGATTATAAGATTAAAAATGTTAAATTAGGTCAGTTAGATATTACTTTTTTTAGAGATGATTTTAGAAGAAGTAATAAACCACTAGAAGCCAATACAACAGATATAGAGTTTATTGTAGAAGATAAAAATGTAGTATTTATAGATGATGTTTTATATACTGGACGTAGCATAAGAGCTGCTTTAACAGCAATACAATCATTTGGCAGACCAAAGCATATAGAACTATTAACTTTAATAGACAGACGTTTTAGTAGACATCTGCCGATTCAACCTAATTATAGAGGAAGACAAGTAGATGCTATTAATGAAGAACGCGTTAAAGTTAATTGGAAAGAGAACGAAGGAGAAGATTCAGTATATCTGATAAATAATTAAAAGCATGAGCGAGTTAAGTGTCAATCACTTATTAGGAATTAAATATCTGACTTCTGCAGATATTGATCTTATTTTTGAAACTGCAGATCAGTTTAAAGAAGTTATTAATAGACCTATTAAAAAAGTACCATCATTAAGAGATATTACAATTGCTAATTTATTTTTTGAAAACTCAACACGTACAAAATTATCTTTTGAATTAGCAGAAAAACGTTTGTCTGCAGATGTTATTAATTTTTCAGCATCGCAATCTTCAGTTAAAAAAGGAGAAACATTAATAGATACGGTAAATAACATTTTATCTATGAAAGTAGATATGGTGGTTATGAGACATCCAAATCCAGGCGCAGGTGTATTTCTATCTAAGCATATTAATGCAAGTATTATTAATGCAGGTGATGGCGCCCATGAGCACCCAACACAAGCTTTACTAGATACATATTCTATTAGAGAAGCATTAGGCTCAGTTAAAGGGAAAAACGTTGTTATAGTAGGAGATATATTGCATAGTAGAGTTGCTTTGTCTAATATATATGCTCTACAATTACAAGGAGCTAATGTAATGGTATGCGGCCCTAAAACCTTATTGCCAAAGTATATTAAAGATTTAGGAGTTAAAGTAGAAACTAATTTGCGTAAAGCATTAAATTGGTGTGATGTAGCTAATATGTTACGCGTGCAAAACGAACGTATGGATATTAGTTATTTTCCATCAACTAGAGAATATGCTCAGCAATTTGGGGTAACTAAAGATCTTTTAGATGATTTAGATAAAGAAATAACAATTATGCATCCAGGGCCAATAAATAGAGGAGTGGAGATTACTAGTGATGTTGCAGATTCTAAACAATCTATTATTTTAAATCAAGTAGAAAATGGTGTAGCTGTTCGTATGGCTGTCATTTATTTATTAGCATCAAAAATAAAACATTAGAATTATGATTTTTGATAAAGATGGTAACATTACTATTATTACTCAAGAAAGTGCTTCAATAAAAACATTAGCTCATAATATAGAACAAGGATATGATAAATATAAAGCAGATCATATTATAGTTAATATATCGAGTTTAGATGAACTAACCTTAGATGATATTGTAAAATTCCTTAGAATTAGTAATACACATCGAGGTGATAAAAAATCATTTGTTATAGTTTCAAATAAGATAGATTTAGATAGTGTACCAGATGAAATATGCCTTGTGCCAACTTTGCAAGAAGCTTATGATATTATTGAAATGGAAGATATAGAACGCGATTTAGGATTTTAATCGATGAAATTAAATATCCTTGGCTGTTATAGTGCTACACCACGAACCAATACCAATCCTACATCTCAGGTTTTAGATATAAATAATCACTTATTTTTAATTGATTGCGGAGAAGGCACGCAAGTAGAATTACGTCGGAATAAAATAAAATTTTCAAGGATAAAGCATGTTTTTATTTCGCACTTACATGGAGATCATTATTTTGGATTGGTAGGTTTAATATCAACATTTAGGCTATTAACTAGAGAAACAGATCTTCACATTTATGGACCAAAAGGACTAAAAGAAGTGATAACACTTCAACTGAAATTATCAGATTCTTGGACCAATTACAAATTGATTTTTCATGAGTTAACCTCTAAAGAATCTCAGCTCATTTTTGAAGACGATAAAGTAGAGGTTTATACAATACCTTTGGATCATCGTATATATACCAATGGATTTTTGTTTAAAGAAAAGGCAGGAGATAGAAAGTTGGACATTAATGCAGTTCTCAACGCAGATATAAGCCAAGCTTACTACCGTAAATTAAAACAAGGCGCAGATGTTATTAATGAATCTGGAGTGGTAATTAAAAATGAATCCGTTACAAAAGACCCAGCTAAGCCTAAAAGCTATGCATTTTGTAGTGATACAGCCTATAATGAAACGATCATTCCTATTATTAAAGATGTAGATGTACTATACCATGAATCTACATTTTTAGAAAAAAATAAAAACCTTTGTCAGCCTACAAAACATAGTTCTGCTAAGCAAGCAGCAACTATAGCAAGCAAAGCAAATGTAGGACAATTGATATTAGGACATTATTCAACACGTTATGATGATATTAATCAATTTAAAGACGAAGCGCAAACCATTTTTGAAAATGTAGAGTTGGCGGAAGACGGAAAAGTATTTGAATTTTAATACTGTAATTCATCAAGTTGATGAATCCATTCAATAGCTTCTTTAAGTGATGAAGCTCTTTTTATACTAATATTAGAGAGTTGCTTTTCTAAATTTGCATTAAAAAATGTAGATTCTCTATAAATGACTATGGCACTAGCAATAATAATAGCGTCTTCACTATTAAAATAAGACCATAATATAGGGTCTATAGAATAACTATTTACTCTATTCGCAACATAAGCTAAATTATTAAATCCAGAATACATATCTAATAATGAGCGAATTAAAGTTTCTAATTTCTGTTGATCAAAATGTTCTCCTTCGTTAACTTCAAGTATAAAGTATTTATCACAAGCGTAATAAGTACAAAAATTTAAAATAACTTTTTGGTAATTAGTAGATTTAGAAATTTCAGAATCTTCAAATTTCATTTCATTTTTTTTATAAATCTACATATTTTTTGAAGGAAACAAAATTTTCAAGTAATTTCGTTCTATCATGGAAAAAGACTTAAGTAACTACCGAAGATCATACGATAAAGGACAACTTTTAATTGAGAATGTGCCAGAAAATCCCATAGAACTGTTTAGAGATTGGTTTTTAGAAGTAGACAAGCATTTTCCACAAGATGAGACAAATGCTATGACCATATCTACTATTGGTTTAGATGGCTACCCTAAGAGTAGAGTAGTGCTATTAAAAAAATACACACACAAAGGTTTTATTTTTTATACCAACTATGCTAGTGAAAAAGGCAAGGCTATATCTGCAAACCCTAATGTATGTTTATCTTTTTTTTGGCATGGAGCTGAGCGTCAAATTATTATTAAAGGAATGGTAGAAAAAGTAGCTGATAATTTAAGTGACAGTTATTTTGAGTCTCGCCCTAGAGGCAGTCAACTTGGAGCTATAGCATCTAAGCAAAGTGAAGTCATAGATAGTAGAGACCATTTAGATAGTAATTTAAAAAGACTTGAAGAACAATATAAAGATAAATCAATAGCTCGCCCTAAGACTTGGGGTGGATATATTGTTAAACCTGTTGAAATAGAGTTTTGGCAAGGTAGACCTAATAGACTTCATGATAGACTTCGTTATCAACTACAAGAAGATAGCAATTGGAAGATTGATAGATTATCGCCTTAATTTGTAATTTCAAATCTTTATTTAGACGATTAAATGTGTTTTAATGACGATTAAACGCACGTTTTTATTCCTTAAGCATGCATTTCATCGATTATTTGCATATATTTTCGATAAAACACATGCTTTTAATCGATTTTAACATTTTGTTAACATTTTAAGTGTAAATGAAACTTACTTTAGTAGTCCCAAACATTAAAATACCTACTTATGAAAGTTTCTACACTAATGCCTTTTTTGGCAATTGTAACCCTCTTGAGCTTTACATCTTGCTCAACAGAAAATTTTGAAGACGATATAGAGGCCATAGAATTAACTACTGCTCCTCAAGCAAAAGAAATAGAAATAGAGATTCTAGAATTGATTAATAACCATAGATTAACAAATGGTCTTAGTGCATTAGGTAATCATGATACAGTCAAAGCAGTAGCTTTTACGCATACAGATTATATGATTGAAGTTAGTGATGTATCTCATGATAATTTTTACCAGAGAAAAGTGAGCTTAGAAGCAAATGCTGGTGCACGAGTAGTATCAGAAAATGTAGGCTACGGATTTTCTACAGCACATTCTGTAGTTAATGCTTGGTTAAATAGCCCGGCACATAAAGCAAATTTAGAAGGAGATTTTACCGATTTTGATGTATCGGCTGAACAAGACGAAAATGGAAGATGGTATTTTACCAATATATTTATAAAAAGATAGTTTTAAAGTTTTTTTAGTTAGTTGAAAAGCCATATTATATTTTTAATATGGCTTTTTCTTTGTCTAAAACTTAAATGGGTTACTAATCTTCAGAATACAGTTCAACACTCTATTTAAAACCTTTTTGAATTTATTTATCGACTCCAACATCTAAATCATAAAATAAGATATATAAATTTACATGACTAGAAATATACGAACGTATTAGTATAATTTAACATGTATTGCTTTCTATACACACTCTATGATATAATGAAGAATTCAATGTCAATGTACTATTATAACTAATAATAAGTACACTTATGCTAATGAAATAAGATTACTTAAAACTCAGCAGTATTTATATAATCTCGCAACATAGCCTGTTTCCTTTTTATAAGTAAAGATAAGTTTTATTGAAAAGAGAAAAAGGGATTAATATAGCTAAGACAACATTTTAAAGGTGTTATAACTAAAAAGCCAACTTACTTTATGATACCCATTAAAAAAAGCCTTCAAATTAGAAGGCTTTTTTATATAACGAGTATGTGTTTTTTTACTGTTTCACAATATAGAAGTAAGATCTTCTATTCTTTTGGTGTTCATCTTTGGTACATTTTACCCCATTAGAACATTTGTTAAGCAATTGTGATTCGCCATATCCAATGGCAGACTCAATTCTATTTTCAGCAATACCTCTAGAGAGTAAATAATCTCTAGTAGATTTAGCACGTCTATCAGATAATTTCATATTGTATTTATCACGACCACGGCTATCGGTATGCGATTCAATTTTAATAACCA
>NZ_JAIQXX010000040.1 GCF_021887715.1 Winogradskyella immobilis
TGCCGACTTACGAACATTCCTTCGGAATATTCTATCTGTGATTTATTTGCTAAATTAGTTGCTTAACCACGCAACTAACCATACACATCAACGTTAGCACCAATATGACAAAAATCCTACGCAAATTCATATCGTATTTTATATTAATCGGTTTAGTTTACTACTTATTTTTAGTTGTTGAGACCATCAGCTTATATTTTAGCGAATTTGGGTTTGACCTGACGAATGGAATACTTTTTAGTTTTAGTCAAATACCAGCTGTAATTAATTTTGGTGTTTTCATTGCTTTAATCTTGGTTACATCGGAATTGATAAAAGAGAAAATTCCTATCTCAAAATTTTTCCAATTCGGACTTATCGCATCACTAATCTTTGGCGGACTAATATTCTTACTATCTAATAGTGTGGTTCCAAAACTGAGAATGACATCGTTCTTGGATAGATATGAAAACGCAAGAAAAGAACCATTTACGTCGCAAGAAAGAATTGAAAAAGCTACCGAATACAAAAAAACAAATGTTGATATGATGAGTATTGGACTTATAAACCAATATTCTGACTCTTTAGAAACTGAAAATAAGTCTCAAAAGAAAATTATCTCTGACTTATTTAAAAAAATTCCTGATAGCATAATTCAAAATGATTTTTCAAAAACGGAACTTAACGAATATGGAATCTCAAAAAACGAATTGACAACAGAATTTAATCGAAGAGATTTATTTCAATTAAAAAACGAAATAAGAAAGAATACCCTCTTGACAAAGCAATTAAGAAAATCTAATTGGACAAAAAATACTCGCTATTTAAATAGTTTTCTGACTTTATTTCTGATTTGTTTTGCTGTAGTTATTGGTGCGAATTTTAAAAATCAATTAATATTTTCGCTAGTCTGCATTGGAATTGTGATTTATTCGCAGACTTTGACTTTATTGACAACGTCATCGGACTACTTTATAAATGGAGATAATTTATTAGGTTTTATTTTTAAGATAATAATAATTCTAATTGTATTTTTATATTTAGTCTATCGAATGAAATCGAAAAAAAATACTGGTGCTAACACCGTATAAAAATAATAGGGCAATTAGTGCTTAATTCAATGGCTTGGGCACTTTTGCGAAGTCGCCAAATTTTTAAATTTGGCTTATTGAGAAAAAAAGATAATAAGAAAATTTAAAAATTCGGCTTGTGTTTAACCGAATGGTTCGTGCGTTTTTTCCGCCCTACTATTCTTATACAAGACCGTTAGCACACATACGAAAAAAACCGATGAACAAAGGACAAACAGCAATAACCGAACTAATAAAGGAATTCAAAACAGCATATTCGATTGAAAATGATTTATTAGTTAATTTGTCAACCTTTCAGTCGCTCGATCCAAAATTGGAATTTTCCAAAGTTCAACGGAATGAAAATGAATTAAACTCAATAGACAGTAATTTCGATTTGATTTTTGGCGACTTTCCGTTCGGAATGAACCGAATAGAAACAGAACTTTTACCGAATAAAAAAATTAGTCAGAATTGGAATTCAATTTTTAAGAGTTTAAAATTATTGAACGACAAGGGATTTGCCTTTTTTGTCGCTGAACCATCAATTATTTACTCAAAACAAGCTTTAGATTTTTTGAATGCTATAAATGCAAATCAATTCTATCTAAATTTGGTTTTAAAAATTCCATCAAAAATTTACGAACCTCATACTAATTTTCAGCCAATTTTAATTGGCTTTTCAAAAGAGGAATATCAAAAGTTATTTATAGCAGATTTAGACCAAGACAATATTCCCACAATTGTTCAGAACTTTAAAGAGAAAAAAGGGACTGAATTAGAAAATGGAATTTGGGTTAATAGAGATAGTTTTCAATCATTTTCAAATTTCAGTATTTTAAATCAAATTGGTAGCTTAAAAACTCAATATAAAGAATACAAGGAATATCAACTTTCCGAAATAGCTTTAGAAATCAATTTAACACGCGAAAGTTTTGAAGAAAAACCAAACTCAATTTACATTCCGAAAATCGGCACTTCAGATGTAGTTTCATCACTATCAAATTTAAAAATTAAGCCTCAAAATTACTTTCAAGTTGTCTTAAACAATGAAATCGTTTTGGCAGATTATTTGGCTTTATTCTATAAATCAGAATTAGGTCAGTTAATTTTAAACTCTTTAAATACAGGTAGTTTCATTCCAAGTATAAATAAAGGCAGTATTCAAGATAGTTTTGTCGCAATTCCAAAATTAGAAGAACAAAAATTATTAGTACACACAAATAGCAAATTAGAAGATTTGCAAAACACAATCGAAGATTTACGGCTTGAATTAAGTCTCAACCCAAAAAACGCACCAATTATTTTAGAAAAGTTCGATACAATTCAAGGACCTTTAAAAACACTTTCAGTTGAAGACGAAATTTTAGCATTAATTAGAAAAGGAGAAGGAAAACAGATTGAATTTAAACAAACTTTCTCAAAAAACATTCATACACAAAAGAAAGACCCAGCAATCGAAAAGTCATCACTTAAAAATGTTGTTGGATTTTTAAACGCCAAAGGAGGAACACTATTAATTGGAGTTGCAGACGATAACGAAATAACAGGAATTGAGGACGATTTTTACAAATCAAATGATAAATATCTTCTTAATTTCAAAAATGCAATAAACTCAAAAATTGGTTCGGAATTTTATCCACTAATAGAATACGACATTTATAAGATTTGGGATAAAAAAGTACTCAAAGTTGATTGTCAGCCATCAAAAAGAGCTTGCTTTTATGACACGAACGAATTTTATGTTCGGACAAATCCTGCAACGGACAGATTGGAAGGACAGAAATTAATTGAGTATGTAAATAGAAGATTTGCGAAGTAGTACGTGTGCTAACAACGTATATAAAACATAGCTATTATAGGCTTTCCGAAAGGTTTGTGTGTATTTACGAAGTCCGCCAAATTTTTTAATTTGGCTTTTTGAGAAAATAAGATAAAAAGAAAATTAAAAAATTCGGCTCGTGTATAATCCGAAAGTTAAGCGACTATTCATACGCTACGTTTCATATACAAGACCGTTAGCCACCATACAAAAAACTGCGAATTAAATGACAAAAACGGAAATAGAAGAATACTTGCTAAAGCTTGAGCATAAACTCATAATTGAATCTGAAAGAAAAACAATCGAGTTAACACGAGATTGGGCAAATTCATTTCCGAATCAATCAGCAGTTTATCTATTTCGTGAAGATGGAGAAATATGTTATGTTGGAGAAACTGGAAGTATTCGTGGAAGAATGAACGACATTCTTAATACCAAAAATCATACGGTTAGACGGAATTTAGGTAATAGCCATTATTCAGAACATCCGAATTACGAAAAAGCGACATCAAGAAAGAGTTTTGCGGACGAAATCGAATTGATGCTTAACGATAGAATTACAAAACACCTGACTCTATCTTATATTGTTGTTGATTTAGGACGAAAGGAATTGGAAGAAAGACTTTATGCAAAGTTAAACCCAAAATATAGTCTGAAAGGAAAACGTGGAGCTGTAAAAGCATACTCAAAATCCGAAAAGCAAGCAAAGAATAAAAATGCCTATGAAAAATGGACAACGGAAAGTGACGAGCGATTAGAAAAACTATTCTGTGAGGGAAAAACGACAGCGGAATTGAGCAAGATTTTTGGGAGAAATGGAGGAGCTATAAGGTCAAGAATTAAAAAACTGGAACTGAAAGAAAAGTACGGTGGCTAACAATGTATATAAAAAATAGGGCAATTAACGCTCAAACAAAAGGTTTTCGCTAATTTACGAAGACCGCCAAATCTTTTGATTTGGCTTTTAGAAAAAAATAAAAACAAAACACAAAAGATTTGGCTCTGTGTTTATCCGAAAAGTTACTGCTAATCATCTGCCCTACTTTTCATATACGGAGCCGTTAGCTTTAATGCTGGAGCAAGTTTACGGTTTGAAAAAAAACTAGTTTTATTTTTCGATTTTTTTTAGAATTTTAAGGTAGATAAATCAGAAAAAATTGTGTGAGGAATTTCAAAGTTTTTCGGAATTAATTACTCAAACTCTGAATTGAATTACGGCTGACTTTTTAGCCTGTTTACGTAATCAGAACTGGAAAAACAACGTCGGAATTGCTCACTCAAACCTGAATTAAAAAATGGTCGGAATTTGAGCAAGTTTGCGGAATGAAAAAAAAGTGGAAATTATAGTAATCGGAATTTTAAACTGACCGAAAAAAGAAAAACGGTATGAATTATAAAAGCACTAAAAGCTAACAACGGCTATAATTCATTACGGCGGAATTTCCTCACGGAAATTCCATTCATTTTTGTTATCTTTCGGTCAACGTCGGAAAAATGGTTACCCATTTTTCCGTAACGAAACCATAGCCAAGACCGTTAGCCTTAATTAGAGAAAAACCCAGAAATGATATTCAATAACAGAAAAAGAAAACAAGCAGTAATAGACTTTTTTGAATATGTAGA
>NZ_JAIQXX010000041.1 GCF_021887715.1 Winogradskyella immobilis
ATTGCATATAAAATAAATTACAATAGTAATTTGATTTTATCAACGCAATATGCGGTTGACAGCGGACATTTGACATAACGGCAAATTATAGGACATGTGCTTTTTTAGATCTGCGAAGCAAACCGTTTCTAGTTTAATGCCCAAGTACTGCACACTAAAACCATTAATACTAAAGCTTCTGGGATATTTTACATAATATCATTATAGTTGACTAATGGTATGTCCTTAGTAAATAACCAATAATAGCATTTGTCCTATAATGTACTTGCGTTATGTACAACATGGGCTTTGGTTAAAAGCGCATGTTAACAATCTTATTCTAGAAAAATTTAATCTATAATTTTCTTTACTCAGTTAATGGAACACTCTTTTTCTGAAAGGGCAGAGGAGTAGAGGAAAATGTGTGTGGAATGGGATTGATTAAATTTATAATGTAACTTGTAGCTGAAAACAGTTAATTTTATATAAATTTACTGCTCTTAAAACCATATTTAATGGCTGATAAAATTCCAGGTGCAGGTCGAAAAAGACCACAATTAAATATCCCGCTCAATCAACTGCTAGTGGATAATGAAAACCCAAGATTAGCAGAGCAATACATGGGTAAAGAAGAAGAGGAAATCTTATCTGTGTTGTACGAACAATTTGATTTAGAAGAAATTGCTTTTTCAATGGTTTCTAATGGTTATTTTGATGAAGAGCCTATAGTTGTTGTACCTATAAATTTACCTGCTGAATTTGATGAAACTCAATATCAAGATGTTAATGATTTACAAAATTATTTAGAACAACTCACACAGGAATCTAATCTACAATTTAGAGTTTTAGAGGGTAATAGAAGGACCGCAACAGCAAAACTTTTAACTGACGCAAAGTTGAGGGCTAAAATTGGGGTTACTGAAGATTTTCCAGCTATTGATAATCCAATTGTAACTGAAGATTTAAAGCAAATTCCTGCTATTGTTTATCTGAACGAAGAAGATGTTTCTCCATATTTAGGAATACGCCATATTTCAGGAAATTTAAGATGGGAAGCTTTTGCAAAAGCTGTTTATCTTGCTAAATTAATTGAGAAAGAGTCAAGTTCTAAAAATATTTCGTTAAATGAAAGCATTCAATCCGTTAGGAAAATTATTCCTGACCGTACCGATTCAATAAAAAAACAATATACTGCTTACAAAATTTTAAAGGAATTGAGAAGTAATTATAATTTCAACGTTAAGCAAATACGAAATAGATTTTCACTTGTAACAGAGATTACAAATAAACCAGACTTACGACAATACCTGAACATTGAAAATTACAATAAAATAGACCTTAGTAATGATGTAATTAATGATGATAATTCTGATAAGTTCGTTCAAGTTTTTACTTGGGTATTTGGTAATGGTAATGACATAGAACCACTGTTTAAAGATAGCAGGTTAATTGGTAAACGTTTAGGACCTATTTTAGCTGATGAAACGGCCACAGAACATCTTATTAAACATGGTAACATTGAAGAAGCATATGAAAGAAGTGGTGGCGAGGAGAAATTTTTCAACAAACAGCTTTACGAAGCCCAAAGAAAAATTGAGAACTCGCTAACTATCGCTTATAAATTTAAAGGAAAACAAGATTCAATTAAGCAAGCTAATGACTTACTTGAGGCAGTGAATGCGTTGAATGAAAATTTGAAGTAAATATGATTAGTATTTTACCAGATTTTAATTCAATATTCAGAATATGTGATTGGATAGAGCTATATATCCTATGCGACAGTAGCCGACTGTCTAAATCCAAATTAATTAATATGCTAAATGCAAATGGCATAGGTTCAACTGATGATGTGCATTCAACTGAAGTTCTAGTTGCAGATATTCATTCTGAATTAGAAAGACGTGAGAGAATGATGGGAGACAATCCAATTTTTACTTTAGATGATAATCAGGTTGTAAGGCGAAATGGACATACTTGGGAAGATGTCCCTGAATATGTTATGTGCCTAGTTTTTTCTCTGCAAGGCGTTAAGAAGATTAAAGGTGATGAAGATGGCACTAAGTTATTCGAAAGGATTGGTAAAGATGTAATTGCATCCTATTTAGATGGTAATGCAATTGTTCTTGGTTTTCCAAATAGTATGAGTTTGAATGCTCAAATTGAAGAGTTAGCTGTTAAAACTAATGAAATCAAATCTCAAGACAGATGTCCTGCAAATACTGATAAGGACAAAGGTGTAGACATAATAGGTTGGAAAGAACATAAAGACGGTAGAAATAATCAAATTGTATTGCTCATTCAAGTTGCTGCTGGATATCACTGGAATATGAAAAAAGCTGTTTCGAAAAAAGCATGGAGAGATTTTGTAATGTGGTCAGCTGATTTAAATATAGGAATTTTAGTAGCTAGTACTTTGGATGAAATTAGATTCCAAAAAGCGAATGATGATTATAATTTGGTATTCGACAGAATAAGAATTTTTATTTCTCTTTATCGTCGCAATTTAACAATTGACAATGCACTTAGATTATTAGTAAAAGATTGGTGTGTAAAAGAATTAAATTTTGAAGCTGCATAAAATATGGATTTAATATCATTATTTTCTGGTTGTGGTGGACTAGATAGAGGTTTTGAGAATGCTGGATTTAATGTTGTTTGGGCAAATGATAATGACAAAAACATTCTAGATACATACAAATTCAATCATCCAAATACAGAGATTGAAATAGGTGATGTTTCAAAAATTCCATCTAGTGATATTCCTAATAATATTTCAGGACTTATAGGTGGACCGCCTTGCCAAAGTTGGAGTGCCGCAGGTAACGGTAAAGGAATTAATGATCCTAGAGGTAAATTATTTTTCGAATATATAAGAATATTGGAAGATAAAAAGCCTCTTTTTTTTCTAGCTGAAAACGTAAAAGGCATGCTTTCGGAAAAGCATAAGGAATCGGTAGAATTAATAAAAAGCTTGCTGGATAACGCTGGTTATGATGTTACAATAAATTTAGTGAATTCTGCAGATTATGGAGTTCCTCAAAAACGTGAAAGAGTAATAATAGTTGGATATAGAAAAGATTTAAATTTAAGATTTTCGCCGCCAGCTAAAAATAAAAAACAAACACTTGTAAAAGAATATCTCAAAGATATTACTGTAAAACCTATCAGTTCTAAAGATAATTTGGCACAACCGCAAAAATGTGTAATTCCAAATCATGAATACTTTACAGGGACATATTCGTATATTTTTATGTCAAGAAATAGAGTTTTAGATTGGAATTTACCTTCTTATACAATTCAAGCGAGTGGGAGACAAGCTTCTTTACATCCTCAGGCTCCAAAGATGGTAAAAGTAGAGAAGGACGTAATGAAATTTGCACACGGAAGCACAAAACTTTATAGAAGATTATCAATTAGAGAATGTGCAAGAATACAAACATTTCCAGATGATTTTTTATTCTTTTATGAGAATTTAAATACTGGTTATAAAATGATTGGGAATGCAGTTCCCGTAAATTTAGCTGAAGCTTTGGCTAAAAAGATATATTCAGATTTATCAAATCACCTAAATAATATTAAAAAGGAATCGAAATCTAAAAGTGAGGTGCTTTCTTTAGAAGAAAAAATATTATGTAAAATAGAAGCTCAAACGGCCTCATAAAATTTTGGTTAAACAATAGGTGAAATGAGCGTACATATTTTAGGGGTTTAGTAATATATAAAGTAAAGAAGTCTAACTATAAATTGGACTTCGAAGCAATCTTAATCAATTCAGAAGTTTCCTAAAATATAGCGAATGAGCCGTTAATTCTTTCCAAAATTATATGCAGCCTTGAATTTTTGTTTCTTTTGTTTTAAGACAAAAGATATTAGAAACTAAAAAAAAGCCAATTTGGAATTCTAAATACAACAAGTGCATAGAATTTTGTTTTTTTCAAAATTTATGCTCTTGTGGCAATCCACGAGAATCTTCTAAAATTTTTTATCACGTACATTTTATCGTTTACGCGATTTTTAAAAGAAGTAAAAAGTTAGCTTTTATTGTGCGGCTGGCAAGCGGCTGGAAATTGCATATAAAATAAATTACAATAGTAATTTGATTTTATCAACGCAATATGCGGTTGACAGCGGACATTT
>NZ_JAIQXX010000042.1 GCF_021887715.1 Winogradskyella immobilis
CCGACTTACGAACATTCCTTCGGAATATTCTATCTGTGATTTATTTGCTAAATTAGTTGCTTAACCACGCAACTAACCATACACATCAACGTTGTGCCCAATTACCAAAATGAAAATTTCAGAACGATTTAAAGGATGTATTTTAGGAGGAGCAATTGGAGATGCTTATGGAAGTTCTTACGAAAATATTACTAAAGAAGATAATTCTGAAAACACATATTATCTTTTTGGAAAACCAAAAGTAAAAATCCCAAAATGGAGAATAACTGACGATACGCAACTAACTTTAGCAACTTGTGAGGCGATTATCGAAAATGAATCGTTGAATGCAGAAGTATTTGCAGAAAAGTATTTGGAATATTTTAAGTCTCGAAAAATAACAGGAATTGGTGCAAGTACATTAAAAGCTTTACAAGAATTAGAAGTTGGAGGACATTGGAGCTTAGTTGGAAGAAAAGGAGAATATGGAGCTGGAAATGGTTCAGCAATGAGAATTGCACCTTTAGGATTTGAAACAAATATCACAAGAGATTTAATAAAAGACGTTTGTAACATTACTCATCAAAATGACGAAGCATATATTGGTGCTTTAAGTGTTATTATTGCTATCCAATCGATATTAAATGAAACTTGGACAGGTAAAGAGAATCTTATAAAAATAATAACAGACCAACTACCTGACACTCGAGTTAGAGATAGACTAATTGAAATAGACAATCTAAAATGTGATTTGAAACAAGTGGGAGAACTTGGAAATGATGGATATGTAGTCAATTCAATTCCTTTAGCTATTGCCTTTGCAAGTAAAGTAAATGAAATTGGATTGACTGATATGTATAAACAGATTATAGAACTTGGAGGAGATACAGACACTAATTGTTCTATAGCTGGTCAGATTGCAGGAACATTAATTGGAATTCAAAACATACCGATTGAATTAACAAACAAACTGAAAGAACTCAATGATTTTGCTTGGATTAACGGAATTGTCGATAAATATGTGGAAAATAAAAACTGGGCACAACAATGGCTATAATTAATACGGGGTTTGGTATTTAATCCAAAGTTTAGTGTATTTTTATAGAGTCCGCCAAATCTTTTTGATTTGGCTTTAAAAATGAAAAAATTAAAACAAAATAAAAAGTTTTGGCTAAGTGCTTAATCGGAAATTAATCGCTTATTTATTCCCGTACTAATCATAGCCGAAGCCGTTACCTGCAAGCTGATGAAAATCCTACGTAAAATAACGCCATTATTGATTTTAATGATTTTTTCAATCATTTGGGCAATAAAAATTTTCTTAAGCGAATCGGATGGACAAGGTTGGGGATTATTAATTGCGTTTGCTTTAATTGGATTTGCAATTGGACTTTTAATAGTTGACTTTTTACTCAAAAAGTTTGTGAAAAACTGGAAGAAAGTAATTCTAATCGAAAGTGGAATTGTAATACTTTTTATTGGTTGGTATCGATACCAAAATAGACCAATAATATTTGAATTACCTGAAAATTTCACTGAAAAGTATGTTACCGTTATTTACGATGTTGAAAACGCAAATGAACTCGGAATAAATGTATTTACTTTGAGCAAAAAAATACAAGTTCCTGAAAATGGAATTATACTAACTTCGTCACAGATAAACGAGAGTTTACCAAAAACGGACTTTAAATCTTTTAATGGAGAATTATATAACTCGAATGAAAATCAAAAAATGTTTATCAAATTAACAGACTCTGAATTTGAACTAAATGGAAGGAATTATAAGTTTAAAACTTGGAGAATTGGAGAAGGAGAATTTATGGTTTCTACGAGTAAAGATTATGACGAATATAAAAGTAAATTAATAAAGGAATTTGAGAAAAAAGCCAACAGGTAACAACGTATATAATCCATTGCTAGTACTAGCCTACTTACGAAAATCCTCGCGGATTTTCTATTCGGTTTTTATTTGCTAAATTACGTGCTAAACCACGCAACATATCATATACAAAACCGTTGTGCTTAATGCAAAAAAACTAACTGAATTGATATTTAGACCTCTGAAATACGAAAAATACGCTGATAAAATTTGTCAAAAACTGACTGGGTTTCAAAGTAATTTCAGAAAGAATTATGATACTGATAATTATGAAAATTGGTTTTATAATCAATCGAGCGAAACATTAAGGTTATACAGTGACGACAAAGAAATCTATTTCAAATACATTCCCGTTGGAACGTTCTCGCTGAATACAAATAGTTGGATGTGGGCTTGGGCAAACGAAGATTCTGTAGAACCGAGAAAATTTAGAACTTTAAAAATTAAGGAGTTCGGAGAAAAGAAAAATTATGAAAAACTGACCAACTCTCATTTTGACGGAGATAAATATACAGGTTGGGAATTAACATCAATTGCTTTTGATATAATTGGCGGAATTGGGACTTACCGAGTCATTTCTGACCATTTAGAAAAGTACTTTCTTCTGACTGAACAAATAACAAAAGAAGAAGTCGAAATAATTGAGAGTGAATTAATCGAATGTAGTGTTCACGGAAAAATAAGAAAAGCATTCATTTGCCAACATTTGAATACGGAACAAAAAACTGGATTTGAAGAAGCTTTTGAGACTCATCGTGGAATGGAATTGGACGAAGAAGATGATTTCCAAGCTTGGTGTTCTGAATGCGAAAAAATGCGGCTTAAAACAGATGGTTGGAATGACGAATCTATGGAGTTCGCTAAAATAAAATTAGTGTGTGAGAGATGTTACTTTGAAATTAAAGAATCGAATTAAGCTAGAGAAAGCACTAAGCACAACACCGTATATAGCTCATAGCTAATTAGTTGCTTAATCGAAGTTAAGGCATATTTGCAAGTCCGCCAAATTTTTTAATTTGGCTTATTGAAAAGAAAAAGTAATAAGAAAATTAAAAAATTCGGCTCGTGCTTAACCGAATAGTTATCGCTAATTTGCACGCTACGAGCCATATACAAGACCGTTGTGTGTCATTAACCACTCAAATCTAAAAGAATGGCGGAAAAATCAGAAAAAAACTTATTTGGAGAATCCGTTAAGAAGAAAAAACGAAAATCTCGTTTAGAAAGTTCACTTGAAAGATATGATAAAGAAACATTTGAGGAAAGACTTGAACGACTGAAATTTCTCAATAAAATAATCCCGAATGAATTCGGAATTTTAGCTGACCCAGAAACTGTATATGTTTTCGGAGAAGCGAAAATGGCATTTGTTAACGGAGAATTTATTTCAACTATTTTACTTTCCCAAGCTTTTATTGAAAGAAAACTTCAACTTCATTATCAATCTTTAGGATTGGAAAATATTGGAAAAAGAGGACTAAAAGCAATTCTAACTCACGCGAAAAAGAATAATATTTTACACGAATATCTGACTGAAAGAATCGATATTTTAAGAAAAAGAAGAAATCCTTTTTCTCACGTAAAACCGACTGAACACGAATTTAATTTATCCCAAAGAATGGTATCTGAATTAAAATCAAATAAAAAATACAGACAACCTTTTGAAATTATGAAAGATGACGCAAAAGAGGCAATTTCATTAATGTACACAATATTTACAACTGAATTAAAAAAATAACGCCACACAACAATGTATAAAAATAATTGCTACATTAGTGCTTAAACAAAGGTAGTTGAAATTTTGTTACGTCTGATTTTCCTTCGGAAAATCCTCGCACACAAAACCGCAACTATTCTTATACGAGACCGTTACCACACATTTGAGAAAACTGCTAAACATAATAATTTTGACTTTAATTTTGACCTCTTGTCAGAATGAAAAGAAACTTAATGGTA
>NZ_JAIQXX010000043.1 GCF_021887715.1 Winogradskyella immobilis
ATAATCTCTAGTAGATTTAGCACGTCTATCAGATAATTTCATATTGTATTTATCACGACCACGGCTATCGGTATGCGATTCAATTTTAATAACCATATTTGGGTGTTTACGCATCACATCTACAATATTTTCGAGTTCATACTCAGCATCCGTTCTAATGTTTGCTTTATCAAAGTCAAAGAAAATAGGGTTGATTACGATTTGATTGTCAATAATAAGCGGTTCTAACGAAAGATCTTCTACATTAGACTTTTCATTTTCATCTGTAGTTTGTACTGTTTTTTGATCGTCTTTATAATCTTGTTTACTACCAACGACGGTAAAAGTGCTTTCACAAAGTACTCCTTCAAATCTATAAGCACCTTGGCTATCCGTAGTTTTTTCTTGCAAGACTTTACCATCTTTATCAATAAGACGTACTGTTACATCAGGTAATACTTCATTAGTTCTTTTATCTCTAGCAACACCTTCAACAACTTGCTCACATAAATAAGCATTAAACCCATAGATATCATCACTACCTTTACCGCCTTCTCTGTTAGACGAAAGATAGCCTTCTTTAGTATCAGAATTAAAGATATAGGCAAAGTCATCATAACCAGAATTATAAGGCTCGCCTAAGTTTTCACTTTTAGCTTCAGAATCATTAAGGATATTAGATTTGTAAATATCTAAAAGTCCAAAATTTAATAATCCATCAGAGGAGTAGTATAAGGTACCATCTTTACTAATAGACGGGAAAGATTCACGACCAGCAGTATTTACATTTTCCCCAAGATTCCTAGGTGTTGAATACGTGCCATCATCATTAATGTCAACCACATATAAATCCGATGCACCAAACCCACCTTCACGATCCGACGAGAAGTACAATTGTTTGTTGTCAGGACTTAGAGTAGGGAAAGCAGTACTAAAAACTTCATCATTAAAAGGCAACTCAATAATATCTTTCCAAGTATTATCAATTAAAGTTGCTTTATAAATCTTTAAATGGGTTGTCCCTTTTCTATCATATTCTAAACGGTTGCGTTTAGTGACATTATCTCTAGTAAAGTAAATAGTATTACCGTCATTAGTAATTGCTACAGAAGATTCGTGATAATCTGTATTAATCTTACTAGCACTAATCTTTTGAGCATTAGAAAAACTTACATTTTTACCATTTCGTTTGATCGAAGATTGGTAGATATCTAAAAACGGCTCTTGGTTCCAATCGTATAACTCATTACTGGCATCTCTAGCAGAGGCAAAGTACATGGTTTGTCTATTGACATAAGCACCAAAGTCTGAATATTTAGAATTGATATCTAAATTATTGAGTTTAATGATAAGACGCTCATCAACTTCAGGTGAAATTTTATAGACATCAAAATCATCATGAATGAACTTTTCCATACTCTGATCAGCATCTTGTTTAGCTTTAAGTGTACTTGCCCACTGAGTAGCATCATCATAGCGTTTAACACTAACAAGCGACTGTATATACTTGTAAATGTATTCAGAATCTAACTTGTCACTATATTTATCTACAGCTAATTGATACCAATAGGCAGATTTTTCAGTTTTACCATTATTGTAATAAGCATCTCCAAGCCTTGTTAAGACATGTTGAGAGCTATCGCCTTTTTGCACTGCTAATTCATAGAGTTCAATGGCTTTAATATATCCATAGTTTTTAAAGAACTTATCGGCTAACTTCTTTTGTGCAAAGTTTGACGAAAAGCACAGAGTAAAGAATAAAAGTAGTAATCTTGTTTTCATAATAGTTTGCTTTATTAGAAGTATCTAGGTGATTTAATTCTTGTGCTTTTAAAGACCTCAAATATAAGTAAGACTTCGTGTGTTCCTGTAGTTGCAAAACGTATATCCGATAAAGGATATTCGTAAGCGTAACCAACCCTTAATTGTTTAGAGACTTGGAAATCAGCAATACCACCAAGCGATGCTGCTTGACGATTAATACGGTAACTACCACCTAACCAAAACTTATCTAAAAATAAGAAATTGGCAGAGATATCAAAAGATATAGGCGCTCCATTAGTAGCTTTTAAAAGCACTGAAGGTTTAAACTTAGTGTTTGGGCTAATATCGAATACATAGCCTGCAGTTCCATAATAACTTAAACGCTCTAGTTCTTCAAAATCACCTTCACCACTAAAATCAGAACGTAATATTCTAGGACTAGAAAGACCTACATACCAACGCTCGCTATGCCAATATAGCCCAAGACCAAAGTTAGGTTTCCAACGGTCTTGGAACCCAAAAATCACAGGATCTTGAGCTTCAGCAGCTTGAAAATCACTATCTAATGTATAACTAGTAAATCCAGCTTTTAAACCAAAGGCTAATTTAGAGTTCTCACCAGTTTGAATGGTGTATGAGAAGTCTCCATATAAATATGAGAAATTCTCAAACCCTAATTCATCATTAATGAAAGAGAATCCTATCCCTACTTTTTCGTTTTTAAGCGGAGTGTGCAGAGATAGTGTTTGCGTTTGAGGCCCACCTTCAAGTCCAACCCATTGGCTTCTATGTAAACCTACCGCACTAAATGTCCCTCTACTACCGGCATATGCAGGATTAATAGATATGGTATTAAACATAAATTGGGTAAACTGCGGAAGCTGTTGAGCAAAGGTTACTGAACTGGTCAGTACCATAAATGCGACAATGTAAATTTTATTTAACTTCATAGGTATCAGTTTTTACTTTTTATTCATTAGTTGCGATATAGATTGGCCCATTGATAGGGGCAAATCCACTGCCTCTTAGATTAATAATATAATAGTATGTTCCAGTAGGTAAGAAATTAGAATTACCTACAGATCCACTTGGTGCTTGACCGCTCCAATCGTTTTGATAGTTATTGCTTTCAAAGACTTCAGCACCCCAACGGTTAAAGATTTGCACATTAATTTCAAATCCACAACCTTCTATACCAGTCACTTCAAAGAATTGATTGTATTGATCACCATTAGGTGTTATTGTTCTTGAGATTTCAACATCAGACAGATTACAAGGTAATACAATACAATCATCATTTAATGTAATAATAACATCAACACTAGTTGCACAGTCACCTTCTACAGTATAAGTGAATACATAATCACCTAAATCTTCATCATTGAATGTTAAAGGGTTGTTATCCCCATCGTTATTAGCAACATCAGTTGGATTAAAGAAACTACCATTAACTATAGTTGCATTACCAGAAGACACCGTCCATGTACCACTTGTATCTACATCTCCAGTAAGTGCAGAGAATA
>NZ_JAIQXX010000044.1 GCF_021887715.1 Winogradskyella immobilis
AACCCACAATCAACAACAATGCTTTTACATACAGTTGGAAGCTTTGGGAGCTATACTTTCTTTTTGATTGGTGCTTTTACTTATCCAAAACTGATAAAAAAATCTACCTATTGGGAGTCCGTTAAAATACCGACTTTAATATTTACTTACGTAACAATTATTATTAAGTCTTCCTAATGCTAAAAAGCAAAAATTAAAAAACAAATTGAACCTTTTTATATATTCTACGTCTCTATTATAGCTGTTATCAGATAATTATAGATAATAACGGTTTAAGTGATTAAACGAGAGATTTGTGAGTAGAAATTAGCTACTACTCATATAAAATCTTTACTGCAAGTATATAATAAAAATAATTTTTCATAATGAAAGCAATATTATTTTCGATTGGTACAAGAGGAGATATAGAACCCTTTTTAGCAATTTCTCAACTTTTAAAAGAAAAAGGTTGGGATGTGATTTGTGTTTTTCCAGAACAGTTTCGTGAGATTGTAGAAGATATGGGAATTCCTTTCAGAGGATTTAGCAGAGAATTTCTAGATATGTTAGACAGTAAAGATGCTAAAATGTTTATGGGTGGACATGGTTCTATTCTTACTAGAATAAAATTTCTTTTAAAAATGGCAAGAGTTGGTATAAAGCTCTCAAAAAGTTTTTTGTCATTGCAACATAACATCCAACAGGAAGAGAAACCTGATAGAGTTATATATCACCCAAAATGCAATTATAGCCTTATCTGGGGAATGGCTAATCCAGGTAAATCTATTATGGTAAGCCCTATTCCTGGTACAGCACACACAATTAGGCATCTTACCATTTTAGGAAATTATGGAAAAACATTAAATACACTGAGTTTTTGGTTATCAAATAGTATGAAAGCAATAATATTAAAGAAGGTTTCAAAAAAATATAGTAAAGACTATCCTAAATTAAAAATCTCTTTTTCCTCAATTAAGAGGATCATGCTTCAAAAAGAAAAAACATTATACACTATTTCTTCTTCATTATTTTCTAGACCTGAATACTGGCCTCTTCCCGCTCAGATCGTAGGCTATTATGAAAGAGATAAAACAACAAGTTGGTGTCCTGATGATCTATTATTGAAGTTTCTCAAAAATCATGAAAAGATTGTTTTTATCTCTTTTGGGAGTATGACCAATTCAGACCCCAAAGAAAAGACCCGTATTATAATTGACGTATTGAAAAAAAACAATATACCAGCCATTATCAATACATCATGGGGAGGATTGGAAAAAATTGACAAGCCTCTTGAGAATATTCACTTTGTAAGTAATATACCTTATGATTGGATATTTCCCAAGATTTATGCAGCTGTTCATCATGGCGGATCTGGAACTACGCATACTGCATTAAGATATGCATGCCCCAGTTTAATTGTTCCTCACATCTTAGATCAATTTTTCTGGAAAAAAACCATATCAACTTTAAATCTTGGACCTAGTGGCATACCTATAAAGAAACTTAATGAACAGAACTTTGAAAACAAATTGTTAGATTTAATTAGCAATAAATCTTATAAAAAAAATTCAGAATTAATTAGTGAAAAAATGAAAATTGAAAGTAATAAGAATAAACTTTATAAAATGATTAAAGATTTAGAGTAGCTAAAAAAAAATCATTATTTGAAAACAAAACACTTCACAAATAACTGTTGCGTAATTAATTACTTGATTTTAATAATTACAATATAATTTAAATACTTCTAGCTTTATCCCTTTTTACTATTTTAGTACTTTAACTGAGACTGTTTCCCTCTATAGCAAAAAACAATCTATAAATGATAGAAACTCTAATCGAGCATATAAAAAATGTTATTCCTGTCTCAGATGATTTGGCAAAACGATTACAAGAAATTTCATCAACTACAGTAATTGAAAAAGGGAAATTTCTTCATAAACCAAACAGAATTTGTGAAAATACTTATTTTATAAAATCGGGGCTTTTACGAATCTTCTACAAAAAGAATGAAAAGGAAATTACTGATAATTTCTCAGCAGAAAACGAATGGATAACTTCCATATATAGTTTTATGAAAAATGTACCTGATAACTGCTACATTGAAACCTTAGAACAATCAGAATTGATTGCTATTAATATTTTAGAACTTGAAAAATGCTTTCAAGATTTCCCAGAGATGGAACGCTTTGGAAGAATCCTTATTTCTAATTATTTCGTTAAACAATCTGAAAGAATTATATCAATGCAGTTTCATACCGCTAAAGAGAGATACCAATTTTTCTATAAAGCTTCAAAAAATAAGTTATCAAGGGTGTCACTTGGTATGCTCGCATCGCATTTGGGAATGACACAGGAAACTCTAAGCAGAGTGCGTGCCGAAAAAGATGTTTTTTGATCTATATCAAATTGACCAATCTCGTTGTTTCTTAATTTAGCTAAATAAGAATAATCAAAGGAATTAATGAAGAGTAAACAATATGCAGTAATCGGTTTTTTAGCACCAATATTATTTTGGTTTACTTATTTTATTATGGCTAACCAAAGACCTGAATATAGTTTTTTAACAAAAGGGGTAAGTGAACTTGGTTCGTTAGACGCACCAAACAAATGGGTTTGGAATTTTTTTGGTTACATTCTCACAGGTTTATTAATTTCAGTATTTTCTTTTGGTTTATATAAAAATATAGCGATTAAAAAATCTAGTAAATTACCTTTCTATGGATTGTTACTTAGTGGCGTTTTTATGACAATTTCTGGAATATTCCCAGGTGATTTCGATAACCCACAATCAACAACAATGCTTTTACATACAGTTGGAAGCTTTGGGAGCTATACTTTCTTTTTGATTGGTG
>NZ_JAIQXX010000045.1 GCF_021887715.1 Winogradskyella immobilis
TGCATTAAAATTGTTGCCTTTTTAAATACGGAATTTTCCTGCGGAAAATTGCCGCTAACTTTAAAACGCAACTTTTTATGTACAAGCACGTTACCATACATTAAACATAAACTATGCAGAATATTAGAACGGAACCAAATACTGGAAAAAGATTTCTAGCTGGATTTATAGATTATCTGCTAATCTATACTTTCACTTTAGTGTTTATTTTCGCTTTTGGTGAACCCAATGCCGATGGTGAATATTCGGTAACCGGATTATTAGCATTTATACCAATGATATTTTGGGGAATTATGACAGTTGGACTTGAAATGGGGATTGGAGCAACAGTCGGAAATTCATTAGTTGGACTAAAAGCAATACCAAAAAGCGGAATAAATCGGAATTTGACTTTCGGCGAATCTTTTAAAAGACATTTAGTAGACCCTATCGATATGTTCTTTTTTGGATTAGTTGGAATTATAACAATTAATAATACCGATTTGAATCAAAGAGTCGGAGATTTATGGGCTGGAACGATTGTAGTGCGGAATAAAAATCTGACCGAATAAATAAAAGTGGAATAAAAAACGTATGGTAACACCGTGTATAATTAATTGCTTGGTTCACTGCCGACTTACGAACATTCCTTCGGAATATTCTATCTGTGATTTATTTGCTAAATTAGTTACCTAACCACGCAACTAACCATACACATCAACGTTGTAAAACATAATGAAAATACTCAGTACTATAAAAGAAACATTGATAGAAAGAATTAAAAGTCCATTTTGGGGAGTTTTAATCATACTTATCGCGTTTGATAATTGGAAACTAATTTATTCTTTATTCAATTTTGATAAAACAGAAAACAGGTTAGATAAAATCCAAATATTGGAAAAGTATATCTCTGAAAATGGAAATACAACATACATAATTAAAATAATTGGACTTACTTTACTTGCTGTTGCGATTGGAACTTTATTAAACAGATTTACTGTTCTTATAAAGTTATTCTTTAAAAGACTTGGAGATACAATTACGGAGAAAATATTAAAAAACACGAACCTTATGGTTAGTAAAGAAGAATACTCTGAATTGACTGACCTTTTCAATAATAAAAGAAAAGAGAATAGCGAACTTTTAGACAATTTTAATAAGGTGAAATCTGATTTAAGTAATTCTGTACCTAAAAGTAGTTCGCTTATTAAAGCATTGTTTTTGTATTTAGAGAAGAATGAATTAACGCATCATTTTATTGCAAACTTTGAAGAAAACGATATGACAACAAGTAAAAACGAATTTTTCAATACAACATTCATTGAATTAAATTTAATAGAATTTCAAAGAAGAGAAAGGTCTCAAGCATTTTATAAGTTGAACGATATAGGTTCTGACTTATTGGAATATTGCAAAAAAAATGGATAAATTACGTTTTACAACACCGTGTATAATTAATTGCTAGGTCACTGCCGACTTACGAACATTCCTTCGGAATATTCTATCTGTGATTTATTTGCTAAATTAGTTGCTTAAACACGCAACTAACCATACACATCAACGTTGGCATTCATTATGAAGAAACTTTTAGCAATCATATTTATTGGACTTTTATTCGGGTGTGAATCCGAAAAAGAAACCTGTAAAAAAGGATTGCCTGAAAAGCACTATGATTTTCTGACTGACATAAAAAGACAAGCAAACTTTGATTACTTGAAAACTATTGTCGATTTCCGACAATTTGGAGCTTATTCAAAAAATTACTGGGTTAGAAAACCAGAAAATTTAAAAAAAGTTTATGCTTCATTAAGACAAATTGGACTTAAAAGGTTCATTTCCGAAGAAGAATTTAATAAACCTTTATTTACCGATCATTGGGCGGAAACTTCTTGGGCAAATAAGTCTCTAAATCAAATCACAAATAGCCTTATTCAATCGTATTCTGATACTACTGGAATTGACAAATACTACTTGGAATTTTGGAATCGCAGAAAATCTGACAAAAACGAATCAGTTGTTTTGCAAATATTGACTGATATCAAGAATACATATGCATCCAATGCAAGTTCAGAAAAATTGAATTGGAATTCAGACTCTACCATTAAAGGACTTCTTGAATTTGAGGTAATCCTTAAAGAAAGTGATTCCTTGACGATAAAAAATAAACTGATTGATTATTATAAATATTTAAAAAGTATCGGTTTGTATTCTTCAGCGAACAATCTAATCCGTTATGAAAATGAATTAGTAATTGGAGAATTTGAAAGAGAGGATAATGATTTCATAAAACTGATAAGCCTTATTGAAACTGACACTGTGAATTGTGAAGAATATTGGAATTGGAGACATAATGCCGAATGGTTCACTGAAATATATGATTATGGACCTTAAAACAACGAAATGCCAACAATGGCTAAAATTAATACGGGCTTTGGTGCTTAATCGAAAGTTTAGTGTATTTTTATAAAGTCCGCCAAATCTTTTGATTTGGCTTTAGAACAGAAAAAGATAAAACAAAATAAAAAGTTTTGGCTAATCGCTTAATCCGAAATTAAATGCTAATTTAATCCCGTACTAACCTTAGCCGAAGCCGTTAGCCAACATTTGATGAAACTAAACTTCTGGAATATAATTTTGACTTTTATTCTGTTTTTAGGTTGTCAACCTGAGAAAACATTGGATGGAA
>NZ_JAIQXX010000046.1 GCF_021887715.1 Winogradskyella immobilis
ACTGAAATAGGTTGACTCTTTTTTGATTATTATTTCGACGTTCAAAAGATTTTTTTCAGCCGTTTAGAAGGCAAAAAAATAGTTTGAACTAGGTTCGATATTAAATTGTTAGTTCAGGTAAATTTACATTATTTTTTCGATAAGATTTGTATTTGATGTTGGGATTCAAATGGACTTCGGCTGGTTTTCTGAGGTCCAGGCTAAAATGAGTTCTTAAATTGTTATAGATATATACAGCTTGCTCGGTCATTTGTTGAGCTATATCTGTGTTTTTAATGGTTTGTTTTAGTCCGTATTCGTATTTAAGAGTTCTGTTAATACGTTCAGCCAGAGCATTTTCATAAGGGTCGTATTGTTCGGTCATACTCATTGTTATACCGTTTGTTTCAGCAAAAGTTGTGTATTTAGGATTGCAGTATTGAAAACCTCTGTCCGAATGATGAATGAGTGGCAGTTTAGGATATTCTCTATTTTTAATAGCCATGGCGAGTGCATCTGTGCAAAGCGATGTTCTCATATGGTTATCGAGTTTATACCCCATTATTTGTTTGGAATAGGCGTCTGTGACTAATGCGAGGTAATTATGACCATTTTCAGTTTTAATGTATGTGATATCGCTTACCCAAAGCTGTTCTGGTCGATTAGGGACTTTGTTTTTTACGAGGTTTTTATATTTTTTGTACATGTGATTAGAGTTTGTAGTTGTGAGGTAGTTTTTGCGTTTAGGAACCAGTAAATTATTATGCCTCAAAAAGCGATAAAACTTGTCTCTTCCTATTTTGATATTGGCTTTTATGCAATTTTGTTTAAGTTCATTATGCAGTTTTATTCCACCAGTTTTAGAGCCTACTTTTTTACGATAGTCCTTTACCATTTTGATTAGTTTTTGTTGGTCTATTAGCTGTTTTTGTTGTGTTTTGAGTCTTTTATAGAAGGCTTGTTTAGAGATCCCAAAACACTGATAGAGCCATTTTCTTTTATACGGTTTTTCTTCTTTTTCTCTATCTCTTTTGCTAATGTTTTGGGCAAGGACTTTTTTGACATATCGACACCAGTAATGAGTTCCATATCAGCAATGATATCTTGCTGAAAGTCTTTTACAAACTCGAGTTCTTCAATACGTTCCTTTAGTTTCTTGATTTCATCGTTTTTACTCATACCTGTATTTTGTTGTACTAAAGTACTGTATTTTCTTAACCAATAGGTAATGGTGGTTCTAGGAACATCATATTTTTTGGAAGCAAAATTTGTGGATGTCTGACCGTTTAAGATTTGGTCAACGACTAAAAGTTTGGTTTCCAGAGTTACTTTTTGGTAGCTTTTTTTTCGCCAGTGTTCTTTTTGTGGTTTCATAAGTGACTATAATTAAATGACTAATTTTTAGTCAACCTATTTCAGGAAAGTTCGTTTCTCGTATTAACCACAACGTGTTCGTGTATGGTTAGTTGCGTGTTTCAGCAACTAATTTAGTAAACAAAAACGAACGCGAGAAAATTCCTTAGGAATTTTCCAAATGAGCAATGACCAAAGCAATTAATTATACACGGTGTTGCCAGTAGTTTTTATATTTCCATTTCTACCATTTCCGCTCTTGCTCCAAATCGGATTGGTAAAATACTTGTTCCTATTCCTTTTGATATGTACATTTTCGGTTCGGATTCTTTATACCAACCTTTTAAATATTTTCCACTTCCTTGAGGTTTGAAAGGAACAATTCCTAAAAATGTAATTTGTCCTCCGTGAGTATGTCCAGAAAGTACTAAATCAATATTTAGATTTCCTTTTTGTTTTGTTATTATATCTCTGTGTTCAGGACAATGTGATAAAACAATATTGGTTTCAGTTTCTTTTAGATTTTCAACTGCTTTTCCAAAGTCAGCGTTTCCGCCAACAAAATCGTCAATTCCGATTATTGAGATTTCTCTATTTTTAATTGAAATTGTTCTATTCTCGTTTATCAATAATTTGCAATTATTTTTAGAATAAATACTTTTAAGTTCTGTCAGATTTACATTTCCCCAATATTCCCAATTTCCAGTTATCGCATACTTTCTAATTGAATTATCAATTAATTCAAGGAATTCATTCAGAGGTTTTATTTTTTCTGTTTTATCAACAGAATCTCCAGTTATAAATATTAAATCAGGTTTTATTGAGTTGATTTTTTTTGCAATAGATTTGTGAAAGTATCTTAATTGGTCAAAATGTAAATCCGAAATTTGAATGATTTTTATTTTGTCTTTTTCCGATTTTGAGATATCAAAGTAATTCCAGTCAATTACATATTTCTCAAACCAAAGTGAGTCCAAAAGAACTAATCCAATTGAGGCTAAAATTCCTCTTTTAATAAATTTTCTTCTGGTTAAGTTCGTCATTCTGTATTATACTGAAATAGGTTGACTCTTTTTTGATTATTATTTCGACGTTCAAAAGATTTTTTTCAGCCGTTTAGAAGGCAAAAAAATAGTTT
>NZ_JAIQXX010000047.1 GCF_021887715.1 Winogradskyella immobilis
TTTACTCTCTGAACAAGACAAACTAAAATGGAAGAAAGAATTTAAAGGGTTCTTTATTATATCTATGGAATAAACTTTTAAAATTCCTTATAAGGGATGATTTATTTTAAAAATGCTTTTGGTGTAGAAGCTTAAGAATTATCAATTGATTATTATAAACGTATCAACAATTTTAATTCAATTGATGGTTTAATAATAGCTAAAAAAATGTATAAAATTAATTTTAAAGAGATAATGTCTGTATTAGGACTAGTCATCCATAAATGGTACAACTTATTGTAAAAGCATCTCGTATAAATCACTGTAATATTTTGCATATAT
This sequence comes from Winogradskyella immobilis, assembly GCF_021887715.1. Classification (GTDB taxonomy): domain Bacteria; phylum Bacteroidota; class Bacteroidia; order Flavobacteriales; family Flavobacteriaceae; genus Winogradskyella; species Winogradskyella immobilis. The sequence goes on from NZ_JAIQXX010000047.1 coordinate 322, forward strand.
AATCGGAAATATTCCGATTTTGTGTTTGTTTTTTAACATATAATTGTTATTTTTGAATTAGTTAATCGGAAATATTCCGATTAAATTGTGATATTTTAACAATATGGATTTTAGAAAAAAAATAAAGGAATATTCTGAAGCTCCAATATCTAGGCATTTAATTTTAGAATTACTTAATGATTATCAGCGTCCAAATGATAAAATTAGTGAGTTACTTAAAAGCAAAGAGCTTATTTCTATTAGAAGAGGGTTATATATAATTGGGCCTAAAATTGATTTGCCATCACCTGAACCATTCCTAATAGCTAATCACCTTAGAGGACCAAGTTATGTGTCATTAGAATCTGCATTGTCTTATTGGAATATGATACCAGAAAGAGTTTATGAAATAAGTTCGGTAACCATAAAAACTTCAAAACTTTATAAGACTCAAGTTGGACGATTTAGTTACCATCAATTAAAGATTCCTTATTATTCATATGGAATGAAAAAAATAGAATATTCATCTAAGCAGACACTATTAATTGCTTCACGTGAAAAAGCTTTATGTGACAAAATTGTACTAACCCCGAAAATTAACCTTAGAAGCATAAAACAAACACAAGAATTTTTAATAGAAGATCTTCGTATGGATAGTGAAGTATTAAAAACATTAGATACGAAAATCATGGAATTATGGATTGAAAATGCTCCTAAAAAAAGTAGCCTAAAAATGCTCATTAAAACGCTTATAGAATTATGATAAAAGAGTGGATAGAGGAATATAACCCTCAAAATGAAGAACAAATCTTATCTGCATTGCGAGAAATAATGCAAGAAATTACTCTAGCAGCTTTATCTAGAACTGATTTTTTTGAGAAGGCGGCTTTTTATGGAGGAACCGCTTTGAGAATATTTTATGGATTGAATAGATATTCCGAAGACCTAGATTTTTCCTTACTTAAACCTGATTCTAATTTTTCAATTGAACCATATTTCAAAGTTATCCTGGATGAATTTAAATCATTAGGACTGACCGTTAGTATTAAGGAAAAGAAAAAAACAAAACAAACAGCTATTGATTCTGCTTTTCTAAAAACCGAAACAATATGGCAAGAAATTGTACTCGAAGATATCATCAAAGAAACTGGGGTACGTTCAAATAAAACCTTAAAAATTAAAATAGAAGTTGACCGACAACCTCCATTAAATTTCCAAACTGAAGAAAAGTTATTACTCCGACCATTTTCTTTTTATGTGAAATGTTTTGCCAAACCAAGTTTGTTTGCAGGTAAAATGCACGCCTTGCTATTTAGAAGATGGAAGAATAGAGTCAAAGGAAGGGATTGGTATGACTTGGAATGGTATATTAAAAAAGGAATTCCTTTGGATGTATATCATTTCTTAGCTAGAGCAAAAGATACAGATGACTGGCAAGGCAATAGCATTACTAATGAACAAATTATTGAGCTATTGGATGCAAAAATCAAGTCAGTATCTTTTAAAAGCATTAAAGAAGATGTTTTTAGGTTTATTGAAGATGAAGAAGTATTAAGTATTTGGAGGCCAGAATACTTCAAAGATTTAATAAACAAAATGAAATTTGAGAATACTTAAGACACTATCCTAAAATCTGTGTAGGTTGAAAACTCAGAATTATATTTTTTATAATATTCTTTGGTTCGAGTAAAGTCGGCAATAGCTTTTTCTGATATGGAAGCTTTGCTCCTTTTACACATTAATAATTGTGAGATCAAAACTATTCCTGAAGATTTTAGCTCTAAAAAGATATCTCTTTTTGGTTTAATTATGGACAACAATTTACTCTCTGAACAAGACAAACTAAAATGGAAGAAAGAATTTAAAGGGTTCTT
>NZ_JAIQXX010000048.1 GCF_021887715.1 Winogradskyella immobilis
AAACTATTTTTTTGCCTTCTAAACGGCTGAAAAAAATCTTTTGAACGTCGAAATAATAATCAAAAAAGAGTCAACCTATTTCAGTATAATACAGACTACCTATGAAATATATTTTTTACATTTTAATTTTTGCGTCTTTATTAAGTTGTAAAGCCAAAAAAATCCAATTACAAGACGACGTTATTCAGTCGTCTGATTTTGACTATCCTAGATTAATTAATGACTTCACTTCGTCTGAATGGGATAAAGTCAGTAAAGCAAAAGACAGTTTACTAAATATTGGAAAACCAATCATTCCCGATTTGATACGATTGATGGAAAATCCAAAAGCATTTAAGAAATTACAAAATACAGGAGATTTGATTTATCCTGGCGCAACGGAATTTTGGGGACACGGACGAGTTGTTGATTACGATTTAGATTGGATTGCTATTCGTGCAGGTTGGGCGATGGAAAATCTGACTTTACAACATTTCGGATTTTCAGAAAATGTGATAACTGAAAAAGAACTGATGGATTTGCACAAAAAAGATTATGCAAATTATATTGAGACTGGAATACACGATGTGAATTTTGAAAGAAAGAAGTTTAAAGAATTAGAATCAATAATCGTAAATGCAAAAGAATGGTGGAATAATAGTAAAAAAAGCTGGACACCTTTAATAGGGTTAAAAGAGGCGATTTTTAGCAATGATATTCCAAGACAAATTGATGCAATATTACAAATGCGTTATCCGCGTTTCGAAATAAAAGGATATAATCAAGAATGGTTTGAGAATGAGGTTAAAGCAAGAGTAATAGAACTAAATAAATCAGATGATGAAGGATTAAAATTACAAACGAACCTACTCTTACGTGAAAAAACGAAATGACAACAATGTATATAAAAAATAGCGCAAGTTATTGCTAACACAAGGATTTGAGCGTTTTTGGAAAGTCGCCAAATTTTTAAATTTGACGATTTTCAATAAAAAAAATAAATAGTGAAATTTAAAAATTCGGCTTGTGTTCATCCGAAAAGTTATCGCTTATTTTCAGCGCTACTTTTCATATACGAGACGTTAGGGTGCATTAAAGAAAATGAGAATTCCAATCGATATTCCAGAATCAAAGAACCGTAAAAAGCTCGTTTTCCATAAAAACGGATTCGACAGAGTATCTGAATATTTGACTGAATTTATTACTCTTTTTGCTGTGATTTTAATATCAGTCTCATTTATTCTTAATGAATTTAAAAACCACGAAAGAATAATTTCACCTATTGTAATATTAATAGTTACTTTAATTATAATTAGCGGAATAATCTACTCAATTTTAAATACTAGCAAACTAAAAATCCTAACTGGAATATCAAAAGCGAAAAACAAATCAGATGTCGGAAAAATATCTGAATTGAAAAACTGGAAAGTAATCGATGAAGGAAAAGATTATAAGACTATACTAGTTGCTGATAAATGGAGTGGATTTCATTGGGGAAAATATTTGACGGTTATTTTTCAAAAAAACGATTTGCTTATAAACAGCTATTCTACAGATGTTTTTGGTGCAATAAGTCCATACCATTGGTTTGGAAATAGAAAAGTGGAAAAGGAATTTATAACGCAAATTGAGCTATTAAATAACGTACCCTAACACCGTATATAATTTATTGCTAGTTCTAGCCTACTTACGAAAATCCTCGCGGATTTTCTATTCGGTTTTTATTTGCTAACTTTAGTGCTTAAACCACGCAACAAACCATATACAAACACGTTAGCCAACATTTGATGAAACTAAACTTCTGGAATATAATTTTGACTTTTATTCTGTTTTTAGGTTGTCAACCTGAGAAAACATTGGATGGAA
>NZ_JAIQXX010000049.1 GCF_021887715.1 Winogradskyella immobilis
TTATTAACCGATTTATATATATAAATCATAAATTTTAAAATCATGAAAAAATTATCATTTATTTTTTTAATGTTATTTAGTATAACATTGTTTGCTAACAATTCAAATCCATTAGTCAAAAAAGATTTAAATCCAGAAAAGAATTTAGATTCTATTGAAATTATAGATTCTACTAAAATCCTAGACCCTACTGAGGATTGTGACTGTCAACTAGAAATAACAGAAAAAGATGGTTATTGGCAAGTATCATGTTATGCAACAGCATTTAATACAATTACAAAGGAGTATCACAAAGTGAATTCTATAGGTACTGGTGAAACAAAAGAAGAAGCAACACAAAGATGTTATTCAAATGCTCTTTTTTGGTTAAATCTTTTGATAGAGTAATGAGAATAGCTGCAATTAATAACATTGACTTTTAAATAAGGTTTCTACCAATTTTGCAAAACTCAATTTATAAAAAACAGCTTTAGTTTTCTATCTAAAGCTGTTTTTAAAAAATAAAAACTATGATAAAACAATACACACTATATTTTTTAATCTTTTTGAATTTTTCAAGTTTTTCACAACAAAACAATGAAATAAATTTTTATAAAATAGAATATTTAGAGACAGTTATTCATCCTTTTTTAGATGAACAACAGCAAAATTCAAATTATACATTAAATCTATTTGTTAATTTAAATAGATCAGTATTTAATTTAAAAACAGAGATTGATACATCTCCTCAGGTCATAGAAAATAAGACAAAAAAAGGTAAGGCAAGCATATCTTATACTCCATCAGGTGAAAACTGGGGTGTAACATATAAAGATTACCAAACTAAAAAAATGTTTTTTAAATACTCTAACCGTCATACAGTTGTAGATTCATTATCCGCTATTTTTAATTGGGAAATTAAAGATGAAACCAAAGAATTACTTGGCTATAATTGTCAAAAGGCCACAATGAATTTTAGAGGGCGCGATTATACAGCTTGGTTTACAAGTGATTTGCCTGTCGGTGGCCCTTGGAAATATGACGGTTTACCAGGCATGATTTTAGAAATTAAATCTGCAGATGGTTTTATTAAATTTAAGGCATTAAGTATTAAAAATAATACCCTTAAAAATAATATCTTAGAAAATCCATTTAATAAAACTAATAAATATACCTCTTGGCAAGACTATAAGGATTTTTATAAAAAGCGAGCAATTAGAGGGTTTAGTTATAGACCTGCAGAGTCTTCTAGAGGGGTAGAATACTCAAGAGGTGGCATAGAAATTTATATTGATTACGATGATGAAGAGTATAATAAAATTTTAGAGCGCTATCGCAAAAACAACAACTAAGTAAATGATTAATAAATCTTGTTAATGTTAAACAGTTGTAGACTTATATGTTGTAGTATTGTTTTTTTAATTTTAAGCTTTTTTAATACTACTTATGCTCAAATAATAAAAGGATCTGTTACAGATATAAACAAAGCTTTTAGAAATGAGAAATATTGCACTTAAACAGAAGCTAGAGTTCAAGGGTTAGATCACTGTGTTGTTAGATAATTGAAACAAAATACATTTTGAGACTTCTCCTATATTAAGGGCAATACAATATGGAATAAATTAAAATGCACAAAGATTAAATTAACTATAAAATAATTTTTAGTAACACTTGTCAAAACATAAGATTGTTAAATTTTAAAGTTTATTTCACAAATTATTACGGTTTTTCCGTAATTTTTTTAAAAAATAAAAAATTCAGATTTTTCTTATGTTTTTTTGTGGATTCTATTTTTTTTTTTTT